>JBNLDK010000148.1:0-20401 GCA_050304295.1 Polyangiaceae bacterium
CCCTCGTCGTGAGTCAAGGCTTGGCCGCAGGCCAACCCCAGAGGGCGCGAGCGGAGCGAGCGGCCTTGACGCACGGCGAGGGTGAGGCACACCGGGGTAGGCTCCAGATCCACACTCCTCATCCGGTGCTGGACCCGGACCGGTGCTGGACCCGGACCCGGTGCTGGACCCGGACCTGGTGCTGGACCCGGACCTGGTGCTGGACCCGGACCTGGTGCTGGACCCGGACCCGAAACCCGGGGCGTCCCCTAGTACTCGAAGTTCGGGCAGTACCCGACGTGGAGAGGGAGATCTTGGATCCAGTGGGTTCGGACCTCGAAGTCCAGACTGCGCTCGACGTCTCGGGCACAGGGACTCATGTCGGGGCTGGATGGTGGCGGCAGTGCCGGTTCCGAGAAGAAGCGTCCCGGCAGGAGCAAGAGTGGTACCTGGCCTCGCGCCTCCAGTTCGATGACGTAGGCGCCAGACGGACGAACCGGAGCGCACTTCTGCCCCAGACATACCTGCGCCCGTGACAGCTCTCCTCGGGTCAAGGAGCCGGCGGCGTGGACGACCTTGCCACTAGCACGGACGTGGTGCAGCGCAATCGATTGCGACGGATCGAAGGCCAGGGTGCTTCGTGCGAACGCGCTGGCCATCAGCAGCTCTCCCTCACCTCCTCGCAAGACGAAGAACTCTCCCGGCCCCACCATCCACCACTCGAAGTCCTTCTTCCCGGTCTGCTCGTCGAATCCCGAGAGCACCAGTCCGCTGCCGCGTGCCTGCCCCGGCACGAACACGCGGCCACCGGCGAGGAGCAGCTTCGCCGTCGAGCTCGGGTTCAGCGTCGGAAGCTCCGCCTGCCACCGCAGCTGCCCGTCGAAGTCGAACGCCGTGAGGACTGCCAGACCATGGGCCGTGGTCGGGTCCTGACTAGCCACGTAGACCGCATCGTCCCCGACGACGGCGGGTACGGCGCCGCCGACGACCGACCGGTGGATGCGGATCTTCCTCGATTGGGGGGCCCCCGTGTCGAGATCGAAGAACTCGAGCACGCCGCCGCGCTGGATGGCCAGGCGCGAACCGCTCGCGAGGAGCTGCCCGCGGGGACTCGACACCGCCCATGCTTCGGTTCCGTCGCTCGCGCGCCAGGCAACCAGCCGTTCGCCATCGTGCAGGACGACGAGGTCGCGAACCGCGACGTAGTCGGCCCTGTACGGCACGCGCGCGGTCCAGATGGGACGACCGTCCTGCGGATCGATGAGGCTCAGTCGCGGTCCGACAGGGGAGTCCGAGCCAGGCCGCTCCAGGACGAGCAGCCCCGCTTTTAGGGCTCGGAGATCGTCGTGGTAGCCGCCGGCGGAGAGGTCGAGCTGGAACCGGGGCTTCAGCGTTCGAGGGTCATGAAAGACGGTGGTGGAGGGTCGATGCTGGGCGATGAGCCCTCCGATGGCCTCGAACCCGCCATGGGATTGCTTGAAGGGGTGGGTCACGTGTTGCGGCAAGGTCCCCCAGTCCTGTTCGACTCCGTTGCTTGGATCTACCGCGACGACTTGCCCCGCAGGATTCACCATCACGATGCGCCCCCCGGAAACGGTCACGGAGCTCGCGCTCACGCTCCTCCACAGCGGACCGTCGGTCTTCGGGAAGGTCGCTGGTAGCTGAGCGACGGGGAGTGGCGGCACTGCTGGCGGAGAAGGACTCTCGGCGCTGGAAGTCGAGGAAAGGGGCCTCGGCGCGGCGACGGGGGTTGGCGGAGCCGCGACGTCGGCATGCGGACCCCGGCAGCCGATTGCGAGGAGCATCATCGTGACGAGCAAGCTCGAGCGGTCAGCCGGGCCCAGCACAGAACCAGTCTACGTAGCCAGGCGGGACCCCGGCAACCCAGCGCGTTGCGAACGAGCGATGCTCCGAGTGGTACTCTACGATCTCCAGATACCAGCGACGCCCCACTGCAAGCAGCACGACCAGAAGGAGGCGCCTCGCGCCGGCCGAGCCGGCACCTGGAGGGCGTGATCGAACGAGCCCTTCCCCTCGTCGCCGCACTCTCCGTGGCGGCACCGGCACCCAGGTCTGTGTGGACGACACTGGAGCGTTTGCATGGACCCGGTGGACGCCACCACAATCGCCGCTGAGCTTGCCCGAGAACACCGTGGGGAGTGCTCGGCGTAGCGTGGTGGATACTGCGCGGTATTCCGGTCCTCGGCGCACCATCACGGAAGCACCACCCGGGCCGGAGAGTGCACCCACGCGGCGCCGTCGCCGAGCTGTCCGGCGATGTTGGCTCCCCAGCAATGGCGCCCGCCGGACCCGTCGAGCGCGCACACGAAGGAGAAGCCGACGTCCACGGCTCGCCAGTCGTGGTCGGTGTTCGTGAGGGCCTCGCCTGCAGGTACGTCCGGCAGCCCACGCTCAGCGAACGGACGGACGAGTGCCCCTTCTCGATCGGTGGCGGTGGCAAGGGCGCCGGCTCCTCTCCCCCCGACGTCGCTCCTCCGACCCCACTGCTGGCGCCGTGTCCCGGTGCTCCGTACGGATCAGTGGCGGTCCGCCCGCACGCCACCCCAAGGCCAGCAGCCATCATCGTCATCAGCACCGAACGAGGGCGGGGGAACCAGCCAGACACGCGCTTCCAACCCCGCCTCACGGCGGACAGGGAAGAGCTTCAGCCAGATCGTTGCCCGTCCCGGTCACGCAGTGGTCTTCAATCCCGAGCTCCGCTAGCGGCTGGGCCCGCCACGGGCCGCAGTCCGAGCATTCGTCGAGCGGTAGACGGAGGTTCTCGACGTGGGTTCCGCCGGGCGGTGGACACGGCTGGGAAGTGCACGCACCAGCGCCGGACGTGTAACTCCATGTCGGCTCCCCGTCGCTGCACGCGTCGTTGCCATCCTCGTCGATGTACAGGCTCACGCTGCTGTAGTCCGTCAGCGCCAGCGGCAATTCGAACTTGAACGCACCCCCCATCACCCGCTCCTGGGCCACGGCGATCCAGTCCGGATTGGTCCAGATCGTCATTCGAGCCAACTGACCTTCGTAGGCATCGAAGCCGCTGCCGTTGATTTCCAGTCCATAGAGCTGCCGCGCAGCGATCGGAGACGTGTCGACGTACACACAGCTGTCGCCTGGGTGTTCGCCCCTCCCGCCGCCAACCGACTCGCGTGCGCCGACCCCGCCACCTCCACCGTCGCCGCCGGTCGAGGACGTTCCCGCGGTCCAGCTCTGCGTCTCGCCACCCGACACACCTCCCGTCGCCGGATGGTGCCACACCACTTCCGACACCTGACCGTCATCGCCACCGCCGCCACACGCGAACAGCGTCAGCGCCAACATCGTCGCCGTCCAGCCGTAACCCCGCATCCCAGATCTCACGTCATTGAGCCATGCAGATCCTGGGTCCATCGGCTCCCGGGGTCCAGGTCAGGCGGTGCGCGACTCACCGGTCACCAGATCTTTGGGCCGACATGGGTCATGTCGTGGCATCCGCTTCCGGACATCATGCCCTCGGGATCCATCATCCCTGGCATGCTGTCAGCAAGAGCCCACCCATGACCCCGCAGTGTCGCTGCCGCTCGGTCTCACCGGTATCCGACGTGGGCGCCGTGCAAGCGCCGAGTTCGGAACCTCCCTCGGCTACGCGCTCAGCAGCGCCGCGGTCGCGACTTCCCCCCAGGGCGTGCCATTCGCGCCGACCATCTCGAGACGCTCGAGCAGCTCCGCATCGGGGGGTGCAGTCGCTGTGTGGCGTAGCTCAGGTGCCAGGTCTTCGAGGCGCTCGTCGATGGCGGCGAGGGCGCGCTGGAGGTGGCGTCGGAAGCGGCCAAGGCGGGACCAGCGGCGAGTTGTGCGGGGGGCCGGGTCATCGTGGTGGGTGGGTTGGTGTGGGGTATCGAGATCGGCATGAAGGAGGAAGGCGCTAAGGGAAACGGAGAGGCTTTCGAGGTCGTCGCGAAGAGCGATGAGGAGCGCAGGATCGCCCAGGTCGCGGCGCTGGACCCAGCGCTCGAGGCGGGTCACGCCACGGTCGGCCTCCGCCTCGAGGCGACGCAGCGCGAGGGGGGACGGCAAGTGTCGGAGCACGCGCTCGGCGATGCGCCTGAGGGGCCGCGGAACGGGAGCCCTCAGGAGACGGCCCGCCGCAACGAGCAGCGCGAACGGATCTTCCGTCGCCTGGCCAGCAATCCAACGAAGCAGAGCCTCGCGCTCGCGGTCGCCGAGGATCCCCGCAATCTGCTCGTGCATCGGCGCATGGACCGGAAGGTACGGACGCGTGGTCACGCCCGTGAGACGGGTGTTCAGGGGAAAGCTGACAGTTTGCGGTTCACGAGGCCATCGAGGACGACCCCGACCCCGTGGGCGGTGCGGCGCCGGAGCCTTCCGCAACGTCCACCGGGTCGAGGCCGTCCGTGGGAACCTTGTGCTTGCGGGCGAAGGCCAGCGCGTCGCGGCGGCGAAGGGTGCCCCGCTCGACGAGGGCGGCGAGCAGTTCGGCGGCGCGCTCGCGGCCGCGGCGACGGTGCTGATCGACGAGCAGCCGGACCTTGCGCTGAGCCCTCGCGTCGAGATGCTCGAAGCGCTGAGCGGTCTCGAGGTAACCCCAGGCCTCTGCCTGCCGGCCGCTGGAGACCCCCGCCCAGACGTGCTCCACGACCAGGAACAGGTGCCTCTTGACACGCTCGCGGCGCTTGGAGGACCGGTCTGCCCGGTCGAGCTCGGCGAAGAGCAGCGGCACGATCCGCTCCGCCAGGGCGAAGGCTGCCGCTTCCTCGCGCCGTGCTTCGGCCGCGCGGGAGAGGCGGGACTCCGTCGCAGCGCACCGCCGGTTGCGCGCGTCGAGCTGGCGCGCCCGATCGCACGCCTTGCGCCACGCGGTCCGCTTCAGCCAGGCCCGGGCGCTCTTCTCCCCCAGGGTGCCGCGGTAGTCGCCCCCGATGAAGACGCGGTCGAAGACGTGGCTGACGACGGCGTCGACATCCGCCACCTCGAGCTGCGGGAAGGAGCGGTGCACGAGGCTGGAAACGTAGGCCTCGACGGCCGGCCCGCAGCGCCGTACGAGCCGCGCCAGCACCAGATCGTCGGCCCCGCGTGCCACGGCGGCGAAGAGCTCGTGGAACGAAACGGGGAGCTGCGCCAGGAACCTGGCGGTACCGAGTTCGGGCTCGTCGTCGCGCGCGGCGGCGCCAAACCGGCCGCTACCATCGAGCGGCGCGCCCGCCCACTCGCGCCCGCCGTGGAGCTCCGCCAGCTCGTCGTCCACTACCTCTTCTCCCCCTGCTTCGACCATCGTCACCACCTTTCCTAGTCAACTACCAACCTACGCATCGCGCCCCGCGGCGCAAACGCTGCTCGGTCACTCAATGTCACACCTCGGCGGGTTCTCGAACAGGCTCCACCACTTGCCGTCGGCCGCCGTATCGACCATGGACGGAGCAACGGCGGCATTGCTGACAGCTAGCGGACACGGCCCGTCACGAGCGGGCGGCGACTACTATTCGGGTGCGTCTACCGAGATCGTGCGGCGCTCAGGCAGCAGCAACGCCGTGAGCCGCCCCCACGCGTTCTTCCCGGCTGCGCTCGAGCGCCATCGCGTGAAAATCTGCCACCCAGGGCGCTTCGATCTCGGACTGCGCCGCTTCGATGCAGCGCCGGATGGTCTCGGCGTATTGCGCCGCCGGCAAGCGGGGGAAGACGAGATCGCGAAGCACGGCGAACACCTCATCGAACGTGTCGCCGAGAACGTCGAGGTTCACGAGGAACGGCCGCTGAGCCCGTTTGAAAATGGACAGCCCCGTCGTCCGTTCGCGCGCGCGCGTAGCGGGCGCACGAAGCCTCAGCTCGCCGCGATCAGCGCGTGATACAGCGCGCCCCCATCGAGCGCCGCGCCGACGTTCACGTCGGGCGTGCCGCCGTGGAGCGTTTCGCCGCAGCCTTCGCTCGGGCGCAGGCGCTTGCCGGTGCCATCGACCAGGCGCTGAAGGGTGCGCGTGACGGTGTCGCGTGGGTCGCTCGTCGCGGCCCCCGCGGTCTCCTCGTCGATGACGAGCCCCTGCCCCACCTTCTTCCACGCTCGCGCGTAGAGCTCCGGCGACCCGAACAGGTCGAGGCTCACCAGCTTCTCGCCCCGCACGAGCGCGAGCCCAACCTGGCGCGGCAGCGGCTTCAACCGCTCGAGGCTCGCTCGCTTCTCCCGGGCGCGGACCCGCGTGCCCTCCTCGAAGGCATCGGTCGCGCTCATCGTCTGGGTCGACTCGAGGAAGTCGCTCACATCCGCCCACACCTCGCCCTGATTGGTGCGGTAGCGGCCCGTCGTTTGCGCCTCGCGCGTCACGGTGCGCAGCTTCTTCGACCGCGCGGTCGCGTACAGCGTCCCCTCCGACGCTTGGAACCGCCCACTGCGCCCCCAGCGCCCCTGCTCGACGCAGCTCACCGGCACCACCACGCTCGCACCCGGCAGCACGACGAAGCTCGCGTTGAAGATGCGGTTCTGCTTGCCGCCGACCACCTGCTCGCCATCGAGCAAGAGCAGCGGCCGCTTGCCACCGTGCTCGACCCGCAGCTCTGGCACATGCCCATGCGCCGAGACTTCATCGACCTGCGTGTGCCCCGCCTGGAGCGCCTCTTCGAGGAGCTCCGCGTCAGTGGCGGGCTCGGCAGCAGACGCGGAGCCCGGAGCGCCCGCAAGGTCGTCCAGGATCAGCGGAACGAAAGCCGCGCCGTCCTGCTCGATGGGCTCACCGAGCGAAACGCGGCGAAGCAGCGCAAAGAGCTCGGGAGCCCAGGTCTGCTGGTCAGCGGCGAGATGGAGAATGCCCATGTCCCTCGGACGTAGCGTGACGCGAGATCTGACAGTTCGCCACCGCAGATAGGTCCCAGGCTGCGCGTCTTCCGGGCCCCCCAGCACCCATGTTCCAGGAGAGCAGGCGCAGCGTCGCCACCTCAGTCTTGGGTTCGTGCATGCTTCGACCTCCGTACTGCACGAAAGGTACATCCGCCGAGTTGGCGCCGACAGGAGCCAGCGCGTTCAGTGTGACAATGAAAGGCCGCGCGCCGCGCAAGCACGAAGTCGACCTCGGCAGTGGTCCACCATGTCGGGTGAGGCCAGCCGGCATTCGATGCGAACGGCGATCACCCCAACCCCGCCAGCCGCGGATCCGCCTCCAGCTCCGCCATGGTAGCCACGATCACCAGCTCCACCGTGGCGCGACTCGTCGCGATGTGCATCCGCGTTGCGTACTTCGACGACCGCCCCGCTTCGAGCTCCGTCACTATGACGTAGGGGCGCTCGAGCCCCTTGAAGCGCAGGAACGTATCCGCCACCACCCGTTCACTCGCCGTGGGGTCATCCGCCAGTGCCAGCGCGTGCCCTCCGAGCGAGGCCAACCCACCCTCGATGCGCTGCATCAGCTCGCTGCGCTTGCGCCCGCCCACGGTGAGCACGGCAATGTCTCCCGGCCGCGCCCCGTCGCGCCGCAACTGGTCGAGCTCGTGCCGCACGCGGTCGAGCACCGCCTTCCCTTCTGACACCGCCACCACGCGCACCGAGTCGAACTTGTCTCGCTTTCGGCTGTCATGGGCTGCGCCCTCGTCTCGGTACCGCGCCGCCAGTCGCTCCACGCCTGGCGGGTTCCGGTGCTGGGTCGGCAGCGTCAGTTTCATCGCGTCCGCTGCGACGCCTTCCGGCAAGATGCGGTCGCCCCAGAACCGTTGTCGCGGATCGTGGAAGATCCAAAGGCCTTGCCCCGTCGCGATCTCGTCGATGAACAGCCAGTGCTGCTCGCTGAAGTCCTGCGCCTCGTCGACCACCACCAGATCGGGGCGCTCCTCCTCGGGCGGCAGATAGTCGGTCGCGCGCAGGGTGACGTCTTTCCACCCCTCCGCTTCCACAGGCGGCACCGACTTGCCCTTCTGGCGCATCCAGTCGGCGGCGAGCCGCTCGATGGGAGCTGCGTGGACTGCGAGCCCCTCGCGGCGCAGCGGCTCGAACGACCGATCGACGGCGTACCCCAGCGCATCCGTGAAACACGCGTACAGTGCCCGTCCGCCGGCGCGGGCGTGGCGCACGCACTTCTCGCGCGCCACCACGGTCTTGCCCGATCCCGCGCCGCCCTCCACCAGCACCCGCGCGTTCGCTTCGACCAGATCGAGCACACGCAACTGGTCGCGGTCGAGCGCGATGCGGCGCCGCTCCTCATCGTCAGCGCGGTCATCGAGCGACACCCGCGGCACCCACGTGCGCCCCCAGATCGCCTCGAGCTGCGGCACCCACTCACGCATCGGTGATACGCGCCGCTGCTCGATCGAGATCGCCCGCTCGGCCACGCTCCTCAACGCGGCGTCCAGCCAGTCGAGATCGCGCTCGCCCAGAATCAACCCCCGGCAGCCGCCCTCCTCTGGCCCCGCCGAGAACGCCGTCTGCGGAAACGCCCCCGCCACTCCCCACGGCGGCACCCGCGCCCCCCGCTCCCGGAGCTCCCGGTCGAGGTGCCCCGCAAAGCTCCGCGCCTGGTCGAGCGGCGCCCGCTTCAGAGCGCGCCCGTCCTGCAGCCACTGCCCCTCGCAAAGCTCGACGTGCCCACCCTTCACCTCGACGAGCAAAATGCCACGCTCGGGGATCGCGATGACGAAGTCGCCCTCTCCCTCGTAACCACCGCCCACCCGCAGCCGCAGCGAATGCCACGCCGTCCACCCAGCAGGCAGGTGGCGCGTCAGTGCATCGTATAGCTTGCGCTCCGCGGTGCTGCTCGTTGGTCGCGGGCCGTCGAGCGGGAAGACTCGTCCCACCATTGGGGAAAGGTATCACGGCGGAGCGTCGCGCAGCCGTGTCACAGGGAGCTCGCGAGGTTTCCGGTCTCGGTGGCGGAGAAGATGCCGGGCGTCCAGGAGCCCCGTCTGCCCGAGTTGCTCGAGCAGGGGGAGCCGCTGATCCGGTGCCTGGACGTACCACGCCCCCCTGACATTCTAGGTCCGCCTGGCGGCGATCCCCCTTTCACCTGTCAGCTTTCTGGCTTCTAATCGTCTTCTGCGGAGATGGGCCCTGGCCCGGGTGGGGACTGCATGAAGATCACGCTCGACATCGATTTCGACTCCGGCGCCTGGCCTGGGCCGCTCTTCTGCGATGCCCCACCGGACGGACCGCCAGCACCCCCTTCCGGCCGCCCTCGCGCCGCATTCGGGAAAGCTTGGTTGGGCCCTGCCGGGCTGCTGACCACGCTGGAAACCGCACTGGGCATCCCCACCAAGCCCCTGTCCCGCCTCGAACGAGTGGCTGCGTTCTTGCCCAGGGTGCGCCAAGAGGACGGATTCTGGTCCGCTTCGGCCGAGGCGGATGCGCTGGCCACGGCGGAAACGTTGCTCAACTGGCGCGACGTGCTGTGGCACGCGGGCTGGCGCGGGCCGTGGGGCTCGCCGCGCCTCGCCCAGCTCTTCGAGCTGACGCGTGACGTGCCGCCAGGCGTGCCGGATCGGCTTATCGCGGTGGAGCGGGCGCTCCTCGGCCGCAGCGCGGGCATCGAGAGCATCCGGGTGCTGCACGGGTTCAACGAGCTGACCGATGCCTGGCGCCGGGTCTTCACCGCGCTGGAGAAGCAGCGCACGACGATCATCGAATCGAAGGTGCCGCCACCTGATGGAACGGGGCGCGGCAAGACGGACCTCGCGACGCTCGGCTGGGCCGACTTCGCGCCGCAGGGCGATGGCACGCTCCAGCTCGTTCGACCGCCGGGGCCCCTGCAGGCCGCCGAAGAGGTCGCGGCGTGGCTGGCCGCCAACTTCGAAACCCGAGACGTTTCCCCCAGCACCCTCATCATCACCCCCGACGAGGTGCTCGACGCGGCCCTGGCCCGGTTCGGGGTGCCCACGGTGGGCGCGGCGCTTCCCGCCAGCGAGAACGTGCTGCTGCAGCTCCTGCCGCTGGTACTGGCGCTGGGATACAAGCCTCCAGATCCGCAGCGTGCGCTCGAGCTGCTCACATTGCCGCAGACGCCGTTTCCCCGACGGCTGGCCCGGGGTCTGGTGGCGGCGCTGAACGAGGTGCCCGCCGTGGAGAGCGAGGCATGGGATCAGGCGATCACGGAGGGGCTCAGCGCGATCGATGACGAGGGCCGGCGTCAGCGCGTCGAGGCTCGCGTGCAGACCTTCCTCGTGCCTCGCGTCGAGCGTGGCAGCCGGTATCCCACGGCCGAAGTCACCGCGCGGGCGCAGGCCCTCGCCCAGTGGCTGGCGGCGCGGGGCGAGCTGGACGAGGAGCACCCCGACCGGTGGGTGGCGCCCCGCGCCCAGATCAGTGCCTTCCTCCGCGTGCTGCAGCTGAGCGAGCTGACCGAGCTCGCTGAGCCGGAGCTCGTGCGTTTGATCCAGGAGGCGACTGCACAAGTGGGCGGCACGCCCGTGCACGATGCCCTCGCCGGGGTTCGTTCCGTCGGGGCTCCAGGCGCGGTTGCAGGGCCCGTCAGTACCGTCGTCTGGTGGGACTTCACCCTGGCGCGCGCGCCATCGGTCCGCAGGTTTCCGTTCTCTGCTGCCGAGCGGGAGGAGCTTGCCGGCCACCAAGTGTACCTTCCCGAGCCAGCGAACGAGGCCATCGCCCTCGCCGCCCGCTGGCGGCGGCCCTTCGAACAGACGACGGGCACCCTGCTGCTGGTGTGCCCCGAGACGGACGCCGGGGGTGAAACGTCCCACCCGCATCCCGCGTGGGACGAGATCGTCGCCAACGTCGCTCGGGGACATGATCCGACATCGCTGGTCCACCAGGCGCCCAGATCGCCCCAGAAGCGGGCAACGCGCCAACGCCAGCTTCGGCCACTGCCAATGCCCGTGCGCCGCTGGCAAGTCGAGCGGCACGTCATCCAGCATCGTCCCACCGAGTCGGCGTCGAGCCTCGGCAAGGTCGTCGGTTGCCCCTTCTCGTGGGTCGCGGAGTACTCCGCCAAGCTGTATGGCGGACAGACCGCCGAGCTCCCTTCTGGCACCCAGCTACTCGGCAGCTTCCTGCATGCGGTGCTCGAGGGATTGCTCCGCGACGACATGGCGGCGGCCCAGCCGAGGGGCCAGCAGCGCACGCCCGACCAGGCAGCCACCCGCGCGGGGCAGCTCTTCGATCAGCTCGGTCCCCGGTATGCGGCAGCGCTGTTCTTGCCGGGCGCGAACGCGGAGCAGGCGCGGGCGCGGCGCATGGCCGTCGAGTCGGCGCGTGCCTTGTTCGTGCTGCTCCGTGACCACGATCGCTCGGTCCGCGCGGTGGAAGCGCAGTACGAAGCCGAGGCGCTGGGCACACGCATTGCCGGGCGTGCCGACCTAGTGCTCGAGCCGTTGAGCGTCATCGACTTCAAGGGCGGCAGCGCATCGTACAAGCGCAAGGAGCTCGAGGCGGGGACAGCGTACCAGCTGGCGGTCTATGCCAGGCTGCTGCAAGGACGCCGCAGGACCCTGCCGCCGGTGGCGTACTTCACGCTCGCCAACCAGGAGCTCTTGACGACTCATCCCGGAGGGTTCCCCGGCGCCGTCCCCCTCGCGGGCCCCGGCATCGACGAGACCTGGGCCGCGGTCGAAAAAGCCTACGCCATCGCCTGGAACCGCTTGAACCAGGGCGAAGTCACAGCGACGGCCATCGAAGCGGAGGACGCGGCGCCGCCGAAGAAGTCGTCGATTGCCAGCGGCATCCTGGAGCTCACGCCGCCCTGCAGGTTCTGCGACAAGGGCGCGCTCTGTGGAGCGGCTTTCGGGGACGATGACGCCGTGGCACCCGCCCTCTTGTCCGCGACGGGAGGTGCCCGATGACGGACATCGGCATCGTCTCCGCCAGCGCTGGCAGCGGCAAGACGTTCCATCTGGCCACCCTGCTCGAGCGCGAGGTCGGGGCGCTCAACGTTCGCGCGGACGCCATCGTCGCCACCACGTTCACGAACAAGGCCGCGGCCGAGCTGCAGGAGCGCGTGCGCACGTTTCTGCTGCAGGCGGGACGCTTCAGCGACGCGCAGATGCTCGCAGCGTCTCGCATCGGCACGGTCAACTCGGTCTGCGGCCAGCTGGTGACCGACTTCGCGTTCGAGCTCGGGCTCTCGCCGCGGCTGGCAGTACTGGACGAAGCCCGCGCCCAGCGCCTGCTGGGCCGCGCCCTGTCCAACGTGCTCACCGGTGAGCACGAGTCAGCGCAGCTGGCCGAGTTGAGTGAACGCCTCGGCGGCTTTGACTGGGAAGCCGTGGTGTCCGACATCGTGACGGCTGCGCGCACGAACTGCGTCGATGAGCAGACGCTCAGGGACTCGGCACACCGCAACGTCGAGCAGATGATGGAGCTCCTCGATTCTCGCGCCAAGTCGGTCCAGGCAGTCGAGGGGAACCTGGCGCAGGCGATTCGGCAGACGCTCGAGGACGTCGACCGGGCCTTGGATCCGACGAAGGCCACCGGCGAGGCCTGTCAGCTACTGCGACAGTCACGGGCTTCGCTCGAGGCGGGTCGTGGCCTGCCCTACAGCCTGTGGCTCAAGCTCAGCAAAACCAAAGGTGGCAAGCGGAGCTGGGGATACTTCGCGCCGATGCAGGCCGCCGCCGCGCAGGTTCTGAGCCACCCGCGGCTACACGACGACGTCGAGCTGGCGATCCGTCTGGTGTTCGACGTCGCCGCCCGCACTCTCCAAGCATATGCCGATCTGAAAAAGGCCTGGGGCGGCATCGACTTCGTCGACCAGGAGCGGCTGGCACTGCAAGCACTGCGCCGCGACGACGTGCGGTCACAGCTGCGCGGGCAGATCGATCTGGTGCTGGTCGACGAGTTCCAGGACACGAGCCCCATCCAGCTGGCCATCTTCCTCGAGCTGGCCAAGCTCGCTCCGCGCAGCGTCTGGGTCGGTGATCAGAAGCAGTCGATCTATGCCTTCCGCGGTGCCGATCCGGCACTCATGGACGCCGCAATCGATCAGATCCTGGCGGAAGGCACGCTGGAGACTCTCGGTGACTCCTACCGCAGCCGCCCGGGGCTGGTGGAGCTCACCTCGGAGGTGTTCGCGGCAGCGTTCGACCACTACGGACTGAGCGCCGATCGCGTGCGCTTGAAGGCTCAGCGCCCGGAGCCGCGCGGCATGGATCCCCATGCGGTCGAGGTGTGGCGCCTGCACGGTGGCAAGAAGGAAGAGCACGCAATGTCCGTCGCGGACGGGGTGCGCCGACTTCTGGCCGACAAGACGGTCACGGTGGAGGACCGGGGGACGAAGCAGGTGCGCCCCGTCGCGGCCAGCGACGTGGCGGTACTGTGTCGCGAGAACGACACCTGTGCGCGGGTGGCGCGGGAGCTCAGTCTCCTCGGCATCAGAGCGGAGTTGCCGACCACCGGTATCGCGAGCACGCTCCACGGACTCGTGGCGCTCTCGGGCCTCGCCCTGTGGGTGGACGCCCGAGACTCGCTGGCACTGGCCAACGTCGCGCGCATCATCGACTACGCGGACCGCCCCGACGAGTTTCTCGCCGCAGCGCTTGCCGCACCCAAGGGCAAGGCCTTCGAGCAGGCACCCTGGCGCGCCGCGCTTCGCACGCAGCGGGAGGCGAATCCGAGCGCGGGTCCAGTGGCGGCGCTCGACGCCGTCTACCAGGCGCTCGACCTGCGCGAGCTCTGCCTGAGCTGGCCGGAATCCGAGCGGCGACTGGCAGATCTGGACCGCCTCCGCGGGCACGCCCTGGCGTACTCGCATGAGTGCCTGACCGAAGGTGCCGCAAGTACTCCAGCGGGGTTCCTCGCGTACATGGCCGGCCTGGCCGGGGACGACGCTCGCGCTCTGGCCACGGGCGGCGACGCGGTGACGGTCAGCACCTGGCACTCCGCCAAGGGACTCGAGTGGCCCGTCGTCGTGCTGAACGACGTAAAGAGAAGCTTCAGGGCGAACCCCATGGGCAAGGTGTCAACCGAGAGCGAGAGCCCGAGTATCGACCTGGAGGACCCCTTGAAGGGGCGCTGGATTCGCTTCTGGCCAAGCTTCTTCGGAGGCCACAGTACCGGCGAGTTCTTCGATCGCCTGGGCGAACACCCGCTCACCGAAGTGCTGCAGAAGCGCGAGGACTACCAGCACGTCCGCCTGCAATACGTCGGGTGGACGCGCGCTCGCGACCGCCTGGTGCTGGCCTCCGTTGGCCCTGTCGTGGAGGGTCAGCTCTCGGCCATCCTGGGCGTCGAGCTGGAGGAGCCGGAGACGGTTGGCAAGGCGAAGGAGACGCGCAGCGTTCGGTGGGGCCAGCACGAGCTCGAGGTCGTCGTCCGCGTTCCGGAGCGCTCACCACCCAGGCCCACCAAGTGGAATGCGGGCATCGGCTACGACCCCCCGCGCAAGCTTCAGACGCATGCACCGGCGTTTGCACAGCCTTCGGCGATGGATCGCGAGGGCACTGCCGGAGCCTCGATCGCCATCGGGCCCCGACTGCCGCTGAAGGGGCAACCAGACATGGCCCCGGTGGGAGAGGCGGTGCACGCCTTCCTCGCCGCAGACCTGCCGGGGCTACAAGACGCGACACGGACAGAGATGGCCCGGGAGCTGCTGTCTGGCTGGGACGTCGCGGAGTTCCTCGAACCGTCGAGCCTCTTGCAGGCGGGAAACGCCCTCCGCTCCTGGATCGAGAAGGAGTGGCCCGCCGCCACCTGGCGCCGCGAGTGGCCCGTCGCGCAGTGGCTCGACGGGGGTACCGTGCTCGGCGGCCGCGCCGACCTCGTACTCGAGCTCGACGATGCGGTGGTCGTCGTCGACCACAAGAGCTTCCCGGGAACGCGGGAGCAGGGCGTCGCCAGGGCTGCCCACTTCGCGGGGCAGCTGCGCTCATACGGAGAAGCAGTGAGCGCCGCGACGGGCAAGCGCGTCACGGGGACGTACGTGCATCTGCCGGTGCTGGGGGTCGTCGTGCCGGTGGAAATGTAGGAGCAGCGGACAGGCGACGCGCCTGGTGAAAGCCTCCGAACCACTGGTGAAAACCACGAAAAAGCCGACTGCGAGTACTCTCTCAACCGGCTGAAAACGCTTAGCTCTTCTCGAGCGGGAGAAGAGACTCAAACTCTCGACGTCGATCCTGGCAATCCGTTCGGATGCCGTTTCCCGCCGTTACTGGCCGTTACAACTGACCGAAATCGCGAACTCTGGCGTTACTCGGACGATCCAGCCGCTACGCCAGGTGGTACTCGAAGTGGTGCTCGGGGCGGCGGGTGGACCTCCAAAGGTGCTCGCTCTGCGGGTCGCCGATGAAGCTGCGCGCAATGATCACCGAGCCGGCGAACCTAGAGCGCTAGTGTCTGAACGACCAACGCGGCGCAGGGCCGCGATGGCGAGCAGGAGCGCGAGTGTGGCGAGGGGAGTCCAGAACGTGGAGGAAGCGCCCGGCGTGGCCTGACAGAGCGTGGTCCGCTTCGGAGCGGGGGTTGCTGGGGTCGGGGTGGCGGGTGCTGGGGTCGGCGCGGAAGAGGCGCTCGCCCTGGGGGTCGGCGCCTTGCGCGTGGATGGACCGGGGCGCGTGCTGGCGGTGGCGCTGGGCTGGGTGAACGGGGAAGTCGTGCGGCTGGACGCAGCGGCAGTGGGTGCGGCTGGCAGCACCTCGACGGCCTTGGTGGCTTGCCCCTGCGTGGCTCGTTGCTCCTTGACCTGCTTCTGGAGCTGGCGCAGCCGCGAGCCCTCCCAGGGTTCGAACCACTCGGTCGTGAATCCTGGTTGCGGTGGGGTCTGGCGTTCCCACTGCTTCATGACCGGGTCGAACGTGAACTTCGGATTGCCCGAGTAGTAGGTCTTCCTCAGCTCGAGCGACTTGAACGGGTATCCCTTCGACGCGTAGAACGCGTTGATGCAGAGCTGAGCGTCTTCGGGTTCGTTGGTCCAGCGGCATGTCCCCGCGACGGTCATCGGCGACGAGGAGTTGAAGCCGATCTCGATGTCCTCGTCGGGCACCCAGTTGGTGGCTTTCGCGACGAACTCGACACGGCCATCGGTGGCGACCCGGGGTGGCTGTCCGGTGACCCCCTTGCCGCGTGCGGCCAGGACGGTGTGGGTGAAGGGCGGGAGGCGGACGACGAACTCGGCCTTCTCGATCGTCTTCGCCCAGGTCTGACCCGTGCGAGTGACGTAGGTGAGGTACCGATGACCCATCGAGTCCAACACGCCTGGCACGGAGTACGCATGCTCGATGACGACCGTCTTGCCCGGCGGGAACGTCGCGTCGAAGAGCCACACCGTGCCCAGATGGTTGTTCCACTCGTGCCCCAGATCGACCTTGCCCTTCCGATGCTTGACGAGCTGGCCGTCGATCCGGGTCGTCAGGCGCTGGAAGGCCCCGGTGGAGCAGTACTCGGCTCCCCCGGGGCAGCGCAGCTCGGGGAACCCCACCTGGAGCTTGACCGCCTCGGTCCCATGATTGACGAACTCGTACCGCGCCGAGACGTCCCAGCGTACCTCGACCGGGTGCGCCGTCATCACGATCCGCTCGGAGCGCATCTGCACATCGGTCTGTTCGATCGGAACCAGGGCGGCGGCGCTCCCTCCGAAAGCGGTGTCGTTGGCGGCGGCCAAGTCGGCGACCGCCGACATGGCAACGAGGACCAGCAGGCACAGCACAGCGCGCAAGGGGCTCGGCATGTGCCGAGACGATGGCAGCCGTGCGGGGGACTGACAAGAGTGACCGCGAACGGCATCGCATCGGGCGGCAAAGAAAACACGGGAAGGCGCCCCGTGTCCCGGGCTGAATTTGCTGGTAACTTTGCTGGCGATGGATGGGCGAAGAGTTCAAAACCGGTGGAATCGACGATCGCGTGGGACGCGCCAGGTGGCAACGACCGCCAGGTCGAGATGGCGGATGGACCCGCGGATCGGCTGGGGCGTCGGGTTCGCGGTGCTGCTCCTAGCGGGGACGGCGCACTCCACCAAACCCTGTCCACCGCCGCCCTGCGCCTCCGAAGACGCTGCGTGCTGGGAGCGCGAGGCCAGCTGGATCGCCGTCGGGACCGTCACGGACGTCGAGCGCCGTCCGTACGGCAAGCCGCTAATGAAGGACTTTGCGGATTTCGTCCTCCGCGTGAAAGACTGGGAGAAAGGGCCATCCGACCGTCAGGCGAAGCAGCTACTGATGCAAGTCGGGTGGTGCAATAGCCCGAAGCAGCTGCCCGCGGACACGGTTGGTACCTTTCGCTTCTACGGAACGCGGATGGCAACAGGGCCTGACGAGCAGGGTCGCCTAGCGGTCGAATTCCTGACCTACCTGCGAGTCGAATGCCCGAAGGCGGGCGGCTGCAACGACGCTCCCATTCGCATCGCTCCCGACGCCGAGCCCACGAGCCCGGCCGCCAGCCGTCCACCGATGGAGGTGCCGCCCGCCTCTTCCGCGTCGCCCGACAATTTTGGAAGCGATGTGGCCACCCGCGGTGAAGCAACACTCGGCGCTCCGGCCGCGGCGCTACCGCCAGACCCCATCGCCTCGACTCCAGCTTCCGCCTCACCTCACGAGACCAGCGCCGGTCTCGGTGCAGAGCCCGAGCCGACCCCGCGCGCGGCCCCGGGCCGATCCGAACCCGGACGCTGTGGATGTCGGGTCGCGGGGGGACCGCGGCACGCATCGTGGTGCTGGATCCTGTGGTTGGCGGGAGGGCTGGCGCTGGCGCTGGGGAGGCGAGCTGGACGACGAACACGAACGGCAAGGCGTGGCGGCAAACGCGCCCTCGAGGCCGTCCATCAGCATGGCCTGACGGGGGCGCCTCTACTGTAGCGAACACGGCCTGGTCCGCTACTCGGTACTCTTCATCATCGACCTGAAGACCCGCACCTTGCTGGCATTGCTCACGATCCCCACGGCGCGTGGATGGTGCAGATCGCCACAAACCTGACCGATGCCGTCGATGGCCTTCTGAGGGAAGCGCGATACCTCACCCCATCCATGCTCGCGGTCCTGGAGCTTGTTCGCCGCCGACTCGGGATGTTCGTCGGCGGTGACGAGAGCGAACGGGGGCGACGGCTCGGTGTTCTTGAAGCGTCGAGCCACCGGGGCGACTGGCGCGACCAACACCCCGGTGTGGATCAGAGGGACGGAGGATCCGAGGGTTGCCTCTTGACGGGAGGCCCATCCACGAACGTATCGGTGATCTGCAGAAAGACCTCGCCGGGGACCTGAAGCCGATACTCACGGCCGAACTGGCGACACCCCCCGCGGCAGCCTTGCGAGATCCATCGCTGTCGCACGATGGAGGTCGCGTCGCGTTTCGTGCGTTCGTCGCGAACCCGAGCACGCCCCTGGTCGAGCAGCGCGGCAGCCACCCAGTGAGCCCGCTTGTCCTCGGCGGCGGAGATGACCACCAACCTCTCCATTTCGGGCCGGCTCGCGAGAAAATCGACCGTCGTCTCCGACCTACCGCACCTGGCCATGCCCAGGAACGCTCCGTAGCCAAAGGCCATGGTGACCCCCTTCTCACGAAGGATCACCGTGCGCTCTTCACGGGGTGGCTGCAACGTCACGGTGCGCGGCACCCAGAGCTCTTCATCGCGGGAGGCCACGGGACAGGCGGCATCGACGGAAGCGGATGGAGATGACCCGTCGGAGACACCCGCGGTCGACTCGGTGACGCGGGCAGATGCTAGCGGCGAGGTGGACTGCTCGCAGCGCATGCACGAGCACGCAGTCAGCAACACGATGCTCGACAAGAACGCCTGTCGTAGCGTGCGCAACGTTCGCGGCAAGGAGGTCCAACCCCGTTTCGCCGTGCTAGCCATCGGTGCAAGTTGACGAATCATCGTCCTGGCTAGCACTCTCACGTGGCGGGTGCTCACGATCTGGTGCTCGTTGTCTCCCTGCTCCACCAGTTCGTGATGGAGATCATCGGTTCCCCATGGGCTCGAAACGGCCACTCGCAGCACTGCTTTCAACTACCCTGACCGTCTTGTTGGGGACCATCGACGCCCTAGCGTACCCCTGCACACCAGGGCTGGGCCAAATCGCAGTATCCGAACACACGAACTTCGGCGGATCCTGCAAGACCCTGGGATATGGCAACTACGCCAATTCCAGCGCGTTCGGCTTCGGCGACGACAAGATCTCCTTGGTGATCGTTGGTCCCAGGGCGCGGGCCACCCTCTACTAGAACTCCAACTTCGGTGGAAAACGCAACACTCTCGAAGGGGGCATATCGGGCTCCTACTACTACTCATCCATCTACTCATCCATGGGGACCAACGCCAACGACTCGGTGTGATCGATCCGCGTGGGCTCCACGAGCCAAGACCAACAAGCCGCAGAGGCTCGAGATCCCGGCGATGCTACGCCCGATCCTGCACGACTGGTGGGAGCGACACGGCCGACCGCTGGAAGGCTGGGTCTTCCCCAACCTGAGAGACGGCAAGCGCGCCAAGGCAGGAGAGACGAACCGGGAACGGCACACTCACGCGGCCGCGTTCCGTCGCGATCTCCGGCGGGCGTTCGGCATCGACGTTCTGGTCGAGGATTGGATCGAGAAGCCCGATCGGCGGTGCGCCACCGGCCAGAGGAAGATCAAGCGGGCGCGGTGGGTCCAGGCTGAGGATCGGGAGCTGACCCCGAGGGAGACCGAGCTATTCGAGGAGACCCGAACCACCCTGCCCGTGGACTTCCACTCGTGGCGGCGAGCCTTCAACCAGGCCCTGGCAAACGCCAGCGTGAACGCCCAACAGGCCCAGGCGCTGGCCGGGCACTCAACGCTGTCGGCGCACCAGCGCTACCTCCGGAATTCGGACCAGATGAGGCGGATGCCCGAGGCTGCGTTGCCCCTCGATCACATCGAGAACCTGCCGCGCCTTCACGCTGCGGCGGTACGGGATTACCACGAGCCCGTCCGGGAGCCCTTCGAGGCCACAGGACTTCGTCTCGTCTACGCAGACGATGACGTTCTCGATCCCTGACGTGCTGAGCGCCTCGCGCTTCCCGCGGAGATACGCCTCCGTCCAGAACCCAACAATCTCCAGATACCAGCGACGCCGTCCGTCGCGCCGATGCACGATCTCGAAGTCGGGAAAGAATAGCCCTCGCTCGGTCGGCAGCGCGGCGGGCTCGCGGGTGAGCTCCCAGTGCTTCGCCAGTCGACCAAAGTCGCGGGCAAATCGGGCCTCCACCGAGCTGTCGAACCGGTCGAGCTCGCGGCCGGCCTCGATGGGGTCGCCCTTGGTGACGATGAGCTCGGCGTTCTGGCTCGACCCGCTGGCGTTCTCGACGACGCACTCGGCCGCGAGCCGAAAGTCGCGGCACCAGGCCAGCCGAGGCAGGAGCGAGGCGAGCGCTCGCCCGTAGACCAGCGTGCGTCGGAAGAGCGAGTACGGCCCGGACAGCTGCATCGTCAACTGATCCCCTTGAAGCTCGAACACGCACAGCAGCCCGACGATCTTCGCGTGACGCACCAGCGCACGGACATTGCCGTGCGCCGTGATGCGCACGTGACTCGCTCGTTGGAGGAAGC
>JBNLDK010000149.1:0-6091 GCA_050304295.1 Polyangiaceae bacterium
CAATCCGTGCCCCTGCGGCTACCACGGCCACCCGCAAATCGACTGCCGCTGCTCCGCCGCCGAGCGCCGCCGCTACACGACGCGCCTCTCGGGACCGCTGCTCGATCGGCTGGACGTGCACGTCTTCGTGCCACCGGTGGATGTGCGGTCGCTTTCGGCGACTCGCGCCGGCGAGTCATCGGCGGAGGTGCGGGCACGCATCGTTGCCGCCCGCGGGCGGCAGCTCGAGCGGTCTCGCGCTGGCGAGACCACGGGCACCACGAACAGCACGCTCTCGCTCAGCGAGCTGGAACGAGTGGCTCCGCTCCATCGCGCGGCGCGGTCGCTCATCGAGCGCGCCGTCAAGGAGCTCGGCCTGAGCGCGCGCGCCTACGTGCGGGTGCTGCGGGTCGCGCGGACCATCGCGGATCTCGAGGGCACGGAGAGCGTCGCCGAGGCGCACGTCGCGGAGGCGATTCAGGGACGGGTGATCGAGGGGCCGTGATCGTATTTGAAGGAGGCAAGGCAACCCATTGCTCGCGCCTCAGGGCAAAACCACACCCGACCCCAACGTCGAACTGCCGAACATCCGGGGACGAAACGCGCCCACAGAGAGCGGGCGGCGGGAGCAGCGTGTGGGACGGGATGTCGAGGAAGAACTAGTAGAGTTCTGGGTCGGGTTCCGCGCCTCCCCAGCCGCCGACCCCACCGGCGCGCGTCCGCCGGTCGGCCTCCGAAAACCATTCGCAGTTCACGGCAACCACCATTCGGTTCACGTCGTACGGTAGCTCCGGTAGCGCGACACTACAGGTCTCCGACGCGCGCTCGAAAGCCCAGTGTTGACAGAAGTCGTAGTTGCCTTCGTCGAACGAAACCGGCCCTCCCCCCGCGTCGCCACCAGCGCGTCCCGCAGCACCGCCGGCTGCGGCAACCAATGCGCCGCCCGCCCCGGCGACTGGCCCTTCGCCCGCGTCCGAGGCTTCATCGCGACTGGTCTTGCCCCAACAACCCCAGGTCGCGAGGACGACCAGAGTGGTCGCTGCTCCCACCCGCTACTCGAACTCCAAACCATCCCAGCAGACGCCGACCTCGTCTGGCAGGTTGACGTAGCCGAACGTGCACCAGCAACCGAGAAGTGGCGTGTAGGTACGACAGACACCCTCGGTAAGGGTCAGACAGTCGTCAGGATCCATGGGGATCACGTCATCCCCAAGGCAAACCTCACCCGCACACTGGGCGGTGGTCGTGCAAGGGCACCCTCCCGCTCGTTCGGTCGGGTCGTCACACGTGGGCTCAGGAAGGGCGTCGCACGTGCTCTCACAGAGTGCCAACGAGGCAAAGCGATTCAGGGTATCCCTGCAGCCGCCGTCCTGGACCTCCTGACAGTATCCCGTCTCGCGATTGTAGGCGTAGGTGGCGTAGGGCTGGTAGCAGTCGGCTACATGTAGAGGATGCAGGCAGGGATCGTCGGGCAAGGCGCCACCGCTACCAGGCGAGGCGCCGCTCGCGCCCGCCGTTGCGTCGCTTGCGTCCTCGTCGCGGCTCACCCTGCCGCACGCGACCGCCGTAAGAGTGAGCGCGATGATAACGATCCGCATCTTCACCGATCGAAGTAGCTTTGAATCCGCTCAGCAGCGGCCACGACGTGTGATCTTGTCATGGTTGTATGTTCACGCGCACCAACTTCGGCGTGCTTTCTGGAAAGTCGAGCTCTGGGCCGACATCGTGGCAAGAACGGAGAGGTCGAAACGTGCTGGACAACCTTCGAGTAGCCAGGATCCGAGCGCCTGCTGGTGCGTTGCGACACGGACGACGTCGGTGTGTGGTTGTGGCCACAACCTCCTCATGGTCGGCCTCCCCGGCGGGGGCAAGACGCTGCTCGCCCGCACACTGCCCACGATATTGCCCCCGCTCACCTTCGACGAGGCGATCGAGGCGACGGCCATCCACTCCGTTGCGGGGCTCGTCGACCCCGACGTGGGGATCGTCGCCACACGCCCATTTCGGGCCCCGCACCATTCTGTGTCGGACGCCGGACTCATCGGCGGCGGCGACGTGCCGCGCCCCGGGGAGGCGAGCCTCGCGCACCACGGCGTGCTCTTTCTCGACGAGCTGGCGGAGTTTCGCCGCAGCACGCTCGAGGCGCTGCGCCAGCCGCTGGAGGACGGCCGCGTGTGCATCGCCCGCGCTCGCGCCCGCGCGTGGTTCCCCGCCGCGCCGCTGGTCGTCGGCGCGGTCAATCCATGTCCTTGCGGCTACCACGGGCACCCGTCCGTCTCCTTCGATCGCCAGCATGGGGTTGTGCAGCGCACCAGGGGGAGCGGGCACGGTGCTTGCGTCTGGGTCTGGCTCCGGGAAGGGGCTCCCCTCCGGTAGCGCAAAGACCCGGCCACAGGCATCGAGGCCGAACCAGGACTCGTAGGCCCGCAGCACGAACCCAGACCGCAGGTGCAGGGTCGGGAAGGCGCCGACGACCTTTCCGGGGTCCCGGGAGCTCTTCTTCGAGTACGTGCAATGTCCAGCGGAGATCGACCCTGGGTCCCTCAGCTCGACAGGGGGCTGTAGACGTCGAGCGGACTGGATGAGCAGGCCAACCTCGTCGGCGGAGAACTCGTAGCTCTTCCTGGCAAGCCAGCCGCCGTCGACGTCGTGGGGTCCGGGGTACACACACCATCCGGCCCAGACCAGGATGGCGGTACCTGCTACGACCTCCGCGACCACCAGAGGGATGCCCGTCAGTTCACCACGGCCAGGATACTCCTAGCCCTCCGAGGGGCCACAGGGGCCCTCGGTAAGCCCCAGCAGCTCCCACAGTTTCTGCAAGGTTGCGTAGCACGAGAGGGGATCGGTCTCCCCCCGAACCCTGCGACAATCGGAGTGGAACAGGTCGTTTATGCTCTCCGAGGCGCTGGGGCTCTCCGAGGCGCAGCACGCAACGACGGTCGGGCAGTTCTTCGGGTCCAGGGCGCGGGTCACCAGTGCGTCGAGTCGTTGCACTCGCGCGGGCGAGGGGATCGCTTCGAGCCGCCAGTGCTCGCAGAGCCCTCGCGTACTGGAAACACAAGCAGGGAGTGGGGGCACAGCCAGCTGCGAGTAGATGAAGCCGCAATTGTCCGCGGGAACGACCTGCACGTCGAGTTTGACGGGATGCCAGGCGGGGATCTCATTGGGTGACGCACCGGGGGCTGGCCAGCAGTGCACCTCTGTGTCGTCCTGCGCTGTCCAGCGGTCGCGCGCTCGGGTGAAATCCGCGCTGGGCAGCGCATCGACCACCGTCTGTTGGTCCTCTCGGACGCGCAGCGTCCGATCGCGTTCGAACCGCACCGCGAAACGGAGGATCCCGCTCACCTTCTCTCTGTCCTCTCCGGGGGACGCTACTGGATCGATCGGCTCGGCAGCGTACCAGCCGGCAGGGAAGTCGGGAGGCAAGGGGCGCGTCGCCGGGACCGGCTGACAGCGGTCTCGGGGGCCTGCTGGGACCGCGGGCTTCTGCACAGAGGCAGTCGCTATGGCAGTCCCCGTCTGCACCGAAGTGACGGGTACCTCCTGAGCCCCTCCCGAGCTGCTCCGCGCGGCGGAACACGCGAGAGGAGCTGCGGCCACCAGAAGCCAAGGACCGCGTCTTTGCGCCAGCGTGGTCAGGCAGCCCATGGTCTCACGTTCGCCTCGCTGGGCAAATGCTCATCGTCAGAGTATGGCAACACGCCTCGGTGCCCGACGAGGTGTTCTCGTCGGCGGAGCGCCTCGCAGAGCGGTTGAAGGTCGGCCGAAGCGAGCTCCTTGAAGTCCCCACCGCGACCCGCGGTCCAGCTCTCGATATCGACGAAGTTGGTCGCGTCATCGGCGAGGTGCTGGGTACCATCGCGGATCTCACGGGCATCGACCGGGTCACGTCGGACATCGTGGCCAGCGGCGCTGCTGCTGCGGCGCCGCCGAAGATACGCGCGCCGGAGCGAATACGGTAGCGAAGTGCGAGCCGGAGGGAATCACGGACGCGCTCGACGACCTTCGAGTACTCAGGCTCCGAGTGTCTGCCCGTCGTCTCGCGCGACGAGCACTTCGACCAGGTCGACCAGGTGCGCCGGATTCAGTGGTGACAGGCGCGACTGCCGAGCGCGGGTGGTTCCAAAGCCGCTCCTTGGGGGGTCACGAAGGGTGATGTTTCATCATCGCATGGTTATGCGCCCCAGCTTCGGCGTGGTTTCTGGAAAGTCGATCTCGGGGCGGGGATCGCGATTGGAGGAACGACCAAGCCGAAGGTAGACTAGTTCGAAGACTGGGGCACGTGCTCGGGCGGTGTCATCGCGGAAGATGTCCGTGGGTCAAGCATCAGCCCTACGCCCATACCTTTCCAAAGTAATGCCTTTCCCAACTGAGGTCAGCACCGTGCAACGATCGGGCTCTGGTGACCTTGCCATGCTCCTAGTAACTGCAGTGGTCTTCACCGTTGCGGGTCTCGGGTGCAGTGACGCCAACGATCATGACAACAATCCTTTCAGTGGGGGAGCAGGCTCGGACGCTGGGAACCCGGGATGGGGCGACGGCGACGAAGGCACGCCCGCCGCGGGCAGTTCGGCAACGACCTATGACTGCCCCGATTCCACGCTGCCCGACCAATGCTGTGAGCAGTGCATTGAGTTGCACTGCGCTTCGGAGCACGACGACTGCTCGGCTTTCGACCTGAACGAAAACGGAGTGGATGATTGCACGGATGAGATGCGAGATCTGCGGCCGTGTCTGAAAGAGTTGCAGTTGGAGTCCCCAGAAACCTACGAGTACTCGTCGGCGCTCGACCTGTGCCGGCCAGTGTCCGACGAGGAAGCGCCCTTCGCAGCCGAGCTGTTCCTCTGCATTGACGGAAGCTGGCCTGGTGAGGAGCCGGTGTGTCTCGAGGCCTGCTTCTACAACTTCTCCCCTTGATTCCTGCGACCGAATGTCGTGCTACCAATCCGTCACCGTGATGATGGTCGTGCTGCTCCTGGCACCCGCGGCCTTTGCGGAGGAGTCATCGATATTCGCTCCGCCTTCACGTCGGCCGCTCCTCGAAGGCGCCATGTGCGCCGGGCTCACTGTGCCGCCTCGTGACCAGGGACTGTCACTTGGACGCGAGGTGCTGTTCGGCGCGTTTGCCCGGCCGGTTCCGCATGTGGGACTTGGTGCCTGGTACGAGTATCGCGTCTTTGACTGGGAGGCGCGAGGGCCCGATACATTCTACGCACCCAATGAATCCGCCTGGGCCCACGGCATTGGCGCGGCGATACGCGCGTACCTTCTGGCTCGGCACCGATTCGAACCCTATCTCCAACTGGGTCTTGGTGGCTATCGAGTCGACACCAGCATCCTCGGTCCCGAACCGATCAGGATCGCGATGCGCTCGAGCGCAGGAGTGGACGTGTACGCAATGTCGTGGCTGAGGGTGGGCTTCGCGGTGTCCGTGGTCGGTCCGGCGACGGAGGCAACCGAAGACACTTCTCTCGTGTACTTCCCCAATTCTCCTCCGGGGTCGCCCGACGCCTTGCTTGGCACAACGGCGGGACTGTCGCTCACCGTAGGTGGTCTCCAACGTCCTCGCGCAGCCCCAGCGAACTCAAAGTAAGCTCGCGCGATCGTCTCACGGGAATTCAGCTCGTCCGCCCGACTCGATCCCGAAGTGTCCAGAAACTCGCGGCGACGCATCAGCCGGGGGAACGGGCGCGGGCGATCGGGGGTGGTTGTGGTCGAGACCGCGTTTCTCGAGGGCCTCGGTGGTGTGTTTGTGGCCACAACCTCCTCATGGTCGGTCCCCCCGGCGGTGGCAAGACGCTGCTCGCCCGCACACTGCCCACGATATTGCCCCCGCTCACCTTCGACGAGGCGATCGAGGCGACGGCCATCCACTCCGGCGGGGCTCGTCGACCCCGACGTGGGGATCGTCGCCACACGCCCATTTCGGACCCCGCACCACTCAGTGTCGGACGCCGGGCTCATCGGGGGCGGCGACGTGCCGCGCCCCGGGGAGGCGAGCCTCGCGCACCACGGCGTGCTCTTTCTGGACGAGCTGGCGGAGTTTCGCCGCAGCACGCTCGAGGCGCTGCGCCAGCCGCTGGAGGACGGCCGCGTGTGCATCGCCCGC
>JBNLDK010000150.1:0-62777 GCA_050304295.1 Polyangiaceae bacterium
GGGGCAGGAGTGCGCGGATGGGAACCTTTGCACCTCTGGTGACCAGTGTCAGGCCGACGGGTCTTGCGCTGGATCCGAGATCAGCTGCGATCCGACGAACGACTGTCGGCGACAGGCGGCGTGCAACCCGGTGAATGGCGCTTGCAGCGACGTCCCGAAGCCGAACGACACGGCCTGCGTGGATCCGGACGGTGCCGAGGGAACCTGCCAGGATGGGTTCTGCATCCCCACTCCACCCACCGTCGGTGGTGGAGGCGCTGGTCAAGGTGGCTCCGCCGCGGTGACTGGTGGCGCGGCGGGAACGCCAGGTGTCGCCGGTTCGGCGGGCACAACCACGACCGCGGGAGCGGCGGGAACGGCGGGCGTGCCGACGAGCGTGGCGGGTGGCCCGACCACCAGCGCGGGAGGTCCCACCAGCTCTGCGGGAACGTCGTCCAGCACGGGAGGCGCGACCGGCACGGCCGGGAACGAGCCGTCGGGAGGACGCGACAGTGACGCGGGGCGCGGCACCGACATCGATCCCAGCATGAGATACCAGCGCGACCCCGCTGGTTGCTCCTGTCGTGCGGCAGGCGACGACTCCCAGCGGGCACCCGTCGGACTGGCCCTCCTGCTGGGATCGCTGGGACTGGTCGTGTCGCGGCGACGACGTCGGTAGGACCAGCTCGGGTGTGGGGTGGCGGCGCGACGGCATCGCGCCGCCATCTGTTTCGCGCTGGCGACAGGTGACCGTGCGCTGTGGGGCCGCGTTGACCGGCCGATCCACTGCGCGCCGTCGCGTCTCTCGCTGCGATGGATTCGACAGCGGTGGCTGTGCGGACTAGAACCACGCCCCCCAAGATCCACGAGCACGTCGGTGCGATCGTTCACCCTCGCCCGATGTCGCCAGAACGCCCGGTGGACGCGAGTCGATGACCAAGCAGAGCTACCCGTATCAGGACCCCGAGCTGAGCGTGACCGAGCGTCTCGACGACCTCATCCGCCGCATGTCGCTCGAAGAGATGGTCGGACAAATGGTGCAGGCTGACGGTCGCAGAGATGCCGAACAGCAGGTGCGCCAGCGGCGAGTGGGCTCCTTTCTGCACATTCTGGGCGAACCGACCATCCAGCTTCAGCGGCTGGCAGCCGAGACAGGACTGGGGATCCCCCTGATCTTCGGCATCGACGCCATTCACGGACATGGGTTCTGGCCGGGGGCGACGGTGTTCCCCACCCAGCTGGCGCTGTCTTGCTCGTTCGATCCGGAGCTGGTGCGGGTGATGGGGCGCGTCACTGCACGAGAAATGCACTACACGGGGCTGCACTGGACGTTCTCGCCGGTCCTCTGTCTGACTCGCGATCTGCGTTGGGGAAGGGTTGGCGAGACCTTCGGCGAGGACCCGTACCTGATTGGCGAGCTGGGACGGGCACTCATCGAGGGGTACCAGGGCGACTCCCCATTGGAGCCGGATAGCGTGCTCGCCTGCGCGAAGCATTTCGCGGGCTACTCCGAGACAGTGGGCGGCCGTGACGCCACCGAGGCGGAGATCTCGCGACGCAAGCTGCGAACGTACTTCCTGCCACCCTTTCGCGAGGCGGTACGGGCAGGGTGTCGGACCTTCATGGTGGCCTACCAGGCCATCGACGGGGTTGCGTGCGTGGTCAACGAGTGGCTCCTCGACGACTTGCTGCGTGGCCAGTGGGGATTCGATGGTCTCATCGTGACTGACTGGAACAACGTGGGGCGGGCCCACTCGCAACAGTTTCTCTATCCGTCCGTCGAGGCTGTCGTCCCCGACGCGATCCGGGCGGGGAACGACATGATCATGGTCACCCCGGAGTTCTACGACGCCGCGCTGGTCCAGTACCGACGAGGCAAAGTCGCGAGGGACGATATCGAACGCGCCTGTCGCAACGTCCTGCGCCAGAAGTTCGAGCTCGGGCTCTTCGACCACAAGCGGTACCCGCCATTCGAGCGCGTCGGGGTCGTGGTTGGTTGTGAGGAGCACCGGGAGCCGTTGTTGCGGGCTGCGGTCGAGTCACTGGTGTTGCTGAAGAACGGCGAAGTCGGAAAAGCTCCGCTGCTGCCGCTTGCCTCCAGTGTTCGACGGATCGCGGTGCTTGGGCCCAACGCCGACGACGCCCGCGCGCAGCTCGGCGACTGGTCGTTCGGGAGTGGGCAGGCGGGGCTGGAAACCGACAGCCACCCGCGGCACCTGGTGACGACGGTTCGTGACGGCCTGGTCGCGCGGGGGCAGCAGGCCGGTGTGGTGGTCGAGTACGAGCGCGGTTGCGACGTCCTCGACCCCGATCCTGGCGCAATTCCCGCCGCCGCGCGGCTGGCCGCGGAGGCCGACGTTGCCATCGTCGTGGTCGGGGACCATCTCGACCTCACCGGCGAGGAATGCGACCGCTCCGACCTGGACCTCACCGGGGGGCAGCAGGCGCTGCTCGAGGCGGTCGCTGCCACTGGCACGCCGATGGTAGTCGTGCTCATCAATAGCAAGCCGCTCACCATCCCCTGGGTCGCGGAGCATGCGGTCGCCATCCTCGAGGCCTTCAATCCCGGCATGCGAGGGGGACAGGCGGTCGCGGAAGTACTGTTTGGTGATCACAACCCGTCCGGCAAGCTGACGGTGAGCTTCCCCCGTTCGGCGGGCTCCCAGCCGGTTCACTACCAGCAGATCCCCGGATTTCATGGGAGCCGGCACGGCCACTACGAGGACCAGCCGCTGTTTCCGTTCGGCTTCGGGTTGAGCTACACCCAGTACGAGTACGGTCGACTCGAGGTGTCGCCGCGAGAGGTGAAGCCAGGCGTCGAGGTTCGGGTGGCGTTTGACGTGACCAACCTGGGGGAGCGCGCCGGCACCGAGATCGTGCAGCTCTATCTCAACGACGTGTACACGAGCCTCAGCACCCCCGCGAAGACCCTGCGTCGGTTTGCCCGGGTCGCGCTCGATCCGGGTGCGACGCATCGCGTGACTTTCACCCTAGACGCTGAGGACTTCGCGTTCGTGGGCCACGAGGGTGAACCGGTCGTCGAACCGGGCGAGTTCCAGGTGCTGGTTGGAGGGTCGTCTCGGAGCTCCGATCTCATCACGGCTTCCTTCACGCTGCTGCCTGGCTGACCTCCGGGGTGCTGGGACCGGATCGGGCAGAGCTCCGCGGAACGGGCGCGGCGCGCTACAGTTCCAGGCGGCTCTCCGGCAGCTCCACGGTCGCGACGAGTCGCGGATCTCGCGAGGACGCGCCAATGCGGATCTCGTACGAGCCCGCGTCGATTTGCCAGCCGTCTGACCAGTACGCGAACGCGCGCGGCGGGAGCACGACCGTGACCCGCTCGGCGGCGCCTGGGGCCAGGACGGGCTTTGCGAAGCCCTCGAGCTTCTGCGGCGGTCGATCGTGGCCCGTCGGTGGGGCGACGTAGATCTGGGCTGCTTCGGCTCCCGGTCGCGTCCCCGCGTTCGTCACCGTGAATGTCACCGCAACATCGCCGCTCGGGCGGCGCACGACCTGCGCCCGCGAGTACTCGAACTGCGTGTAGGAGAGCCCATGACCGAAGGGGAACTCCGGCTCCACGCCCGCAGCATCGAAGCCGCGGTACCCTACCAGCAGTCTCTCGGTGTAGGGGGTCGAGCCCCCCTCGTTCACGTTGTAGTAGGGAGCGCTCGGATGATCCTCGTAGCGCTTCGCCAGCGTGATCGGGAGCTTTGCCGACGGGTTCGTGGCGCCGAACAGAATCTCGGCGACTGCCGTTCCCCCCTCCTGACCCGGATACCAGGCCCAGACCAGACCCGGTACCCCGTCGAGCCAGCCCTCGAAGTCGACGCCGCCGCCAGCGTTGACGACGACGATCGTGCGGGGGTTGTTGCGGGTCACCACGTCGAGGGTCTCGCGCTGAACGTCGGGCAGCGCGAAGTCGCGGTCGCTGTTTTCTGACTCCACTAGGTTCGCCTCGCGTGCCCAGTCCGGTGGCCAGAACGGCTGGAAGCGGCGCGCCAGGGAGTTCGTGTCCGCACTTTGCCCGAAGCCAACGCAAACCACCACGGCGTCTGCTTCGCGTGCGACTCGGGCGAGCGACTCCGCGCCGAAGCGTGTGTCTGCTTCCTGCGCGGGGCCGATCCCGAACTGGGCGATCGCACCGAAGATCCCCTGGAAGTACTCGACCACCACCTCGTGTGCGCCGCGGGTCAGCGACACCCGCTCCACCTGCGTGCGGGGGGCGTGGTCCGACCAGTCGTCGAGCACCAGCCGGCCGTCGACGAAGACCCGAATCCCATCGTCGGCATTGGTCATCACGTCGTAGGTGCCCGCCTTCGGCAGTCGAACCTGGCCCGACCACCGGATCGAGTAGTGCTCGGGTCCCACTCCGGTGGCTGGAGCCTCCCCGTCGGCGGGGTCGAAGTCGATGCGATCCACCTCGAGGACGGCGACGGGCGCCCCCTCCAGTTGCTGCCCCGCGAACACCTCTTGCTTTACCGGACCGGAGAACACCGCATCACCGAGCGCGTTGAACTTCGTGCGCCGCTGGATGCCCGGGTGGTGGGCGAGTTGGACACCGGGAGCGACCGCCGCCAGCCCCTCCTTCACGCTGACGGTGTGGAGCGGAGTCACGTAGGCGCTGCCCGAACCACCGTGCACCGCGGGGTGCGCGTTGGGACCCACGATGGCCAGGCGTCGTAAGGTCTTGCGGTCGAGCGGCAGGATCTGTTCCTCGTTCTTCAGCAGTACGATGCTTTGCCGGGCAGCGGCGAGCGCCGTGGAGCGGCTGGTGGGATCGTCGAGTGACGCTCCCGCGGGGGTCTGCTCGCGGTCGAGGAACCCGGCGGCGACGATCGTCCTCAGGATCCGCCTCACCTTGTCGTCGAGCTGCTGCTCCGTGAAGGAGCCCGTGTCGAGGAGCACGCCCAGGTTCGCGGGGCTCATCTGGATCGCCCGTGGCATCTCCAGGTCGCACCCGCCCACTGCCCCCCCCAGCGGATCGTGCACGGCCACCCAGTCCGACATCACGAGGCCCTGGAAGCCCCACTCTTGCTTTAGCACCTGGCGGAGCAGCCACGGATGGTGGGACGAGAAGATCCCATTGACCGGGTTGTAGGCGGACATCACAGCGCCCACGTGGCCTTCGCGAACGACCGCCTCGAAGGCGGGAAGGTATATCTCGCGCAGCGTCCGCTCGTCGACCTGGGAGCTGACGTGGTTCCGATCCCACTCCTGGTTGTTCGCGGCGAAGTGCTTGGCGGTGGCGACCACTCCTCCCTCCTGGACCGCCTGGACGAAGGCGGTGCCGAGGCTCGCGGCGAGGTGGGGATCCTCCCCGAAGTACTCGAAGTTGCGACCGGTCACCGGGGACCGCTGGATGTTCATGCCGGGCGCGAGCAGCACGTGGACCCCGCGGGCCCGGCAATCTCGAGCAATGGCGCGACCGACCTCACCGGCAAGGGTGGTGTCGAAGCTCGCCGCGACTCCAACCGGGGCGGGGTACGCCGTGCTGGGTCCCCAGTTGCGGCACCCTGCGGGGCCATCGGCGAGCTTGATGCGGGGGATGCCGAGGCGCTCGATCGCGCGAATGAAGAACTCGTCCTGACCGCCCACGTAGGCGAGCTTCTCGTCGCGGGTCATCGCCGCGAGCAGCCCGTCGACCCGTGCTTCGACGTCGTCTGCGCTGGGGATGGCACCGCTCGGCGTCGATGCCGAGGGGGCTGCCACGGGCGCGGGAGTCGCGCTGCAGCCAAGGAGAAAGAGCGCGCCTGTGGCGGCAATCCGAGACGAGATCCGAGCGAGCGACATCCGGTGAAGTTATCACAGGTGTCGCGTTGTCGCGCCGCTGGATGCGTACTCTCGTGTCCGGGTCGCGTGGTCTGGAGACCGCTCAGCGCCTGCGGGAGGGTACGGGCTCCAGGTAGCGAAGCAGGAAGATCAGCAAGATCAGGAATCCGATCAGGAGCAGGTACTCCAGCCCTTTCGTCTCGAACAGATCGACGTAGCTGTACGATTCCATCGCGGCTCTCCTCAGTGGTCGTCCAGCACCGGAAGCCGGTGCACCGCCCAACGGAAGATCCAGATCTCCGTCAACACGATGGCGACGGTGATCATCAGTTCCATCCAGTGCGGGTAGTAGCGGTTGGGAAGCTGGTAGTTGAACGCGATCAGGGAGATGTTCAGGCGATTCAGGAGGATCCCGAGGAGCGTCATCACTGCCCCGACCATGATCAATCGCTTGCTGCGCCGCCGCACCCCGTTGCCGAGCAGGAAGCACGGCACCAGGACGAACCCGATGACCTCGAGCAAGTACCAGTATCCGTAGAAGTCGTTGATCATCGTCCAGTGCTTGCCGTGTACGAACACGAAGGCCTGGAAGAAGTAGTAGACGAAGAGGGCAATGCACGCGCCTTTGGCGAGGCCGAACAGGATGCCATCGAACTTCTTGTGATGCTCGGGGCTGACCTTGTGAGAAAAGACGCGGTGGCTGATCGAGCCCTCCACGATCACCATGGAAAGTCCGGCGAACACGCTCGAGCACAGGAAGTTGATGGGGAGAAACTCGCTGTACCAGAGCGGGTGCAGCTTGCCCTTGGCCATGAGGAACAAGGCGCCGAGTCCCGACTGGTGCAAGATGGACAGCGTGAATCCGACGATCACGACGGCCACGGTCATCCCCTTGAGGAGCTTTCTGACCCGGGGCCAGCCAACCCATGCGGCCACCACGGGGAAGAACTCGAGGATCTGCGCCGTGAGATAGAGCAGGAAGTGCCAGGCAACGAGGAAGAGGACCGAGTTGTAGCCGAAGTCGTTGCCGATGATCGGGTTGATGATCTTCCACGGCCGCCCCAGGTCGAGCTGCAACGAAGCCGCCGCGAACATGTAGCCGAGGGTGCCGTTGAGGACCGCGGCGTTGACCACCGGGTGATACTTCTCACCGCGCATGATGTAGACGACGAAGGTCATCACGTAGGCGCCGCCGGCAAAAGCAACACCCGTGATGACGTCGAAGCCCACCCAGATCCCCCAAGGGTATTCCTGGGACAGGTTGGTGACGGCTCCCAGGCCGTAGAGGAAGCGGATGACGACGAGCACCGCGCCCAGCGCGATCAGTGGCGCGGAGATCACGTTGAACGGCGTGAAGATCTTGCCCTGCGGCGGAAGTTGGCGGAGCGCGAAGCGGAGGTAGCCCTCGTCGGCATGTCGGGACAGCTCACTCATCGTCGTTCCCCTCCGCTTCGGGGCGCTGGTTGCGGTCGTGGGTCAGGACGTTCAGCGCGAGCAAGAACGCGGGAACGCCGAACGAGATGATGGGGACCGCGTAGAGGAGGTCCGTGGTGAATGCGGGGTAGGGCGTGGTGCCCAGATCAGTGCGGAACCCGAGCTCGCCGAAGGGGGCCCCGGCGAGGTACATCCACGAAGCGCCGCCGGCCTCGTGTTCCCCGTAGATCTGATGCTGATACTTCTCTGGGTGGTGGTAGACGCGTGTGCGGGCGATCTCCATCAGGTCGCGCTTCATCCCGAACATCAACGCATCGACCGGGCAGGCCTCGACACACGCCGGCTTCTTGCCAGCGCTGATACGGGGCCAGCACATGGTGCACTTTCTGACGCGCGGGTTGGTGGAGCCGTACTCGTAGCGGGGAACGCCGAACGGACAGGAGACCATGCAGTACCGGCACCCCATGCACTTGTCCTCTCGCCAGATGACCGCTCCCGCGTGCGTCTTGTACATCGCCTTGGTCAGACAGGCGGAGGCGCAAGCGGGTTGCCAGCAGTGCATGCACTGGCGCTTGACGAACACCGGACCCTTGGAGCTCTCGTGGCTGTTGACGACCGTGAACTGCTGGTCCGTGGTCGGTCGGTGGGTGCCGTCCGCGGGAGCCGGGGTGGGGGGCGGAAGGTCGTTGGCGCGGGCGCAGGCCTTCTCGCAGTTGCGGCAGCCGATGCACCGGGTCGTGTCGCACAGGACGCCCACGAACTCCGTGGTCGCAGGGGTGGGCGTGCTGGCTCGGGACTGCTTCGCCAGGAGCGTGCTGCTGGCGACGAGCGAGAGCTCGAAGAACCGACGGCGATCCATTACTTCACTCCCTTTGCGGCAGGGCGTTGGAAGAAGCGTGGGGGAATCTGCTTCCGGACGGGGGGGGCCGTGTCGCCGTGGCAGGTCAAGCAAACCCCGCTGGCGCTGGGCGAGTCACCCAGTGGGTGGCAGCGCCAGCAAGTACGATGAATGACAACCTTGGCACTCAGGGTTTCGTCCGCCACGCTGGGGGGGGTGCTGGGGTGGCAGTCGTCGCAGGATTGGGGCTCCCGCGGTCGTTCCGTGCCGTGGTGGCAAACGGTGCACTCGATCCCCGTGCCCTCCAGATAGTCAGGGTGCGGAGTGACGATGGCGGTTGCGTTCGTCTCGTGGTGGCAGGCCACGCACTCGAGTTTCTGCTTCAGGACATGCTGATCGTGCGGAAACCGGGCCTTGGTCATGGCGGTCGAGGGGAGCGCGCCCGGCGGTTCACTGGAACACCCGAGGGCGCACAGCAGACCGCACCAGAGCGTGCCGATTCGCAACGAGCTCATCGGATCCATCCTTCAATTACCGAGCTGGGCGGGGGGGGAACTCGTCTGCGCACGCAGGTGGCGTTCCACCTCGTCGAGGTACCACGGCATGGCCTCCTCTCCGATCGTCAGCGCCTGGAGTGCCCCCGCGAGGTTCTTGGCCTTGAGCGTGCAGATCCAACCCTTCGTGTAGGGCGCGACGCTGAGCAACTCTGGGTCGTGATGCAACGCGCTGTTGACGGCCGTGACCTGTCCCTCGATGGGTGAGGTGATGTCGAGGGTCTGAGTTCCCCGGTACAGGGAGAACAGGGGAACGGTCTTGCCCACCTGGTCGTTGGGGAGAGGGAGCTCGACGTCATCGACTGCGGAGGCCAGCGTCTTGATGGCAAAGTCGTCGAGACCGATCCTCACCTCGCCGTTCGGCTGAATCGCGATCCAGGTGTGATTCGGGGCGATGAACAGACCCGCGGGGACGTTGATGATGTGCTTCGCCGGCGATGCCGAGCGGTTGTCGGTGACCAGTCGAACCCGGGGGCGCTCCGCGACCAGGCGCTCGGTCCGGGTGGCGAGGAGTTTCTGGACCTGCGCGACCAGGAGGTGGTCGCGGCAGGGGAGGGTGATGGTTCCCGCCAGGGTCACTTCCGGCGGAGTCTCGAGCTTGGCGTCCGCGCCGTGAACGGCGATGACGTCCGGCGCTGGATCGTGCAACCGTCCCACCTGGACCAGCTCGTCCAGACTGGAGACCCGCCCCGTCGCTGCGAGCAGCAGCAGGTCGAAGGGTTGCGTGCCGAGCACCTGGGATGCCTCGCGCACTGACTCCACCGTGTCGACGCGGTATCCACTCAGCGCCAAGGCGCGACGACACTGGCCGAGGACCTCTGGGTCGGTACCCAAGACGAGGACCGAGGCGAGCGGATCGTCCACCGCGACGCGCCGCAGACTGGGCGTCTCGGCCGGTGCCTCGGCGCGCTCGGCGCGGACGAGGACACGACGGCGCGCCTCCCGGCGGCGGCGGGCGCGGGCGACCTCGACGGCCCAGTTGACGAAGAAATTGACCAGGAGGAATACGGCGACGGTGATGGCGACGATGGCGGGGACCATGGCTCGACCTCATTCAGAAGGGGTGGCACGACTGACAGGTTGGGGTCTTGGGGTAGTGCTTGCTCTGGGCCTCATGGCAGCCCAGGCAAACCGCGCGCCGCACGGCGCGCGGATCGTGGTTGCGGTGGCAGCCCCCACAGTCGCTGTGTCCGGCGACTGCGTGAGCGCCGCTCAGGGAGCCGTCGTGACAGGACCGGCACGTCGGCGAGCCGAACTGGTGGGGGCGGTGGCAGTTGCCGCACTGGCTATGCTCGCCGCGCCGCCGGGCCGCGGCCTTGGCCTCGGTGGGGTGACAGCCAGCGCAAGTATTCTGGGCCGTGCCGGTCTGGTGAGTCGCGTGGCAGCTCGAGCACTGGGCATGATCGGCTCCGACACGCTGCCCCGCGGCGACCTGTTGACGATGGCAGCTCGCGCACCGGCGTGTTGCGCCCTCCGGACTCTGATGTGCGGGATGGCAGTCGGCGCAGGCGTGACGAGTGTGCTCATAGGATGCGGCCACCGCGCCGTGACAGCTCTCGCAGGTAGCCGTCAGAGCTCCAGAGTGTCGATCGTGGCACGTGGTGCACCCGCTGCTGTGAGGCGATCCTGCTGGCCACGCGGCGGTGGCCGCCGCTTCCTCGCCATGGCACTTCTCGCAAGGCGCGGCCGCGCTCGCGGTCGTGTGCGGCTGGTGACAGTCGCTGCAGGAGGAGTGACCGGTGGCGCCGGCGGTCTTGACCTCGGCGTGACAGTTCGCGCAGCTGGCCTGGGAGAGCGCCGGAGACCCGTGGGTCTGGTGGCAGTCACCGCAGTTGCCAAGGTGCGCTGTCCGACCTTGGGCGAGCTCGTCGTGGCATCGCGTGCACGGGGCTGGTGGTCTCCCTGGCGCGAAAGCATGGCCGGCGTGACAACTGCCGCATTGCCGGTGCTGCTGAGTCGATGCTGTCGCGACAGCTGTTGTCTCGCGTTCGTGGCAGCCCGAGCACGAGGCCGCCCCCGCGCGGGATGTGCCGTGTGGCGCGTGGCACTGGGTGCACTCGACGCGGTGAGAGCCAGGTCCCACTGCCAGCTGGGCAGTTTGCTGCGCGTGGCAGTCCGTGCACGCAGCCGTCGTCGATCGGTGGAGGTCGTGGCAGGTCGCGCAGCTCCGGTGGGAACCGGTTGCGGTGCGATGCGCGAGGGTCTCGCCCTGGTGGCAGGATGCGCACGGAGACGCGGAGGCTTCCGCGGCGCGGTGGGCGGGGTGGCAATCCGTGCAGGTAGCGTGCCCGTCGTGCTCGCGGCGGGAGAGTTCGTTCATCGCCGCGTCGTGGCAGCCACCGCAGCGGTCGTTGCTCGTGAGCCACGTATGAGGCTGATGACACGTGGCGCAGCCATCGTGTCGTTCCGTCAAGCCCACCGTCGTTGCGTCCCCGGGCTTGCCCTCCGGGTGGCACGAGGCGCAGGTCTCGCTGGCGACCGACCGGGGACCGTGCGGAGGATGGCAGTCCTGACACTGGGTGTGCCCCTCGGGCGGCGCTTCTCCACCAAAGTCGAGTCGATGGCAGCTGTCGCACGTCTGGCGGCGCAGTCTGCCCGCGGTCGCGTCGCCGTGCAGGCCGTGACACATGTCGCAGCGCGCCTGAGCGTGCAGGGCGGTCGGCTCGATGGCCTGCGTGGCGGGTCGGTCGCCTCCCCTTTGCTGCGTCTGAGCGTGGCAGCCCACGCATTCGGACACGATCCGCTGCCGCTGCTGCTCGGCAGGACCGCGGAAGCGATGGCAGCTGATGCAAACCTGGGTCTTGCCGACCTGATGGACTTCCTGGTGGTGGAGCGTCACGTCGTCGTGGCACTCCAGGCAAACGTCTGACGTGACGCCGACGCCCTGATGTAGCCCTTGCCGATGGCAGGTGAGGCACGTGGCGTCCGAGCGTTCCTCGTGCTGGTGGTGGCCGGGCGTCCCGGCGGTGACACGCCAGCTCGGGTCCTGGGTCCAGTTGTGGCACCCGCTGCAGTTCTCGTCCGTGACCTTGCCATGCTGAGGGACAGGGAGTTGGCTCCACACCGACGCGGCCCAGAGACGCAGTCCGATGCCAGTCCGATGGCAGTTCTGGCATTCCAGCGTGGGATGCAGACCGATGGGCTCAGGCCTGAGTCGGGCGTCCAGGTGGCAGCCGGTGGTGCAGAACGCTGGATCGTGGTCGAGTCGCACGGACACCGAGCTTGCCAGCGGCACGAGCGCGGCTGTGGCGAGCACTGCAGCGATGAGTGCGGCTCTGCGCCTCGGGGGTATTTTGGTCCAGGCGCGGCGCAGGGCACCGGGAAGCAGGCGGCTGAGGGACCTCACGTCTCTTCCCTTGCTCCTGCGGTGGGCTCGTCCTCGTTGGCCATGGGGCGTGACTCGAGCGAGTTCTCTTTTGAACTAGGTGTAAATCACGTAGCTCTGTGGATGAACACTTAAGCATTCTAGTCTCGTCAGTGAATGACTGTCCCGACAATTCTGCCAACATTGTCAACAATTCCATGCAGATACGGTAAAACTACGTACTTTTCTACGTAGTAACTACGTGGACTGTGCCCCATTTTGACGCGCGGCATTATGCCTAGGGGAATGTGCGTGTGTCAGCTCCGCATACGGGTGCCGATTGCGAAGGCAAAAAGCCCTACTGGGGCGTCATAAAGTATTGAAATTACTGCAGTATATCGATGCCAAAGAACCGCATGCGTAGTTTCACACTACGTGTATAATACCTGATAGGTGATACGTATGCGTGATGTACCGAATGCGAGTGCAGGAAGCACCACCACCACCGTCAAGCAGGTGGCACTGGTTGCGGGGATTGCGGTGGCCTGCGTACTGGCGGCGCCGCTACTCGCCGTGCTTGGCCTGATCTTCTACACGGTGATGCTGCTCGGACTCACTGGCGGCGCCGCCTGGGGCATGGTGTCCGCCATCAAGGGGGAAGTGGTCGATCGAGAGGCCACGAACGCCGCCAAGCCGCAGCTGGACTCGGTCTAGTACAAGCGGAGGCTGTGTCTGACACCGCCGTTGCTGGCGCATCGGCGAGCAGAGTTCACAACCAGAGGGCGCGGCGATGGTGAGACTCGCGGGTGGGGCGAGTCGGGGGGCTGCGGTGCCGCGACACTGGCGATCGGTGTGCGGACCGGGATTCCAATCACCAGGATCAGAACAGGTCTGGTTGCTCGCGCTCGAGCTGCTGCGCGATCTCGGGATAGAGCTCGTGGGCGCAGGGGCCGCAGAGGCCATGGGACAGGGGGCGGGCGATGAGACTTTGCACGGTTTCTTCGAGCTGTTGCCACACTCGCGGTGCTGCCTTGAGGCGGTGGCATTGCATGCACACCGTCGGCACGTTCTCGTCACGCAAACCGTCGCGGGGGATCGCGAGCGCGCTACGCAGGCTTCGGAACCGAGCGTCGTTGTCCGGTTCCTCTTGTTCGGTGTCCAGAACGAAGACCAGGCCACGCAGGACGGCCGGCGCTCCGCTTGGCGCGCGTCTCACCACCACGCCGCGGTCCACGTACCAGACGTAGCGCCCGTCGACGCGACGGATCCGGTAGTCGACTTGGTACAGCGGAACGCTCCCCGCGAGGTAGTCGCGCATGGCCTGCATCGTTCGTTCGTGGTCTTCGGGATGCAGTAGCTTGGTGAATGCTTCGAATCCGACGCCGACAAATTCCTCCAGGGGGTATCCGAGCGGTCGAATCTTCGAGGGGCTGCAGGTGACTGCGTTGGCCGCGACGTCCCACTCCCACCATGCCAGCTCCGTCTTCGAGACCGCGTCGGTATCTGGTTCATCGCTCATGGACTCAGGACTAGCCGAGCGAGCCGAATTGTCGAGCTGGGTGGCGGTTTCTCCAGGGCTGCGACTCGGTGGAGGTCGTGGTCGCTCCCGGGAAGGGCTTGGCAGGGTGGGACTCGGGTCCTATCTGCTCCACATGTCACGCTGGCTCGGTATTGGTCTCACCCTGGTCCTGGCGACCGCGTGCAACTCTCACGACTCGATGGAGTCCAAGACCTGCCCGGCCTGCGTCTCCAACGGCGGATGCGCGCAGGTCTCCGGGGACGAGGCTCAACAGCTGGTTCGGGATGGGGCGCTGCTTCTCGACGTACGGACCCCCGAGGAGTTCGCGGCGGACCACATCGATGGTGCGCTCAACATTCCGCTCGCTGAGCTCGAATCCCAGCTGGACCGTCTCGACCGCGAGCGTCCCATCGTCGTCTACTGTCGTTCGGGCAACCGCTCCGGGCAGGCGCGGCAGCTGCTCTGTGACCGTGGCTACTCCGTTCACGACCTGGGCCCCCGTACCGCTTGGCGTTGACGTCGTCGCGCGTGGAACTGTCAAGCTCCACGGTTCACCGGTGCCTGCATAGGTGGACGTGTGCCCTCATCCGGAGTGGGAGCCCGGCGTGGTTCCGTCTCGAGCCTGGAGCTCCGCCCTGGCTTCTGCGGGGAGGTCGATGGCGAGCGCCTCGAAGACGTCCACCACCTCCGTTTCGAAGTACGCCTGGGCGCACCGCGCGTGGATGAAGCCCCACGAGTCGAGGAGTCCGTCCGCGACGACCTCGAGGTGGATGCGATAGTCTCCCTTTCCGATCAGATCGCGGCATTGCCGGCATCGTGCGCGTCCGGTGGGCGCCACACTGACAGGGCCCAAGCGGGGCAGTCGGTGATGGCCAGCGATGCGTTGCGCCAGGGTTCGGTGAGCCTCTGCTGCGGGGTTCGGCGCGGCGAGCTCTTCGAGCGCCGCGAGGTACGCGGCAGGCACCTTGCGGGCGCCGCACTGTAGGTGGAACCAGTACGTCGCCTCGCCGTCTCCAAAGGGATTGGGCTGCCGTTCGCCGAACCTACGCTCTCCCTTGGCGATCCCCTGCTGGCAAGCACGACATCTCGCGCGACCGCTGCGCGCAACCTCCAGGACATGGCCCATGCTCCGAAGCGTTGGGTCGCGGAGGGGCGCTGGCTACTGAGCGGATTTCCCGTTCCCGGCTGCGCTCCAGCGGAAAGGCCGAACGACGAAAGCGCTGGTCGAGCGTGTCGAGCCGCGCGCTCGATCACCTCGGTTCAGGGTCCCCGCTCCTGAAGGAGTACTCGAGCGGGTGCGGCTTCCGCGTCGGCAATCCGGAGGGGCAGACACCACAACGTGTAGTCGCCGGCGGTGGCCTCCCGGAGGTCGAGCCCCTCGACGATGACGACGTCCGCGCCCAGCAGGAGGTGGTGGACCGGGAAATCGCTGGATCCGTCAGCCTCGATGCTCAGGCGGTCCATCCCCACCAGGCGTACCTCGACCTCGTCGATCAAGTATCGCGCGGCATCTGGGGTCAGGTGGGCGCCCGGGGCAGTGAGCTCGCGGTTCAGGTCCCGACCCGGTAGCGTGCGCAGCAGCAGGCGCTGGACGCCGCGCAGATCGTGGCGGCGTAGCTCAGCCTCCGAGATCGCGCGGTCCTTGTCCCGGAGGTCTAGCACTCGAGCAGCCCCACACAGCAGCTCCGGCGCCAGGCTTGCCGCATCGTCAGCGCCGGGAATGAAGTGGCGAGGGGCGTCCACGTGGGTTCCGTTGTGGGCGCCGAAGGAGAAGAGCGACACCTCGAACGGTCCGGAATCGAGGGTTCGGTAGCGCCAGCGCACAAACGGGGGATCCCCGGGGTAGGTAGGAAGATTCTCCCCCAGTGGCAGGGTCACGTCGATCAACCGCATGGCGGGAGGATAGGCGGAACGGCGCGAGATTCCATCGTTCTCGCGGGGGGACGAAATCGGACCGAGCCCGGACGGCGCGAGTGGAGCTGCCCTTGACTGAACCAATGGCCTGTGGTCTTACACCGCTTCCTGCTTGGGGTACCCACCCAGCCACCCCCCGAGGACAAGGAGACGAAGATGAGCGGCCATTCCAAATGGGCGACGATCAAGCGCAAGAAAGGTGCAGTGGACGCTGCCCGTGGCAAGGTCTTCACCAAGCTCATCCGGGAGATTGTCACGGCTGCCCGCATGGGTGGCGGTGAACCGGAAGGCAATTCACGTTTGCGCAAGGCGATCAACGACGCCAAGGCGCAGCAGATGCCGCAAGATACCATCAAGCGGGCGATCGGGCGCGGCACTGGGGAGATCGATGGCGCCTCTTACGATGAGGTGCTTTACGAGGGGACGGGGCCTGGCGGAACCCTGTTCATGGTCGAGGGCATGACCGACAACCGCAACCGGACGGTGGCGGAGTTGCGCAAGATCTTCGAGCGCAACAACGGCGTGCTCGGTCAGAGTGGGACGGCTGGTTGGGCCTTCGATCGCTGCGGTACCTTGCAGTTGGACAAGGAGGCAGTCGGCGAGGATCAGCTGATGGAGGCTGCGCTCGAGGCGGGGGCCGAGGACTACCGCGACGAGGGCGACGTGTGGGTGGTCTACACGCCTCCCGAGGACTTCGACCGTGTGCTCAAGGCTCTGGAAGATGCCCAGCTGCCGATCCAGCAGAGCGGGCTCGCCTACGTGCCAAAGACCAAGAAGCCCGTTCAGGGACGCGATGCCGAGGTGTGTTTGAACCTCGTCGATGCGCTGGACGACCACGATGACGTCCAGAACGTCTTCGCCGACTTCGACGTGTCCGAAGAGGAACTGGCGCGCATCTCGGGCGAGTAGGCCCGCCACAGGCAGGGCTACATCGGGCTGGGGGTCAAGCCCGGAATGTGGAACTGGACGGCCGAGAAATAGAGAAACGCCATGTGAGAGAACATGGCGGGCCACAGTCTACCGACGATCCGGGTAGTGAATCCCCAGACCATCCCGCAGCCCAGCGCGGCGACGAAGAGCACAGGGTTGGGACCGGCCAGGGGATCCCGTAACGCGATGAGTGTGGGGCCGGTGGCGGCGGCGAACAGTCCGGCGGTCACCACCCAGCCGCGACGGCTGCCGAGGAGGTCCTCGAGTGCGTCCTGGACCATGCCCCTCCAGGTCAGTTCCTGGAGCGCGGCGACCATCAGCAACGCGATCGTGAGCTGCGCCGAGCGCTGGATGACGCTGGGATCGCCCAGGGCAAGATAGACCTGTGCAACCCATCCCTGCGCCGCCGTGCCAGCTGGCGCCACGTTGGCTCGCAACGCCCAGGACGCGAAGAGCAACCCCGCGGCGACGAGCACGCCGAGAGTGAAGTCCCCGCCCCGTGGGGTCAGGCGCTCGAGAAGCGTGCCGGCGTCGTACATGAGGTAGAGCGCGTAGCCGCCGAGGACGAGGTACGGGATCCCCAGCCCGAGCCACAGCGACCAGGCGCCGTCGGCGGATGGATGGATGGCGAAAGCCACGGCGATTGCGGTCACCAGGGTCGTCACCACCACGATGGCGAGTGGCGGCAGTCGGCCGGGCAACGGCTGGACGAGGTCGCGGTCATGCGGATCGAGCTGGCTGGGATCATTCGTCGGCGCGCTCAGCGCTTCCTCGACGATCACGCGGCCCTCGGTGCCGTTGTCGTGATCGTCTGCGTCCCCAGGTTTGGGTGCCATCAGGTATCCTCACGCAAGCGCTCGGCCACGAAGTCCAGGATCCGCTCGGCGAGCGTTACCTTGGAGAGCTTCGTCAGTGGTTCCGCTTCCGTCGCCGTGACGAGAGCGGCGCGGTTGTCGTCTCGTTCCAGGGCGTCGCCTGCGTGGTTGGCGACCACGAGATCCACGCGCTTCTCTTCCAGCTTCTGCCGGGCGTAGCTGAGAACTCGCTCGTCCGCGTCGGTCTCCAGCGCGAATCCAATGAGTACCGGGCGAGCGCTACGTCGCGCGTGTCCCACTTCCGCCAGGATGTCCGGGTTCGGTGTGAGCTCGAGGGACATCGACTGGGTGGAGCGCTTGAGCTTCGACGAGTGGATCTCCGCTGGGCGATAGTCGCCCACGGCCGCGGCCATGACGAGCGCGTCGGCGTGCGACAGGTCCGGACCCAGCGCCTGCCACACGGCGCCGCGCATCGCGATCGCGCTGCGCACGTTGACGCGCTGCACACCGTAGGGATTGGGTAGCTGGACTGGACCCGAGATGAGAGTCACTTGCGCGCCGCGGGCAGCGGCTCGGCGGGCGAGCGCGTACCCCATCTTCCCGGAGGAGCGGTTGGCGACGAACCGCACGGGGTCGATGTCTTCGTGGGTCGGGCCAGCGGTGATGACGATGCGACGCCCCGAGAGGTCTCCCGATGCCAGGCGATGCAGCACCTCGCCCGCGATGGTCTCGGGATCGCTCATCCGCCCCTCACCGAGGTCGCCCGAGGCGACCTCTCCGGAATCCGGGCCGACGCGAGACCAGCGCGCGTCGGCGTCCAGCGTGGCCACGTTGCGCTGGGTCGCGGGATGACCCCACATGCTGGGATGCATGGCGGGTGCGACCAGAATGGGACAGGTGGCGCAGAGCGCCAGGGCGGTGAGTGGGTCGTCTGCCCGACCTGCAGCGAGCCGAGCCAGCACGTCGGCCGTCGCGGGAGCGATAACGATCAAGTTGCTCCTGGCCGCCATTTCGATGTGGGACTCCCCGACGGCGTCGGGTCCCCACATCGAGGTGGTGACGGGGTTCCCAGTGATTCCGGCGAAGGTGGCCGGACCCACGAATTCCCGCGCGGCTACCGTGAGCACGGCATGGACGTCAGCACCGTCCTTGACGAGCAGGCGCGCCACCACAGCGGCCTTGTACGCGGCGATGCTCCCCGTGACACAGAGAGTGATGCGTTTCCCGGCCAAAGGGCCTGGGCGAGGTGGCGTGGCGGGCTCGGTGTCCGAGGCAGTCACGGGGGGCCGGCGATTCGAGCCGTTACTCATGCGCAGCGGAGGTTACCGCGAACCGTGGCTCCGTGTGCTGGAAACGTATCGGTTTCCAGGCACGAAGAAGCGCCACGGGCGCTGCGACCAGGCGCCAGCGTAATCCACCCCAATCCGTGGGGAACGTGCCCACGTGACGGCATGGCCGGCGGCGAGGAAGAGCCGATCCGAGCACAGATCGACACCATACTGTCGTTGGTCGATGCCCAGTGCTTGAGCGAGCTTGCCCGGGCCGTTGGTGAGCTCGCGCCGCGTTGTCTGGACTCCGCGCCGATTCGCCATCAGCTCCAGCCCGTGGATCGGCTCCAGGCCCCGGATCAGGACGGCATGGGGCTCGCCCACGCCCCCCGTCACGAGATTGAAATTGTGGTGCAGTCCGTAGATGAGAAAGACGTAGGCGTGTCCGGCCGGCCCGAACATGGCTTCCGTCCGCTTCGTACGGCGCCCGCCGTAGCTATGCGCGGCGCGGTCCTCCGGGCCTCGGTATGCCTCCGCTTCGACGATGATACCCGCCGCGAGTCCCTCGCTGGAGTCGTGGACCAGAACCTGTCCCAGACAGCGACGCGCCACCTCCAGGACCGGACGGGCGTAGAATGCACGGTCGAGTCGTCTTCGTCTCAGCTCTCGGAGGATTGTGTCGTCCTCTGCCGTGCCCATGTGCGGCTTGTCCAGCGCCTCGCCTGGAGGCGGCTCAGTCGCGCGATTCGTAGACCCGACATGCCGGCAGCTCGAAAGCGGTGAGGAACCCACCGCTTCCTGCGCCCGTATCGAGTCCGACACAGTGTTCGCCGGCCCAAAGGTCGGTCGGGTCCTCCGGCGTGTAGGTGCTGAGCTCTTCGGGCAGGTACTCGGTCCGCGTGTGCCCGAAAACGCACAGCTTCCCGTTGTAGTTGCGGAAGAAGTCCTCGTCGCGCACCCAGAGCAACGTCATGGGTGGCTGCACCTCGCTGGGGTGCAGGAAACGATCCCCGTGGCGAGGCAAACCCGCGTGCACGTAGATGGCGTGCTCGTCCTCGTACCAGTAGGGCAAGGACTGGAACCACTCGACCACGGCGTCAGGGAGGAACGCGCCGGTCTGCAGCGCCGTCTGCTCGTGCTCCTGCGGCCACTCACCTTCCTCGGGCGCCGTCCCGCCCGCGAACGAGCGGTATGCGGCCAGGCAGCCGTTTCCTGGGGGCATCACGAAAGCGTCCCACCCGCGCTCCACGACACGGAGCCAGGCGTCCTCGTGATTCCCCCGCAGCGCGACCACCCGGGCCGGGGTCTGCTGGTGCAGGGTGCGCAGGTACTCGATCACCGCGGCAGACTGCGGGCCGCGGTCGAGGTAGTCACCCAGAAACACGAGCGTGTCGGCGGCGTCCAGCTCGGGGAGGCACGCCATGAGCTTGAAGAGCGCCTCCCGGTCGCCGTGCACGTCGCCAATTGCGAAGGTTCTGTTGGCCATTGCGTCACCAAGTTGCCGAAGGCTCAGAGATGCGCCCGGTTCGTGGCTTGGCGCTGTGGCGGGTTCAGCCCCGGCCGATCGGTGGTAGAGTCGTCCAGGCAGCATGTCAACCAACCGTCCGAAGCCGTTCGACGGGCCCACCAGCCCCTCCGACGTGACGCGTGTCGACCAACCGGCGGTGCTTCCCAGCCTGCAGACGAACACACGTCCCTTCCGCCTGGAGCAGATCGGCGGGCCCGGGGCGCCCCGCGAGTTTCCTCTCGAGCTCGACGAGATGATTGTCGGACGGTCGCTGCAGGCTCACATCGCCATCGACAGTGGTTCGATCTCGCGACGCCACATGCGTATCCATCGCGACGGGCCGGAGTACGCCTTTGCGGATCTGGACAGCGCGAACGGCGTCTTCCTGAATGGCGTCAAGGCTCATGCCGCCGTCCTGCGGGAAGGCGACCAGCTTCAGGTCGGGGATGTGGTGTTCCGCTACCGTGAGGGACAGTGATGGCCAGCTTCGTCCGCTTCTGGGGGACGCGGGGGTCGATCCCGACCCCGGGACACAAGACGCGGGTCTACGGAGGGAATACCTCGTGCGTCGAGGTGCGGGTCGACGACACGCTCTTCATCTGTGACGGGGGGACCGGGATGAGGGAGCTGGGCGACTCCCTCGTCCGGCGCAGCGACGGGCCAGTGGAGGCGCACCTGCTCTTCAGCCACACTCACTGGGATCACATTCAGGGGTTTCCCTTCTTCGTGCCCGCGTACCAGCCGACGACGACACTGTACATCTACGACGTGGAGCGCGATGACGACCGCATCCATCGGCTCCTGCTTGGGCAGATGCGCAGTGACTACTTCCCCGTGAGCTTCTCGGATCTCGGTTCCAAGATCGTGTCCAGTGACCTCCATGGCGGCCAGAAGACGATCGAGGGAGTGAACGTCAGTGCGTTCGAGCAGAAGCACCCCGGCCGCAGCTTCGCGTTCTCGTTTGCCAAGCAAGGACAGAAGATCGTCTACGCGACCGACAGCGAGCTCGACCTCGTCGTCCTCAACGCCGAGGACATCGAGCAGCAGCCGCAGATCCCGCGCCGCCTGCCCGAAGAGGCCGTCCAGTTCATGCGCGATGCCGATCTGCTCATCGCGGACGGTCAGTACAATGACGGTGACTACCGGCGTGGCTGGGGACACGCGCGTGCCAACACGGTCGTCGACATGGCGATTCAGGCGGGCGTTCGGCAGCTGGCACTCTTCCACCACGATCCCACGCAGAGCGATGCCGATGTCGAGCGCAAGGTGCAGAGCGCACGCGAGCGGGCGCGGGCTGCGGGCTCCAACCTCGTCATCTTTGCCGCGCGCGAGGGGCTCGAGCTGAAGGTGGAGTAGAGGGCGCCTGCGGAGAGTCGCGAGTTGCGGTTGGGGGACGTCGAGCCGGCGCCCCGTCAGCGGGTACCGTTCTCGTCGGCCACGAGTCGGCGGGGACGTGTCCAGGACGGGTGGGTGACATCCGCGAACGAATCCGGTGCCGCTTCCTCACCGGTCGTGAACCGGAACCACTGGCGCTTCTTCCAGACGCGCGCGGTGTTGAGGAAGGTCAGCATCTCCTGATCCATGGCGACGACCGCCGGTCGACACAGTTCCTTGCGCGCGGCCCGGTCGGACTTGGTCTCGGCCGATTCCGCGGCCACCTCCAGGGCGATGATCGCCTTGAGCGCCTTCTGGTACGGACGATCGAGCTCGGGGGGCAGAAACAGGCCCGCATGTTCGGCTGCGACCCGCTGCCCTTCGAGCTGCTCCCGCGTCTGGCAGAAGACCCGTTCTTCGTCCTTGTCGAAGACGAGCGATGTCGCGTGCTCGGTCAGTAACTGGGACCAGGTCAGCAGAGCCCGGGTGCCGGCTTCCGCGGCTTCGGCTGACCGGATGAACAGCTGCATCTCCAGTTCCAGCTGTCGCTGGCTTCGTGGTTCTTCCAGCACCTGCAGCCGGAGTCTTTCCTCCGTCTGGTCCACGTTTCGCGCCAACCGTCCCATGCGATGCGCCAGATAGGCAACCGCGCCGAGATTGGCGATTCCCAGCAGTCCTCCCACCCACGCCCAGTCGTTCAGCACGAAAGCTCCTGCACCTCACTCATCAGGGCTTGGCAGCATAGCGGACTTTTCCGGGCGGCGACACCTGGGTTCTCCCCCCGGTCACGGCGCCGAACGCGGGGGCTCGTCCTCCGGCATGAGTGTGGGGGGAGACGAGAGCCGGTCGAGGCGATAGCGGAAGCTCTCGAGCAAGCTGCCAAGCGTGTAGCCGAGAGTCGGTTCGCGTAGGGGCATCAGTGATTGCTGGGAGGGACCAGTCGCCACGAGCATGGCGTGAGCGCCTGCCAGGCGGACCGCCGCAACGGTGTCTCCGACCCGCAGCGAGAAGAACAGGTCGCTCGTCTCCAGCCAGCTGGCCACCAGCGCGCTCGTCTCGGGGTTGGAGTCCCTGCCCGCCCGCAGGTCCAGGGGTTCGCCTCCCGTCTGCGCGATCACTTCGCCAGTTCGATCGCAGACCAGCGCGGACGCCAGCCCGGCCGAAGCGATCAACTCTTCGAGCAGAAGTCGAACCTCGGTACGCTCGTCGACCAGCTCGTCCTCCAGCGACTCGAGCGCGTTGGTCGAGCGCTTCGCTGTCGGGATGGTCGGTGCCTCGTAGGGTTCGAAACCATCCGGATCGCGCCGCGCGACACCCAGTAGTGGAATCAACGCTTCGGCCGCGGCGCACACGGTGGTTGGGACCGGCAGCGTGCCCTCCCAGTCGACTACCTGCAGCAGGAAGCCTCGCAGGGGCAGCTCGAGATCGGTCAAGCCGGCGCTCGCGTCCCAGTTGCCGTCATCGACGTTGCGCAGGCAGCGTCCGGCGCGACTCAGCCAGTCCACGAGCTGAACGCGCGCTCGTTCCCGGCCGACGTGCTCCGCAAACTCTGCGTAACGCTGGGGATGGGCGGCGAGTAGCGCGCCCTCGGCGCAGGCGGCCATGACGACGCCGACATGATGGGCTACTGCGAGCGCCTCTCCCCTCACTCGGGGAGCCTACACCAGACTTCACTCCAGTTGACCCGAACTCCGGTGCCGCTGCCTCCCATGCTGCGATCGAACGGGAAGACCCTGGGCGTGCGGCGACCGGGCGCCGCCAGTCTACAGGCACGATCCAACCGGACTCCGGCGGGCCGGGTGGGGAGGCGCTGGTGCTGGAGATCGATTCGGTTCCTTTCTCTTGGCACTACGCGACGCCTTGGTCCGGGCTGCTGGTCGGGAGGAGTTCCATCGCCGCTGTATCCGAGGTCGCGTTTTTGCGGTGGGCTTGCAAGCCGCTTGCGGCCCAACTGGTTTCGTGGCGCAGTCGCCCGCGGACGCCGGGGCCCGTACCCGGAAACCAAGGGAGGTCGTTCCAAGATGCGTGTTGCACTCTTTTCGTGGGAATCCTTGCACTCTCTGCTGCTCGGTGGGTTGGGCGTACATGTCACCGAGTTGGCTGCAGGTCTCGAGCGACGTGGCCACGATGTCCACGTCATCACGCGCCGGGCAGGACACCAGGCCCACTACGACCGGATCGACGGCGTGCACTATCACCGCGTCGACCATGGAACGAGCGACAACTTCGTCGAGATGATGGACTGGATGTGCAAGGCGATGGTGCATCGCTTTCACGAGATCACCTCGCTCATCGGCAACTTCGAGCTCGTGCATGCTCACGACTGGTTGACCGCGAACGCGTTGGCCTACGTCCACGACGGCTGGGGAACGCCAGGCATCCTGACCATGCACTCGACCGAGTATGGACGTGCCGGGAATGTGCAGCATGATGGCATTGCGCGGTGGATTCGGGACACCGAGGCTGCCGGGTGCCACCGGGCGCGCCACGTCATCGCAGTGTCGGGGTTCCTCGCCGACGAGCTGCAGCGCTTCTACGGCGTGCCGCATGGCAAGATCCACGTCGTTCCCAACGGTGTTGCGTACCAGCAGTTCGATGGTTTCATCGATCCGGCGGCGGTCAAGGCGCGCTTCGGTATCGCGCCGCTCGACCCGACCATCTTCGCGGCGGGGCGGATGATGGCGCAGAAGGGGATGGATCTGCTGGTCGAGGCGGTTCCCATGATCCTGCACTCCTATCCGGAGGCGAAGTTCATCATCTCCGGAGAGGGCCCGGAGAAGGACGCCGTGGTCCGGCGCGCCCACGAGGTGGGGGCCGTTCACGCGATTCGCTTCGCCGGAGCTCTGCCCCGCGGCGAGTACACGGAGGTGGTGCGGGCCTGCGACATCGTGGCTATGCCGAGCCGCAACGAGCCGTTCGGGATCGTCGCGCTCGAGGCCTGGGCGGCGGGGAAGCCTGTGGTGGCGACCACCGCAGGCGGCCCCCGCGAGTTCGTGTGGCACGACGTGAACGGCTTCCTGGTGGACGCCAACCCCGGCGGGCTCGCCCACGGCATCGGTTCGTTGCTCGCCGACCACGATCACTGCCGGAAGCTGGGGCGCGCCGGGCGGCAAGCGGTCGAGGAGGAGTTCAACTGGGATCGCGTATCCGCCTATACGGAGGGCGTCTATCACGCCGCATTGAGCTGACGTCTCGTTTCGCCCCGCGTTTTCGCGCGTTTTCTGCTGCGATTTCGGTTGCGGGGTCGGACTCCCCTCTTTGTCTCGGGTTCGCCTCGCCCGACGGTGTCAGGCATCCAAAATCATGCTACTAGTCCGGGCCCATTCGGGCCCGGGACCCGAGGAAAGGAAACCCTGCCAGCACATGAGCAAAGGTGATCTCATCGAGATGAAGGGAACCGTCGACCAGGCGCTGGGCGGCGGGATGTACCGCGTCACGCTCGACGACTCGGAGGCGTCCGTCCGCGGGCGCCTCTCCGGACGCATGCGGCGCAATCACATCCGCGTGCTCCCTGGCGATCGAGTTCGGGTGGCGGTTTCACCCTACGATCTCACCCACGGCTTCATCGTCTACCGCGAACGCAACTAGATCGCATCCCGGCTTGGCTTGACTTGCGCGTCGGCGTCTCCAGCGCTTCGGGGGCCCGCTGTGTCCGTTGACGCACCATGTTTCTCCTGATCAGAGACGAGGCCGCGTAGCGGCCCGCCGCGCTCGATCTGGATGGTCGCTTCACGAACGCGACGGGTCGAGCGGCGCTGATGGGGCGAGGCGAGTGCCTCTCCGGCTCGGTGGCGGATCGGCTCGGTGGCGTGGCGGGAGCACTCTTCGGTCGCGTCGACCGCAGCCGCTCCACCTCCACCCCCGACAGGGGGTGAGTGACGCTGGGGGCTTGCCGTGGGGACAGTCTGCGACGGGGGCGGTCGTACGTCTTGAGCTCGAGCTCATTGAGACTTCGCGCTGCCCCAATCTAGCGCCCGCGACAGTCGCGATCGTCGGGCTCGCAGCGGACGACGACCAGCAACGGACGGGGGGTCACCTCGCGCGCCGCGGGGACGATGACCTCGATTCGGTGCGAGCCCTTCTCCAGGGTGCGCTCTCGCCACCAGCGCGGGTGGTGCGGGGTCCCATCGGCGGTGACGGTGGGGTGACAGCGGTCCTCGAGCTCGGCGTGGGGGCCGAGCACCAGGAGGCGCACGGGGGTGGGCTCGTCCACGGTGAGCGTGTAGGTGGTCGTCGCCGCAACGCGGGGAGAGTGGGTATACGGCAGCCGATCGATCGGGTGGGGGTCAGCGCGGGTTCCTTCACCGGACCAGCCAGCGGCCTCGGTGTCGGGAGGCTCGGCGCCATCGACGAGCACGCGGTGGACCCGGCTCAGCTGCTGCAGGCTCAGCAGGTTGCGGACGTTGTAGTGGTGCGCGAGGCCTGTGGGTGTGAAGACGCAGGGGCGGAAGACGGAGCCGGTGCGGTATGCGTTGCCGTGGACGCCGTCGCGCACCAAGCCCCGATCGGGTAGCTCCCGGGTGGCGCGGTACAGGCTGAGGTAGGGCACCTGCCGCTGCTCGGCGAGCCCGCGGGTCATGGCGTCGTAGGTGGGCACCCACCGCTCCGCGACCACGTCGTGGTCTCGCGGCGGCAGCCCCGCGACGAGCGGTACGATACCGTCGGACTCGAGCCGTGCGAGCACGCGGTCGAGGGCGGCGTGGAACGTCGGCAGCGCCGCGCGGGGGGTGGGACCATAGTGCAGGTCGTTCGTCCCGAAGCCAACGAAGGCGTAGCGTGGGTCGAGCGCGTCGAGCTCGGTCTCGAGCGGCGATGGTGACCCCGCGAGCACCCAGCCGGCGGTCTTCCCGGCGACTGCTGCTCGACTGACGCGGTCGAAGGGGGTGGGACCGCCGCCGTTGCCGCGGAAGATCTCGAGCGTCGTGGCCAGCTCCGGGTGCAGGCCGAGGTCCACCTCGTAGCGCGGATCGTCGCGTCGGGCGAAGCAGCGAAGAAAGTGCCCGCTGGCTGTTCCCGAGTCGCCGACCTTCATGAAGACATCGTCACGATGCCGCCCGTGTCCCGCGATCGCCGCCAGGTGGTGAGCGACCGCGGCTGTGATCGGTGAGAGGAGGGCGCGGGGGTCGTAGCGACTGGCTGGTGGTGGAACGGTAGCCGCGCCGATCACGCGGTGGGTCGTCCGCTCGGGTGTGACGGTGGCTGCCGAGGGGGCCGCGGAGATTGCGGGAGCCGCCTCGAGCGACCGCTCCGACTCGCGGCAGCCGTTCGTCATCACAGCAGCGAGAAGGACCGGCCACGCCCTTCGTGCCAACCAATCGTCACGTCTGTGACCCATTCCGTGGTCACGGTAACTGGAGGACTGCGGTCCAGCACCGAGATTTTCGCTTCCTCGGTGTGGTGGTTCGTCTGCGTCGGTCGCGCCTCGTTGGTATGCTTCCTGCTTGGGCTGGCGGAGGGAGGACACCGGATGAGGATCACTTCACTGTTCATCGCCACGGGGCTGACGGCGCTGCTCTCGGGCTGCCAGACGCGCCTGACCTGGCGCGAGGCGAAGGTTGCTGCCGAGGAATCCGCGCTTTCCAGTCAGGCAGCGGCCCTGACCGCTTCGTCGATCGAGATCGCGACCGACTTCACGATCGGACAGGCGGTGGAGGACGCGGCGGCGGAGATCCGATCGTTCATCGAGAGCCAACTGCCCTGCGCGGAGATCACGCTTTCGGCGGGGCGCCTGGAGGTGGAGTACGGCGTCAACGAGGGCAACTGCACCTACCGCGGTCATGAGTTCTCGGGCGTGCACGCCATCGAAGTCGAGCGCAACGACGAGGGACAGGTCGTCGTGCAGCACGAGTGGACCGATCTCTCGAACGGCGTCCTGGAAGTCAGCGGGACCGCGACGGTGACCTGGGACTTCGCGGACCCCGCGCGCCATGTCGTTCACGAGCTGACCTGGACGCGCCTCTCCGATGGACGAACCGGACACGGTTCGGGAGAGCGCACGCAACGTCCCCTCGACGGCGATCTGCGACAAGGGATCGTGGTCGCCGGTTCGCGCACCTGGCGCGGCGAGAGTGGCACGTGGACGCTGGCCATCAACGACGTCGAGATGCGCTGGGTCGACCCCGTCCCTCAGGCAGGGTCGTATTCCCTGGATACCCCCTTCGACAAGTCGGTCCGTCTCACCTTCGAACGGGTCGACGAGACGACCATTCAGGTCACTGTCAAGGGACCGAAGAACGAGTTCGACTTCGACGTCACCAGTCTGGGTCAGGTCGAGTAGCGAAGTCGGATTCCGCCAAATCCTCGAAGCGGCTCGCGCGTCCAAGAGAACTGTGAGGGGACGTTGCTGCGTTCCCTCGGCACCCCAGCCGAACCCACCCCGCCCAGGGGGGGGCTCGTCTCGCGCCAACGAGGCGGGTCCCCCCCGACCTCTTTCGGGGGTTCCAGCCAGAACTGCATCTGGTATAGGCGGCCACTGTCATGGCGCGCATCGTATGCAAGTTTGGTGGTACCAGCGTGGCCGATGCCGGGCAGTTGCGGAAGGTTCAGGCCATCCTCGCCGCGGATCCGCGGCGTCGCGTGGTCGTGCCGTCGGCACCCGGGCGTCGCGTCAAGTCGGAACCCAAGGTCACTGATCTCCTCTACCTGTGTCACGAGACTGCAGCGGTCGGCGCGGATTTCTCGGGGGCACTTCGAACCATTCGTGACCGATTCGTCGAGATCGAGCGCGAGCTGGGGATCGCGTGTGACATCGCCGGGGCGGTCGACGACCTCGGCGTTCAGCTGGCGCGCGGTTGCAGCGAGGACTACGTCGCCTCTCGGGGGGAGGCGCTGAACGGGCGACTGTTGGCCGCCTTCCTCGGGGCCGAGTTCATCGATCCGGCCGACTACGTGACCATCGTGGGTTCCGGGCGGGTGGACCCGTCCAGCTATGCACGGCTCGGAGCCCGGATGGCCGACGAGTCGGTGATCTACGTGATGCCGGGCTTCTACGGGCGAGGGTCCCATGGCGAGGTGAAGACGTTCTCGCGAGGTGGATCGGACATCTCGGGTGCCATTGCGGCTCGTGCCATCGGGGCCGAGAGCTACGAGAACTGGACCGACGTTCCGGGCCTGCTGATGGCCGATCCCTCGATCGTGAGTGACCCGAAGCCGATGAGCGAGGTCACCTACCGCGAGATCCGGGAGCTCTCGTACATGGGCGCGGCGGTGCTCCACGACGAGGCGATCCTGCCGGTTCGCGAGGTCGGGATTCCGATCTGTATCAAGAACACCAACGACCCCCAGCATCCCGGCACGCGGATCGTGGCCAAGCTGAGTCCCCAGGAGGAGAAGAGCACCGAGATCGCAGGGGTGGCGGGCAAGCAGGGCTTCGCGATGATCGCCGTCGAGAAGAGCCTGATGAACACCGAGATCGGGTTCGCCTACCGACTGCTCGGCGTCTTCGAGCGGCGGGGCATCAGCGTCGAGCACTGTCCCTCCAGCATCGATGGCATGAACGTCATCGTGGAAAGCAAGGAGCTGGGCGACGACATCGATGGCATCATCGACGAGATCCAGCGGCTGCTCCAGCCGGACAGTGTGCGCTTCGTCCCCGACCTAGCGCTGCTGGCGGTGGTCGGCGAGGGGATGATCCACACGGTCGGCATTGCGGCGAAGGTGTTCGCGGCACTCCGGGATGCCCAGGTGAACGTGCGCGTCATCAATCAGGGGGCGAGCGAAGTGAACATCATCGTCGGTGTTCACCCGGACGAGTACGAGAAGGCGCTGCGCGCCATCTACTCCGCGTTTGTCGGCTGAAGCCACCCTCCCGTTCGCGCCCGGTGCTCGATTCTTGGCCCGGGGCGGAGGTCGCTGATAAGCGACAATGACCCACGTGGCGACCCTGTCGCTGCGCGCGGGAGGGTGACTCATGGACGTGATGCGAACGAATCGCAGGGGCCGTCGTGTGCGCTGGCCCTGGCGAGTGCTGTCGACCGGGACCTTGCTGGGGGCGCTGCTGGGAGCGGCGCCCGCCAGTGGTGGGGCACCACCCGTCGCGGTCGGGACGATCGCGGCAGCGGTCGCGGAGCCGGGCGTGAAGAGTCGCCTGCGAGCTCTGGTGGACGCCGAGCTCGCGGCGCTCGCGCTGCCCGCCTCGCCCCGGCAACGCTACCTCCTCGACGTGAGCCTGGACGAGCTGAAGACCGTTCGCGAGGGCGAGCGGGTGGAAGCGACCTGTCTGGTGAGTGCGACGCTGAGGGACGCTAGCGATGGCGCGCTCCACGCGATTTTGAAGGGCCGAGCGCGAGCTGGCGACCGCGACGTGCCGCAACATCGCGCGCGGACCGAGGCGCTCAGCGGGGCAGTGCGGAGCGCGTTGCGGCGCGTACCCGAGGCGGTCGCGCGATAGCGACGCTGGACGACTGCGCCCAGTTCTATCCCCCAGGGGGTGGGCACGAAGCGATCGAGGATCGCGCTCGCTCATTCTAGTGGATGTGGAGGGCGCGGCTCCCCGTGAATCCCTCCGCGGCGAGCGCCCGCCGGGTTGCGGGGCGCGCGTCGACCCGGCGGGCCAGGTCGCGGAGGTTCCCGAGCTCGGTCACCGGCCATTCGAAGATCTGACCCCAGAGGTAGAAGCAGTAGGCGTTGGCATCCACCAGCGAGTACTCCTCCCCCAGCATCCACGGTCGGGCTCCGAGGTGGCTGTCCAGGAGGGCGAGGTGGGAAAAGTAGCGCTCGCGCGCGCTGCTGCGGATGGCCTGGTGGGCCGTCGCCTCCGGGGTGCACAGATCGGGACGAAACCAGTCACGGAACGCGCCATGGACACTGCTCGCGAAAAGGCTCGTCCACGCCAGGGCGTGGGCGCGCTCCACGGGCCTGGTGGGTAGCAGCCGGCGCTGCGGGACCTGGTCGGCGACATACGAGAGCAAGGCGAGGACCTGGGTCAAGACCTGGCCGTCTGGCAGCACGAGCGCCGGGACCTGGCCCATCGGGTTGACCGCCAGGTACGGTGGTCTGCGGGTCTCTCCGTCGCGCGTCGAGACCTGGATGAGCTGGTGGGGCAACGCGCTCTCTTCCAGCGCGATGTGGACGGCGAGGGAGCACGCGGCGGGGGAGTAGTAGAGCTTCAGCATGAGATTGTCTCGAAGCGAGCAACGCGTGGCGTTGATCGCAGATGTGGCAAGACGCCAAGTGGTGAGATCTGGGGGATCTTTCGATGTCTGTCTCGGCCGACGGGGGCCAGGCACTGAGAATCAGTGCCAGTGGTTGGCACGTTAGAACCGTGCCTAGGATGTTCAAAACGAATCCTTTGTGCATGATACATGCAAGTAGTTCATATATGCTGGCCCCGTGCTGACCCCCACCCAGCTCGATCTCGACGACCTGCGCGTGATCCACGCCGTGGTTCGCCAGAACGGAGCGACGCGCGCGGCTCGCGTGCTGGGGCTCAGCCAGTCCGCGGTCAGTCATCGCCTCCGTCTCGTCGAGGAGCGGCTGGGGTTTCCCCTGTTCGAGCGCCGAGGCAAGTCGCTGGTGCCGCTTCCCGCGGCGTTGCGGTTCGCGGGCGTGGCCGAGAGCGTGGTGGCGCCGCTCGCGGCGCTGGAAGCCGAGCTGGAGCAAGGGTCGTTGCTGCCACCGCTCCGGATTGCCACTCAATGCTTCACGGGCTACGGGTGGTTGCCTGCCGTGCTGCGACGGGTGTCTCAAGCTCACCCGGACCTCCAGGTCGAGGTGGTCCCCGAGGCCACCAGCGACCCGGTCGCTGCGCTGGTGGCGGGCGAGCTCGACCTAGCCATTGCTGGCGAGCCCCCCCGCGGCAAGCGCTTCGTCGCCGAGCGGCTCTTCGATGACGAGCTGGTGGTCGTGACTCCCCCCGAGCATCGCCTCGCCAAGCGTCGCTGGGTCGACGCCCCCGCACTCAGTGAGGAGCCGCTGTTTCTCTTCGAGCTGTCGGCGAGTCGGCGAGAGTACTTTCGCCAGCGACTGTTCCCTCAAGGGGGCGGATTTCGGCGGGTGCATCGCGTCCCGCTGACCGAGGCGATCGTCGCGCTGGTTCGAGCCGGAGCGGGGCTCAGCATTCTGCCGCGGTGGTCGGTCGAGGAGCCCGCGGCCCGGAACGAGATCGCGGTCGTTCGACTGACCCGCTCCGGTCTGTGGCGGCACTGGCATGGCGTCTACTCCCGGCAGTCGCCGCACCGCGAGGTGCTCGAGGAGCTCGTTCAGCTGTTGCGCGGGGCGGGGCCTCGCGGTTGTTCCAAATCAACGACCTAGAACACCGACAGGGCAGCAGCCCCGCTTCCAGGCCACTCCTGGGCACTCAGACAGAGATGTGATGAATGCTCAGCTGGGCGGAGCCCGTTGCGGGGCGCCGAGCGCTATCCGATGCCGGTCTCCTGGTCCAACGTTGCCGGGCGGGGCAGTCGTGCCAGATACAGTGACTCGAAGGACTTCAGGCGATGCTTCTCGATCGACCCGAAAGCGCGCTCGAGCTCCGCATCGACAACGTCGACGAACGCGAAGTAGTCGCCCCCCTCGACCCACTCGGCCAGCGCGACCAGGGCGTTCCGATTGCGGTGGTAGTCGACGATCGCGATGACATCGCGGGTCACGCGGCGGAGCTCGGCGTAGACTTCCTGGCGGTACTCGGGGGGCAGACCGTGGAGTGTGGCGGCCACGATGGTCAGGTCGACGGAGGCGTCGCCGACGGAGGGCATGGCGGCGGCCGTCTCCGTGAAGACGGGCACCCTCGGGAAACGACGGCGCGCGATCCTGGCCATCGTGAACGATGGCTCGACGGCCACCGGATCACACTCGTAGCGGACGATCTCCGCGAGCAGCGAGCCGGTGCCGGCGCCCACATCGAGGATGCGCTTGCCGGTGAGGGGGTAGCGCTCGTGCACGGCGGCGAGCGCCTGGCGCAGTCCCGCGCGGCGGAGGGGCTCGAGGGCCACCATCACGGGGGTGAACAGCTCCCACTTGAGTTGCGACACCGTGCGCACCACCCGCGCCGTTACCGAGACGAGGCGCGATCCGCGCCCGACTCCTGGTTGGCGAGGAGCGCCCGCATCAAGTTGACGTTGCTCCGGTAGACGCGATTTTCTGGGTCCAGGCGAAGTGCCCGCTCGAGCTCGGTCAGCGCACCAGCGAGATCGCGCTGGCGATAGAGCTCGAGCGCGCGATCGAAGCGCTCCCGGGCGGAGCGCGGATCGGCGCGCGGGAGGGCGCTCGGAGCGGGCGCCATCTCGTCTTCCGTGGGGGCGTGAACGACGCGCGTCAGTCGGTCCCAGACCCCCGGTGGGAGGGAGGTGGCTTGCGTGTGCTCGGCGCGCTCGCGGTTGGCTCGATCGAAGACGGCGCCAGCAGCGGGAATGGGTGACCGGGCGGGGTGCTCGCCGGAGCCGGGCGTCGGGGCCGCGGCGTGGCCCTCCGGGGATGGAGTTGCCGCGGGGGGGCGGGGTGGATGCTGGGCAGCAGGGCGCGTCCCCGAGATCTGGCGCCGGGGATGGATCGGCTTGGGGGGCGCCTTGGCGAGCACCGTGCCCGATGCGCGGCGGGGAGGGGGCTGACTTGCCTGGGGGGGCAGCGAGTCGAGCAAGTACCGGGGCGCCTCGTCGGGGAACATGCTCGCCAGCTGCAGCGCGACGTGCCGTGGGTTCGGGTGCAGGCGCTGGTGGGCGAGGTACTGGTCGATGGCGCCGCGGAACTCGGCGGCGGTCTGGAAACGCTCCCGCGGGTTCTTCGCCATCGCCTTGAGCACGATCGCCTCCATCGGGGGCGTGACCCAGGCGGCGAGCTGGCTGGGTGGGACCGGGGGCGACTCCGGATCGATGATCCGCCGCAGCAGCGCGAGGTCGTTGTCGGCGCGGAAGGGGCGGGTGCCCGTCAGCATCTCGTACATCACCACCCCCAACGCGTACACGTCGACGCGGCGGTCGGGGATGATGCCCTGACTGCGGGCGGTGATCTGCTCGGGCGCCATGTAGGAGTGCTTGCCCTTGAGCATCCCCGCGCGCGTGATGGTGGCGTTCGTGCGCGCCTTCGCGATGCCAAAATCGACGACCTTCGTCTCGCCCGCGAACGACACCATGATGTTGTCGGTGGTCACGTCACGGTGCACTAGGTGGAGCAGGCGGCCGTCCTCGTCGGTCTTGGTGTGCGCATACTGGAGGGCGTCGCAGACCGCGGCACAGACATGGAGCGTCAGCCAGGTCGGAGGCACCTGGCGCTGGCGGCGGAGGCGCCGCTTGATCTGGCGCAGGGTCCTGCCCGCGATGTGCTCCATCGCGATGAAGTAGCCCCCGTCGAGCTCCCCGAGTTCGAAGATCTGGACGATGTTCGGGTGGTTCAGCGCGGCGGCCAGCGTGGCCTCGTCGAGGAACATCTCGACGAAGTCGGGGTCGTCGGCCAGGTGGGGCAGGATCGTCTTGAGCACGACCGTCTTGCTGAACCCTCCGGGGCCGGTGGCGCGGGCGAGCCAGACTTCGGCCATGCCCCCGCTCGCGAGCTTCGAGGTCAACACGTAACGTCCGACGGGGATTCCTGCTGCGAGTGCGATCACGAATCAGCGCCTCGGGTGAAGGGGAGCGGACCCGTCGGGTCCACCCACCCACGGCTCATACCAGCTTGCCGATGGCCGCTCCAAGACTTCACCGACGGCCACGGGCTGGCAACCGGGTTCCCGGTTTGCGCCAATCCGGGCGAGCGAACCGGTGACCGGCCGGTTCCTCCCGGACGGAAACTATCGAGTTTCCATGCGGAAGATCGGGTGGCGGCGCCAGGCGCCGCCCCGTCTCGGTCAAGCCCCGACGGCGTGAGCCTCGTGCCGCTGCCCGAGGGATTGCGCTTGCCGCTCGATTTGCCGTCGGAGTCGCGGCGGGTTGACGAGCCCTGGTGCGAGACCCCCCTCGACCCACCGCACCGCGTGGTCCAAGTCGTGGAAGAACGCATGGGGCAAGTTCGGGCGGGCCAGCAGTCGCAGGTTGGTGACGATGCTGGACACCGCCGAGGCCATGAAGCCGCGCCCCTCGCGGACGACCGCCACCCGGGCGACGTGGGTCTCCGCTCCGCGCATCAGCTCGGCGAGGGCCGCCCTGGCCTCCGCGCCGGGGGGGCGGGTGCCAGGCCCGGAAATGGAGAGGACCGCCACTCGCTGGTGCGGCTGACGCTGGGCGTGTTCGCGCGCGATCGCGAGCAGCTGTCGGCAGGCTTCGGGGTCGACCTCGCGGAGCCAGAACAGAACGAGTACGGGGCCGCTGGAGCCCACCCAGTGGTTGTTGTCGTGTCGGATCTTGGTCAGCACCCTCGATACTCCGTCTCTTTCCGACCCAGCAAAGTGGCTCAGATCGAACTTCAGGTCGAGTGCTGATTGCCTGGGCCAGGACCCAATCCGAAGACCGACCGTCCGGAGCTCCCACCTGCCGACTGGTCAGCTTGGGGCTACTGGGTCTTCTGATACGTTCCCACGAGGTCTGTCTGCGCCAGGATGTGCGAGGCCATGGCTCTCTCGAGCTCGCCACTGCTGGGTTCGTCGAGTGCCAGCTGGGCATCGAGCGTGCAGATCCATCCGAGTCGAATCCCCATGAAGGCGACCACACTCCCGTGGCGCGCGTGGCGCTCGCTCATTCAGTTGTCGGGGACGAGGGCGACCGGATGGCGGCGCCGCGCGCTGCGGTATCCGGCGCCCTCCACCACGCGACTCAGGACGGCGCCCGGCACGGGGCTCGTCAGCAGTGGTGCCAGGCCCGCGAGATCTTCGACGTTCCATTCGGCGAGCGCCGAGACTTCCCAGTGCGGCAGACGCCCCGCACGGACGCGGCGGAGCCAGAGCCGGCGCAGCACCACCCGGAGCGCTGCCACGCCCGCCACGGTCACTCCGCACCAGAAAACGATGGCCGGGAGCACGCTGCAAGCGAACGTTCCCTGGGGCGTCACATCGAGGCGGAAGCGCGGCAGGTACGCGGTCATGGCGCCGAACACCACCATCGTGCCCGTCATCCAGGCTCCGGTGGTGAACAGCGACTGATCGACGGCCTCGGGTCCCGGGCGACGACGGCTGGACTGGGTCAGCGCCAGCAGCGCCGCGAAGGTGAGTCCAAACGCGATCCCCGGACCCCCGCCCACGAACAAGCCGCCGAAGAGGACGTCTCCGAGATCCACGAAGGCGGAGCTGGTGCCGTGTCGCGTGAGCTGGATGTACGCCGCGTAGCAGCTCAGTGCGTTGCCCCATCCGAGCAGAAACCCGAGCCCCGTGGCGACCCAAAATCCGCGGGTCCACTCCTGACAACGGAGCGAACCCCGGGCGACCAGCGCCGCCACAAGGCCTGTACTGGCGAGCATCGCCGCCCAAGACGCGAGTGTCGCGTCGCTGGCGAAGACGGCCAGGTAGGGGGGCGCGGTGCCCACGGCCACGAGTACCAGGCCGCCAGCGGCCACGCGTTCGGCGCGGGACCCGAGCAGTGGGCGCAGCAGCCCCGGCAACATGCTCCGTGCTACGCCGGTTCTCGCGGGGATCTTCCCCGCCGGTCCGGCGCGCGCAGTCCGCGCTGTGGTGCGAGGTCCCCCGTCGCCAGGTGACTTGGCCCGGGGCCGGTGTATGGTTTCGCTCGTGCCAACTCGGAGGTGACCATACCATGCCCATCGATCTCGACGCGCTCGCGACCAATCCCCTCTTCGCCCATGTCGATCGCGCCCAGCTGAGCAAGCTCGTGGACGCCTTCGAGGCCCGGAACGTCACTCAGGGGACCGTGCTCTTCAGCGCCGGCGAGGTGCCCACCACTTTTCTGCTCGTGGCTAGTGGCTCGGTGTCGCTGAGCGAAGGCAGCGAAGAACAGATCCGGCTCGACGCTCCGAACCCGGTGGGTGAGCTGGCCGCGCTGGCGGGATGGGCTCGCGACTGGACCGCGGTGATGGAAACGGACGGCGAGGTGCTCGAGCTGCCCATCGACCGCTGGCGCGAGTTTCTCGCGGCCGATGGTGAGCTGGCAGTGGCCCTCCACCGCGGCTTGCTGCACATGGCGGTGCGCAAGATCGCCCGGGACAAGCGTCGGATCGGGGAGATGCGCGACAACATCGTCACCACCCAGAAGGCGATGAAGCGCATGCGGGAAGCGCTGCTGGAGGCCGAGGACACCCCGCTGCACGCGGCGATGTTCGAGGAGCTGGACACCAGCATCGAGGCCAATCGACGTAGCCGCTACCTGGTCGAGCCCTCCCGCTTGCTGCCGACTCGAGTGCGTTTCGACAACGGGGCGGTCGTCGCCATCTCGGCGCTCTCGAACGAGTGGCTCTATGTCGCGAAGGAGGGCGCTCCCGTCGTCGAGCCCGGGCAGGAGTGGGGGGGCGTGCTGCTCCTCGATCAGGAAGAGCTTGCTATCCACGGCACCATCGAGGCGGTCACGGAGCGTGAGGTCGTCATCTTCCTCGACACCCTCGTTGAATCCGCGGAGGCAGCCCTCGACGCGCACCTGGCTCGGCTGCAGATGCTCGACACCGTGCTCTGAGTGGTCGGCCTGGGCCGCAGGCAGCGCAATCGGACCGAGTGCTGTCCGACCTGGCTGGACCGTGACCGGGTGGGTGGACGTGGGCCGCGTGGGTGGTCCGGTCCCCCCCCGTGCTGGGGAAAAGGCATGGCGCGAGCTGGCTCGCTGGGCTAGGCCGAGGGGCGGTTCCTGCTGCCGTTCTGCGTGCAAGAATCCACCCCACCCGCGCCCTGATGGATGAAGGTCACGCCCAGCTCGCTGCCAAGCTGCACCCGCGGGCGAGCCTGGCCACCGTTCGGGACTGGCGGCGCAAGCTCCGAGCGGCTCCGCGCTGGTGGCCAGTCCTGGGGGGGCTGGTGGTGGGGGGCTTGCTGGTCGGGTCGGCGCTGCCGTTCGGTACCGCCGGGAGAGCCGCGCGCAAGCTGGGGCCACCGGAGGTCAGCGAGCATCCTCCGCGTCGGGTGGTGATCCCGGGTTCTCGCCTCATGCGCGATTATGCCCAGTTGGATGCGGGAAACGAGCCGGCTCGTCACCGCTTCGTGCTCGAGCAGGTGGCGCGGCGCAACCTGCCGTCCACCTGGAACCGATGGGTCACCGTGGGCGTTCGTGGTCGTCGAGGGACGCGGGTCGAGTTCGAGGTGAGTCCCCACGGACTGCGAGTCGGTACCGATGCCGATTGGGTCGAGATCCCCTTGGACGGTCCGCATTCGGCCGCGGCAGCCGAGCTCCTGGGCTGTCAGCTCGCCACCGAATGGATGATCGAGCAGACGCATCGACAGGCGGCCGCGGAGGGGACCTTGGTGCACTACTACTCGGCTTCGGAGATCGCGGCGGCGCTGGGCTGGCACGACTGGAACAACAACGCACCCGACGGTCCGGCGATGAAGGGGGCTACCTTCTTTCGGTGGCGGAACCAGCTGCTGCGGAGGTGGCTGCGGCGCCGCTCGATCGCCGACGACACGCTGGTCAGCGGGTACTTCAAGGCGGTCGTGCCTCCCATTGACGGGCAGACGAGGCGTGGCGGTCTGGAGATGGTGGGTGGCCGTGACGAGGAGGGCTTGCAGATCCAGCCCCTCAGCGGGGGACTCCATCGTCGCACCTACTTCGACTACTCGCACAACGTCCGGCTGGTGCGCGACTTCGTGCGCGTCGACGGCCGCGAGCTCCCGCTCGACGAGTTTTTCACCAGCGTGCGCTACGCGCGCGAGTTCCTCTTCCGTCGCACGGTCGTGCCCAGGCCGGCCTACCCCTATCCCGAGTCGCTGCAACGCTGGATGGAGCGGGAGGCAGAGCGACGTCGCAGCGCGAGCAGCGGAGGGGGAGGGCAGTCGGCCCCGTGAACGAGCCGGCGTCTTCCGACGCCGGGCTCAGTCGCGCGCCGGGATGTCCTTCAGGGCGTCAGTCCTGACACGCTTCGAGCACGGTGACGATCGGCTTCAGGTGCTGGGTCCAGCCCGGCGGGGTCGTGATTTCGCGCTCCTTCGAGCTCTCGATCACGAGCTGCGAGCCATCGACCCGCGCGACGTCCCCCGCCTCGCCCAGCTTCCACAACCAATGGCCGCGACCGGAGCCATGATCGACCACTACCTTCTCGCCCTGGCCGAGTGTTTGTTCCAGGCACGAGTGTACGGGCTCCGCGGCGCCTCGATCGAACCAGAAGCGAAAGTGCGCCGACTCCAGGGTCGCGCCCTTCGCGTTGGTCCAGGCCAGCTGGAGCTTCTGCACTCGACCGTGGTCGACCTCGGTCTCGCAGACGAGGCGCGAGACCCCGGTCATCGCGTCGGTCACATTGGTGCAGCCGCCGCTGGGGAAGATGGCGTCGAAAGCTTCGGCGGCCCCCTCGATGGGCACCTTCGGATCGAGCTGGTCGATCTCGGTGAGCTGGGGTCCGTTGAGCCGCTTCAGCTGATCCGCCGTTGGCCGGGGCTGACCGGTGGCCACGTAGCGCGCCAGCGCCCACAGCGCGTTGATCTGCGCCTTGGCGCGACCGTCGTCCTGGATCCAGGTCATCGCCTCGACCTTGCCCCGTGTCTGCGGCAGAGCGATCGGACTGTAGCGCAACAGCGACTTCGCGGCGTTGACCTCGAGGGCTGCCCCGCCGCGGAGCCGGTGCGGTGAGAGCTCCTTCATCCGGCGCTTCGCCGCGTCGAGGTCGAAGGCCTCGCCGCCGGTCAGCGTGATCGAGTAGGCCGGACCCCCTCCGCGCACGATGCGGGCGTGGCGAATGACATCGCTCGGGGAGAAGTCGACGCTCATGTCGTTCTTCGCCTCCACCGCGAACAGGGCGGCGGCCTCGTGCGGAGAGAGATCGAAGCTGAACTCGTGCAGCCGTGCGGCGCTGGGCCGAGCGGTCACCGCGGCTGCGTCTTGCAGCCGCATGTACAGCGCGTACCCACCGCCCAGCGTCATCGCCGCGACGGTCAACCCCACGGCGACCGCGGTCGAGGCCTGTCCCGGCTTCTTCTTGCGCGGCTTCGTCGCTGCGCGCCCCGGGGCTCCACGCTGCGGCGGTTGCTCCTTCGCGGTGGCCGAGGGGCGGCTCTGCCCCTCTCCTCGGCGCTGGTGTTCCCGTTGGACCTGCTCCCAGCGGCGTGCCTTCTGCTCGGCTCGCACGCGCTCCTGCTCCGCGCGGCCCCGGAGCTCACGGCGGAGTGACGACTCGCCGCTGAACAGCATCCACCAGAGCTCTGGCTGCAGATCCCGGTGCCCAAGCTGGCGCAGGGTGGTGGGGGACAGACGGCTGGTCGCGCTGCAGTAGCTGCAGGTGAGGAGGCTGCTGTCACCCCGGGCTTCGAGGGGGGCGTGGCAATTGGGACACTTGACCAGGGTAGCGCCCCCCGCGTTCTGCTCGAGCTCTGCGTCCCGCTGTCCCACGAGGTGCTCACCGGCAACCACCCCGCGGAGCTTTCGCTTCCTCTTCTTCGGGATCCCACCGGGGCGCTGGTACTCGCGTTCGTCGTTGCAGCGGGGGCAGCGAGTTCCGATCCGCTCTTCGTGATTCTTGGTCAGCACCACGGGCACCCGGCAGTTCCGACACAGCGGGTGCCCGGGCATGGCGCGCACGGCCAGACTGTGTGTCGTTACCCTGCCGGAGATGACGACGCCGCGCTGTTGTTCCTCGGCGAAAGTGCGGTCGATGCCGATCTGCCGGAAGGGGTTGCGCTCACCGAGGGGCGTCGCCGCGTTGGGGCGCCGTCCCTCCGGATCGGGTCCCGCCAGGTCGCCGACCGCGTGGGCGTGGTCGATGCCGGCCCACCACTGCTTCTCGTCGAACTTCTGCTCGATGCCGCAGTTGAGGCACATCACCGACCCGTCGAGATCGAGGTGATTGAGCGGCGAGCGATGCCCGCAAACGCGGCACTCGAAGCTGCACTGCACTCCGACCCAGAACAGGTCGTGATCGAGCTGGGGGGCGGAGCGTAGCGGTTCGGTGACTGCCGTCCCACAGATCTGGCAGGTGGTCTCCCGCTGGGGGGCGTGCACGCCGCAGCCGGGGCACAGGGGACGTCCCGTCGCGCTGGCCTCGTCCCCTGGGGTTGTCACTCCGGTGTCGGGTGAGGTGCCGCTGCCCGTCACCGCTGCCATCACGAGCGTACCACCGGGTGGTGGGGCGGCAGGTGGGGCCGACGCCGGGGGTGGTGCTGGCGGCGGTGCCGACCGCGCTGTCCCGCATCCGGGACAGAAGGCGGCTGCGTCCGGCGTCGCTGTACCGCACTGACCGCACCAACCCCCGTTCATGCCGTGCCACCCATCGTTTGCCCGGATACATGGGGCGGTGGCTTGTCGAGTCAACGGTCGGAGGGGCGGCAGATTGGTGGGCTTCTGGCGCCCGGGCTGCTGGGCTTGCCAGAGGCCTGGGGTGCTCGCCGGCGTTCCGCCGCCTGCGCTCGTCTCGGGGTTCGCGCGCGCCTACTGTTCGACGGGCTCTTCCTGCTCCTGGAGCACCGCGATCTCGATGCGGCGGTTGCGTGCGCGCCCAGTCTGGGTGTGGTTGCTGGCCACCGGTCGGAAGCGGGCAAACCCCGCCGCCACGAGCTGCTTGCCGGGCACGCCCTGCTGCTCGGAAAGGTAGCGGACCACCGTGGTCGCCCGCGCGGCGGACAGCTCCCAGTTGGTCGGGTACTTCTCGCGCACGTCCTTGCTGACGATGGCCGTCGAGTCGGTGTGGCCGCCGACCTGGAAGACTCGCCCCGGCACACGACGCAGTGTCTGTGCCACCTGCTCGAGCACCTCTCGGCCGCCTTCCTTGATCTCGGCTTCGCCGGGGTCGAATAGGACCTTGTCCGAGACGTCGACGACGAGATCGGAGCCGCGGAGACGGACGAAGACGTCGCCGCGCTGGATCTCGGCCTGGAGTTGCTGCACGAGCTCCGTCCGCGCCGTCTCCAGCGCTTGCTGGGCAGCCTCGCGCTCAGCGATCGTTCGCTCGAGCTCCGAGCTCAGCTTCTCCGTTTGCTGCTTGAATCGAGCGTGTCGTTGCTTCTCCTGCTCGTATTGGTCTCGCACCTGCTCCAGCTCGGTGGCGAGGGACGCCGTCTTCCCCTCCAGATCCCGCAGGCGCCCCGACGACCACATCAACCCCAGCCCCAGCCCGAAAATGATGGCCAGCGTCACGGAGACCCAGGTCCACGGGGCAGCACCCTGGCGACGGCGGGTGGATTCAGGCGCGCTCATACCGAACTCATCTCGCAGTGCCGCGCCAAACGCAACCGTGGTCTGGTGCCGGTGTCAACGGCGAGGGGGCAGCTCGTCGAAGCGGGGGATCCCCTCCAGCTTCTCCTCCCAGGATGCCTGGCTCGCGCAGAAGATGTGCGCGGTGGGCTCCAGGGGGGGGCCCGGCTCGAGACCACCGACGGGGAGCACGACTCCGCCACTCGCAGTGGCACGCGGGAGCGGTGAGCCACAGGTCGAGCAGAACTGCCGCGCCTTCCGTGTCCCCTCGAGCTCGAATCTGCGGAGGTGTTCGGAACCGCGCTCCCAAACCAGCTGGCCCTGGTAAAAGAAGGCGTTTGCCGCGTGAGCGCTTCCGGTTTCCTTCCGGCAGCGACTGCAGTGGCAAATGAAGATGGCGTGCGGCGCGTCGGCATCGATCCGATATCGCACCGCCCCGCAGAGGCATTCGCCCTGGTAGGTCTCGCTCATTCCGCGGGAGGCATAGAGCTACCGAGGGGCGGCGCAAGTCCGCTCCTCCGTGCCGGGGGGCGCGATGGCGGGGTCAGCTTCCTGCGGTCCGAGCCGTGCCCCAGATGCGCTGCGTCTCGAAGGTGGGCCCATCCCCGTACTGGAGCACCTGGGCCATGTATCGCTCACCCCCATCGGTTTCGACCGTGACCGTCTCCTGATCGATGAAGAGGTTGTCCCCGATTCCTGACGGTACGACAGCGGAGAATCTCGTGCCCATGTTCGTCACTCGACCTTCCAAGCGAAGGTCCCGAAGCTCGCAGATGAGCTCCCCTTTCCCGTCTCCGTCCAGCAGCCGTGCCATCCGCCGCAAGGGTACCATCTATGGGACGGCGGACCAGGGGCGACGAACCGGGTCTCCCGAGATTGATGATCGGCTCCAACGAGTGGCTCGTCAGCGCGGGCCACTGCGGACGCTTCGGTACCCCGAAGGGGGGCTGGTTGCCTTTCTGGCGCGGTTTCGTTCTGGACGGCGTGGGTGTGGGGTCGGACGTGGGGTCGGGCTCGGGCTCGGGCTTGAAAACACACCGGGTGGCGGGATTGACCCTTTCGCGACGACCGTCAATCCTCGGCACATGACGGAAGACGAGATATCCAGACGAGCCGCCAGCGGCGGCCCTGCCCTCTGGACGCAACCGAGATCGTGACCGGGCCCCCGCCTCCGCGGCTGCCCGGGTTCCCGCGCCTGCGCGCCAACCGCCTCGGCTTCCTGGTGGACGGTGAAGCGTACTACGCGGCCCTCGCCGACGTGCTGGGGCGGGCGCGACGATCCGTGTTCATCGTCGGGTGGGATCTGCACACGGAGGTCGAGCTACGACGCGACGGGGATGGCCCCCGCACGCTGGGCGAGGTGCTGCTCGACGCCGTTCGTCGCAACCGACGACTGAAGATCCACCTCGTCCTTTGGGACTACGCACTGATCTACCTCTTCGAGCGACAGCCTCTGCCACTGTTCAGCTTCGCCTGGCTCTCCCACCCACGAATCCACCTCTGTCACGATGGCACGGCGCCGGCAGGCGCCAGTCATCATCAGAAATTCGTGGTGCTCGACGACTCCCTGGCTTTCGTGGGGGGCATCGACCTGACCCTTCATCGCTGGGACACTCGCGAACACCAGCCGAACGACCCGCGCCGTGTCGACAACGGGAGACCATACGGGCCGTTCCACGATGTCCAGGCCGCGGTGACAGGGGAGGCAGCCGTGGCGCTGGGACAGCTGGCGCGGAGCCGCTGGCAACACGCAACGGGCCGGGCGTTGCCTCCTGCAGCAGGGGAGACGGATTTGTGGCCACGCGGCATCGAGGTCGCGGTCGAAGGCGCCGAAGTGGCGCTCGCGAGCTCCAGCGTCCCATTTCCCGAAGGGATGACCGCCATCGAGCGGTCCTTCCTCGAGACCATCGATGCGGCCCGGCACTGCCTCTACATCGAGAATCAGTACCTGACCTCCGCGGCGGTGGGTCGGGCGCTCGAGGCCTCGCTGCAGCGCCGCACTGGCCCCGAGATCGTGCTCGTCCTCCCCCGTGACGCCTCGGGCTGGCTGGAGCAAGGCACGATGGACGTCCTGCGTACCCGGCTGCTGCACTGCCTGCAGGCGGCCGACCGACACGGCAGGCTCAGTGTCTTCCACCCGGTCGTCGGAAGTCCGACTTCCCCGCCCACTCCGGTCTACGTTCACGCCAAGGTGTTCGTGGCAGACGATTGGCTCGCGCGAGTGGGCTCGGCCAACCTCAGCAACCGGTCGATGGGTTTCGACACTGAGTGCGATCTCCTCGTCTTCGGCGATGCGAACCCGGCGGCGCGAACCGCCATCGCCCGCTTTCGCGACTCGCTCGTCGCTGAACACCTGGGAGCCGAACCGGAGGAGGTGCGTCGGCACCTTGCGGCGACGGGATCCCTGGTTCGGACGATCGACGCATTGCGCGGGCGTCCACGAACGCTGCTGCTCGGTGTCACCATGGCCCCCGACTGGATGCTCGACGCGCTCCCCGATCGGACCGTCGTCGACCCCGAGCGCCCGCTCGAGCTGGCCCAGTGGATCGAAGAGGAGCTGCCCCGCACGGTGCGGGCGGGGGCGGAGATCAACCTGAGGGTCATCGCCCTGCTCGCGGGGCTCGCTGCCACTGCCATCTGCACTTTCCACGTCAGCGGGCTCGAACGGATCGTTCACGCGCTGGAGTTGCTCCCGGAGGCCAGCGCCGTGCTCCTGGTCGGGTACTGCGTGGCAGCTGTCGTTCCGATCCCTGCCACCCTGCTACACGTCGCCGCGATCCTGATCGACGGCCCCGTGGGCGGCCTTGCGGTAGCCGCTCTGGGGTCGGGAATGAATGCCGCGCTGACCTTCGCGGCTGGTCGCCGCCTGGGTCGCGACACGGTGCGCCGCTGGGCGGGACCGAACCTGAATCGCGTCGCCCGTCGCCTTGCGAAGCGCGGCGCGCGGAGCGTCGCCGTCGTCCGAGCGCTCCCCATCACGCCCTTCTCGGTGGAAGGGCTGGTCGCAGGAGCTTGCGGTGTTCGCTGGGGGGACTACGCCCTCGGCACTCTCCTCGGGGCCTTGCCGAATCTGCTGGTCACCGCGCTGGCCGTCTCGACGCTGCGCCACGCGCTGGAAGCGCAGACCGTCGCGAGCGCCGCGCTGGCCGCGTTGGTGTTCGCGTCTCTGGGCATCATCGCAGTCCTCCTCGCTCGGCGCCTCAACCCGAGAGGGTCGAACCCATGACATCCCAGCTCCGCTGCGCCACCTACAACATCCATGGGTGCGTGGGACGTGACGGGCGTCGTGATCCGGCGCGAACCGCGCGGGTCCTTCGCGACCTCGATAGCGACGTGCTGGGGCTTCAGGAGGTGGACTCGCGCGGTCACGCGGATCCCGTGTCTGGCCAGTTGCACGAGCTGGCGGCGGCGCTCGAGATGCACTCCGTGGCGGGCCCGACGCTGCGCGGGCCACGCGGCGAGTACGGCAATGCCCTCCTCACTCGGTTGCCCGTGCTGAGCACCGCACGCCACGACCTGAGCGTCCCCACGGGAGAGCGACGAGGAGCGCTGGTCGTCGAGCTCCAGGGCCCGATTCGTCCCTTGCACGTGCTCGTCACCCACCTGGGCTTGCGGCGGGCGGAGCGGACCCAGCAGTTGCAGCGCCTCGATGCCATCACCCGGGAGATCCCCGACCCCCTGGTGGTTCTCGGAGACTTCAACGAGTGGACGCGCCGTCGCCTCTTGCGGCAGCCCTTCGCGGCTGGCAATCCCCCGGGGCCCCGCACCTTCCCCAGCTGGTTTCCGGTCGTCCCGCTGGACACCGTCCTCGTCCGTCCGGCACGGCGTCTCGAACGACTCGAACGGTTCGTGCCGCGAGATCCCGCAGCGTCGGACCACTTGCCGGTGCGTGCCACCATCGGGATGGGGTGAAGCCCGGGCGCTGGTCTCGCTGCCCGCCTTCCGGTCGTGCTCGGTCCGTCGAACGTCGCAATTCCCCGCAGGCGCTGGGGATCCGAACGGGGTGGCGCGCACGCCCGCTCGGTGGTGTTAGAGTAGCCGCGTGGTGCGCCCTTCCTGGTCCCGCTTGCGGTCCGTCGCTCAACCCGCGCTCGGCACGGAGTTGCGGCTGATCATCGAGCTGCTTGGCGTGATCGCGCGCGATGGTACGCCCCAAGGGGCGGTTCTGCCGTCCAGGGTGCGGGTGGGCAGTGGGGGCCAGGTGCAGGTGGGTCCCCTTGGGTCGGCCGAACACGAGGAGGAGCGGCGCTTCATCGCCCCCGAAGCTCGCCCGAACGAGGGGGAGGGGGGCGGGGTGGCCTGCGCCGTCTACGCGGTGGGGGTGCTGCTGTTCGAGGCGGTGGCGGGCGTGCCCTTCGAGTCGGCCGAGCTCGTCGAGAAGGAACTGGTTGCGGCGCGGGTTGCCGCCCAGGCGGCGGGGCTGGGGGCGAGCCACTGGGAGCTGGAGCTGCTCGAGATGGCGGCCCAGGCGACGCTGGTCGATCCAGCCGCGCGCTGGCCGTCGGCGGAAGCGTTCTCTGCCGCGCTGCTCCGCGCGGCGGCGGGGCACGTCGCGTCGCGGGACCAGCTCGCGGCATACGTCAAGTTCACGGCTGCCAGTGCGAGCTTCAAGAGCGCTTCGTTTGGCCCCGAGTCGGCCCGCTTCAAGCCGGAGGAGCCGACCACCACGCCGCTGCTCCGGTCTGCGGCGTCGCCACCCGAAGCCGGCGACCCGGACCCACCCGCGGTCGCCCTCGCGAGCGCCCTCGAGACGAAGCAGACCCTCCAGGGGATCGGGATCCCGACACCTCTGCCCCCGCCGCCCGAGAAGCACCAGACCTTGATTGGGGTGGGGAACCCCACCTCGCAAGCGGAGCGTTCGCGGGCCGACCGGGAGCCTTCCTCGGCTGGGCGTCGCGACACGCTGCGCGACTTCGACGTTCCGCTGTCAGAGGAGCAGCGATCGCTGCGAGGCGAGGTGGAGCCGACGACGAAGCACCGCGAGACACTGCGGGGGTTCGAGGCGAGCCTCGAAGGGGCTTCTCCGAGCAGTACTGCCGGCGATTCCGCGCCGCCCGCTGCTGCTGGTTCGGTCCCGGCGCAGCGCTCGCGTCGCGGGTTCCAGGCCGGTGCCTTGGTGGCGACCGCGGTGGTGGTTGTGCTCGGCGTCGCGGTTCCCGTGGCGTACTACGAGGGTTACTTCGGCTGGTCTGGGGCCGGTGCGTCCGGTGAGCTTCCCTCGAGCGGCAGCTCACCGGAGGTGAGCGTCGAGGCCGCCCAGCCCGAAGCACCTGGGGTGGCGGCTGCTGCCGCGGGACCGTCGTCGAGCGCGGCGTCCCCATCGCCGGTGGAGCTGGCAGGAGGAGCGCCCGGGCGCGGTGCCACGGCGGACCGCGATGCCGGTGCGAATGTCACGACCGATACGGCGTCGAGTTCGTCGACGACCTCGGCGCCCGAGGCGGCTCCCCCCGATCTTCCCAACCGAGCCCTCCCTCAGCCCCGGCGACCCAGGCCCGTGTCGCCGCCCGTTCGCGACTACGGGATCTAGAGTGTGTTCTCGAAACCCGAGCCCGAGCCCGAGCCCGAGCCCGAGCCCGAGCCCGAGCCCGAGCCGAACCCGGCCAATGTTTGACCCCACCTGATCGCATCGGTCGGCGCGGTTTGCGGCCGTTCTCTCTATCCGATGCCCCAGCCGTCGAGCGGGACGAGGACTGGCGCGCCAACCTGGGGCGTGACGATGAGCTCGAGGTTCGGGGAGCGCATGGGATGCGCCTCGTAGTTCACGGTGATCGTGCAGCTGGTTCCTGGATCCAGCGAGACTCCAGCGCAGGTGTCTTCGCCGACGGCGAATCGGCCGTCGTTGAGGTCCATCGCTACAGCGAGGGTTCCGGACGGCGTGTCCCCCGTGTTGGTCAACGTGATGGTCGACGAGGCTGCGGCACCCACGGGGGCCGAGCCGAAGTCGAGGGCGGCCGGTGTTGCAGTGAGCAGACAATGGTCTGTCCCGGTTCCGGTCACTCCAATGAAAGCGTGGGCTCCGGCACCATCGCTGACGGTCACGGTGCCGTCGATGGCTCCCGTCTGCGTCGGGCTCAGAGCGAGGCCGAGCTGACAGGTCGTGTTGCCCTGCACAGCGTCCAGCGACGTGCCGGTGCAGGTGTCGACGAGGAATACGAATTGAGGATTGCTGGTCGACGCTGTCAGTGGTTCAGTCGGTACGTTGCCGATGTTGGAAACGTGGAGGTACGCGGCAGCGGTGCCTGTCTTGCCGACGGCCATTTCCCCCACGTCCATGGGCGAGCTCCCTGGCGTGATGAGCAGATTGGCCCGGCTCGCCTCGCCGCCACCAGTGCTGGAGCGGCCGGCGCCACCGTGATGGCCACCGTGGTCGCCGCCACTTTCCTCACTCGCGGATTCGACGGTACCGCCCGTGCCGGCAGATCCATGGCGGGCGGAGTCTTCGGTGGATGAGACACCGCATGCCGAAACGACGGACAGGAGCGCGAGCGGCAGGACCTTCGAACACGCTCTGTGTGCCATGGAGGTGCTGCTAGCAATGAACGGGCCACTCGTATGATCCAAGGGACTTTCCCTGCTGCGAGGGGGCCTGGCAACCGCGTGTGTGTGCCAGGTTGCAGGATGCCCTGGCGCACGGTGACGCTCATTGCCCGCACTCGCGACGAGGCTCGGGGATTTGCGCTCGAGCACCTGGCGAACGCTCACGACCTCCTGCGCGAAACGCTGGCCTGTCTTCCCGAATAGGCGGCGCCAGAGTGGGTTCTCCAGGGGGACCGAGGCTTGCTCGCCCCCCCGTTCGGCCCGGCTAGGTCAACTGGGCGACTGTCTCGCTATGGGATGCAGCCTCGTCACCAGGGACTGGGGAATGGGACAAGGAGATGGCCATCAGGGACAAGGAGATGGCCATCAGGGACACGCTGGGCGACCGGTCGGTCCGGATAGGGGCCAGGGGACGCCGGCGGAGCGGGAAGTGAGAGCCATCGTGCTGGCCGTGCCCACACGTGCGCTCGCCGGGAGTTCCCGACCTCGGGGGCGCAGCGAGCGACGGTGTCGGGGGCGCGGCGGGAGGCGGGCGGTAGCCATTCGGGCGCCTACTGGGCCCAGAGGTCCTTCTCCACCTTGACGGAGAACGAGCCTTTCGCCGACGCGCCCGTGGGCGCCGTGATGTCGAACGTGCCGCATAGCTCCCCATCCGATGCCTTGGCCAGGACGCCCTTGCCCTCGAACTTCGACGTGTCCCCGGACAGGATGCTGTAGCCCCCGCTGACACCTCCAACGTAGACGATCACGTCCACGGTCTTGGGCAACATCCGTCCCGGAGGGTAGTCCCCCGGCGGCACCGAGAGGCTCGCGTAGACCTTCTTCTGCTCGTCGGTGGTGGCTTCCTGGAACTCGGAGGAGAAGTCGATCTGCACGGCAACCTTGCCCTCGTCCTTCGGCATGTCCAGACCCCAGGAGGTGAGCCTGACGTCGTCGTAGCTCGCCAGGGCGACGAAGGCGTGCTTGCTGGTCTTTCCGCTCCCCTGCATGCCCTGGTACCAGCCGATACCCTTGCTGATCGAGATGGTTGCTGGCACCACGAGCTTCTTGTTCACCGCGTCGAGGTTCGACAAGGCGACGGTGTTGGTGCCGGGGCACCCGGATGGATTCTGCTCGTCTCGCGCTCCCGCCTGCTCGGTGTTGGCTTCGTCCCTGGTGCTTTCTTCCGTTGCGGGCTTCTGTCCCTTGCAGGCCAGCAGTGCGACGACGATGACTCCCACTGCGACCGTCGTGCTGCGTGCCTGCCCTGAGATCGAGATGCCTGTCATCACTGCTCCGTCGGATGAAGATGGTCGGCCGCTGACGATGTTCGTGCGAAGGTATCCGAGCCCGAGCGAGCCCGCATCCGCACAAAGTCGCGAAAGCCTCCACCGGTGTGCGTGGCGCGCGCCGTGCCGGTCGACAACACCGCCTACCTGAACTCGCGCAGCACCGTACTCGACTACGGGCAGATCTTCGCGGTGGCGAGCCTCGACATCCGATTGCTCAACAACGTCCTCTTCGCGCCTGGTGAACGGGACACCTTCACGCTGACCGGCTGGGACTTCCGCGTGGGAGTCACCTCCCCCGGGGTGGACACGGGCCGTGACGTCAGCGCTTTGGTCGGCGACGACGTGGTCGGAACCATCCGTCCCCAGGGCGGCGGCTTCGACCGTGGTGCCTACGAGCAGTAGTAGCGCCCCCGCTCCGCACCCACGCCCACCGCGTCGAGGTCGATCTGCGCCGCGCTTATTCGATTCTCGGGTTGGTGCTTTGGCGGCACAATCATCTCACCGGTCCGTTCACGAGACCGGGGGAGCTCGACATCGAGATGCGAAGACTGGCGTTCATCACTCTGACCCTCATCGCTGGTCTCCTGGGATCGAGTTGCTCAGCGTCGGATTCGGGAGAGTCCGGAAGCACCGGCGGTTCCGGGGCGATGGGGGGATCTGCGGTGGGCGGTGATCCGACCACCGGGGGCAGTTCCGTGGCCGGCAGTGGAACGACCACCGGCGGAACCTCTTCGGGCGGGGGAAGACCGACCACGGGCGGGGCTCCGGTGAGTTCGGGCGGAACTGCCGGCGAATCGCCTGGAGGCTCCGGAGGTTACGTCATGCCAGCCGGGGGTAGCGCTGGCGCGCCAGCCGGGCTCAGCGGTGGAGGTTCGACCAGCGGAGGGTGGTCATCGCTGGGTGGAGCTGGAGGCGGTGGGCAGAACTCCGGCGGATCCGGGGGTAGCTCTGGCGACCCTGGCGGCAGCGTGAGCGGTGGCGGCGCAGTGCCCACGCAGGGTCTCCTGGCTACCTACTTCCGAGAGTTCCACACGGCCGAGGAGACGCACGTCACCCTTGGCGTCGACTACGACTGGTCCGACGTGGGGCCGCTGGAGGACTTCCCCCGGGAGCAGTTCTCGGCCCGCTACGAAGGCCAGCTGGTACCGGAGTTCTCGGAGACATACACGCTGGAAACCTCCTCCGACGATGGCGTACGCCTGTGGGTGGACAACGAGCTAGTCATCGACAACTGGGCCACTCGCGCCGCCGAAACGGACACGGCGGAGATCGCTCTCGAGGCCGGCACCGAGTACAGCATCCGGCTCGAGTACTTCCAGCTCTGGCACGGTGCCGAGTTACGGCTCTTCTGGTCCAGCGCATCACAGCCACGGGAAGTGATCCCCGCTGAGCACACGATCCCCGCGGCGGCCCGGACCGAGGCCGCCCCGTTGCTCCCGCCCTACGACAACCCGGTGACTACCGACGGCTGGCCGGATCCAGGGGTACTTCAGGTCCCCGGCAGCGGGACCGAGCCAACGGTGTACTACCTGGTGGCAACCGCCGGCAGCTTCCGCATTCGGCGGTCACTGAATCTGATCAACTGGGAAGACACCGGCGCGTCGATACTCCCTGGGGGTGTTGCGCCCTGGGCCGCCGATGGCGGACGCAACTGGGCGCCAGAGCTACACCACATCGGAGGCAAGTACCTGGCGTACTACACCGCCTCAGCTCCCCAGGAGGGCACCCGAGAGAATCCCCTGGCCATCGGCGCGGCCATCGCGGACAGCCCCACGGGCCCCTACACCCACCGGGAGACCCCCATCGTGCCAGCCGGGGACTACGGCACCATCGACGCGACCGCCTTCGTGGATGATGACAGTACGCCGTACTTGTACTGGAAGACCGACGGCAACTGCTGTGGCGCGAAGACCGGCATTTGGGTGCAGGAGCTGAACCCGGATGGAATGTCGCTGCAGGAGACCGCCGACCCGGTGCTGCTGATCGAAAACGAGGACCCCTGGGAGGCCCACGTCATCGAGGGGCCCTGGGTCGTCCACCGGGGCGACTTCTACTACATGTTCTACAGCGCCGACAGCTACATGGACCCGTACAAGACCGGCGTCGCGCGGGCGACCTCCCCGGTGGGTCCGTTCGAGAAGCTCGGTTCCCCGATCCTGGTGGGAGACGACGCCGTTCAGGGGCCGGGACACGGCACGGTGCTGAACGTGCACGGCCAAGACGTGTTTGTGCACCACGGCTGGGTGGACGGCAACGGCCGCTACCTGTTCGTGTCGCCCATCACCTGGGCTGACGGTTGGCCCGCCATCGGAGACGGCACCACGCCGGAGAGCGTTCCGCACTGGCCGTAGTCTGCCGACAGACCGACGCGCCCGCCACCGCGCGGGGGCCTGCGGCCCCGGTATGGTATCCCACCAGCGCAACTCGAGGTGCGCTATCCTCCTTGGAATGGAAGTCGCCATCGTCGCCGCCGCGGTAGTCGTCGTGGCCGTTGTCGTCCTGCTGCTCACGCTCAGGAGCACCCTGATAGTCGTCCCGCCGAACCAGCTTGCGGTGATCTCTGGCCGCAGCCACCGGCTCCCGGATGGGAGCACCGTCGGCTACAAGGTCGTCAGCGGTGGACGCGCGGTCGTGATCCCGATCTTCGAAGAGGTGGACTGGATGGATCTGGCGCCTCTCCCGGTCGAGCTCGAGGCGAGGAAAGCGCACGCCAAGGATGGCACCGTCACATTGGGCGGCGTTGCGCGCGTGCGCATCACCCGCAACCCGCGCCACCAGCGAAACGCCATCGAGCGATTCCTCGCCATGGATCGCGAACAGATCGGTACCGTCGCCGCGCAGACCCTGGAGGGCGTGCTGCGCGAGGTCGCTGCGCGACTCACTCTGGCAAAGCTCTCCGACGACGAGGAGTGGCTCGCGAACGTTCTGCGGGAGGAGGCGGAACCCGACTTCGACAAGCTCGGCCTCGAGCTCGACACGGTGAAACTCCGCGTCGAGCTCGTCGAGGAGCGTCCGAGCGCGGACGCCGGCGACGAGATCTCCGCTCTCGAGCCGCCAGCCGCACCGACACCCGCGCCCGCGCCCCCCGACGCTGGAGAACCACTCGCTGGCGATCGGCCACCCTGGGCGCGCGAGACGTAGCGGCGGTGCGGATCTGGGCGGGTCTGGTCCACTCTGGCACAAGGGGGTAGCCCCGATCGATCGGCGGCGTCGCTGCTAGAATGAGCGAGCGCAATTGTCGATCACTTCTCACCGAGCCCCCATTTGCGTGAGGGCTCGGTGAGAAGCTCCCTTCGTCAAGTTCGCTCGACACATTCAATGTCTGTTTCTGAGGGGTCTGTCCCAGATCTCGAGCACCTTTCTATGAGGTCATTTTACGATTGGGGAGGGGGACCCGGGGCCCCGCCGCCCGCGGGCCCCACCCGGTCATGACCGGGTGGGAGGGCGAGTGGGGGTGCGAAGCGGCGGGGGAGGGGTCTGGGACACATCGCGCTCGGCCATTTTGGTGTGTGTGCCGATGTGCCAAGGCACGAGTCTTGCTTTGGCATGTCGGCGAGGATCCCCAATGGCACAACTCCCGCCTCGGCCCCGTTTCGCCCCTCGGTCACCGACTTACCCGACCCTCGCCGCCGTCGCTCTCGGCGCCTGCGCTTGCGGAGGCGTGGCCACCGAGAGGCCCGAGGGCGACGGGACGGGCGGGGCCCTTGATGCCGGTGTTTCGACGGGAGGCGCGCTGCAGTCGGGTTCTGGTGGCACGGGGGGCTACTACGCGGTCTCTGGCACAGGGGGGATGGTCGGCGTTTGGATCCCGAGTGGGGGCACCGGTGGGAACACGGCGTACCCCATTGGTGGCGCCATCGGCACCGGGGGGATGATCGGCGTCTGGGTTCCGACGGGGGGGACCGGTGGCGCGCCGAGCCTCCACCCAGGTGGTGCACCTTCTGAGGCCGGCGCGCCTGCTCGGGCCGGTGCGGCAGCGGCCGCGGGCGCTCCCTCCCAGTCGGGGGCCCCGTCCTGGGCCGGCGCGCCTGCTGGGGCCGGTGCTCCCGGTGACGATGCCGTGGCGGGCGCAGGCGGCGACGTCACAGCCGCTGGCGCTGGGGGAGCGGCGGCCAACCTTGGCATGGCTGGCGATCCACGCTAGCGATCGAGTCGCACGTGGAGCTCGTACTGGTCGTCGATCACTCCTGCAATCTGCGGTGCAGGTACTGCTACTCCGGCGAGAAGCTGCGACGTCCCATGACACTGGACGTGGGCCGCCGGGCCATCGATCTCGCCCTCGAGAGCCGCCCCGGGCACCTGGATCTCGCCTTCTTCGGGGGTGAGCCGCTCCTGCAACCGAGCTTGCTCGACGCCCTGAGCCGATACGCGCTCGAGCGCGCCGGCGCCACGCCGGTGCGCATCGTGCTCAACACCAACGCCGTGCTGGTCGACGACGCCACGATCCGCTGGCTCCAGAGCCTTCCCGCCGCGGCTGCGTTGGTGTCTCTCGACGGACCTCGGGACGTGCACGACCAGTGTCGCCTGGACGCTGGGGGCCACGGCACCTACGACCGGGCGCGAGCCGGTATCCGGCGGTTGATCGACGTGGGCCTCCCGCTCACCAAGGTCGCGGTGATCAACCCCGAGACGGCCGAGCGTCTTGGCGAGGTGGTCCGCGAGTTGCTCGACCTGGAGGGGCGCCGGATCGTGCTGGCGGCGAACCACCAGGCACGGTGGTCCGCGTCTGCCCTCGAGGCCTTCTCGCGAGGGATTGCCCAGGCCGCCACGGAATGGATGTGCCATCTGCGGGCTGGTGGTCGGCAACTGCTGGAGCCGCTGTCCGTCAAGATCCTGGGGCACCTGCACGGGCAGTGCCCCGTTCCGGCGCGCTGTCAGCTGGCTGGCAAGGAGTTCGCGGTTGCGCCGAGTGGTCGTATCTATCCCTGCGCCCAGCTCGTGGGAGAGGATGTGGACGCCCGACACGTCATTGGCGACGTGGTCCGGGGCATCGATCGCGAGGCGCTGGCGCAGCTCCAGGCCGCCAAGGACCGGGTCGTGGAGTACTGCGCGAGCTGTGCGCTCCGCGGTCGATGCGAGGGCTTCTGTGGTTGCCGACACGTTGCCAGCACCGGCGAGATGGGTCGCGTCAGTCGTGAGTTCTGCGAGATCGAGAGCCTGTTCATCGAGGCCGCGGACCACGTCGGAGAGACGCTCTACGCGGAAGGCTGCGCCGCGTTCCGCGCCATTTTCTACGAGCAGCGCTGGGTTCCGGCCGCCGGCGCGGCGCACCAATAGCGAGCAACGTTTGCGTCAACGCCAACGCGAACCAGCGCCACTTGAGGGAAGGACCATTCTTCGAAGCTCTTACCCGTCACCCAGCGCGGCCAGGACGGAGAATTCAATCAGTGCGAGTGATCGCCACTGCGAAGGTGCCGATCGTGCGCTGGGTCGTCTTCCCGCTCATCTCGCACTCATCGCCTCTGCGTGCCACAATGGCCCCATGTCTGCTTGGCGCTGGGGTTCTGCGGTGGCTGCCACGATCTTCGTGTTGGGGTCGGGCTGTGGTGGCTCGACGAAAGGGGACGATCCGGGCGCTAGCGGCTCGTCGTCAGGCGGCTCCGGCGCGGCGCCCGCTGCGATCTGCTCGCTCCCCCTCGGTGGTGGGAACTGTGACGCCTACATCCCGATGTGGGGCCACGATCCGGACACGGGGGTATGCGTGCAGTTCGTCTACGGCGGCTGCGGCGGCAACGAGAACCGCTTCTCGACCCGGGAGGAGTGCCTGGCCGCATGCGGAGGCCAAGAGTGTAGCGACAACGCGGACTGCCAGCTCATCCCCGCGGGCTGTTGCGGTGTGTGCGAGCCCGTCTCGGCGGACGACTACATGGCCGTCCCCCGCACCGCCATCCCGTTACAGGACCCGATGTGCGCGGTCGTGGACTGCGTCGAGTGCGGCCCCTTCGCGCCGAACGTGATCACCAGCAAGTTCTTCTACCCGGCCTGCGATGCGGGAAACTGTGTGGTGCGCGACGTACGCGGGCAACCCGTCTCCGAGTGCGCTTCCCCCAGCGATTGCCGCCTGCGCTGTGGCACCGGGTGCTGCGAAAGCTGCAGTGCGGGGGAGGATATCGTCGCCGTCAACGTCGGCGCCGACCTGCATGCAGAGTTCTGTGGCGACGGTGACGTTGCCTGCGCCACCTGTGACTGTGGTCGACCGGAGCCGCTCGGGGTCAATTGCGTTGGCGGGCGCTGCGTCGTCGAGCACTACTCCGAGGCGTGCACGCCCGGCGTCGACCAGACCTGCAACCTGTACCCGGAGATGAGCTCGATCGCCGGCCTGTGCAATGGGGACGGCACCTGCACCTGCAACCCCGGCCGCACACAAGATCCGCTCAGTGGTCGCTGCTACTGAGTCGGACGATAGCGACGTCTGACGCTCTTCGACAACGACAGTGCGCCATCCGGCGGCGACGCCAGCGGTGGTTCGGTGGGTGCCAGCACCGCAGTTGGGGGTCGCCCTTCGACATGCTGCCGCTCGGGATAGGGTGGTCGTGGTTTCCATGCTTGCAGGCAACACCACGAGGCGCGCGCTTCTGCATGGGCTCACGAGTGGACTCCGGCGCGTGTGGGCGAGTCCTCCATCGAGATGTCAGCGGGTCGCCGCCTCGGCACCCAAGCGTGGGACGGTAGGGCCCACCCCGCCGTGCTGGCTTCCCCCGACACCACCGAGCATGCTCCAGGTTCGGAGGGGAAACCAGAAGAGGGGGCTGGAGCGGGGGACGGGTAAGATCCGAGCAGGAACTCCCCCCACTCGCCAGTTGTGGCGACCCGAAATCGTTGGTTCTGCTACTGGATGGGTAGGAGCTCTTGCACGGGGGGTGCCTGTCTTCGATGACATCTCACGCCGATGAACTGGCCGACCTTGCAGCAGCGGCGCTGGGCGGCCACCCGCGCGCGGTTCGGACCTTCCTGTCGGTCCTGGCTCCCCATCTGCTTCGGGTGGTCCGCAGGGTCCTGGGCGCGGCCCACCCAGACGTGGACGACGTCACTCAGGAGTCACTGTTCCAGGTGGTGGCATCGCTCGGCCGCTACCGCGGCGAGTCAAGCGTGCTCCGCTTCTGCTGCCGAGTCGCGGTCCTCACGGCCATGAACACGAAGCGCCGCGAGGCCGCCTCCAAGCGGCCGACCCAGCGTGAACACGTGAACGAGCTGGACGACGTTGCTGCCGACGTGAGCGACGTCGACGAATTGGTGGAGGCACGGCGCGCCATGCAGGCGGTACGGATCTTGATGGTGTCTCTTCCCCAGCCGCAAGCCGAGGCGCTCACTTTGCACTGTGTGCTCGGGCTCAACGTTGCCGAGATCAGCGAATGCACCGGCGCTCCGGTCGAGACGGTTCGCACCCGCCTCAAGCTCGCTCGCCGGGCGCTGCGAGCGCGCCTGCTGGGCGACGGTGGTCTGCGGGGCGTCGGGGAGGTGGCAGGATGAAGTCACCGCCCAGGGACGTGGAGGACCTCATCGCGCAGTCCCGACGCGGGTGCCTGGCGAGAGTCGACGCTCAGGAGCTGGACAGCCGGCTGCGAGCGTCAGCGGAAGCGCGGCTGCTCTTCCAGGCGGGGCAAGGTTTCGACCGAGAGAGCGCGGTGTTGCCCGGGGATGACGAGCTGGCGTCGCGTCTCGCGGCGCGGGCGGCACGCGCCCTACAGCACCAGTCGGCGAAGGCGGGTCGCACGACTCGCGTGAGTCGTGTGCGCGTGGCGCTCAGTGTGGCCCTGGGTATCCTGGCCGGGACCACGGTGGCTGCCGCATGGTCTCTCGCTCAGCGCATCCTCGACCCAGTGAGCGACGTCGAGAAGCGAGCGGCGCCGTTGGAGCTCCCCAGTGCCACACCATTGCCTCCGCGCGGGGTGCGTGGCGGAGGCGTCCCCCCACCACGGTCCTCGGCGTCCAGTGGCCCCGACAGGAGCCCAGTACGCCCCTCCACCGCAGCATTCTCCGACCTTCCAGCGACCAGCAGGGACAGGCCGGAGAAGTCCCTCTTGCCCGGTCCCGCGCGGGCGGATGTGGAGCCCATCCCGACCACTGCTGAAGCCCCCTGTGCTGCCCTCTTCGCCCACGCGAACCGCGCCCGACGGCAGGGAGCCTCCAGTGTGGCTCTCGAGCTCTATCGATCCGTCGAGAGCCGGTGTTCGGGCACAGCGGAGGCCCGCGAGGCCAGGCTCATTGCCGGTATGCTGTACCTGGACCGCGGGCAGGGCTCATTGGCCCTGGCCGAGTTCGACGCGTACTTGGCCACTGGTAGCGGTGGCGCGGTGCTCGCCGAAGGTCTCTGGGGTAGGGCGCGCGCGTTGCGTCAGTTGGGCCGAACTGACGAGGAGCAGCAAGTGCTCGGGCAGGTGATCGCCGCAGCTCCTCGATCTCCCTACGCGGAAGCGGCGCGCCAGCGCCTCAATCGGGTGCTGGCTCCGTGAGATGGGTTCTCGGTTGCTGGATGCTTGGGGCGGTTGCCTCGGTCGCTGTTGCCGCTGCCGGCTCGGACTCGGTCCCGAGCGTGGGAGATCCGACCGAACAGCTGCCTCGCGTGAGCATTCTTCTGGCTGGGCCTGCGGATGGCGAACCGATGTTGCGACAGCGTGTGGTGGCTTGGTTTGACCGTGACACGGTGGTCGAGTTCACCAACGTGGAGAGGATCGACGCCGGCCAACCCATTGTTCCGCGGACCCAAGCGGGCGTGCGCGTGCGCGTGTCCGTGCGCGAAGAAGGCGCTGACCTTGAGCTCGTTGCCACGGGCAACCATGCCGACACCCGACAAACTCTGATTCGCTGGGTACCCCTGGAACACGGGTTGGACGAGATCGGCGCAGAACGCCTGGCACGGGTGATCCACTCGGCCAGTGTGGCGTTGTGGGAGGGTCGAGAGATCGACGCGAGCGAGACGCCCGCGTCCGCTGCCAGTGGCGTGCCCCCCAGTTCACCTTCGGCGCCCCCGCCCCCACCATCCGCCCAGTCCCAAACCCGGTCCGATCCGCCGTCCCCTGTTCCTCCGACCCATCCCCGAGCCCCGGTCGTTGCCGAGGGGCAACAGATTGGGTCCAGGTGGCACATCGCTCCCGGCATCGGCTACGGAGCTACGGTGCAGGGAGAAGAAGGGCTGGGCCATGGGCCCTGCATGCGGGCGACGGTGACGACTCCCGTGCACGGCAGCGAGCTGACATTGGAGGCACAGTTTCGCCCGCCCCATCGCTTCACCGTCGGGCCTGCCGAGGTCGAGCTCCAGACCGTGACGATCCGCGCGGGCGCTGGCTGGGCGATGGTGGGGGCTGGTCCCGTTGTCCCGTATGGCTGGCTCGGGGTGGGGCCGGACGTGGTCACGTACGGGACCACCCATGTCGATCGCGGCACGGCCCTGGCGCCATCCCCCGGAGATCGAAGTGTGCGAGCCTCGGCAGTTCTTGCCACGGGTGCAGCCGTGGCGCTCTCTCCGGATCTGGCGCTGCGCATCGAAGCGCGCGCGGACATCCCATTCTACCACGCCCGCTATCAGGTGGAGACGGACGGTCGCTTCGTCACCGAGGCCAGCGCCTGGCCAATCCAGCCCGGCCTGTTCCTCGTCGTCGACGCGAGTCGCATCAACAGAGACCCGTGATCTTCGACTTGCACACTGTACCAACAGAGACGTCCAAGACCGTGCCAACGGAAAGGTGACGAAGATGCAACGAGCCGTGATGGGACTGGTGGCGGTGGGGTGGATGGTAGCGTGTACGGACGCGCGACTGGTTGCCCAGACCAAAGGTGGTGCGGCCGCGGGCGGTGACGAGGGAGCGCGAGGCGGTGAGGGGGTGGGGGGCGCTGAGCAGACCGGCGGCGCTCCGGCTGATGCCGCGGGCGGCAAGTCAGCGGGGATGGGGGGGGCGGCGGGAAATCCGGCGGAGGTTGCAGGCGGTGGAGCTACCGCCCGTGGTGGAACCACCTGCACGGGTGATCTCGCCCTGGTGCGCAAGGCCGATGGACTGGATTGCCCGGACACCTACTGTGGAGCCGCCTCGTGGGCATCCAGTTGCGACTCCTTCGAGACGCCCCCGGTCGCCCGATACGTTGGACTCTCGAGCGGCTATTACTTCGTGGAGATCGACTGGGGCAACGCTTCCAAGATCTGCGCATACACCAGGAATACGGCGCGCGACCCGTACCTGGTGGAGGCGGCTGCCACGAGTCGTTCCGCTGCGTTCTGCGACGGAAGCTCGACTCGGATCACCTCCGGTATCGACCCCTCGACATTCTTCAGGCACGAGCCGCCGAGCCTGACATCCGGCTGGTCCGACTACGGTGGGTGTCCGGACGCTGGAGGAGGCGCGGGACCCACCGGCAGCGCGGGAGCCGCGGGCCGTCCAGGCGCTGTCCAGGGGGGAACAGCAGGCGCCGGTGCCACGTCGGGTCAGGGGGGAGCAGCGGGGAACGCCAGCCCGCCGATGCCTCCCGACGATACCGGGACTTGCATGAACCTGCTCGACTCGTACCACGGATGGGGACCCACCTGCCAGCCCTGCTGTTCCGAGGCGGTGGGGGATCTGGCGAACAACGGTACGGTTGAGTGCCCGGCGGAGGGCTACGGAGACTATGCGTGTACGAGCACGCAGAACCTGTGGTGCTCGTGCAGCTGCAGCGCCGGGCACTGGTGGTGCGGTTGCTGATCCTGCAGTTCGCGTTGGACCGGTGCTCGCCTTGTTCGCTCTTGCCGCGCCACGCAAGTTCGCCGTGCGAACTACGAGCATGATGGCCATCCGCACTCATTCGACGCAGAACGGACCCAAACGCGCGATCGGTTCGGCACCAGAGCGAGCAAGCGATAGACGGAGCAGTTGCAGTCGCGAAAGGTGGGGCTCGCTTCGATCGAAACCTCGAAGCGAACGCGCCCGCCGTGGCCGATCCCGCCCCGGGTGCCCGGGGCGGAACGACCCGTAGCACCTGGACGCTACCAGGGTGCCACGACGCAACCGTCGTCGGCGCAGGAGCAGGTGGCCCCAGTGGCACAAGCGACCGTACATCCACCGCCGGAGCATGGCCCGATACGGCACGTGTCCCCGGCCTGGCACTCGACGACGCAGCCACCGCCGGTGCAATCTTCGATGACTAGGGTCGCCGCTCCCGTCGTGTCCCCGCCCGGCCCAATGTGGCACGCCCCACCGGGACAGTCGCCGATGCGACACGTGCGCCCCGCGTGGCAAGCGATGGAGCATCCCACGGCGCAGCTGTCGATGTCGCAGCCCTCGCCGTCGCAATCCATCGAGCACCCCCCGGTCGTGCACTCACCAAGCCAGCAACTGGCCTGCTCCGAGCAGACCATGCGACAGCCCCCGGAACAGGAGGTCATGTCGCAGTCGGCACCTCGGGTGCAGTCGGTGCTGCATCCTCCGCCCTCGCACGCCCCAGCATCGCAGACGGCATCGTCGCACTCGGTGCTGCACCCCCCCTCTGCGCAGTGGGCGGTACACGTCGCGTTGACGCAGTGCTGGCGGCACCCGCCGACGCAGTCCAGGTGGCACGAGGAATCCTGACAGTCGCTCGTGCAGGCGCCTTGTGCGCAATCGAGACGGCACGTGGCACCGTCGGTGCAGCTCACACCGCAGGGAACGAGGGGGTCCACGTCGCAGCGGTAGTTGCAGATGCCACCGTCGCAGGTGCAGGTGTCCGCCTCGCAGGTCGCGAAGGCACCACTCTCGCCGCCGGTCGTTCCGCCTCCGCTCGGTGCGCCTCCTTCGGTGGAGGCTCCGCCGGTCCACGTGGGCCGGAAACCTCCGGGCGATCCCCCTCCCGTGATGAAGCCCCCCGTTGGCAAGCCACCGTCACTCGTCCTCCCGCCGGTCGTGCCGCCCGTGGCGACGCCGCCGGTTGCGTCGAATCGCCCCCCAGAGCCGGACGGGCGGGTTCCGCCAGTGTCGCCGACCTCGCTGCCGCCTTGAACCGCGCGTCTGCCGCCGGTGTCGGCTCCGCCCATCTCCTCCGAGCGCCCACCGGTACTGTCGGGCGGACGCGACTCCGTCGCCGACACTCCCCCACAACCCACCACGGGTGCGAGACATGGCAGCAGGCCACCGAGCAGCAGTGCTCCACGCAACGACGCCATTTCATCAACCTTTCGTTTCCTGGGCCTGTGCCGTGCCCGTCTCCGAGCTACCGAGCTGGACGTACCCACCCGGGTCGTCCAGCCGCGGGGCAGTATACCCGGCATCGCTCGCGACGGCCGCCTGACGGTGAACTGGGTCTGTCGCCGTGCCGGTTCAGTTGGCCGTCATGGCGACCGTCATCGTCTCTGGATACGTGCCGCCGACGACGACGCGGTACTCACCCGCGGGCACGTTGAAGGGCCCGAAGGAGTCGTCACCGGTGGCGGTGAAACTTTCGACCACTGCTCCCTCTGGGTCCACCAGGCTCCACCAGAGGTACGCCGCAGAACCACCGACGTCGATGCTGCCTCGCAGCTGAACCTGCTCGGTGAACTCGAGCACTCGCACCTCGCGGTTGGGATCGTTGCCGGTGACCACCACGTCCGGGATGGGATCGCCACCCGCCACCACACCGAGCGAATCGGGGAACTCGACGAAAACATTGTAGTCCCAGCTGATCCCTCCACCGATCAGATCCACGATCACGAACACCGTGGTGGCGTCCGTCGCCCAGTAGTGGATGCCGGTTTCCTCGTGCCCATAGAGGGCGTCCGTCGAGACTAGGCAGGCCGCGTCGGAGGCGCATGCGGTCGTGATGCTGAGCGCCGTCTGCGAGTCGCCGAACTGACGCACCGCCACGGCTTCGCCCGCGTCCAGGTCGACCTGGAGCACCATTTCACGACCATCTCCGAACCCCGCGCAGCCGCTTCCGTTCAGGGCGAAGGTGGCCGTGTAATCGTCGGGAAAGCTATTCCCGCGCAGGACCAGGGGCTCGGAAACGATGAGCGGCGTATCACAGCTGTCGCCGTCGTTGGCGGCAGACCCACCGGAGCTGGCATCTCCGGCAGAGCCAGCGGCGCCACCATGTCCCGGGAAGCCAGCCGTGCCTCCGTCTCCCGGGGAGCCAGCGGCGCCTCCAGCTCCGCCTGCTGCCGCGCCCGCGGAGCCCACGTTTCCCGCGGAGCCGCCCGCGCCACCGGAGAGGCTGGTCGTTGTGGCGCCGGCGTTTCCGCTGGTTCCATTGGCACCCGCGCCCGCCGAGTTTCCCCCCACGGTGCTGGCTCCCGTGCCTCCCGATCCGGAGTGGTTCGCGGTGCCTCCTTCATTCGCCCCGCCGGTCGGACCCCCGCCGGTAGCCTCCTCGCCAGCGGAACCCGCTGAACCCGTCGGGGAGGTGTTCTTCGACCCGCTCTTCGTGTCGCCACAGGCGACGAACAGCACCAGCGCCGCGACCCATGGAGCGGCCGACGCGATTTTGGCGATTCGAATTCCGCGAAACATCCCACTGTCCCCCTTTCGCTCGAATTCAACATCGTCTCCGCCGAGCGCGGTGGGTGTCCACTGCTTTCAGCCTAAGTGGCCGAGCGCGACTCTCGAGCACCTCATCATGAGGTCATTATACGATTGGGGAGTGGGACCCGGGGCCCCGCCGCCCACGGGCCCCACCCGGTCATTACCGGGTGGGAGGGGGAGTGGGGGTGCGAAGCGG
>JBNLDK010000151.1:0-44227 GCA_050304295.1 Polyangiaceae bacterium
CCCGACCAGGACACTCGCCTGATCGAGGATCGAAGCGACCTCGTGGAGGCGTTGACGGCTCCCAACCGGGCCGACCTGTTCATCGGCGGTGCCGTAGACAGGGAGGCGAAGGCCATCACCCTGATTCGTGGCAACCTCGAATCACTGGTCGTCCCCTTCGCGTGGTTCCGCAAGGTACCCGGTGGCACCCGGCCGGACTTCTCCCGGTTCGGGGTGATCGACTGCGGGCAGACCGTTGCACTTGGCGACTACGAGGCGTCAGCAGACGCGATCCTGTACGACCACGACCCGGAGTACCGGCGTCACGCCAAGAAGCGGACCCTCGATCAGGACGATTCGTTCGGCGCCGCACTCCGTCGCCTCCGCCTCCTTCGTGGCTTGTCCCGAGAGGACTTCCCCGGCGTCAGTGCGAAGGGAGTTGCTCGCATCGAACGGGGCGAAGTCGAGGCACGACCGGCAACCATCAAGAAGCTCGCCAAGACGCTCGGCGTCGAGCCGGTACAGATCGCCACGTACTGACCTCCCCTGCCCCCTCCCGAAAGTTGTGCAGCCGTCCAAATGTACAACTTTCGCGTACCGTTGTCGGCCTCTGTACCTTTGCTCCATGCGCCGTCTTGGCTCAAATCATGCTAGATCAGGCCGCCCGCGGTACTTGCCGATGCACAACGCAGCGGTTTCCTAAACCGTTGGTCGGAAGTTCGAGTCTTCCCGGGGGCGCCAACTTTTTCGAGGGGTTACGACGAACGTGGACGCGAAAATGGTGCAGTTTGCACCACGTTTTGCACCACTTTCTGCACTAGTTTGGGGGCCGGACGAGGGGACACCCGGTGGCGAAGATCGAGATCGACGACGACCTGCTCGCGGCACTCGCGGCGGACGTGAAGAAGCGCTTGCTGAGCGACGACCCGACCGCGTTCGTGAACGACTTGATTCGCGGGCACCTCCGGACCGTCTGCGCTCCGGGTCACGAGCGCGACGGGCTGACCGGGTGCCTGACGCGGCAGCAACTCGGATTCGACATCAACCGGGCATCTTGGGGAACATCGTGGACGGACCACTCCGTCTACAAAGAGCGGTTCCTCTGCATCGACATCAACTGCTTCAAGAGCTTCGTTGACCACGAAGGCTTCGAGCGATCGGACAAGGTGCTGGTCACGCTTGGCGAGGCTCTCAGAGGGCACTTCGGTGAAAGCTCCGTCTACCGCCACGGCGGTGACGAGTTCGTCGTCGTGCTGGGGGACAGGCCAGCCTCGATGCCCACGCCCACCGAGCAAATCACGCTCAAGCACAGCGTCGTCAACGTGGCAGTCCACCGCAACCCGCAACTCAACCGCCACATCAACGGGTGGATCGAGCACCACATCCAGGCTGGCATCCTCGCCAGCAGCCAGTTCGGCACCGTCATCGAGTGCGGCGATCCGGTGTGGTTGCAGGTGGGGCAGCGATGACTGCTCCTGAGCCCCTCGGCTTCATGTCCGTCGTCTACGAGATCGACGGCACCCGCACGCCGGGCGAGATTCGACTGGAGAAGCCAGCAGCGACCAGCAACGGCTTCGTCTGCGGCGGCTGGCTGAAGGGTCTGAACGACAGGCCAACGGAGGGGCGTGGCGAAACCGCCCTTGCCGTCGCCCAGGACGTGTTGAAGAAGCTCGCGGCTGAAGCCGTCGCGTTCGAGGCTCGCGGTGGTCGTCTGCTGGCACCCGATCAGGGGTTCCCGGTCAAGGGCGCAGAGATCGAGTCGCTGTAGCTACCGTGGGCAGCGAAGAATGGCCTCGCGACTCTGCTCCACTCGGTGAGCACGAACTCGACGCTTTGTGAGGCTTCCTGTGGATCATCGAGGTAGGCCCAACCGAAATCGGGGCCGGGCGGCGGATGCATCCGTTCGCGAAACGCGCAGTGGTACTCCATGAGCTTGCCCGGCTCGACGTGGACGCCGCCCTCCGGTGGGAGGAACGTCAAGTGGGCGCCGAGGTTCAGGTAGCAGGCTTTGGCTCCTGCGCTCTGGATGTTCACAACGTGAACCGTGGGGCCCGAGACGCGGCGCAGCGTTGCTCCCGATCCCTCGAACCCATCGCGGCGCGCAAGCGCCCACAGCGCCTTCTGTAGTCGTGATTTGAAGGGATGGGTCCCCACGGGTCAGCAGTCTATCACCGGCTAGAGGAACCGGTCGGTAACATCGCGCCAGGCATACGCAGCCGGCCGGGACTCGCGTCGAGCGAATGCACCGAGGATCGCCTCCACGTCTTCGGCGTCCAGTTGCTCGTTTTCCTTCACCGTGACCTCGAAGCCGTTCGTCTTGACGGCAATCTCGCGATCTGCCGGCACTCCCGCCCGACCAGCCACGAAATGCTTGAAGCTGCTGCCGGAGTTCTCGCGCCATTCGGCCGTGAACGACCCGCGACCACCGGCTGCCTGGGCGTATTCGTCGTTGGGGCCGTCCACGACGAGGAAGCCGGGGCCGCCGTTCGGGTTCAGCTTGTCTACCGCCGCGGATAGCTGCGACAGGGTGGGTTCCCGTTGTGACTGCCCGCCCTCGAGCGTGAGCACGACGCCGGGGAGTCCGGCTGAACGGTGGATCTGCTCCGTCTGCCAGTCGAACAGCACGAGGCCGAGCTCCACCGCGACGTGCTGGATGTGAGGGAGCACTTCCTCAACCCTGGAGAAGCTGATGCCGAGTACGGCCGCACGGGAGCCAAAGTTGTTCCACAGCGGACCATCGCTCCACACGCCGTCGTCGACATCGTCGTCCGAAAGATCGCACAGGCATGGGAACTTCGCCGTCAGGAGGTCGTGGGCCTTCCGAAAGACGGTCGGGGCCTCGCCTTCCAGTTCGATGAGCTCATCAATTGCCTTCCAGGCGTCCGCGTCGTTTTCGGGTACGGGAGAGGTGGCGAGCGCGACCGTGTAGCTCATGGTGGGGCCAGAATACCACTACGCGGTTGAGTCGCGCCACGCGCCGACAGCTTGGCGAACGGCGTCGACGAGTACGGTGTGCTGTTCCGAATCGACGCCTTGTTGAAGCACGCTGAACACGTCAACAATCCCGCCCTTGTTGTTCGCGGCGTCGGACAGCCAGTCCTGGAGCTCGTCGGGGTTGTCGGGCGGGTCGCCCCAGCCCTCGGGGTCGTAAGCCGTCACCCACCAGGCCATGAACGTGGCGTCTCCAAGCGGCGTCTGGGCTGCGCGTGGCGGGTTCCTGACCGTGCTCCACCACAGGTTGCCGAGACGTTCCAATTCGCCGATGCCCTTCGGACCGTCGAGCCACGAGTGCAGCTCCCCGAGTACCGTACTCACGAACTCGGAGTCCCCGCTCCCGATGGGGAGAACCGTCTGTGCCGCTTCAACGGCTGCGACTGCCACCCTGACAACCACTTCCTTCTCGAGCTCGATCAGCACCGCGGCCCAATCGGCGAGCTCTCCGGTTGGGAGTTGCCGGTCGGGAAAACACAGCGAGCTTTCCAGCACGCGGTCTCGCTCTGCTGGCGTCATTCCCGTCTCGAGCGGTCCCTGCTGGAGGCCGCCTCTGCCCAGGGCACGGTCTATTGCTTCGAGGTTCAATCCTTCACGAGTCCTTCGAGGAACGCGCCGGGCAAGAACCAGAACGGTAGGGCCGGGCCCGAGCGGAAGGACATCCGCGTGACCGTGAAGGAAGTGACCGGCGCCGGCACCCTCAAGTCGGGCCGAATCCACGCTCCAGTCAGCGACGCCTGGACCGAGGTCTACTTCGCCCTCGAAGGGGCGACGGACGAGCGGGTCCCGTAGGCGTTGGCAAAGGAGCGTAGGTACGCGGGCTGCTCTGGGCCATCGGGCAGGGCCTTCTCCAACGTGCCGCCACGCTTGGGCGGCCTGTCGAGGGCGGCCACGGCCTGGTGCGTCTGGTCGAGCACCACCGCGTAGTGCTCGGACCTGGACGCAAAGTCCGTCGCGTTAATTCGCGGCAACCTCGAGTCACTGGTCGTCCCCTTCGCGTGGTTCCGCAAGTCGCGAAGAGGCACGCGACCTGACTTCAACCGGTTCGCGGTAGTCGACAACGGGCAGACCGTGGCCTTAGGCGACTACGAGGCTTCGACAGACGCGATCCTCTACGACCACGACGCAGCGTACCGGCGCCAGGCCAAGAAGCGCACCCTTGAGCGCGACGACTCCTTCGGTGCGGCGTTGCGGCGGTTGCGCCTGCTACGTGGCCTGTCTCGCGAGGGCTTCACCGGTCTCAGTTCCAAGGAGGTCGCTCGCATCGAGCGGGGCGAGGTCGAGCCCCGACCGGCAACCCTCGAGAAGCTCGCCAATGCGCTCGGAGTTGACCTCGACGAGATCGCCACGTACTGACCTCCCCCACCCCTCCCGAAACTTGTGCAGCCGTCCAAATGCACAACTTTCGCGTACCGTTGACTGACTTCGACGACGAGCAGGCAACGGTGCTGCAGAAGGAACTCCGCGAGGACCGCGAGATGTCCGTCGCCGACGTGATGCGGCTCCGAGAATTGCTCCCTCTCAAGTTGGAAAGTGAGCTTCCACCCCGCCAGGCCGAGGTGACGCGGGACCGGTACGCCCCGTTCGGCGGCGTGGTTGAACTCCGTGAAGACAGCCGCGAGCCTTGCGCGTCCTCACCTCAATAGCTGCCCATGGTGCCGGCGAGTGTACCGCAAACTACTCGTGAACGTATGCCCACTCGCCGATACGCTCGGTTGAACCGCCGTGCGTGTACTCCGGGTAGTCCCGCGTGGGCCAGTAGATGATCACGTCCCAGTTGGCAAAGCCGCGAGAACACTCGATCCGCAGCTCCCAGGCGGTGTTGCTCAGCATCCTACGGCCATCTGGCTCACCGAGCGCATTCTCAACAGCGGCGACTGACGCGCCGTCACTGCGCAGATCCTTGGGAAGGTCCCGAACCATTCTCATCCGCTCAGCCCCACCCTTTCGCCAGACTACCTCATCGAACTGGAGATCATCGATGGACTCTGGCATCCGGTCCACACGGACATCGGTCACGCGAGTACCGTCTGCCACGGTGAAGGCCAGAATCGCGTGCTCTGGGGGACCGTCCACGTAGAGCCAGAGTCCCTTCATCGGTTTGCCACCGCGACTGCCGAGATCGTACCAGACGAGGTCTTCCCGCGTCACCTCGAAGGCATCGTATTCAAACGATGGGTATGCCAGAAGGCCAGTGCTGGGCACCTTCGGGATGTACTTCGGAACTAGATGTTTGAGCGATGGCGGCGGCTCGCCATGTTCCCGCGTGTACGTCTCGATTGCGTTGATCAATGGCTCAGCGCCACGGGTCACCCGCGCCCAAGCGAGGCGCTCGATCTGCCAGCCCAGCCTGAAGAGCGACCAGGGGTACGAGAGAACGATCCCGATTGCCAGAGCTAGCAGCAACAGGCTTCGGAGCCGTTCGCCGCCGGCGATGGCAACGTAGATCATGAATCCCAGGCAGTTGAGCACTGCGGCCGCACCACCGAGAAGAATCAGCGGGTCCAGAAACCCGGGGCGGATGACGAGCAACACGCTGTTGAGAAGGAAAGCGCCCAGCGCCCCAACCGCGAGTGCGACGAACACTTTGGCGGTGAACAGGTTGTTGCGAGCCCGGCGCTCCGTCTTGTCCACGGTTGGCTTGGCGCTCAGCTCGTCGGCCGCGCCCGTTTCGCTGACAACCACGTCGTTCCCCATCGCGATGTCCAGTGTAGCCGGAAACGGCTACTCCGAGAGGTTCGACAGCGCTTCTCGATACTCCTTGGGATCCCCCCTCGAGCGCACGCAGACAAGTAGTCCGAAGAACCCACGCTGAGAGACGATCCACCCGTCACGCCAAGCTGTGCGGATGGTGTCGGCACGAGCTTCGTGGCCTGCGGGGCGTGCGACCGCATCTTCGGAAATACTGCTCGCCCACTGCCCGGGGTGAAGTCAACCCACGTTGCCGGCGGGACGGTTACCCCGACGCCCCACCCGCGCCTCCACCGCCGTCGCGGCAGGGGTTGTTCGGGCTTTCCCCACCGGCACCACCGAATCCAGGCCACCGCGGGCCCGTCGAGCACTGCTTCCGAGCGTCCACGCCACCCACTTCACCAAGCACGTAGCAGGGGGGGACCGCCATGTCGTTGGCCCAGTGGGCGCCAACGAGCTCGCCCGTTTCGAGGTCGAAGAAGTAGCCTCTCCATCCCACGAGAACGTAGTCGTAGCCACAGTCTGAGCGACGCCTCACGTAGCTGCTGTGGCCGGAGCAAGCCTCGGCGATCGCGTCCTCGGCCGTCGCCGGGCAATGCTCGTCGGCACAGTACGACTCGAGCGACTCGAACCGCGTTCCGTAACAGCTGGGGAGGGGCTCCGAGCACACAACTCCCACGCACTCGCTCCCTGCCCCCCCCTGGCCCCCAGCACCCGCGGCGCCGCTACTCCCAGCAACGCCCCCCCCGGTGCCCGAGCTCCCCGCCGCGCCGCCGGTGCCCGAGCTCCCCGCCGCGCCACCGCCGGCGCTCCCCGCGGCACCGCCGCTGCCACCGCCGGCTCTCCCCACGGCACCGCCGCTGGCACCGGAGCTCCCCGCGGCGCCGCCGCTGCCGCTGTCTGCGCCACCAGCGTTGCCAGCGGCTGCTGTGCCACCCGCGTTGCCACCGGTGTTCGTGGATCCGGCCATGCCAGGCGCAACGCCCCCGGTGGTGTCCGGATCGGCACCCGCACTTCCCCCCTTGCTGCCGCCGACGCCAGCGCCCTCGCTTCCGTTCTCGTCCGTGCAGCCCACGGCCATCATCGCGAGGACCACGCTCACACCCACCAACCAGGATCGCCCGTGCTTCATGTCGGCACGAGACTAGGGCCAGAAACGTACCACGTCGAGGGGTGCTACAAACTTAGGATCCGCATCCGCCAGCCAGGCCTCCCGCGCCTGGCTGGCCCACCGCGGCGGTTCGGTCTCCGTTGGCCGCGCCGTAAGGCACCTCCCGAGTGCCGCGTGCAGCTCCCCTGGCGCACCGGGGCGGCACGGGTCATGCACGCGCTGACCGATGCGCCTTGGGCTTGCGCCACCGTGCTCGTCGAACGCCAATTGGACCCTGGTACCGGAAGTACGGGAAGACTGATCCGCAGGAGTTCGCTCGGCTTCGCCAGCGGATTCTGGAGAACCATCCAGACCATCGTTGGCGTGGCGACCTTGCACAGGGCGCTCGAGGCTGCGGCGAGGGGGAGGAGTAGCGATCGCCAGTACCGTGAAGTACAACGCACCGCGTGGGCCTGTTCGACATCTTCAAGCGCACACCGAAGACCGAGACCCTCACGGCTGAGGACACGGCACCGCCCGCTCTCGGCTGGGAAGCGATCGAGACCGAGTTCACGCGCCTTTACCCCGGGCAGACGAACCCGGCGCACGTTGCCCCGATCGTCTACCGGATGCACGACATCTCCGAGAACGCGGCCGCGTTCGACGGCGTCAGCGCCTACGACGGTGGGACGTTCTGGCATTTCGTTTCGTTCGGGCTCACGGAGCTGTACGTCAAGGAGAGTGAGTCCCCCGAGTGGAGCGGGTTCGGCTACGAGCTGACGTTCAAGCTCGCGAAGGATGGCGATGCCCCTCCAGAGTGGGCTTTCGAGTTCATGGAGGCCATCGGCAAGGCTGTGTGGAAGGGTCAGGTCTTTGCCGCCGGGCATACCATCAAGACCGGCCCGATCAACGGTGACCCAGAGACCAAGCAGAACGCCGTGCTGGTCGTTCGGGACCCGGCCATTCCCGAGCCGATCAGCACGCCGCACGGCAAGGTCGAGTTCCTGCTCCTCGTGGGCGTTCCCGACGAGGTGCGCCGGCAGGTGTTGCAGGGCGAGGTTGAGGCATCGGCGGTTGCCGAGCAGGCGACGGGCACTGCCGAGCTGGTCACGCGGATCGAGACGTAGCTCGATTTGTCCGCCGTCTCGGCCCTGCCTCTTGATCGCCAGCGGTCCGCGCTCGACGACCAGCCGCCCATCGTCCCAGTCAATGCCTCCCTCGCACACGACAGCCTGCTCCGGACTCCAGATCCCGAGGAGTGCGTTGTGGAGATGGGCAGCTGGGATCTGACTGTGACGAAGAGCCAGTATTCCTCCGAACGGGCCATGCTGAGAATGCGAGCTTCATGGGTCGTGGCGAGGCTCATCGGCTGATCGAAGCCTGTGATGCTGAGTTTGTTGGCTCTCTCGAGGCACGGTGACGGGTGCGGGCGCTGCTTGCCCCCACCACCGCCCGCACACCGTCCGCAGCACGAGCGAGGCCCGAGCGCTGGAACGGGAGTCGGAACGTTGCTGCGCGCTGGACTCCGTCCACTTCGCATCGAGTCTTCCCGGGGCGCAATTCCGGTCCGCAAGTGCGGAGCTTCTGTGCTTTCTCGCGCGCGAACTCTGCGGCCGAGCCATTCCGAAACAGGGGCGCTACGATAAGCCCATGGCGCAGTCCAAGCTTCCCGACAACCTCCGTCTCGGGATGGTAGCGAGGTCGTCCGTCCGGGCTTCTTCGTCGGGACGTCCGCATGCATCCCGAACATCCCGGGAGCGTGCGGCGAGCAGAGGCACCATGTGCCGCCGTAGCCTCGGCCTGCTCCTGCTCCTCTCCGTTGCCCTGCTGGCTTGCCGCAAGACGCATTCGTCGGCCGGGGGTGACGTTGACCCGAGCCGAGGCGGACTCTACGTCCACGAGGTCGACGACGAGAGCCACGTACTCGATCCGCCCGAGCCATGTCCGGGTATCGAGTTGAAGTCCGAGCGCGTCGGATCGAGTCCGGTACCGGTTCGGTTTCTGGTGTCGGAGGATGCCTCTGCGGAAGCCAGGGCGAGGCTCGAAGAGTGCCTGCAGCGCCAGACTGTTCCGTCAGGCAGGGGCTTTGCTGTCGGCCCCACGGGCGCGGGCTTCAGGAGCTACCTGATCCGCATCCAACCTTCGATCGAGCCCGCAGACTGCAAGAGGGTTGGCGTGAATCGTCGTGAGGAGGGAGGCCCACCGAGCGTGCTGATCCACCTCACAGCCGTGGGAGGCCAGAAGCTGGCGGACCTCACCAGGGCCATGGTCGGGAAGCGAATGGCAATCATCGTCGGTGACATGGTCCAAACTGCACCGATCGTCTGGACCGAGATCACGGGTGGAGCGGCATCGGTGACGCTCGGCCCGAACCAGACTGACGACGATGCCAAGGCCCTGGCCAACACGATCGCGGAAGGATCCCCGCGTCTACCCAGACCTGGAGCACGGACCTTCGGGCGGCCCCCGGAATAGCGCTCAGCCCGGCGGCTCGAGTCTTCGCCATCGTCGTCCCGACCAACTCCGTTCACGAAGACTATCGAGTAGCGCGTCCCCGGCGTCGGCTCACCAGACCCCGTCGCCCGAGTCGCCCGCTCAGATCTCGAAGCAGTAGAGGCGGTAGGTGTTGTTACAAGTGTCCGAGCCGGTGTGGGTCCAGCGCGCGTCGGCGAAGTTGAGGTTGCCGTGCAGGCCAGAGAACAGAAGGCCGCCAGCGTCCCACCCATTGCAGTGGAGGTTCTGCGCCGGCGTTCCGCCGAGAAGAGTGCCCGTCCAGACGTGCGTGATGGCTCCGTCGATGGTCCTGACGTCAACTCCTCTCTCGTTCATGTAGATGGGCACGTTCGGAACGCCCCCCAGGGCTTCGCGATTCGGGAAGACGACCTCGCTTCCGTCGACCAGACGCCACGGTCCATCCGCCGCAATGCGATCGTAGGCGTGCTGGCCAGCCGAGAGCCACGCGCGCCAGGTACCACCGAGCGGGACGGTGGAAGCGCGGACCTCGCACAGATTGTCGCCGCTCGCGGGGCCATTCGGCCCCCCGCCGAAGAGCTGCAGGTTGCCGGTATATACCATGCTCGTCACGAACACGCGCAAGTAGCCTCGCCCGCCAGCCCCGCCGTTGCCGCCAACCCCACCGGCGCCGCCGCTGGGGTCACCACCGAGGCCACCCGCTCCAGGATCGCCACCGTTGCCCCCGCCTCCTCCGTCCCCGCCACTGGGACTACCCCCGTTGCCACCCGCTGGCGCGCCGCCGTTGCCCGCTGGCAGGCCGCCGGCACCGCCCCCTGGCAAGCCGCCGCCCCCTGGCAAGCCGGCAGCACCGCCCACTGGCAGGCCACCGCTGCCGCCCGTTGAGGGTGCCCCGCCCGTTTGGACCACAACCTTGCTTCCTGCCACGCCACCGGAGCCGCCACGCCCACCGGGCACCCCACCGAATCCTGCTGCGCCACTGGCACCGGCGACCAGCTCAGCACCAGTGCCGCCTGTGGCACGGCCGCCGGAGCCGCCCGCGTCGCTCCCACCGGCGCCGGGACTCCCTCCCGGTCCGCCATCGCACACGCAGTCACCCCAGGTTCCGTCGTCGACGCAGTCCTGCCGACCCGAGCAATCATCGAGCCCGAAGCACCTCTGGCTCATGCCCTCTTCGCATCCACCCCCGCTCGGTTTCGTGGTGCTGGAGCAACCCGCCGCCAATGCCAACACCAGTCCACCAAATGCCGAAGCCCGTCGCATCGCCAGTCCCTCGCCTCCAACCTCCCATGATAACTCCATCCGCCCGCGGGTCGACTCGGATGGACCACGAGCGCCCGCATCTCTCAACGAGACTCTGCCGGGCTACAACTCGAGGCTCGCGTGGAGAACCTCCGCACCACGCCGATGGTCGCGGCACTCCTTGCGACCGCGAGTACCTGTGGGTCAGAACGCCCTGGCGCAGACCCCGCGGCTGGCCGGTCGCCTCGCTCACGCACCTCTTGTCCGCCTGCCGGGGGATACGTTCGTGAAGCGGTCCTCCTCGAAGGCTCAACCGACTGGCAACGGCACGAAGCTCAGCTGCCCCAAATAGTCGGCCTTGCCGAGATCGACGCCACCGTGCCGGAGCAACGCATACGCGATCGAGACGTGGAAGAAGAACTGGGGAACCTGGCGGCTGAGCAGATAGTCCTCCGCCCGCAGCGCCTGACCCGCAGGGTACGGAACGGCGATCGGTCGGGCGGGGTCGACCTTGGCGAGGTCTTCCTCCGTGCAGGACTCCACGAACTCGAGGGTGGAGCGGATCCGACCGTGGAGCTCGGCAAAGGTCCGCTCCGTGTCCGGGTGCTTGGGGACCGCCTTGCCCGAGAGGTTGGCGGCCGCGTACTTCGCTTGGTCGCAGGCGATCCGGATCTGGACCACGAACGGAAGCATGTCGGGGTAGAGCCGAGTCCCGAGGTAGTTGTTCACGTCGAAGCCGCGACTCTCCGCGTGCGCTTCAGCCTTGGTCAGACAGGCGTCGAGGTTCTTCAGAGTCGTGGCGAACTGTTTGATGATTCCGTAGTACATGGGAGCTCCCTCGAGGTCCTGGGTGGGCCGGCTCGTGGCGGCGTGTGGCACTGCTGTAAGTCCGGCACCTGGCCAGCGCAACGGATGCGAGCACCACCAGGTGGCAAAGGACGCGGTTGACCTGCTGGTACGGCCAGCAATCCTCCAGAATTCGGCCCACAGGGAGATCGGGCACGGGAACGATTCGCCGGGGCGCCGGGTTCCTCTCGCATGGTGGTGTTTGTGCGGCTGCTACTCTCCGCCAGCGGGCGATCTGCTCGACTGCGCGCCGACCCTGAGCGTGCTCAGGAAGCCACCGAGGAGCTTCGGAAGCACCTGCTGCCCGGAAGGCAAGCCCTGATGCCCAGGCCCCGCACCGCCTCCGGCTACAACCCCACGCAGACGAATCCCAGTGTCGTTCTCGTCTTCATCCGCCTGCTCCTCCGGCTCCCGTTTTTTCGACGCACACACCCTCGTCGCAGGTCAACTCGTTCCGCGGGCAATCCTTGGCCTCATCGCACGCCACACGGCACTTGCCATCTTTCCCACACGCCAGGGGTGCGTTGCACGGCTGCGATGATGAGCATGCTAGCTCGAAGGGCTTAGGCCTCTTCGGCGCTCTTCTCGCACGCGAGAGAATCGACTACCTTCCTCAGATCGTGGGGAAGACACCGCTAGCCAAGACCGTACTTGTTTGGGGGGTTCTGAGCACGGGGACGCTCGCTGCAGCATCCTCGTCTGCCGAAGCACCCAGCTGCGAGTCCCCTGGTATCTCCCCGTTTTGGGAGAACCTGGACTCCCTCTGCGGGCCGGAGCTAGCTGGCGCCCAGGCTTCGGATGCAGATACAAGACGCGCCGTCGCCGAGGTCCAGGACTACTGCACATCACGGAGATCGGCCGCCCCCGTTGCCCCTGCTTTCGCCTCGCTTCCTGAAGCAAGACGGATGGAGACTCTCGCGGCAGTCGCGGCCGCCCGGGGTCAGCGAACAAACCTCACGCAACGTCAGCTCACCGAGTCATCGTCCCCGCTTCTCGACGCACTGGCCCAGCGTGTTGCCCCGAACGCCCGGCTGCAGACCGGCGTGGCAACCGACGCGCTCGTGCGTGAGCTTCAGAAGAAGCTTTGTGGCGAGCCGTCCGTCCGCGAGTGGCTCCCCGCCACCTGCGCCCCACTACCCGGTAGGGACACGCTCATCGAGCTGCGGCGTCGGATCGTCCAGGATGCCGTCCTTCTCGCTCTGAAGGCTGCAAACGAGGCCCCGCCCATGGCTGACCAGACCGAGGCTCTGCGCCTCGTTTCTGCTCTGATGGTCGGCTCCTTGGAATCGGTCGAGCCCTATCATCTCGCGGCTCGCATGGCGGGCGCGATGCCTCCGGGACCTGATGGGCAACCATGCACCGAGGGTGGCGGCCCCGTGGAGTTGCCCCCCGGAAATGGCGACAAGGCGAAGGTGGCTGCCCGGATCCTCGGAACACTCAGCCTCGATGGTCCGGACTTCTCGCGCCCGTCCCAGCACTACGCTCGGGTGGTTGCCCGCGTTCTCCAGGAGGAAGGGGTCCTGGCTCCTGACCAGGCACTGACTGCAGAGCAGGAGGTGCCTGTGGGGCGGCTCGTGACCGCTCTCGGCAATGCTCGTGACGTCGGCCAGCGCTTGCGTCGCGAGCCCGCGGACGAAGCTCTGGCGCGGTCCCTGCTCACCGATTGGGCGGTCATCGTTCAGGAGGCGATGACGCTCGCGGTGGGTCGCACCTACCAGCTCCCACCAGCCTGGCCGGGGGTGCTCGATGCACTGGTTGCTGCGGACGTTGCGAGAATGGCCGAAGCCGTGGTGAGTATGGTTCCGGACACTACGCCCGTCCCGGCGAAGGTCATCCGGGCCATCGACTTCGCAGTGAGGTTCGCGGCTGCTGAAACTGACGCCGAGCGAAAGAGGCTGCTGGGCCGCTACCTCGTAGGACTGGCTCCCTGGACGGAGCCGATCCTCTTCGACATCAACCTCGGTACGGTGATTGTCGATGTGAAGAGCCTCAACGCCGAGTTTGCTGGCGATCTCGCCATCGGTTACAACGCCGGGCTCGGAGGCGGGATCATACGTGGCAGCGCCTATGGCTACGAGTATTCGGAGCAGGGAGTTTCCAGCTCGAACACGTACCGGGTGGGTGCCGACATCGAGGGTTGGATCGCCCCGGGCAACGACGAGATCAAAGCCGACTTCCGTCTCAAGGCGGGGTACGCCCGGTTCGACACGGACGTCGCCGGGGAGGCTGCCGGAAACGACGCCTTCTCCGACGAGACCTCGGACACTGGTCGAGCCACGCTCCTCGCCGGGGTCAGGCTCACGCCCAGCTCGCGGTTTGCCATTGGAGCCTGGGGCGGCGGTGGTGGACAGTTCGAGGACTACAACGCCCTCGTCGTCGACGCGAACAACGACGTCTTCATCGACGACGGGCAGAAGCTCACCGCGAAGGCTGACGGGCGTCTGCGGATGCAGGCAACGATCTGGCCTCGTGTTCTCGTCGGGCGCCTTCGTGCCGACTTGGAGTGGTTCAAGCTCTCGACGACGGGGTTCGAGCTGGACGCACTGGCAGGGACTTCCGTCCCCGTGACGGTGGAACTCCAGCAGCTTGAGATTGAGACGAGGGCCTTCATCGATCTGGAAGCGGCTAGGTTCGTCGGGTTCGTTCCCAGCATCAACGCCGGGGTGAACTACATCTCCGTATCGTCCTCGGACGGGCCGAGCGAGAGCACCGTGGTTCCTGTGATCGCAGCGGGAGTGAGGCGGGACGTTTTCTAGCCGGCTCGGCAGCGTCCTTGTCACTTCCGCCCCACCTTCGACGCGAGGAGCACTATCCGTCGAGTTCGTGGTCCCACTCGGTGCGAATCCGGGCGGCACCTTCCTCTGCTTCGTGGATGGTGAGAAACGGTCTGCTGACGGTGGCATTGGGTCCAGCCGTCCGGCTCTCCGCCAGGTCCTTCACCACGAAGCCGGCTTCGGCGCGTGCGATGACGACCTCGACGTAGAGCCCGTCGGCACTCTGCTTCCACTGGACCTGGACCTCATCGTCGCCTCGCGGCTCTGCGTCCTGCCAGCCATTGGCCCCCGTGCTCATGACTCGATGAGGCTACGATGGCTGATCCGGCTAGGCAAACCGCCGCCCTGGCAAACGACCGACGCCGACCCGGCGCGTGGTAGCCTTCTGAACGCGGCTCCCATGACCCGACCATCCGAGTACGGTCCCTTCGAGCAGGCGTTCAGCTGCCCCAACCCAGATCGGGGTCCTCCGTACTTGGAGTTGCTCGACTTCGGCGGCCGTGCCGGGGAGGCAGTTGAGTTGGTGCGCGAGTGTCTGGGATCAGTGTCAACACCAGACACATTCGTGAGGGCGATGCTCTCGCAGCCGGATTGGCGACCACACCTGGTTGCGGCCGTGGCGATGATCCTGGACGGTGGGGAGAAGCTCGCCCCAGAGGGCCTCTGGGGCGCGGCAGACCGCGGCAGCTGGGTCATTCCGCAACTGGTAGCTACCGCATATCTCGTGGATCCCAACTTCCCGGACCGGGCAAGAACACGCATCGACGGTGGGTGTCTCGTGCACTTGCAGCTACCGCGACCAGTGACCGTACGAACCGGCCCTCGTCGATCGCCAAAATACATGGCGGCGCTCGTTCACGTGAGCAGAGGGGTGCCGTCGATGGCCGCTTGGCTTGCCATCGCAGCGACGGCGCCCAGCGTCCAGCAGCTGCTAGGTACAGATGTCGACGATGCACCCGGGATAGCTGAAAGCTGGCTCGAGGGAATCGCGTCCGTACTGCCCCAGCGGGGCGTCGTTCTTCAGCCGAAGTGCAGGTAGGCGCGAGTGTCGTGGGGCGCCCGGCGCCCGCTGTTCCCTGCTACCCGCAAACTTCGCCGGTTCTGGACGCGCTGCGGCGGCGACACGCCGCGGCCATCCCGAGGAGCGCAAGACCGAGCATCCACGGCGGCGACTGGGGGCGCCCGGGGACCTGGCAACCGCAACCTTCCTTGTCATTGGCATCGCTGGACGTCGTACCGACGCTCGGCGCACCAGCGACGAGCGATCCGCCGCTGGCAAACGCGCCACCGGTGCCCGCGGGGCTCGCTCCGCCCGTGGTGACCATTCCGCCGGTGGCGAACCCGCCGGTACTCGCTCCGCCCGTGGCTACGAGCCCGCCGGTGGCAAGCCCACCCGTGGGCACGCCGCCCGTGACCGCGCCGCCCGTGACCGCGCCACCCATGGCCGCGCCACCCGTGGCGATGCCACCCGTGGCCATGCCACCAGTTGGTCCCGATCCTCCGGTTTCGGCTCCAGCAGTACCGCCGTTGCCACCGGTACCGCCCGAGCCCGCGTCGAGCGGCGTGAGATAGACGCGGAAGCCGTCGACATCGTTGGCGTTCGGGATCGAAACCTCGATCTGCCCGTTGGCGATCGGAATGTCGTCGGTCGACAGCGTCTCGGTCGCGTCTACGACGGTGGTGCGGTTCACCCAAGGCGTGCGTTCAACGACCGCGTGGACGGTGGAGCCAAAGAAGGGGACCGAGTCGAACCCTTCAACGACAATGCGGATCGCACCGTCGTTGACGCCCGCGAACAGGACGCTCGCAAAGCGGGCCTCTTCATCCAGGTTGGCGAACCCATCCAGAGCGACCACATCGTTGGCCGACGGCGGCTGCGTGGCAACCATGTTGCCGGTCATGTCCCCGTACCACTTGTAGAACCACCAGCCCCCGTTCGGTTGCGTGTCCGTCGCGAGCAGGCTGCCCAGGCGTCCGGCGTGGGCGACGTCCCAATAGGAAATGCACGCCGTGTCGACTCCGAACCGCTCGAACTTCGCGATCATGGGTGCCGACGCGCCCGGCTGCCCTTCATCGTCGATGCGCTCCTCGCCGCTGTACTCGTTGATACTGATGAGCAACGGCCCGATGCCGAGCTCTTGTTCCATGTTTCGGTAGGCCTGGATGTTCCCCCCCGGGTTGCCGCCCCATTCGTGCCACGCCACGATGTCCGGCACGCAGTTGTTGTCGCGCGCGAACGTCAGAAAACTGCGTAGCGAGCCACTGTTGTAATAGGAGTACGAGGGGCCGATGATGTTGGCGGTCGGGTCGAGCCGCCGCAGTTCGTCGTAGGTTTGCTTCCAGAAGTCGTTGAACGGGATGGAGCTCGTCCAGGTTCCCCCCGGCTCGTTCCAGATCTCGTAGCCGTAGTAGTTGTCGAGGCCGGATCCCTGCTTGCGCGCCACCGTCTGGCCCACCTTGTCGAGCCAGTCCGTCATGTTGGTGAATTGGTACGGCCATCCGGGAAGCCAGTCCGCGAGGCGAATCGTGACGCGTGCGCCGATGGGCGCGAGTCGCTCCGCGACCAGGATCGCGTCTCCACGCGGCTGCTGAACGTTCTCCGCGGGGTTGGTGAACATGTTCGGTCGTAGCGGCGCGATGAGGGCGTCGATGTCAGCCGGGAGGTTCTCGGTGACACCGTAGAGCGAGCCGCTGGCGACGCGGGTGGCCGGGCGGAGTGTGGTCCCGAGATCCACTGTGAGTGTCGTGTCGGCCTGTACGGGGAACGCCAACAGGGAACCGGCAGCCAGTCCGGCAAACGCGGTCGCGAGCAGGACGGGCTGACGGCCGCGACCGGCGACGCTCGTCGAGTAGGTCGAATGGGTCTCTTTCATCGGGATCTCTGCAATGCTCTGCTCCGGCAGCGGGAGGATCTGTACTGCCTGACATCCCCTCGGGCCCGCCGCAGAGCGGGTTGAACGAGCGGCCGCATACGAGTGTAGACGGCGGGCACCGCAGGCGCCAGACGCCGATTCTCGCGAGAAGCGATCCGATTCCCAACCTGGCACGCATTTCGGCGACTCCCGCCGCCGGTCGCGGGCGCACGGGGAAGGAATGGAGGGGAGATCCGGCCAGACCAGAGGCAGAGGATCAGCACTTCGCCCAGCTACCCGCCCCCTCTGCCGCTTCGCTACGAGCCCCTCATCCCTTCACGCAAAGAACCTGCCGCAGTGTGTGAACCACCGCGACCAGATCCTGCTGCGCCTGCATCACCGCGTCGATGTCCTTGTAGGCCATGGGCGTCTCGTCGAGCACCGCACTGTCCTTTCGGCACTCGACGCCGGCGGTCGCCTGGGCGTGGTCCTCCACGGTGAAGCGCTTGCGGGCGGCCGTGCGCGTCATCGCGCGTCCCGCACCGTGGCTGCAGCTGTGAAAGCTCTCGGCCTGCCCCAGCCCTCGCACGATGTAGGAGCGGGCCCCCATGCTGCCGGGGATGATCCCCATGTCCCCAGTGCGGGCGCGGACGGCACCCTTGCGGGTGACGAGCACGTTCTCGCCGTAGTGATGCTCGCGCGCCACGTAGTTGTGATGGCAGTTCACGGCCTCGTCGGTGGCGTCGAAGGCCGGTAGCTCCGGGCGGGAACCGAGAGCGCGAAGCACGGCGCCGAGCATCAGCTCCCGGTTCGCCGCGGCGAACTGCTGCGCCCACTGGGCCGCCTCGAGGTAATCGTCGAAGTAGGTCGACCCCTCCGGCAAGTAGGCGAGGTTCGAGTCGGGTAGATCGATGTACCAGCGCTTCATCTCGTTCCTGGCGAGCTCGATGAAGTGCGACCCGATGCGCCCACCAACGCCTCGGGAGCCGCTGTGGAGCATGATCCACACGCGGTCGTTCTCGTCGAGGCAGAGCTCGATGAAGTGATTCCCCGTGCCGAGCGTTCCCAGGTGGTTCACCGTGTTCGCCTTGGCAATCTTGGGGTGCTTGCTCGCGATCCGCTCGAAGGTCGGGGCCAGCTGCTGCCAGGCACGGGCGGGCTCGGGCGGGACGTCCGCCCAGGCGCCAACGTCACCGGGTCCCCCGTTGGCAGTCCGGCCGTGGGGAACGGCTGCCTCGATGGCACCGCGCAGGTTGCCGAGGCCATCTGGCAGATCGGACGCCGCCAGCGTGGTGCGCACCGCCATCATTCCGCACCCGATGTCCACGCCCACCGCGGCGGGGATCACGGCCCGGCGGGTAGCGATGACGCTGCCGATCGTCGCCCCCTTGCCGACGTGCACGTCCGGCATCGCGGCCACCCACTTGTGGATGAAGGGCAGGCTCGCCACGTTCTGCAGCTGCTTCACGGCCTCGTCCTCCATCGTCACGCCGTTCACCCACGCCTTGATGGGACGTCCGCTCGACTCGATGACCTGGTAGCTGCGCTTGGTTTCCATTCTCGCTCTCCTGTTCGCGGGGATCTCTGAGCGGTGACTCACGGCCCCGTGGAGCCTCGAATCGCTTCGTCTGCGGCGACTTCCGATCGAGCCGGACGAACTCGGCACGGGTGAGCCTTGGGACAGTTGACGAGGAGCCCGCTCCAACCCGGATCGGCTCCGACCTGGGTGGGGGGCTCGGGGGCAAGCAGCGGGAGGCGCTGGGGATTGTCGAGACCAACCATGGATTGTCGAAGATTCTTCGCGGGCAAGAGTTTTTTTCCGTTGGCTTCCGCCAGCCGCCGATGCTGCGTTCCGGGACGAGTGTACCAGGCATCGATCGAGGAGATTTCCCGAGAAAGCGCGAGCGATCATCACGACGCAAGAGTATGGAGAAGGGGACGCTCTGGTGACTTCAGGCGGGAGCCCGCAGATGAGCAATCGATCCACTGTTCCCCACACACTTCTGACATTCTTCGCCGGACTCCTCCTGACGGGACCAGCCCACGCCGCATCGCTGCAACGGGTGGACAGCTGGGGTGCCAGCGGGGTGCCCTCGACCGTCAGCATGTACATCTATGTGCCGGACGCGCTGGCGGAGAATCCCCCCATCCTGGTGCTGGCTCACTACTGCGGGGGCACGGCCGACGCCGTCTTTGGCCAAGCGCGTGGTGGAGGCATCGTGGACGCCGCCGACCAGCATGGCTTCATCATGGTCGTCCCGCAGGCAACCAATCCGGATGGCAGTGGCCGCTGCTGGGACGTCGGCTCCGACCAGGCGCTGACCCGTGATGGTGGGGGGGACACCGAGGCCATTCTTCAGATGGTTCAGTACACGGTGGCTCAGTACGGCGCGAATGCCGATCGCGTCTACGCGACGGGAGACTCGTCGGGCGGCATGATGACTCAGGCCCTGCTGGCCCTGTATCCGGACGTCTTCAAGGCAGGGGCCGCGATGGCTGGCGTTCCGGCGGGATGCTGGGCCGTCGGCAATCCGGACGGCTCGTGGAGTGGGGCCTGCGCTGGGGGCACCGTCACCCACACGCCCGAGGAATGGGGAGCCATCGTGGACGACATGTACCCTGGATACACGGGGCACCGCGCTCGCGTGCAACTCTTCCACGGAGACGCGGACAGCACGATCCAGTACCCCAACCACACCGAAGCCATCAAGCAGTGGACCAACGTCCTGGGTCTGAGTCAGACCCCGACGTCGACCGACACTGTCCAGCTGGGAACGCACCAGGCCACCCGCGAGCGCTGGGAGAACTCGTGCGGCTACGTCGTGCTCGACGCCTTCACGTCGCACGGCGGCGATCACGGTCCCTCGGATGCACTGTTCCTTTCGGACTACGTCATTCCCTTTCTCGGCCTCGATCAGTCGGGCGCGCTCGACCCGGAGATCGAGCAGTGCAGCGGCGGCGCTGGCGGAGCGGCGACCGGGGGGAGCCCCGGCAGCGGAGGCCAACCGACTGGGGGAAGCGCCGGCAGCGGAGGGGGAGGCGTGCCCACCGGTGGCGGCGGCAGCGCGGCGGGCGGTAGCGGCCCAGTCGGGGGCACAGAGCCAACCGGCGGCCTCCCCGGCTCCGGAGGCGTGGCGACCGGTGGCCTTGGTCCTAGCTCGGGCGGTTCGCCGAGTGGGGGCGCAGGTGGGACTGGGGGCGGCCCAACCACCGGTGGCCTCGCCACCTCGGGCGGTTCGAGTGCCGTCACTGGCGGCGTGGGCGCCAGTGGGGCCGTCGCGACCGGCGGAATCGTGAGTGGCACGACGGGCGGCACCGGCACCGGAGGAGACACTCCAACTGCTGGCAAGGCCGATGCCGGGGACGCAGACGGGTGCAGCTGCAGCGCGGTGGGTGAGCGGCACACCCCCGGTCCACTTGGCATCCTGGCACTGGTCGGCCTGCTGGGGATCCGTCCCCTCGCGCGCCGGAAGCAGCGCGGCGCGTCCAGCTCGCAGCGCTAGACGTAGCGGCGATCAGGGGCCGGCGACTGAGCGCTGCCGTCCCTGGCGATGAGTCGGTCGGGCTCGGGCTCGGGCTCGGGCTCGGGCTCGGGCTTTGCCCCCCCTAGAACGACACCTCCCAGTGGTACCCGAGGTCGACGATGCCGGTGTCGAGGGTCTGGCGTTGCTGAGTGGTGAGGAAGCTCATGTCGAGCGCGACTGAAGTATCACTGCCCGCGTCGACTGCGGGAGAATCGGGCTGCAGGCGATAGTTTCCATTGTCGGCATCGACGAACAGAGGATCGCTCGAGAGATTTCCACTACCATCAGTCAGAAACCCGGTCCCGTCGTTGATGGTGAATCCTGGGTCGTTGATCTGCGCAACGTCCATCAGGGAGTGACCGATGTCGACCACAGTGGCGGGGTCGATGTCGACCAGCTGAAGAGCACCCGATGCCTCCGCTGTCGCGACGTTGTCGTGGGCGATGACATTGACCAACTCGACGGTCCCGCGGGCCGACGAAAGGGCCATGGCGCCGCCGCTCTGCGCCCGATTGTTCGCGAAGGTCAGATTCGACAGTCTGGCGCCACTCGACCCCACGAAAGCTCCGCCGCCGGGACCGGTGCCGGCTTCGTTGTCGGCGAGCAGGATGTTCTCGATGATGACGGGATCCAGACTGGTCGCCAGCCAAAGACCACCTCCGCCGCCGCTGCTCACGTTCTCGGAGAACAGGGAGTGCGCGATGCTCCCCCCGCCCATGCTGATGGCGCCACCCGACGAGGCGCTGTTGCCGGAGAATGAAGAGCCGACTACCGAGAGCACGTCCCAGGCCCAGCCAGTGTTGTACCGCCCGGTCGTGTGGATCGCTCCTCCAGGGCCGGTCGAGGAGTTGCGCTCGAACGAGGAGTCCTCGACGATCGCCGGGATGCGATTGATGGCTCCGCCCTGCGCACCGCCAGAGTTGTCCGAGAACCGACTGCGGGCAACCCGGAGTGCACACCGCGAGTCGGTAGGGCTGGAGTTGAGAATGGTCGAGCCAATGGCGCCGCCTCCTCGTGTGGAGGTGTTGCCAGTGAAGGTGGAGTCCTCGACGCCTACCGCACAGTCGATCCAGCCGTACGGGATAGCCATCGCGCCGCCATACGTGGCCTGATTGGTTGAGAACGTGGACGTTCGAACGACGAAGGCTCCATTTCCCTGGTCGATGAAGACGGCTCCGCCCTCGGCGCTCGAGTTTCCCACGAACGCCGTCTCCTCGATGACAGCGTCGAGGGTATCTCTCCCGCTGCTCTGGATGTACGCCCCTCCCCCACGCCCGTAGCCAGCTTGCGCGGCGTTGCCATGGACCTGCCCTCTCACTACGGCGAGGTCGCCCAGCATGCGCACCGCCAGGGCGCCCCCATAGAGGGCTTGCCCCCCCTCGAACGTGACCGTATCGAAGCGCGCCGTACCGCTTCCAACGAGATAGGCGCCTGCCCCTTCGTAGGAGTCATCGAGGACGTTGTTCGAGAACTCCACTCCACCGACCGTGAGGTCCACGAGGACGTCCCCCACGTACAGGGCTCCGCCATCGTCCGCGTTGGTGTTGTTGCGCAAGGCGCTCTGATAGAGCTCGAGCGCGCTGTCGACGACCCGAATGGCGTTTGCCGTACAGTTCTCGATGGTGACGCCAGCGATGGTGACCGCGCTGGTAAGGCCGAGCGTGTGAAGCAAGAACGCGCGGCCACTTTCTTCGCAGTCGATGATGGTCTCGTCGGGGCCGCTCGTGCCAATGATCGCCACGTTGATATCGGGCACCGCAATGTTCTTGTTGCCCGCGCCAGCGTAGATTCCGGGGTCCAGCAGCACGGCGTCTCCATCGTTCGCTGCTGCCAGCGCCTCTTCGATGGTACCCGCGTCTCCGGCACTCCCGACCACGATGGTCGCACCCACATGGCGGTAGACCATCACCACGCCATGATCGGTGTTGCCCGCGCTATCGATGGCGGTGACCACGAAAGCGCTACTGCCCGAGCCACCACGCGTACCAAGGCGGTATTCGAACTGTTCGGTCGACTCGTCCGCTGCGCCAGTGCTGACCATCTCCTCGGCCGCGCCGCCACCAATGGCCGCCGCATCGATGGAGACCATTTCGATCGTGGACGCCCCCTCGCCATCGCGCACTCGGACGGTCAGGACCACATCGTCGTCCATGCCGACAACGATCGGGCCCGCACTCGTGATCGCCGGAACGCTGTCGATACAGGTCGGAGCGTCCTGATAGTCACCCGCGACGCACCGCTGCTGGAGCACACCACGGTGCCCGTTCCGTTCGACGGTACAGGGCGTATCCCCGGGCCGCACCGCGCCAGTCGCGCACGACGAGCTGCTGGGGCTGCCCGCGACGCCACCGGCACCACCAGTGGCAGCTCCGCCGGTGGCGGCCCCCCCGGTCGCGATTCCGCCGGCCGCGGCCCCTCCCTCATGTCCGGGGGCCGCTCCTCCCGCACCTCCACCAACTCCCGCGGACCCACCAGGATGGTCCGCCCCGCCCGTCGTGGTGGGCGAGCCACCCCCGTTCGTGTGACCGCCGGTGCCACCGCCCCCCGACGCTGTGCTGCCAGCAACCGGACCCGTGCCCCCGGAGGGAATGGCCACCTCTCCTGCAAGGCCCCCAGATGCCGCCCTTGGCTCGTGGCCTCCCGCACCGCCCGAGTGGTAGCCAGAAATCAACACCGGGTCGTCGGTCTGTGTCGTGTCTTCCGGACTGGCGCAGACTCGTTCGTCGGAACCCTCCGCGATGCGCGCGCACACGGCATCGCCCTTGCAGTCTTCTGTCACACTGCAACGGGCGCCCAGGGGCCGTCCAACGTCGGATTTGCGGCACGCACCGAGCACGGCCGCGGTTGCCAGCGCCAGTGCCAGTACCGGTAGGTGGGTCCTCATGTGCATCTCCTTGCTGGTGTCGGGTGACCCGATCGCGTCCAAACGTGGAGCTACCGCCCCAGCGTTCACCACCGGTGATCTGAGGCACCCATGCGCCGCTGGAAATACGTGGAAACCGCAGGTGTGGCGCGATTGCGCGCTGCCAACACGGGCGACGAGTCGACAGACCCGTGACGCCGTGTCCAGCGCCCGCTGAATCCTCTCGGAGCTGCACCACGCACGAGGATCGCGTAACCTTCCGCCATGACACGACCGTGCCAGCTAGGAAGCGCCTCCGGTACCGCCTGCGGCCTCGTCCTCGCCCTCGCCCTCTGCGCCGTCAGCTGTGCCACCGACAGCGAACAGCCCCCGGGTGTGAGCGACACGAACGGCGGCACCGATGGTGAATCGGGAGGAACGGCGGGAGCCGCAAGCGGCGCGGCGGGAGACCCCGCCACCGGCGGCGCCCACACGGGAGGCGCCCTCGCCTCGGGAGGAGCGGCGGGGGAACCCACCACCGGCGGCGCCCACACCGGTGGTGTCCGCGCCTCTGGAGGAACGGCAGGGGAACCCGGCACCGGCGGCGCCCACACGGGAGGCGCCCTCGCCTCGGGAGGAGCGGCGGGGGAACCCGGCACCGGCGGTGTCCGCGCCTCGGGAGGGACGGCAGGGGGACCCGCCACCGGCGGCGCGGGCGGCAGCGAGTGCGGAGGGGGGGAGCAGCTCTTCGTGCCCTCGTGCACTCCACCGACCATCACCCGGGGTTGCTACGAGCCCTGCGACGACAGAACCTGCACCAGCGGTCAATGCCTCGAGCTGACCGTCATGCCGGAGTGCGCGCTGAGCTGTGAAGACGGCTGCTGTGCGGCCTGCGCCGAGGGTCAAGCCATCTGCATCGGTGAGGACCACCCCCCCTTCTGTGACGACTCGCGCGGCTTTGGCACCCTCACCTGGGGGCCGAACGGCGGCATGGTGCTCTTCGAGCTCTCGAGCACCATCGAAGCGGACGGTACGTTCCGACTCACGCGCGTTTCCCATGGCGGCGCGCCCGATGTGAGTTGTGAACCGGCACTTCCCGACTGCGGGAGCGCGAGCCTCGACTTGGACGACGTGACGCGCGCGGTGCTGCATCGCGACGTCGGGCAGGCCCTGCGCACCGGAACCGAGCCCCTGCTGTTCGGCCACGATTCGCGGCCCGTCGACGGGACCGTGGCACGCATCGTGGTGGACGGCGTAGTGCTCGAAGTCGGCACGCCCTGTGATGGTCAGGCCACCTGCGTCCCGATCCCGGCCGGGATCTCCCGACTCGTCGCGACACTGGACGCGCTCACCTCCCAGCAGTCGTCGGATAGCAGCTGCGACAGCGTTCGCGTCGAGTAGACGTCACGCGGAGCGGGCTGGGCGTGGTCTCGATCCGCTCTCCGCTCACCGCGGCGCTGACGGCTTCGGCAGCAGTTCGGCGGGCCTCTCGGGCCGCAATCGCTGGCCAAACCAGCGCTTCCACTGGATCTCCATCCCCATGAGAAGAATCGGCGGGAGCATGTTCAGCAGAAGCTGGATGTAGCCCGCCTTGGGCTTCTGGAATGCGGGGTTCTCGATCAGCTGGATCGCGTGCCGCGAACACGCCCGCACGCAGTGCCCACAGCCGATGCACCGCTCCGTCCGCAGCAGGTGTTTCCGGTCCTCGACAACGTGGGCGTAGCTGTTGCACACCCGGACGCAGCGCCCACAGTCGTTGCAGAGCGAATCGTTCATCTCGGCCACACTGTGCGGCGGTGCCACGAACTTCCGGCTGTAGTGGTTGGCAGTTTCCAGCGCGTGGCAGCAGCAGTCGCAGCAGGTGCAGATGACGTTCTGCGAGGCGGGGTCGACGTTTGCCGTGAGAAATACGAGGTTCTTCTCCCACCGCTGCGCGACAATCTCGCGCATTTCCTCGCGACTGACGGCGCGACCGTTGCCCCGAGACACCGTGACGGTGCTGAACTCGCCCAGCACGAGACATCCATCGTCGGGCTGGGCGCGCTTGCATTCGCGACCCAGAAGCTTCTTCGAATGCCGACACGGGCAGTGGTGGAGCACCGCGAAGCGCTCGTGAGCGTCGAGCATGTTGGACATCAGGTCCGCGCCCACGATGTAGTTCTTGTGGGCGATCGCTTCCTGCACGGAGATGTTGCGGATCGCCCCGATGTCTCGCGTCAGGTACTCCGCGACGTACCCGGTTCCGAACAGGTCGTTCACCAGCCTCGAGTATTCGACGTGCCAGGGGCTGTCTCCCCCGGTCATGAAGACGTACTCGAACAGCCCCGGGATGAGCGGGTAGAGCATGTAGCGGTCCAGCGTCTTGTGCACGACGCGACGCTGCGCCATCCCCTCGAGGAGGCGGAGCACCTCTGCCGGATCACGCTTGCAGAGGCGAGCCACCGTCCCCAGCGACCGCGGGTAGAGGTAGGTCAGCCCACGGCACACCTCGGCCTCCTCCACGCTGTACAGGTGCGACACGAGCGCGAGCAGCCGATCGCTGACGGGTGGCCCCATGATCTGGACGGAACTGAAGGTTCTCGCCAGATTCAGGAGCGCGGGATGGGCGTCCGCGACGTTGACGACCCCTCGCTCCCAACTCGTGCCCAGCTCGAGACGAACCGGGGTGTCGTGACTCGACACCTCGATGGTCGTGCACGCAGCCTGCCCGCCGGCCGCGGTGGGACCGCCCAAATCGTCCGCTTCCGTCACCTCGTCCACTCGTCGGAGCACCGCGCGTCGTCGCACGAGGTCACTACCCTGTCAACCACGCCACCACGGCACGACACGAGCGAGGCTCCGCTTTTGGTGCGTCTCCTGGAACCGCCAGATAATCTGTGTTTTGTCCCTGCCTCGACCACGGTGTCAGGGATAGAATCTAGGTTCATGGGGAACGGACACGCGAAACGCCTTCGGGAATTCCTGAGCCTCGTCTGCGAGACGCTCGACGCAGCGCCCACCACGAACACGCGCCCGCGGGTGCCGACCTGGGCCTCCTGGACTCGCCTCGCCTCCGCGGCGGGAGCGGCGCTCGTGCTCGTCAACTGCGACGGACCCAGCGAGCGCAGCGTCCCCGCTTACGGCATACCAACGCCGCCACCCGAGACGAACTGCGCCGACGGGGTGGACGAGAACGGGGACGGGGCGACCGATTGCGAGGACATCTCGTGCCGAGACCAGTGCGATCTCCCCGAGGCCGGGCGGTGCAACGACGGCTACGACAACGACCACGACGGGGACACCGACGGGTGCGACAGCGAGTGCCCGAACGAGTGCCGCGACCCCGGTGTGAACGCTGCGGGAGGGAACGCGGGTCAAGCCGGAGCGGGTGGCGCCGTCACCACGGGGGAAGGCGGACGGACCACGAACGCAGGCGGTGCTGCCGGCGGTGAGGCCGGGGGGGGCGACGGCTGAGCGCCGGCCACCCCACGCTCATTTCGTCTGCTGCATCCACGTGCACGGCTACCGGGAGGGACGCGGGAGCTTCCTGAAGGGCGTGCCGTCGTCGAGTCGGCGAACTCGCCCCCCCAGCGCCCGCTTCCTGTAGATCCATCGGAGGGATGGGACGTATGCTTCCACCATGCCGAAGAGCCTGCGCGATTGCCCTCCCCGGCCCCGCTCCGTCGCCCGTCGCGTGGCCTATCCCATCGCGCTGGTCGCGAGCCTGGGGGTGCTCGGCGCGGGCTGCGATCGTGAGCCGCGAGCCGAGCTGGAGAGTGACCAGGAGGCGCTGACAAGTGGCGCGGCGCCGCCACCCATCGAATCGGGACCGATCTCGGCCGGAGCGGCGCCGGCACCTCACGCGCAGGCCTCCGGAGACACGGAGCCCCCCGCCGCACCCAGCGCCACTCAGTCTGCGATTGTCGAGCCCGATTCCGTCCCCTCGGCCTCCGTCGCTCCGCCCCCGCCCCCACCCCCACCCCCACCTGGCGGAAGCCCGCCCCCTTTCCACTCGCCGCCGGTGCCGAACCCGTATCGGTAGCACCGTTGCCTCTGGTTGGAGCCAGGCGCTTCGGTCCCGACCGACGGCACGCTACGCTTCGGCTCGTGCTGCCCAGGCCTTCGCCGTCAAGGCTATCGCCCCGTCCTGGGTCCGGGGCAACGACTCTGCCAGGCGTTGCGCGAGATCTTGCTGACTCTGAGCGGAGAGTGAAGACAGGTAGCCCGGAGCCGGACCCGGGCCGCCCACGAACGGGCCCCAGTAGTCATCGAAGTCCCGAAAGCGCGTTGCAATCTGGAGTGCTTCGACCCCAACGCGAGAGAAGCCCGCTTGTCGGAACGCAGCTTCCAGCGCGGCAGGGGAACAGATCGGGAAACGCTCACCTTCGTCGTACTGACGAGCAGTTGGGTCGAGCTCGACTGCAGCGTCCCAGAACCGGCGGAGGAACTCCATGCCTCCAGCGTAGTCCCAGACGCACGCAGTCACGGTGGCGTGGTCAGCTGCGCGCGTCCTCATGGCGCGGAGGGCCGCGGAGGGATCCGGGATGAAGTTGAGGACCAGAGAGGAAACCACCACGTCGTAGCCTCCCGGCCGGATCGGCAACTCCTCCGCACTCGCCGCGAGGAACCGAACCCGTTCGTCTGCAAGCGCGGCGCGAGCGTACGCGACGAACTGCTCGGAAGCGTCCGTCGCCACCACGGACGCTGGGTGCCCAGTCTCGAGGATCCCCGCAGTCAAAGCGCCCGTGCCGCAGCCGACTTCGAGCCAGTGGCGCCCCGGAGGCGCACCCAGCCAGGCCACGAGGACGCGAGCCAACTCTCGGCTCCACCGCCCCATGAAGCGCTCGTAGGCACTCGCGCTCTCCCAAAGATCGCGTGGGGAATCGTCCGGCATCACTTCCGCTCCTGGCCTTCCGCCGCCACCCAACGCCTCCCCGTTTCGCCGCGGCGCCCCATCAGCGTACCAGCCCCCTCGCCGCGGAGCCAGCCACCGAGACTGCAGCCACCCCCTGGGCGGCGACCTGTTGGTCAGGTGAGCATTCCCGCGCAGCCGGTCGCGACGCTGGACCCGCGCACCCTCCCCGCAGTCGACGGACAGCAGCCGCGATGGCGTTCGCGTCGAGTGGACGCCGCGCGGAGGACCGCGGTCTTCACACTCCTTCCTCGGGGGGCAGTGGCTCGAGCAGCCCAGCTTCCTCGAGCACGTCCATCAGGCGCTCCGCGACCTTTCGCGAACCGGGAAGCGAGAGCAGGGGGACCAGGCTGACAGCCAGGTCGACCGCGTGATTGGTGAGACGCAGAGTGCGCGCCTGCCGCGGGGACTTGTCGTAGACGAAGTAGAGAGTGAGGCCGAGCAGCAGCACCCACAGGCCGAGGGCCACGGGATCGCGCAGGTTGCGCGGCACGCGCGACCCGCCCAGAGCGCGACGGAACTCCAGGATGGTACGAATGCGCAGCTCGCGGTTCTCGCGAGAGAAGACCGATACCGGGCTGGACGGATCCCCAACGGATCGGACCAGACCGCCGAAGAAGCGCTGATCGCGCCGCATCAGCTCGAGGCGACTCTGGAAGACACGACGCAGTCGCCCGCCCAGATCCGCAGGCATCTCGCCGGCGGCGAGGCGCCGCTCGGCCTCTGCCGTCTGTTCCTCGAAGTAGGCCAGCACGATCGCCTCCTTCGAGGGGAAGTAGTAGTAGGCCGCGCCCAGCGAGACCCCGACCCCGTCCGCGATCTGACGCATCGTCGTCGACTCGAAGCCTTGCTTGCGAAAGAGCTTGAGAGCCGTGTCCAGGATCGCGCGGCGGGTGTCTCGCCTGGGCATTTTGCTCCTACAGTGACCATCACTTGCGTTGATTGAGTTCTCCGAAAGATACCACTTCTCCCGAGTGGCACTGGTCCACATTGGCGATCATCGCAAGCGTTGCTGGCTGTGGCTACTCCGGCGGCGAGCGGACGCCAACTGGAGCGCCGAGTGTCGGTAGGGCCCCCCGTGGTCGCTCAGTCGGCAGGTATCACCGGTGCAGCGATGATCGAAGAACCGGGCGAGGTGGTGCCGCTCCGCGGATAGCAACGCGAAGACACGTTCGGCAAGCGGCGCCAGGCCGGGTGCAGCGAAGTGCAACGACCACTCGCGATAGCGGGTCAGCGCACACAAGCAGACGACGAACCCCGCTGCCCCCGCCCACACATCACCCTCGTCGCTCACCACGACGAGCTCGCGCCCCCGCCAGGGGATTGCGCCATAGCGATCCGCAGCCGCGTCACCGCCGGCCGGCAGGAGCTCGAGGGGAACGAAGCTGGGCTCACGAGCGAGCCACGAGGCGCAGCGGACGCAGAACGGGCAATGCTCGTCGTAGAGGACGGTCAACCCGCGAGGCGTAGGCCCCGCGGGTGGACGCCAGGCACGGCTGACCGGATCCATGGTGACCTCCCGCACGGCTCCAGGCCGGCACCGTCTCGCGCCGTGGTTCCGTGGCTGCGGGACCGATGGTGCCCTCGCTCAAGCGCGCCTGCGGTACGACGGGCGGGGGTAGCTCCGCCAGCCGCGCTCGCCGGCGGATCCGGTGGAAGACGTAGAGGTTGCCGAAGTGCATGATCGCAAGGGTGATGAGCAGCGCCCCCAGCTTCGCCGCCAGCGTTTCGATCGCGGCAACCGGCGTCTCCGCAGGCTCGGCGCGGAGGATCAGACACGCATACCCGAGGTTGAACAGGTAGAAGCCCACGACCAGCAGGTGATTGACCGACCGTGCCAGGCGCGGGTTGTCGGCGAACACTTCGTCGAGGAATGCCTGGCCGTTCGTGAACAGCGTGCGCGCGAGGTAGACGATGAGCGCGACGGCGATCACGGCGTAGGCGATGTACACGACCACGAGTAGGTTCATTGGACCCTCCTTCCGTCAATTTGAACATGTTCACTTGAACATGTTCAAACAGTGACACCCAATCCAAGGTTGTCAAGCGGCAGGGAGGCCTGCCGGATAGCGCGCGACGAGAATCCCGGTGTGGCGCTCGTACGGCGCCGCGAACCATCCGCTGACCACCGGGGCAGTGACTCCTGAGAGTCCTTCGCTCACCGCGGCAACGGACGGTACGAGCGCGTCACAGGATGCGCTGCACCCGTCCGACCTGACCGGATTCGAGGCGCACCTTGATGCCGCGCGGGTGTTGAGGCGCCTTGGTGAGTACGTCGTGGACGACGCCAGTCGTCAGCTCGCCGGTCGACTGGTGTGCCTTGAGCACGATCGCGACCTCTAGACCGCGTCGCACGTTCGCGCGAATGGTTCCCTCCCGGGCCGGTCCGGAGCTGCGTTCCGGAGTCGGTGGTCTCGGGGTCTGGTTCGACTGCGGCCCCGGGTGGGTGCCCTTGGCGAGGCGGGTCGCACCATGGGCGAGAAGCCAGGACCAGGCGCGCTCCTCGACTGCGCCGAGTAGCACCACGTCGTCAGCCTCCACGACGGCACCACACCCCAGCGACTTCCGCAGGCGCCGGGCCACCTCCGTGAGGTGACTCGACGGGATGCCGGAGAGCCGCGTGACAGTCTTGCCGGCCCGTCCTTTCGTCTCGCGACGCAGGATGATCTTGTCGGGAAACCGGAGCGGGGAATCACCTTCGGGGGGCCCCTCCGGGGGGGCCGGCGCAGGCGGGGGCACCGAGGAGACCTCCTTCACGGCCGCCGCTAGGCCAGCGAAAGGACTGTGGGTGAGCGCACTGGAATTCAAGACGACCGGGGGGTCCTTCTTGGCGCGCTTGCCCATGGGGTCGCGATCCTCCCGCTGAATCGGCACCCTGTCCAGGACGGGACGATTTCCCCAGGAGTCTCGCCCTCTGGGCACCTCCCACGCGCCGGGTTGACCAATGCCACCTCGGGTGACAGAAGAGCAGCCCCCCACCCCCCGGAGGGCGAAGTGGATCCAGTCCGCAACTTCAGCATCATCGCCCATATCGACCACGGCAAGTCGACCCTCGCCGACCGCATGATCCAGGCTGCAGGACTGGTCTCCGACCGCGAGTTCAGAGACCAGCTCCTCGACAATCTCGACATCGAACGCGAGCGGGGCATCACCATCAAGACGCAGACCATCACGCTGCCCTACACGAACTCGGCCGGGCAACAGTACCAGCTCAATCTGGTCGACACGCCCGGCCACGTGGACTTCTCCTACGAGGTATCCCGGGCGCTGGCCTCCTGCGAAGGCGTCCTGCTCCTGGTCGACGCCAGCCAGGGCGTCGAGGCGCAGACGCTGGCCAACCTCTACCTCGCCGTCGAACACGATCTCGAGATCGTGCCAGTCATCAACAAGATTGATCTCCCGTCAGCAGACATCGACTCCGCTCGCGAGCAAATCGAGAGCGAGCTGGGGCTCGATCCGGATACCGCGCTGCTCGTCTCCGGCAAGACGGGCCAGGGAGTGCCCGAACTGCTCGAGGCCATCGTCGAGCGGATCCCGCCGCCGCCAGAGCCGGTGGACGCGACGCTGCGCGCGCTCATCTTCGACGCGCACTACGACCCGTTCCGTGGGGTCGTGGCCAGCTGCCGCCTCTTCAGTGGCACCGTGAAGCCGGGCGACGTCATTCGACTGATGGCCACAGGCGCCACTCACCGGGTGGAGGAGGTCGGCTACTTCCGCATTCAGCGCGAACCCCGAAAGAGCCTCTCGGCTGGAGACGTCGGCTACATCATCGCGGGCATCAAGACAGTAGCCGATGCCGGCATCGGCGATACCGTGACCCTCGACCGTGACCCGGCCACCACGGCGCTCCCCGGCTTCCGCGATGCAACCCCCGTCGTTTTCTCCTCGATCTACCCGGTAGCGTCCGACGACTACCCGGCGCTGGCGGATGCCCTCGAGAAGTACAAGCTCAACGACGCCTCCCTGACCTACACCAAGGACTCCTCGGCCGCGCTGGGCCAGGGCTTTCGCGCCGGCTTCCTCGGGTTGCTCCACCTCGAGATCTTCCAGGAGCGAATGGAGCGAGAGTTCGGACAGTCGCTCATCTTGACGTCTCCCAGTGTCGAGTACCACGTCAAGCTCAACGACGGCAGCGAGCTTGCGGTGGACAACCCGGCTCACTATCCCGACCCGGTCCGCATCGCCCACATCGAAGAGCCCTATATTCGCGCCTCCATCCTAGTTCCCGATCGCTACATGGGCGCGGTGATGAGTCTCTGCTTGGAGCGACGCGGCGTGGACTCCGATGTCCAATACACCGCACCAGGTCGGATGGATATCCGCTTCGACATGCCGCTCTCCGAGGTCCTCTTCGACTTCTACGACAAGCTGAAGAGCGTCACCCAGGGGTACGGATCCCTCGACTACGAGCTGACGGACTACCGCCCCGCCGACGTACAGAAGGTGGACATCCTGGTCAACGCCGAGCGGGTGGATGCCCTGTCCTTCATCGTGCATCGCGATCGGGCACGCGCGCGGGCTTTGCAGGCGTGCGAGCGACTCAAGGAGTGCATCCCGCGGCACATGTTCAAGATCCCGATCCAGGGGGCCATCGGTGGCAAGATCATCGCCCGCGAAACGATCCCCGCCTTCCGCAAGGACGTGACGGCCAAGTGCTACGGCGGTGACATCAGCCGCAAGCGCAAGCTCCTGGAGAAGCAGAAGGCGGGCAAGGCGCGCAGCAAGATGGTCGGCAACGTCGAGGTACCGCAGAAGGCCTTCGTGGCAGTGCTCCGCACGAAGGAGGACTGATACCGTCCTCGTCGAGCCGAACGGGCACCGCGAGCTTCCCGCAGCGGTAGCCAGCGCGCCAGTGGCAGCAATTTGCCACTCGTTCCGCGCCCACTCGAATCAGTCCGGAAGCCACGGACGCTGGACCTCGTCGAGCGTCACCGTGTGCACGTGGCAAGCGTCGGCCTCGACGGTGACCACCCGGGTGTAGTCGTCGTGCCCTGCGCTGGCCGGGATGTCGACGCGGATGTCACCACGCGCCTCGACCCCACAGCTCCAGGTGACACGATCTGCGGTCTCGCACGGTTGCGGTGCTTCAGCGGTACCGGGGCGCGACCAGAGCACCTGCATCTCGGCGTCGACGTCGTCGGGGTCCACGGGGACGACGACCGAGGTCATGGCGATGGTGGTGCACGTGGCTGGGGGGGTGGGAACCAGCGTGCGCTCCACCCGCTCGGTACCGACGTGGCACTCGCCCTGCTCGACGGTCTGCGTGAACTCGTCGAGCTCGTAGCCGGCCGCATCGACGACGAACGCGAACTCGCCCGCTTCTTCGTACCCGCACTGATAGCTGCCGTCGTTCCAGGACTCGCAGTACTGCGTTTCCCCACCATCGACCGAGTAGCGGACCTGCGCGCCCGAGACCGGAGCCCCATCCTCATCCAGCAGTGTGAGATCCACGGACAGGATCGCAATGTCGGTGCAGTTGATCGAGCCCCCTGCCCCACTGCCGCCGCTCCCCCTCGCGCCACCAGAGCCGGCCCCCCCGCTCCCCGGGCCCTCAGTCGTGGAATTTCCCCCACAGCCCAAGGCCACGAGGAAGGTGAGCATGCTGGCGTAGCTGCGAAGATTCATGGTCGATGTCCGGAGTTCCAAATGACCGATTGTGATTCTCGATCCTTATAGTGAGGTCGCGTTGTGATTGGGAAGGGGGACCCGACGCGAAGCGGCGAGGGGAGACACCCGCTATCCCTGGACCCGAGCGGCCTTCCTGCGGCGCCAGCCAAACGCGATGGCCAGCGCGATCAGGCCTCCCCCTGCGAGCCCTCCGGGGCCCGACAATCGCGACCGGAAGCCGACCGTGCTGCAGCTGCAACCGGAGTCGGAGTTCGAACCGCGAGCACCCGCGCCCCCAAGGTTGCCGCCTGCGGCGCCCGTTCCGGTTGCGGTGGCGCCCATCCCACCGCTGGCGATCGGTAGCCCTCCAGTGCCGATCATGCCGCCCGTTGTCTGCGCACCGCCCGCGGCGGCGAAACCAGATCCGCCCGTTGGAGCCGAACCTCCCGCAGCGTTCACTCCCCCAGTCGGGACACCCCCGCCCACGCTCGCGCCACCAGTCGTCGCCGCACCCCCGGTGCCGCTCGTTCCCCCGGTCGCAACCGCGCCGCCCGGGCCGCCGCCTCCGCCGGTCTCCCAGGCACCCGCCGCGCCGCCTGGACTCCCGCCCGTCGACGAGACGCCCCCCATGCCAGGGGCCCCACCAGTCCCGCCGGTCCCACCGGTACCGCTCGCCGGCAAGTCCTCACTCTCGGTCGTGAAGGAGGGCGCCGGCAGTCCCTCCTCGTTGTACAGGCTCAAGATTGGATTGTCGCCCCAGGCGTAGCGTACTCGCGTCGGGTTCGGGACGGCGTCACTGCTGACGACCACCGTGTCGCCCTGGATCTCTGCGTTGCCCCAGACCCAGTTGCCCGTGTCTCCCGCGATGGCAAACCCGGTGAGCGCGCCGCCGTCCCGCGACACCAGGCCGCTACCGACGTGGTCGAAGTGGAGCGTGACCCGGCCACCGCTGATCGTCGCGTGAAGGTACGACGGGCCCGAGTAGACGAGGGTCGATTCGCCATAGACCAGCGCGCGCGCGGGGAGGGACATCCGCCTCCCCGCCTCCGGCTTGTTGGGGAAATGCCAGTCGCCAGCCGTCCCGATGTCCATGTTCACGCTCATCGCCGTGCTGGGCAGAGCCAGCGCCATCCGCTGGCCTTCACGCACCATCGCCACGTGGCTGATGTTGTTCGGGTCCGTCTGGAGGTCATGGATGTTCGAGAGTTGGCCGAAGTAGAAGGGAAAGGATCCCTGTCCCCAGGCCCCCCGCCAGCCATCGATCAGAAGGTCGAAGACCTCCCCGTAGCCCGGCGCGTCGGTCGCGTTGCAGTTCTGTTCCCCTTGGATCCAGATCGTTCCGCGGATCCCGTAGCCCACGACCGGCGCCACCCAGGCGTCCCACATGGCGCCGCGGTCGTCGTTGGTGATGCTCGGGTTCGCCGCCAGGGTGGCAGGATCCAGCCAGGACGCGATGGTGGTCCCGCCAACCGCCGTCACGACCAGCCCCACGGCGACACCGGTCGACTGCTCGATCTCCTTGCCGAAGTAGTACGCCAGCGCGGACAGATCACCAGCCGTCGCCGGGGAGACCACCTCCCAGGTGGTGGGTGGGTTTCCCGGCTGGCGCACGGTGAAGTAGCGCATCATTGGACGATCGGCGGCGGCGATCTCACCCGCGAGCCCGGGGTAGAAGCTCAGCCTGGTGTCCATGTTGGACTGCCCTGCGGCCTGCCACACCTCGCCCACGTAGACGTCATCCAGGGTGACGGTGTTGTTGCCCTGGATGGTCACGGTGAACGGACCTCCCGCATCCATGGGATCGAGCTCCGCGGTCCACGTTCCGTCGGAGCTCGCCACCACGCTCTGGGTCTGGCCAGCAACCGTCACCGAGATCTGCTCCCCGCTCGCAGCTGTGCCCCAGATCGGATTGACCATGTCTCGCTGGAGAACCATGTGAGACGCGAAGGGCGGGGTCACGGCAACGTCAGCCTGCGCGGAGTCGATGACCCCCGCGAGGCCAAGCACGGAAACTTGCACGATGATCGAAGAGCGGGGCAAGCGCATGACTGGGATTCCTCTGCGGATCGATGGGCGGCTCACTGACGTTCCCCGCCTCGTCTCTGTACTCGCGGGTTATTGCAGGTACGCGGCCAGCGGCAGCCCGTTGGCGGCCACCGCGTTGGCCACGACCTCGGCGATCTGCACGGCACCGCTGTCCGAAAAGTGCGTGTGATCGTCGCAGAAAAAGTCGCCCACTGGGCCGGTGGTCGACGCGGTGACGTCGCCGCCGGGAATGGGGCAGAACCCGAGGGAGGTGTAAAGGTCAACGCTGAGCTGATGCAGGTCGATGACCGGAACGTCTTCCTGGGCACCCACCCCGAAGGTTTCGTTGAGGAATCCGCGGGACCCGGTCGGGGTATCGCCACTGCAGCGGATCATGCTGACTGGAGTCAGGAATACCGGATTGACACCGCGCTCCCGGGCCGCGCGCGCCATCATCGTGTACTCCTCCTGGAAGGCCTCCGACCCCACGTGACGAGGGCAGCCGCTGTCACCATCGTTGATGCCGAACTGGATGAAGAGGTAATCGCCTTCGCTCATCTGCGCCAACATGTCCGTCCAGCGAGCCTGCACGATGCGAGCGCCGGTCCCGTCGGTGTTGATGACGCATTCGCCGTCCCCCCCCTTCTGGTCAGTGACGTCGTAGAGCCAGGTGCGAACACTCCGTCCCCCGACGGCGCTGTTGACCACGCTCACCTGTTCGTTGAAGTAATCTGCAAAGAACGCGCCCCAGCCCGTCGGACAGGGTGTCGATCCGTTGGCCACGGTCGAATCGCCGGCAATCCAGATCGTGATCGCTCCCTCCGGCGGCTCCGGCACGCACTCGATGGGGCTGACGGACTCACCGGTGATCCCGAGGGAATCGATATTGCCAAGACCACCGTCACCGATGGCCTCCAGCTGGACACGGATCTCGCCGGCGGGAAGGGTCACGTCGGTGGTGACAGTGGCCCAGGTCGTCCAGTCGCCAGTTCCAGGAAAGGACAGGGCGGGGACGACCGAGCTGCCGTCGATGAGCAGAGCTCCGGGGCGATCCGGGTCGGGATGAGCGTAGGTGAACTCGAGCGTGTAGGTTCCGGCCACGCTCACGTCGACGCCCCACTCGATCCCTGCACCGACCGCGTTGCTGGTATTGGCGTAGCCGGTGCCCGAGAACCCGGCATTGTCGGCCTCGACGGCGCCATCGACACGGCAGAAACCCGGCTCGGATTCCTGGAGGACCAGCTCGAGGTCGCTGGGGGAGCCCCCGGTAGACGTCACTCCCCCACTGGACGTGGCGCCGCCGGTGGAGCTCGTTCCGCCGGTCGGCAGTGCGCCACCATTGGTCGTCGTGCCTCCCGTCAATGGCGCACCACCGGTCGTCGTGCCGCCAGCCGGCATGCCACCGGTCGTCGTGACACCACCGGTCGTCGTGATACCACCGGTCGTCGTGGTGCCTGCCGTGCCGCCAACCAGCGTTCCCCCGGTCGCGGCGCCGCCAGTGCCTGCAGCGGTCACGCCACCGGTCTGCGCAGTGCCTCCGCTGTCGGTACCGCCCGCCGGCCCGGCCGGAGGATCGGAAGCACCACCGCACGCGGCGACGAGAAGCATGGAAGCACCGAGTCCACCCAGCCACGGCAGAGGGGGAAAAAGCGCGGCAGAACGCCGAACCGACCGCATGACCCATTGTTGCACCGAAACCGACGAATCGGTCACGGTAAGTTGAATGTGCTTCCCTCCGGCAAGCGCGGACCTTCCCAGCCGCCTCCGCGGGAGCTCGTGACCGGTCCTGGCCGCCGCGTGCGACCCCGTGGAGAACATGCGCGGCGGGGCCAATCGAAATCGCACCCCCCGATGCGTGGAGACTGCCTGGGTTGCCATGCCTCGATGGGCGGCCGAACCTGGGCGTTCGGCGGGACAGTCTACACATCCGGCGGCTCCATCGGCGCCGCGAATATCCAGATTGGGATCTGGGATGGCGTGAACTTCTGGGCCACCTACTCAGCCAGCAACGGCAACTTCTGGATCCCCGCCAACGGTCAGTCCATCGACTGGGCCAGCGCCGAAATTCGGATGCGCAATGAGAACGGAGAGGTGGCGATGCAGGGTGAAGGCGCCGCGGGCTGCAACAGCTGCCACTCCGGCGGGATGGCGCTGATCGCTCCGTAGCGACTCATGCAGCACCTCCCTGGCTGGCTGGCCCTGGGGGCAGTGCTGTTCGTTCTGTCCACGGCGCGGCACCTCCATCGCCGACGAACCTGGGTGCAGCAGGTCCGGGACGGCCGGGTGCCGGGGTGGAAGGTCGTGTTCGCGGAAGGGCACGAGCACAGTCACCTTCCCCCGCTGATGGAGCACGCAGAGCACGGCTGGGCAGTGCTCGTCCGTGTCACGGAAACCGAAGGGTATCGACGACCGCCAGCGCTGGAACCCGTGGCGTTCGTGTCAGAGACGCCGGACGAGATCCTGACCAGGAACCACGCTCGGCGCCCACAGGACGACGGCGCCCCAGCAGCGAGCTCAAGTCCACCACGGATGGGACACTCAGCAGAGCGTCCCACCTGAACCCAGGCGCAACACCCTCAGGCGACTCATCCGGTTCGCTCTGACCCACTGCAGAGCGGAGGCGGCAAGGGGGTGAGGTGCGGCTGAGCCGGGCCTCGTTTCGTCAGGGTGACTTCGTTGCCAACTTCATTGTAGGTGAGCTCGTCCACCGCAAGAGTGGCGAGCAGAACTCCTCGACCGTGACCCGCCAGGAGGTGGGCTGGATCGGTGGGATCCGGCAACCGTCGCCAGTCGAACCCAAGGCCCTCATCGCGAATGCGAACGCGGAGTTCCTTGTCGGATCGCAGCACGGTGACCGTGGTCCTCAGACCCGCCCGCTCTGGCATGGCGCTGCGCTGAGCGAGAACCTCACGCAGGTTTCCCAGCTCGAGGGCGCGAGACTTTTCCTCGTAGGTGAGCCCGAGATTGCCATGCTCGATGGCGTTGACCAGGAGCTCGCGTAGGGCTACGCCCAGCTCGCTCGAAACCGCGGACGGCCAAGACGCCGCGCTGCTGCGCAGCAGCGCCTCGATGAAGCGCGGCACCACCGCAAGATCGTTGCCAATCCGGTAGACCCAGGAGCGCTCGACCACCTCGACGCCGGAGGGAAGATCCTCCGGCCGCTCGCGCGCCTGAGTCAGCGCGGCCTCCATGCGCAGCAGCGCGGCCATGAGCTCCTGGAACCGCACCGGCTTCTTGAGGAAGTCCGTGACCCCGGCTCTCAACGCCTCGAGCACCATGGTCTCGCTGCCATGACCCGTGATGATGGTAACCGGAGTGTCCGGAGCCTCCTGTCGAATCGTCATGGCGACGGACAGCCCGTCGCGAGACGGCATGCGCACGTCAGTGATGACAAGATCCACGGGATCGCTGCGGAAGCACGCCAGCCCCTCTTCGCCGTCGGCCGCAGTGATCAGCTGGTAGCCCTCGTCGATCAGCAATCCACCCAGCTCGTCGCGGACGAGCTTTTCGTCGTCGATGAGCAGAACTCGCAGCGCATGGCTCATGTTCGAGGTTCCTCCGCGATTGGTTCACCCGCCGGCACCGTGATGGAGAAGATGGCACCCTCCCCGGGCTGGGAGCGAACCGTGAGATTGCCACCCAGACCCTGCGCCAGACCATAGCTGATCGAGAGCCCCAGCCCCGTCGCCTTGCCAACCTCCTTGGTGGAGAAGAAAGGCTCGAATACTCGACTTGCCACTTCTTCGGACATCCCGGGACCGTTGTCTTCCACGTGCAGACAGACTTTCGGTTCCGCGCCCTCCTCCGGCGCAGCGAGCTCCGCATGAATCCGGATGGAAGGTTTGCGCTCCGAGGGGTCCAGCTCACCCAGTGCGTCGCGTGCGTTGTTGAGCAGGTTGATCAGCATCTGCTCCAGCTGTACTTCGTCAGCACGCACGTTGGGCAACGTCTCTGGGACATCCACCTCGAGACGGATACCTCGGTCGACCAACTGCTGGCCCAGCAGATCCAGGACGGCATCCAGGGGGCGCCGAACCGGGAACGACTTGACGCTCATCTCCGTCGGTCGACCGAAGGTACGAAGCTGTTCGATGATCTTGCTGGCGCGCTGGACCTGGCCTTGAACCTTTTCGAGCCGCTCGAGAATGAACTCGGCTTCGGGGGCAGTCCGATCGACGCGGCGACCGATCCGTGACGCGAGCAACCCGATGTTGTTCAGCGGCTGATTGAGCTCGTGGGCCACTCCTGTGGCCATCTCGCCGAGCCCGGCAAGCTTGGCGCTCTGGATCAGTTCCATCTCCTTCTGCCTGAGCTTCAGCTCGAGCCGCTTGCGCTCGGTGATATCGATGAAGACCATCAGCCTGCCGTTGGACTTTCCGTCCCCGTCGAGCATGTTCGAGTAGTTGACGGCGATCACGTGCTCGCCGCCGCTGCTGTCCACCACCAACTCCTCCCCCTCCTGCACCACCGCATGCAACGTAGTATCGTCGACGCACGGCCGGGAGGTGCGCTCGCGAAGGTCGTCGAGTGTCAACCTGCCAAGGGCATCGGACGCGCTGGCACCCAGGCTCACCTCTGCGCCTCGATTGAGGAGCTGGATGCATCCCTCTGCATCCGTCGCCACGATACCGACGCGGTTCGAAGCGTTGATGAGATTCCGGAGAAAGCCGAGGTGCTCCTCGGCCTTCATGCGCGCCTCGACCGCCCGCTTCTCCGCCGCCTTGCGGCGCTCCACGTCCCGAGCCAGAGCGCCAGTGAGCTGTCGAACGACACGACCCATGGGACGCCGCACCATCCAGTTGCCGGTCACCAAAAAGACCAGCACACTGATCGCGAGCCCGAGCCCCAGCACACCGGCACTCACCGTGAAGTACAGGATGCGTCCTTCCGCCTCTGCTCGGTGAGGCACGACGACCACCAGGTTTCCGCCTTGGGGGAAGGGCCTCGCGATCCATCCCCCGCTGACGGCTCCCAGCTCCTCGGCGATGATGAACCCCTCCTCCCCACCGGTCACCCCATTCGGAAAGGCCCGAGGGAGATACTTCTCGATCGCTGGATCGCTGGAGTAGACCACCTCGCCTTTCGTGTTCAGCAACGCCATCGGCTTCTCCGTGAGGTGTGAGGCCTGGGCGAGCACCACGTCGTCGGCAGCGTGCGGCTGATCCCGGCGCAGGCGACCCACGAGTCGCGCCGCCTCCTCTCCGGCTTCCTGCAGACGCTCGCGCGTGGTCCGGGTGGATTCTCCCACGTCGTACACGACCATGGCGGCCCCCATGAGACCTTCCAGCAACACGAGAACCAGCGCGAATCGGCGGAAGATGCCCTGGGCGCCGACGGCCGTGAAGCGTTCGAGCTCCGCGTCGTCGGTCATCTCGGGCGGTTCCAGCGGCTTCTGGTCGGACACGGTTCGACTCTACAGCGAGCAACGCCTGGGTTGATCGCCAATGTGGACCAACGCCACTCGAGGGAAGTGGCATTTTTCGGGGACTTTGCGCCTCACCCAGCGAGGGCGAAGTCGGAGAATTCAATCGGCGCCAGTGATTGGCAGTGTATTACGCCTCCCACAACATCGCGAAGGCGCGCGTGTGCTGGACGTCACTCGGGCGCAAGAAACGCTTAGACCGGGCAACTCTCTCGCCTTCGGGACCCGCGTGCCCGCAGCACGGGGCGCTGGCCGTCCCCCACGTGGGCCACGTCAGACTCAGCCCGGAAGGGCAGACATGCCCCTCGAAGGGCCACCATCTCGTCAGATAGTGACGCGACCGATCCCGGCCGGCGAAAGGGGCGGTGCTTGACGTTAGCGGAGACGTCCCCATCACCCCGAGGGGGTAGGTCCAGCCAGCGGAGCTTTGACGCGGCCGGAGCCGGAACCCGGTCAGAAAGGGAGAATCATGAAACCGAACGTCGATCCATCTCACATCATGCAGGTGGGAATGGGATTCTGGGCGTCCAAGACGCTGCTCTCCGCGGTCGAGCTCGAGCTGTTCACCGTGCTCGGCGACCGCACGATGACGGCCGCCCAGGTCGGCGATCGCGTCGGACTTCATCCGCGGGCGCTCTTTGACTTCCTGGACGCACTGGTGGCCCTCGAGCTACTGGATCGTGAAGGGAGCGGCGAACACGGAGGGTACCGAAACACACCGGCCAGCGCGGCCTTTCTCGACAAGAACAGCCCGCAGTACCTGGGCGGCATGCTCGAGATGGCCAATGCGCGGCTCTACCGCTTCTGGGGAAATCTCACCGAAGCCCTGAAGACGGGGGAACCCCAGAACGAGCTCAAGGAGGGAAGCGGTGCACCCTTCGAGCTCCTGTATTCGAACGAGGAGCGCCTGGAGCAGTTCCTGCGAGCCATGCAGGGGGTGCAGATGGGCAACTTCCACACGCTGATGGAGAAGGTCGATCTCGGCAAGTACCGGAGCTTCTGTGACGTCGGCGGGGCGAATGGAACGCTGGCGGCGATCGTTGCCAACCGCTATCCCGAGATGAGCTGCACCACGTTCGATCTGCCGCAGGTCGCCCCGGTGGCCCGCCGCCATCTTTGCGCCATGGACGCGGATCGAGTCGAGATCGTGGCCGGCGACTTCTTCCGGGACGAGCTCCCTCGCGCCGACGTCATCACGATGGGCAACATCCTCCACGACTGGAACGAGACGCAAAAGCGAACCCTGATCGGGAAAGCCTACACAGCCGTCAACGACGGCGGGATGTTCATCGCCATCGAGAACATCATCGACAATGATCGCCGACGCAACGCATTCGGCCTCTTGATGTCATTGAACATGCTCATCGAGCTCCCCGGCGGATTCGACTACACGGGCCGTCAGTTCGACGCCTGGGCCAGGGAGGCGGGCTTCCAGAGCACCGAGATCGTGCCGCTCGCGGGTCCAGCCAGCGCCGCCATCGCGTTCAAGCGCTAGAACAACAACCAGGTTAATGCACCTGTCTCCGGGTGCCTCGCGCCTACTGGGCGCCCGGAAACGGGTGTTTTCCGCGTCGGGCAAACTGATCGGTGTTCTAGCACTACTTGATCAGCCTCCGGCCGGGGAAGTGATCGAACGGGCGCTGACACGTGGGGCAGCGACCAACCCATCGAATCAGCACCTGGGCAACCGCTCTGCGGAAGTCATTCCAGGTCCATTTCTTCGCTGAGTTCGGAGGGGGAAAAACCCTCCATGTGGAGGGCGATGAAGGCGTGCATCAGAGCGACCATCGCGAGGTGTCTGTGTAATCCGCCCCACGAACGGCCCTCGTATCTGTCGAACCCGAGCTGCTGCTTCATGTCCTGGTAGTCGCGCTCCACGTGCCAACGCATCTTTGCGATGTGGACCAGAGTCTTGAGCGTGGCTCGAGCCGACAGCGATGACAGGTAGAACTTGAAGTCGCCGTTGTTCTCTCGCTCGATCAGCAGCCACTCTTCGTCGCCGGGAGGCAGCTTCTTGGTCCGTCGTTCCGCACTGCGGATACGAACGGCAACAAAGTCTCCCTTCAGAGGACCTTTGGTGCCCATTCTCCAGCAGATCCGCTTGAACTTGCCCGCGTCGGAGAGTTCGTTGGCCAGAACGTCCACGAGTACTGGATCGCTGCCGTCGACCGCTTCTGGACGACGGGGTGGCGGGCCACGATGACTTCTTCGCGGTGGAACTGCAACCTGAGTACCTGGCCTCCACACTGACGTTTGCGACGAGATGCCAACGACGTACTTCAGCCCGCGTTCCCGCAGCGCTTCTCGAAACTCCCGCGAGTCGCCGTACCCCGCGTCGGCGAGCACTGGCAGCGTCGTTCCACCCCTCTCACAGGCTGAATCGAGCAGTTCCAAAGCGATCTGCCACTTCTTCCTGAACTCGACCTCATCAGGAACGCCGGCCTGTTCCCGACGCTCCAAGTCGTTGCACCAGTCCTCTGGAAGATAGAGCTGCAGCCCCAGGCACGCGCCGAACGTGTCCGACACTCCGTGCAGCGACACGACCACTTGGCAGTTGCCGACCTTCCCGAGCGTACCCGAGTACTGTCGCTGCACCCCGACAGAACGCTCACCCTTCTTCTCGATTCCCGTGTCGTCGATGCAGTAAGCCTGCACCTTCCCCGACTCGAAGACTGTCTCCTGAAGTCGCTCGAAGACTACTCCGTGTCCGAATCGACCGAGTTGCACCGCACGCTGCATCCGCTGCCGCTTGGCCTGGACCGCATCCGGATCCATTGCGGCCGCCATGCTCAATGCGGTCTTGGCCTCCACTTCGAAGCCGAGGCCCTGGCAGTACCAGGCTAGCGCTTCGATGCGTTGCTTGTTTTCCAATCCCTCGAGATGTCCGCCTAGGAACTCGTCGAGGCTGTCCCGTAGTGCTGCGAAGGTCGCCACACCAAGCGTAGATCATACTCGGCGATCCCAATCAAGTAGTGCTAG
>JBNLDK010000152.1:0-33336 GCA_050304295.1 Polyangiaceae bacterium
CGCATCGACGACGAGCACCACGGGCTTCCCGCGTCGACCTCCAACCGTTTTCGCCGTCCGCTCGTCGGCCGAAAGATGAACGTGGTGCCGCTGCATCTTCAGGAGCCCCTTCTCGAAGATCAATCCGAGCACCTGGTTCACGGTCCCGTGATAGAGGAGGTCCGGGGGTTCCGCAGGCTCGTACCCGAGCTCGACATCTGTCGAGTGGCCCTGGTTCGCGCGGATCCGCTGCCCGTCCTCGGAGACGGCGAACCGCTGCTTCGGGCACTTCGCGACGATTTCGTCGAGGTGCACCCGCGACAGGTGCTTGCCCTCGCGCGCACACCCTTCGAGCAGCAGGTCGACCGCAACCCAACCTTCATCATCCAGCGTCAGTCCAGCTGCCTCTGGTTGGTGGCGAAGGACAAAGCTCAGGTACTTGCTGAGCTTGACTCTTGTCTTGTCGTTCATCGTTCGTCCCTCCGCTACTCGTAAGCCTGACCAGCGAGGAGAAACTCTGCAAAATCGTCCCAAGATACCTCAGAGAGCGGCACGATTGGGTCCGAGATATCACGCGGATCGGCCGTGGTGATCGCTCCGGAGGCATCGAGCACCGCTACCGGCCCCGGCACGTACGCCCGACCGGTGTCGTCACCCTCCTCCCAGCCTCCGAACGTGCCCGTAGTCGCGCACTCGAGGAAGGTACACGGGTCGAAATTGTACCAGCGTGCGCCGCTCGGCGCGTCCACGCCGAAGTAGCGGTGCTCGTTCCTGGTCGTACCGACCTCGTCCATCTCGCAGAGGTCTTTGATCTGGCGAGCGAGCACAGCCTCCCATTCCACGAATCCCGGAGTGGGGGTTGCCGGAGAGGACTCCGCGATGGCGGTCGGGTCGAAGGCGGACGCCAGCAGCCGGGCGAACTCGGCAAGGGAAAGCGCCGCACTGGCCTGGTGCGCGGCCGCGAGGCGCCGCAGGTTCGTCAGGTAGGACTCGAGGCTCAGGCTGCCGCTCGAGTGACGCCGAAGCAGCTCGGCGACGAACTGATACAGGTGCCGGTTGGTCTCAATGTTCTGTTCCATCTTCCTTTGCTGCACCCAGTTTGCGGCCTGCGCGCACGACGCGGAACTTGTAGTTTTCTTCTGTCTATAACCTGAGCTTATAGTTGCAGCGTGAACTACGACTGGCTCTTCTCCTTCGTCGTCTTCGCGGACCACCTGAACTTCACCCGGGCCGCACGGGCTCTCCACATCACCCAGCCGGCCCTTCATGCGCAGATTCGCAAGCTCTCCGAGGACGTCGGCATCGACCTGTATCGGCGGTCCGGGCGCTCGCTGGTCCTCACGCCCGAGGGTCGGACGCTCGCAGCCTTCGGGCGTGAGGTGCAGGAGCGTGGACGAGAGGTGGTCGCCGAACTCACGGGCGACGGTTCTGTTGGCCCCGTCGTGCTTGCCGCCGGGCAAGGCGCACTTCTCTACCTGCTGGGCGACGCGATTCGCCGACATCCGAAGGGCAAGTGGCCGCTACGCGTGCTCCCCATGGCGGGCCCGGCGATGGTCGACGCAATTCGCGATGCGCGGGCACACGTCGGGGTGGGTGTCGTCGATGGCGACGCGCCCGATCTCGACCGTCGCGAACTGCGCCGCGTCGGGCAGCTGGTGATGCTGCCGAAGGGCCATCGCCTGTCACAACGCCGCCGGATCACTCCGGCCGATCTCGACGGTGAGGCGCTCATCGTCGCTCCTGAAGGCAGGCCCCACCGGGTCATGCTCTCTCAGGCGCTGACTGCTGCCGGAGCAACCTGGTCGGTGGCAGTCGAAGCCTCCGGCTGGGAGCTGATGCTCCAGTTCGCGCGCTACGGGCTGGGAATCGCGGTGGTAAACGACTTCTGCCCAGTGCCGCGAGGATTCGTCGGCGTGCGACTGCAGGGGGTTCCTGACGCTACCTATTCGGTCGTGACGCGTTCGGGCACAGCATCCGAGGCGCGAGAACGACTCGTCGAGTTGATCCTCAACGGCTAGATGGCCGAGCGCGATTGGAACGTGCTGGGCTTGCGTCGGGTCCTCGCGGTCTGGTCCGAGTGAGCGAGCGGGGGTCTCCCGGCCGCGTAGCTCCTGTGGGACGTCCGTGGTATCCCGGCCGCATGGCGAAGCGGCAGTACTCCGACGAAGAGGTTCGGGAGATCCTGCGCGTCGCCATCGAGCGCGAGGAGAACGACCCCGCGGGGCTCGCGCGGGAAGACGTGGTGCGCGCCGCCTCGGAGGTTGGCATCTCCGAGGCTTCGATCGATCGGGCCATCGTCGAGATCGAGCGCGAGCGCGAAATCGCGACGGAGGTCGCGGCGATCAAGATGGAACGGCGGCGGGCGCTACTGTCGCACGCGAGCACCTGGGCCATCGTCAACGCGATGCTGTTCGGCATCGACTGGATGTCGGGTCCTGGCTACTGGTTTTACTATCCGCTCTTCGGCTGGGGGATCGCCGTCGCGCTGCAGGCCCGTTCGACTCTGCTCGCGAACCCCGCCAGGGCGCGAGCGACGGCCCTCAAGCGCATCGGCAAGCGAGCCAGAAGACGCGAGAAGGAAGCGCGTCGCGCCCGTCAGAAGCAGGTCGAGAAGGAACTCGAGGAAGCCGTCGAGCAGGGCGTGGCGGCCGTGCTCGGCGCAGCCGAGCGCGTGGCGCAGTCACTGGACGGGGGCAAGCGCCCCAGACGTCGAGTGACGCGTAGTCGCTCGCGGGTCGCCGAGGATCTTCCGGAAGAAGAGGATCTCGACGACGAGGACCCACCGCCTCGCCGCAGGCATCGTCGCTGAGCAGGCTCTCGCCCCTCAGCGGTCGAGCACGACACGCTCGCCGGTGCCCACGGGAGCCTCGAGCCCACGTTCACGACCTGCACCTGGGACCCCGCTGGATTGCAGTTGCCGGTGCGCTCGGCGGCGCCCGACGCTCGCGGCGAGGAGCGCGAGGACCCACGCCCAGCTGGTACCACCCGGGCGCTCCCGCACCCGACATCCACACCCCCCGCTGTCACTCTCGCCCGCTCCTTCGCCGTCCGGGGCAGGGGGGGCGTCGGTGCCGGCGCCGCCCGCGGAGGCCCCCCCGCTGGACTCGGTGTGGGGCACGCAGCGTGAGCCGGTGCAGTCGTGGTCCGCGGTGCAGTCCGCGGGGCCCTCGCAGCGGTCGCGGCAGCGGCCCGCCTGGCAGCGGTAGGGGGAGCAGGAGAGCTCGGTGCCCGCTGGGTCGACGGCGGTGAAGCTGTCCTGGCAGGTGGGCTCGAACTCGGTGGTGCACGCCTGCTCGGCCACGTTGCAGCGGGCCCCGCTGGCGCAGTCGCCGTCGGTGGTGCACCTGCTCGCGCACTGCCCGCGATCCGCGTCGCAGGCGTAAGGACCACAGCCGAGCGCCGCGGGGGTGGTGCAGCTGCCGGCGCCGTCGCAGGTGCCCGCTGGGGTCAGGGTGTTCCGGTCGCAGGTGGGGGCGGCGCAGGTCACGCCGCTCTCCGGGAAGGTGCACTCGGCGGCGCCGGCGCAGGTCCCGGCGCAGTCGCCGGAGCCAGCGCAGGGCTCGCGGGGGGCAACCGGATCGCCCCTCACGATGGTGCAGGTGCCCTCGCGCCCGGCGACGTTGCACGCCTGGCAGCGGCCCGTGCACGCCGAGCCACAGCAGACGCCATCGACACAGAAGTTGCTGGCGCACTGGGTGGCCGTCTCGCAGGCCGCGCCGGCCGAGAAGCGCTCGTGGCACGTGCCGCCGATGCAGATGCGCCGACCGGTGCACTCGCTGTCGCGGGTGCACCGCACGCACCCATCGTCGATACAGAGGTAGGGCGCGCAGGCGACTGCCTGCGCGACGGCAGTGGTGAAGCACGTCCCGTCGCCGTCGCAGATCTCGCCGCTCACGTTCTGGCCGTCGCAGGACGAGGTGCCGCAGGAGGTGCCGAGCGGGAACAGCTGGCAGGCTCCGCGCCCGTTGCACTTGCCGGTCTGGCCGCAGCTGGTCGCGTCGTCCGCGCGGCAGTCGGCGTGGGGATCGGTGCCGCCCAGCGCGACGCCGCAGACGCCGTCCTCTTCGCGGGATGCCTTGAGTCGAGCGGAGCAAGCCTGGCAGGTGCCAGTGCAGGCGCGGTCGCAGCAGACGCCATCGACGCAGTGACCGCTGGCGCACTGCCCGGAGCGCTGGCAGCTCGCGCCGTCTTCCCGGGTGCCCGTCGCGACGCCGCCCGCGCTCACACCACCCGCATCGCTCACGCCGCCCGCGCCGCCCGCGCCCGCGGCCAGCGCGAGGTGGGCGGTGCCGATCGAGCCGGGGGCGGCCTCGCCCGCCTGGCACGCGGCCAGGATCAGCGCGCCGCTGAGGGTGAGACCGAGTCGCGGGAAGGAAACGGGCCGAGCATCCATTCGCCGAGTGTCGCCCGAGTCGACCCCCACGGTCCACCGAACGATTCGTCCCCCGGCGCGAGCGCCCGCCGCCACGGCATGGCGGGGAGAACTGCTCGGCGCGGTGCATCAGCTGTTCGATACGGTGGACGGTCACCGTATCACTGCCCGCGATGCGTTCGTCTGACGGAAGTCGAAAAGCACCGGCATTCCTGGGGGAGAACGCTTCGATGCGGTTCGGCACGTGTGTTGCACTGGTGGGGGGGGACGACGAACACGAACGTGTGCGTCACTCAGCACGAGGACCTGCCGGGAGGACACCGACGATGGCGACTGGCCCCGTCACACGCCCCCCGAACAGGTCGCGTTCGTTCACCAGCATCAACAACAAAGCAAGGAGTTGACCAATGAACAAGATGATCATCGCAGCCATCCTCGGTGCGACCACCGCCCTCGCCGTGACCGCCAGCGCCTCGTGGGACGTTGACACCATCAAGTCGGTCGGCATTGCCAATAGTGGCATGGCGCTCGTATTTCCGTCCGACGGCTCGTGGGACAACAACGACGCCCCCGCCGGACCAACCTGCAGCAACCGAACCGTTGCCAGGATTGACGTGACCACCGCTGGCGGCGCGGAGATGTACCGGACCGCGCTCTCCGCCCACCTCGCGGGGCGAAAGGTTCGCTTGTTCTACACTGAGTGTTTTGGCGACACCCCGCTGGCCAACCGCATCGACATCCTGCCGTGAGTGATCCCATGACTACGCTCGCACTATCCGCAGCGCGGCCGGCAGCGTCGCACCGGCAAGGAAGATAGCAATGAAACAATGGCACCGCAGGATGAGGACCAACCTTCGCTGGGGAGCGGCGTGCGTCGCGCTCGCCAACCTCTCCGGCTGCAGTGACGCCGAATCCCCACCGCTCGACTTCGACGAATTGGGGACGATACAACAAGCGGCTACGTTGGACGCGATCGACCGTCTGCCAACGAACCCGACGGGTTGCTTCGTGAGCCCGCCTGGGATAGCCGCTGCCGACCTGCCGTCGTGGAACGCGGACGTCGTTGTCGTTCGAAGTCAGATTGCCAGGTGGGAAGCCGTGTCAGGGTTGGCGGTTGACTGGAAGAACCAGTGCCGAGCCCCGGACGCCGCTGGCGTCTACCCCGAGGACATTCGCATACTCGTTGTTGGGCCCATCGCGGTGGATCGAGACGTTCGGACTCCGGAGAGACCCTACTCCACGCCCAGCGGTCCCATCCCGGGGGTGGGGTGCGCGCGGACCACCGACTCGGACTTCGGTAGCTTTCCCGCAGAGCAATCCACGTACGACAACTGTGAGTGGAACTCCAAGATTGACGTGACCGTCAAGGAGTACACCGACAACACTGGGCCGATTCCCGTGGTTGTTCAGGTCAACAACCGGACCAACAATCACATCCTGCACGAGTTCGGGCACATGATGGGGTTTGCCCACGAGCACGCCCGAGACATACGTCCTGTTTGGGCGCAGAATGAGTGCCAGTGGGATTTGACGGTCGACGAGTCACGGAGTGAGGCTAGTGGAAATCCGTTCCTGGCCGGCTACGACGTGTACTCGGTGATGCACTACAGCTACGATCCGAACTCGTCGCTCATGAATAGCACCTGGTGGAACTGCCGAGCGCCTGGCAACTGGGGCGAGTCGGGGCTCTCAGCCCTCGACAAGCTGGCGGCAGAAATCGTCTATCCGACACATGCGTCGCTGAATCGGCACCGGCTCCATGCGGACTTGGGTATCGAGTTTGCCGGCGGACTAGCCGTGCGCGAGGACGCTGGTACGCTGCAGCTCGACTGGTCGCGCCGTGGTGCGAAGAACGGCAGCGTCTTTTCCGCGGTGAAGTGGACGGTCGACGGGAACGTTGCGGGCACCAGTGTCGTCTTCGACCTCGACCTGGCGGGGCAAGAGAGCAACATCATCGCAAACTTCACCACCCTGTTCGGAGATCGTGGCCAATCGGGCGACGTTCGGGTGGAGAAGAGCAACGCCAAGCACACGGCGGTCGTGATGGCCGCGATCTGATCGGGTGGTCACCTGGGAAAGGCGTCGAGTTCGATGCCTTTCCCAGGCGTCGAGGTTCGGCCAGTGTGGCGGAGTCGAATGGATACCACCCTCGATTGTTCTCTTCGCCCTGGAAGCGTTCCAGCGGCTGTACTTCCTGTGTCTGAACTCCGCGTGCTATCGGCTCCGGCTGGTGCAGGACGAGGAGAGCGCTCCTTCGGCCACGAGCAGCTGGGCGCCGTCCTGGAGCGTCAGCCAGCGCACGCTGGGCAAATCGATCGCGATGTGGTGGGGAACGGGGGCTGGCGCCGCCAGGAACTCGACGTTGGCGTGCAGCGAACCGACGAGCCGCAGATCACCGTCGAGGAAACCCTTCACGCCGAGCGTGTGTGGGCAGGTCCAAACGTGCTCGCTCCCGTAGCCACGCAGCCCCAGCGCTCCGCCGCCGAACTGGTCGCCCACGACATCGCGCGGCTTCCAGGGTGCTGTCGGGAACCCACCCGACCAGGAGGAAGTCGCTGAACGCCAGATGCACGAGCGTGAAGCCATCCCGGCGCTCGTAGTCGAACACGGTGGGGGAGTAGTTGGGCTCCACCCTGAGGGTCGCGACCGGTGACTGGGTGGGGGAGATCCGCAGCGGGATCTCGACCTCGGCTCTCAGTGTCCACGAGTCCATCCTCGAATCCCCCGGGGGCAGGAGTGGTCGGGGGTCAAACTCACGCCAGACCAGCCCGACCGCATCGCACTCCACCGTGGCGACCACCTCCCGTGGGGACACGACGCGGGTTCGATCCAGAGCAAGACTCACCGTGAGCCGACCGTGGTCAGCTCGCCTCCACTGCAGGTTGGATTCGGGCAACGGGATGGCGAACTCATCCATCAGGATCGCGCGCGTCGGGTAGAGCTGCAGATCCTGGGCACGGACGACTCCGCGCAGGTCGAGCGCTGGGTCTGCGACCCGGAGCTGCGCCCCCGGCGAAGCATCGCCCGGTGGAAGCTCGACTCGCACCTCTGGTCCGCGGGCGATCTCGGCAAAGGGCTCCGCATCCGAGCGCAGGCTCATCAGGATGGACGAGGTTGTCTTCTGGGCCTCGAAGACGCAGGCCGGGCCCCCTCGTTCGGGCAACGCGGGGGATTCTTCAGGGCGAGGCTCCGGCGGGGCCGCTACCTGGACCTCGGCGGTGTGTGGGACGGCGCTCCCAGCTGAAGGAGCACATCCCCATGCCACCAGTACTACCAGCCCGAGCGTCGCCGTGCGCACTCGCGCTCCATACCACGGTCCCGATCGACCTGGCGGCGGTGGGTTGGCGGGAGTAGGCTTCGCCCATGGTGGCGCAGCGAGCGGACTGGTGGGCGCTGGGCGCGGCGGTGGGGCTTCACGCCATCGCCCTCGGCGCGCTGCGCTTCGCGCCAGAGCCGGTCCGGGTCCCGAGTCCACCGCTGGCGCTCGAAGCGCTGGAGGTGGAGCTGGTTGGATCGGTAGAGCCTTCCGGGGCCAGCGCGGCGCCGCTCGAGGGTACGGTGGATCTCGCGGAGGTCGTGGCCAGCGTCGTGGCTCGCGACCGGGTCTCGAAGGACAGCGGCGGCGTGCCCGCCGATGAACCAGGCGAGCTCCGCGTCGCGCCCGGCGGGGCTGGTATCGAGGCCGGTGAGGCAGGGGAGAGCGGCCTGGCCGGCGCGGCGAGCGATGGCTCGCGGCCGGGCTCCGAGGGCGCAGGGACGGCGCGAGCTCCCTCGCTGTCGCTCGCGCAGCTCGGGGTCGAGGGGCGGCTTGCGTACCCCATCGTCCGTCCCCCACTGCGCCCCTCGGAGCGGCAGACCGCCGAGGTCCGCCTGCAGCGTTCGATGTCCCAGACCGTTGCCCAGCGGGATACCGAGCTCGGACTGGGGCCCCACGGCCCCATCGTGGGAGTGCTCGAGCAGCAGGTCCACCGCAGCACCATTCCACTCGAAGCGACGGCGCTGTTCCGCGCCCGGGTGGACGAGCGCGGTCGGCTCGTCGAGCTCACCCTGCTGGAGGCCAACGCCGGCTATCGCGACTGGCAGGCAGTGGGTCAGCGCGCCCGGCAGGCGCTCGCCGTTCGCACGTTGCGGGTCCCCGACGGGGCTCGGGGGATCGCGCTCGACATCCGCGTGGTGTCCCGAGAGCAACTGCCCAGCGGCGCCGACCCGGGACTCGACGTCTCGGTGGGCGGCCTGACCGTGAAAGAGGGCAAGGGCGACCGCTCGGGAAGTGTCGATATCCTCAAGCCCGAGCTCAAGCTCGAGATGGTGGAGATCCCCAACCCCGGTGGCGGCGATCCGATCCGCTTGCCCCAGCTCAAGCTCGGCATGAACATCCTGAATCTCGGCGTCGATCCGGCAGACATCGGTCAGCACTCGCGGCGCGTCGTCAGCGCCGAGGTCGTGCGGACCGAACCGCTGTGAATGGGCGAGCGCGATCAGTGGATCTCGGTTCGTGACTGACAGTTGACATCGCAGGTGAGGCTGCCGCGGATGCCGTCGTCGCACTGCTCGCCCCTGCCGCGCTGGATGATGCGGTCGCCGCAGTACGGGGCCCGCGTGCAGTCCGCATTGCAGCCGCCGTACTCGCCCGTGTTGTTGGAGGCGCCGTCGTCGCACTCCTCGTTCTGGCCGTTTCGCACTCCGTCACCGCAGTAGGGGGCGGGCTGGCAGTCGTAGCCGCAGCCTTCCCCTTCGGCGGAGTACGCGGTGTTGTCGGTGCCGTCGTCGCACAGCTCGTGGCCGGGCTGCACCACCCCGTCGCCGCAGTAGGGGCCCCACTCGCAGGTGGTCGTGCAGCCGTTGTAGGCGTCGTCGTCGTTGTCGCCACCATCGTCGCAGAGCTCAAAGCCGCTCTGCACGGCGCCGTCGCCGCAGAAGGGCGGCGCGACGCAACCTGGGCCGCAAGCGTCGGGGAGGGACGCATACGTGTCCTCGTTGAAGCCGTTGTCGCAGTCCTCGCCGAAGATGCTCTCGGGAACGCCGTCCCCGCAGCGGGGGCCGCGGGTGCAGCGCGTGGTGCAACCGTCGTAGTCGTCGTCGCTGTTGTCGGTGCCCTCGTCGCACTCCTCGAGCGGGTGGACGTTGCCGTCGCCGCAGAAGGGCCCGAGCTGGCAGTCGATCGTGCAACCGCCATAGGGAGCGTCGGCGGGATCCCCGTCGAAGCCGAACTCGCCGTAGTCGCAGACCTCGGTGGAGGCCACCAGTCCGTCACCACAGTAGGCGTCGAACTCGCAGTTGTCGTTGCACTGCGCGGCGCCGTCACACTGCTCGACACCGTTGCGAGTACCGTCACCACAGTAGGGGGCCGGTTGGCAGTCGTAGCCGCAGCCGTCATACGCGACGAGCCCGTCTGGATCGTCGCACGTCTCTGGCGGGTCCTGGACCTCGCCGTCGCCGCAGTATCCGGCAATCTCCTGGCATCCGGGCATGCACCCGTTGTAGCCACCGTCGTTCTCGCCGTCGTCACACACCTCGAACGCGGGCTGGATCACCCCATCCCCGCAGTAGTCCGGCAGCTGGCAACCCGGCGCGCACTCGGCCCCCGTTCGGGTGGTGACGTAGGTGTCGATGTTGCGGCCGTTGTCACACGCCTCGGGCCCGTTCTCGGTGCCGTCGCCGCAGAAGGTGAAGGTGCAGCTCCGGTTGCATTGCCCGTAGACGCCGTTCTCGTTGCTGGTGCCCTCGTCGCAGAGCTCGGTCCCCGCCACGATGCCGTCGCCGCAGTCGGTGTGACAGAACGAGCGCGGCGCGAGGAAGCCGTCCAGCGTCAGCTGGTAGTTCGACTCGGTCGGACTGCGCTCGGCCTGGAAGACGACGATCTCGTAGACCTCCCCCGCCACGAGCCCGAAGCGCAGGTCGGTGCCATCGTCCTCCTCGTCGGGCTCGAGCGAGCAGGCCGCCAGGCCATTCGCGAACGGCTGCCCCGCGGTGTTCACGTGCACCGAGCAGCTGTTTTCGGTGGCGTCGCCATCCGCGCCATCGTCCCCGAGCACGACGCGCCCGTACCGTGTGGTGTGGATCCCCCCGATGTCCACCGCCAGGCGCCCGTTGACGAACACCCAGACGTCGTCATCACCGAAGAACTCGAGCTCCTCGCCCCCGGTGTACTGGAAGTAGTAGCGGAGCTCGCTGGTGAAGTTGAAGTTCCGCGCGCTGGCGCCGTCGTCGAAGGCGTTGCCGAAGCCGCGCCCATCCACGGGGTAGAAGTCGTTGTCGGCGCTCGAGAACCGGTACGCGCTCGTGGTGCCCACGCGGCCCAGCGTCAGCGTGTCGAACGGGGTCGGCATGGTGGCCGGGTTCACCGTGACCTGGATCGGCACGTTGGTGTCCGTGTCACCGTCCGCCTCGCTGAGGAGATCGTTGACCGCGGTCGGGTTGGTGTCGCGGTACAGCAGGCCGAAGGCGGCGATGTGGTAGGCCTCCGTCAGGTAGCCGCCGGGATTGATCGCTCCGTGGGTTCCGCCCGCGAAGACGGGCTTGCCCGCCGCGTCGAGACGACCGCAGGCGTTCGGCTGGGCGACGGTGCAAACGTTGCCCACGATGCCGCGATCGACGTCTGCCATGGAAGGCGTGTCGTTCCACATGGATCGCATGTGCGGGTGCCCACCCGCGTACCCACGTGACTTGAAGTCGCGGTAGGTGATCTTGAACGCGATCTCGTCAGGGAAGACGACGTCTTCGCTGCAGTACCAGCCCGACTCGATGGTGCACCCGGCGGAGCAGCCGTCCCCGTTCTCCGTGTTGCCGTCGTCGCAGGACTCGCTGCCCGTTCTCAGGCCGTCCCCGCAGGTGACGGACACGATCGGGGTGGGACCGACGATGACCCGCGGTTCCTCCTGGCAGGTGGGGCCACAGCCGTCGCCAGCGATGAGGTTGCCGTCGTCGCATCCCTCCCCGCGCTCCTGCACCCGGTTTCCGCAGACCGATCGCGCGCAGCTTCTGCCATCCGCCCCGCAGTCGAAGCCGGCGTCGATGCGGCAGTTGGTGCACCCTGCCCCCGCGAACTCGCACTGCTCGCTACCGGTCACCAATCCGTCTCCGCAGATGGGGGCGCAGTCCGACCCCGGCGGGCACACCCAGCCCGTCTGCACCCGACACTGGTGGCAACCATCGTTGGCGTTCGTGTTGCCGTCGTCACACTGCTCGTCCGGAGAAAGGTTCCCGTCGCCGCAGTTGGACTCGACGCAGGTGGACGGTGAACCGGAGCAGTAGTAGCCGTCCTGGACCACGCAATCCTGACAGGGCAGCGAGCTCGCTGCTCCCACGTCGCACTCCTCACCGAGTTGCACGATGCCGTCACCGCAAGCCGGTACCCGGATGCAGTAGTTGGCGGCCGGGCAGCTGAAGCCGTCCTCGATCACGCAGTCGTCGGTGCAGCCCTCTCCCTGGTCGCCGTCGCAGTCCTCGTCGAGCTCGATGATGTTGTTGCCACACACCGGAGAATCCACCAGCGCACGATCGAACCCGCGGCAGGCTCGGGCTCCGGAGTCGTAGCAGGCGCTGGAACCGGGGATGCCCGGATCGCAGATCTCGCCCGGCTCGAGCTCGCCGTTGCCACACTCGATCACCGACGTGCAGACGGTCGGGCTCGAGTCGTCGCACGTGTAGAACGGCTCGACCAGGCAGCCCCCCGAGCACCCGTCCCCGCTCTCGAGATCGCCGTCATCACACGCTTCGGAGCCGACCAGGTTGCCGTCCCCACAAATGGCCTTGCACCCGATGCTCGAGCAGCGGTAGCCGGGCTCGACGGTGCAGGTGTCCGAGCACCCGTCCCCGGCGTCGCGGTCCCCATCGTCGCATTCCTCGTCGGGAGTGCGGTTGCCATCGCCACACACGAGCGCCACGCAAGCCTGCCCCGGCAGGCAGAAGAAGCCGTCCTCGACCTCACAACTCTCGGAGCAGCCATCGTCGCTCTCGTGATTGGCGTCGTCGCATTCCTCGCCGCGTTCCCAGGTGCCGTTGCCGCAGACCGGAATCGGCACGCAGGGGCGACCGGGACGCGGACAGCTCCAACCTTCCGACACCTCGCTGCAGTCGCTCGCGCAGCCATCCGTGGTGTTCTCTTCTCCCTCGTCGCATTCCTCGTCGCCCTCGAGCACGCCGTTGCCGCACACCACCGTGTCGACGCAGGGCTCACCGGGCACGCACCGGAAGTCCGGGTCCTGCTCGCTGCAGTCGCCGGAGCAGCCATCGCCGTCTCTCTTCCCGCCGTCGTCGCAGATCTCGCCGGGCTCGAGCTCACCGTTGCCACACACCGGGTCCGGGACGGAGTCCGTTCCGCCCGTCGCGTCTGCACCACCGGAATTGACGTCCAGCAGCCCCCCAGTGGAGGAGCGTCCTCCCGTCGGAGCGGCGCCCCCTTCGCCCTCCGGATGGGCGTAGTGGGAGCGATTCACCTCGGGAAAGTCGCTGCAGCCCGTGATGGATGCCAGACACAGGCCCACCAGCGCCGACGAGATCAGGGAAGAACGCATGGGCACAGTATCTGCTGGGAGGGGGGGCAGTGCTACGGGAATTTGCTTCCCTCATGAAAGTTCGCGGGGGCCCGGGCGGAGCTCGACCGCCAGCGGTCGCCTGCGCCGAGACCTGCAGTGGGCTGCTGGTGGGAGTGATGTGACCGTCGCGTGCGGTCTTGCGCCTCGGCGTCGTGCCGCAGCGCTGGTCGGGTGGCAGTCTTGAGCAGGAGCGGGGCGACGAGGTATGGGAGCGGCATGCAGGGATTCAAGCGGGCTGCCCGCATCGGCGGCTGGCTGGCTCTGGCGCTGGGTCAGGTTGCCTGTCACCAGACTGGGGACTCGAAGTCCGACGGCAACGAGCGAGACCCAACGGCATCGTCGGGTTCGACGACCGGACCGGTGGCACGTCCAGCTCGCTCTGTGGCGGCAGTCACGAGCAGTCGCGGCGCACGACCGGCAGGCGCCGACGTCTGCGCGGACCTGTGTCGGCACACCGCTCCGCTGCGGTGCTCAGCGCACTCTCGGTGCGTGTCAGATTGCCGCGAGATGAGGTCGTCCGCTCCCTGCCAGCCCCAGCTGGACCGGTTCTTGCGGTGTGCGGCCAGCCATGGTCTCGACCAGTGGGAGTGTGGAGAAGACGGCTCGGCATCGATCCGCGCGGGATACTGCGACGCGGAGCAAGAGGGATTCGTCACCTGCCTGGCGGCGGCGGTGCAGTGACGAGGAGACCGCGTCGAGCTGCCAGCACGACAACCCGGAAGTTCGTTCCGGGTTGTCGTCCCCAACGTGATTGGGTGCCCAGTTCGGACCGGGGCGTCTCCGGCGCAAACCCGGAACGAACTTGCGAACTGCTGTGCGAGCCTACGCTCCCAGCACCTGCTTGGCAGCCTTGCGGACCGTCTCCATCGGATCGTCTCGCGAGACCTTCTCCAGCGTTGCGCGCAGTGACGGGTGAGTTGGCAGCCAGCTTCCCAAGACCCGCACCGCCTTGATTCGCGCGCTCGCCTTCTCCGCTCCTGTCGCCGCCGCGATCAGTGCCCCCTCGAGCCGCGGCGTTGGCTTGCGCACCGAGATGGCGTCCAGGGCCGACAGCACGACAGGGTTGCTCCCCTTCTCGACGTGGTCGACGAGTACCCCATCCACTGCCGGGTGATCCATGAGGCGAACTGCATCGACAGCGGCGGCCTGAACGATCTCGTTCGAGTCGTCGAGCCAGGGCCTGACTGCTTCGAAGGCTGACGGGTGCCCAGCATTGGCAATGGCTCGCAGCGCATGGATGCGGAGTTGCCGGGACTTCGCCGCTGCCAGGTTGTCCACGAGAATCTTCACCAGTCGCGTGGCGCCGGCGTCGTCACCACGCTCGCGCAGGCGACGAGCGATGGTGCCGAGCCCGTAGATGGCGTGGACGTGTAGCTGGTCGTCACCGACGTGGGCCTGCAGTGCCTCGATGGCGGCCGGGGTCGCAGTGGGAGTCCGGATCAGGCTGAACGCGGCGGCTCGTCGCAGCTCCTTCGACAACCGAACATCATCCATCAACCCGATCAACGCCTGCTGCGCGTCCGCGGTGCCCGCCGCACCCAGGGCATCGAGCAGCGCCCGCTGTGCCGGAGTGCCACTCCGCACCTTGGCCACGGCGACCGGGATGTGCTTGGGCTCGGAGCGGATCAGCGCGGCCGCAGCGGTGAAGGCCTGGGAGTCCCGCTGTAGCCGCGACTCCTGTTCGGCTGCCGCATCGGGTGGTACCGGCGCCTCGGCGTCGGTGGTGGGTAGAGCCTTCTGGTGCGGGTTCCGCGCCAGCTCCTCGAGCTCCCGCAGCGCTCGTTCGAAGGTGTAGTCGCCGATGCGGTTCGCGTCGTAGTTGGGTCCCTCCGTGTCGGTCGGAGGACGCTCCTTGGCGGCATACCTCGAACGGTGGGCAAGCGCCGATTCCCAGTCGAACGGCTCCGGCTTCTGCTGGACGAACGCGAGCGACAGCGTGGTCGCCGACTTCATCGGGGTGGTGTTCGTGACCTGGACCTCGATTCGCTCGCTCATCTCGACGCGCTGCAACCGGGTTTGCCCGTTGTCGTTCCTGGTCAGCACGATCTGGCCCTGTGACTCCTCGACCTTGGGGGTCACGGTCGCGACCGCGCGCGTCAGCGAGAGGGTCCCGAGCGCCAGGCTCTCGTACTTCGTCTTTCGCTTCGTCAACTCGAGAGTGGTCCCACGCCGGCCATACTCGGCCGTGTACTCACCCGTTGCGTCGAACTCGTTGATCTTCCAGGTCGTCGCTCCGTCCTGCGGTTGGGCAGCCACCTGCACCGCGGCGGCGAGCGTGCGAGCGATGCTGTCGGCGAACCGGGAGGAGTTGCTGCGAGCGAAGGTTTCGTCGAGCTTTCCGCTGGCCAACGAGAAGACGAAGGGCTCCCGGAGCTCCTGGGCGAGGGCCGTGAGCTGCGCGCGGGCTTCCTGATCCGGCGACTCGAGCTTCGCGTCCTGCACCGACATGGCGAGCTGCGTTGCCCCGCCCTCGAGCGCCCGCGCATAGATCACGAGCAGGCCCTCGAGCGACAGCTCCACCATTGCCTCGCCGCTCCCGAGTCCGACTCGAGAAGCCAGCTTCGCCCGGTAGTCATAGCGCTGGCCAGCTTCCCAGCTGGGGCTCGCGAGTGGCTGGACGGTGCCATCTCCTGCGGCGTCGGGGTTTTTCTTGCAGCCGACGGAGAGCGCCGTGACGAGCAGCACCAGCAGCACCACGTAGGATCGTGACTTCACGCAGCGCAACCTAGCCCACGGCATGCCGCGCATCCAGCCCGCCAAGCTGCTGCCCGCCCGTGCCGCCGGTCAAGCGTCCGTGCAGTTCTCGAAGTAGAAGTAGCTGGTTCCCAGGGCGCAGCGGTCGGTGCCCAGCTCGTTTTCGAGGATCCCGCACGAAACCTGCCCCCAGATCGTGTTCGAGCCCTCGTCCACCTGGATCACGGAGAAGACGCACGGATCCTCCCCGCTCGAGCCGTAGGGCTCGGGCAGACTCGGATCGCTCACCCCGATTCCCCCGGCATCCGCCTCTCCCGGGACCGTCGTCGACTGGAACGACACTGACTTGCCCATCACACCGATCCGTAGCGCGATGCTCACCCAGCCATCATGCCAGTTGCACACGAGGTTCACTCGCTCGCCAGTGGCGGTGTTTTCCTCGTGGGTCACGAGCTCACCCAGATCCGTGGCCGTCACCGGATGTCCCGAGACCACCTCCGGGAAGTCGATGTAGCGATCGCCGAGCGAGCACCCGGCGCCCAGGATATTGAGCGACACCGCCCCGTTGAGGGTACCGGAAGGCGAGCCGCCGCCGGTTCCGGTGCCCCCCGTCGCGCTGCCACCACCACCGACGCCGCCGGTTCCGGTCCCGCCTCCAGTTGCCCCAGTACCGTTCGCGGGCCCGTCTCCGGAATCATCGCCGCAACCCATGGCCAAGAGCCCTGCGAGCAGGGTCAACGTACCGCGTGTCATCATGGCGGGGCGAAGGTAGTGCTCGGACGACTGTCGAACAACTGCTTCCGCGGGGGGAACCCAGAAATCCGAGTGGGCATTGGCGATCAGCGCAACGGTTTGCTCGCTGTAGGGGGCCGTCCGCCCGATACGCGGGGTGGACGGCCGGCGGACGGCCATGGCCCCGTTTCGTTCAACGCAACCGAGCTGGGGTACTGGCGGTGAAGTGGGAGCCGAACAGTCCGTTCGGTGTGTCGTGCGTTGGGCGTGGCGCCTTCGGCATGTGGCCTGTCCGACAGCGGCCCGTCCGACAGCGGCCCGTCCGACACGTGGTACATTCTTGCTTGGTCCGTCACGAACCAGCAACGAGCCCCTGCGCCCAGAGCCAAGAACGGCCAGTGTCGGACAAAATATCGGATGCCGAACGGCTAGTTCATCTCGTTCCAGATTCGGTGCGAAGTTCCGGCCCCGTAGATGAACTGCATCGCGTTCGTCGACGCCCTCTTGGTATGCGAAGCCGAGTCCTGTAGCTATTGCTTCCGCAGCGCCGTGAGTGGAGGCGTGCGCTCGCAACGACCGGGAGAACATCATGGGAGCAAGAGGGTGCCGACGACAGGGGATCGACCGAGGTGTGAGGTCGGCGTTCGAGCTGTTGGGTTTTGCGCTTGGCCTGCTGCTGGTCAGTCTCGCGTCTGGCTGCTCGGGGGAGAAGGCCCCGTCCCAGACCGGCAAGATCGGGAGCGCACTCACCGCTACCCAGGTCGCCGTTCTCGGCTTCGAGAACCCCACCAGCGACTGGACCGCATCGAGCGGCTCCATCTCGGCGAGCTCCACCGTCACTCAAGGGAGTCAGGCACTGGCGCTGACCACCAACGGCTGGACGGAGGTCGTCTCGGTTCCTCTGAGCAGCCTGGGCGCGACGAGCGACACGCTCAGCCTCGACATCAGCATTCCTCAGACCACCAACTGGGGCGACATTCGCGTGGTCCTCGTCGCTCCGTCAGCACAGATCTGGTGGTCGGAGATTGGCGTCCGGACACTGGTTGGACTGCCCGCTGGGGAGTACTCGACACTCACGTTCCCGCTGTCGGGTGAGCTCCAGACGCAACTGGCCGGTGACTACGACGACCTCCGCATTCGGATCATCATCAACGGTCCGGGCTCCTCGTCGGCCTACCTCCTCGACAACATCGTCCTCACCGGGTCCGGGGAGCCGAACGACCCCGAAGACCCCCTGACGACGTTCGAGGTGGTCATTCCCTCGACTCACAGTCGCTCGTCCATGATCCTCTCGGCGAGCGAGTACCTGCAGATCGACGATCGAGTCGAGGTGGGCACGGCGGGAGCGCTCACCAACGTGGCCAGTCTCGGGCCGTCGGGTCTGGAGGTTGGGAGCGCGGTGCAAGGTCACACCAACGTCATTGCGACCGGGGACGTCCTCTTCGCCCGTTCGCAGGCGCTGATCGAAGGCTACGCTCGCGCCGCTGGCGAGATCGTCAGGCAAGACGCCTCCGTCCAGATCCTCGGTGGGGAGCAGCCCGGTTCCCTGGTGACCCCTCGAATCCTCTCCTGGGAGGTCGAGTTCCCCGAGGATGTGGCCACCTTGCCCGATCCCATCAACGAGGCCCTCGTCGTTGACCCGGGTGCTTACGGGGTCTTCAACGTTCACAACTCGGGCGTCGTCACGCTGCGCACTGGCACCTACTACTTCGACTCCTTCAACACGGAACCCGATGGTCGCATCGAGCTCGACAATGCGGCCGGCCCGGTCGTCATCTACGTCAAGGGTGCTTTTGTCTACAAGGGTGCCTTCATGGGTGCCGAGCAAGAGGGGCAGCTCCTGGTCGGTCTCCGGGGCGAGACGTCAGCGTTCCTCCAGGCTCCGTTCGTGGGGACCATGGTGGCTCCGAACGGCACCATCGATCTGCACCGACCCACCTCCGACCAGCACCGGGGGGCCTTCTTCGGGCGCGTCATTCACGTCTTCTCCGACTGTCACATCGTTCCGCTCGAGCTGGACTGGACGGGGATCGCGGACGGGCCACGCGATACCGACGGCGACAAGACCCCCGACGACGGCGAGACGTGCTTGCTCGATCCGAACAAGACCGAGCCCGGGATCTGCGGGTGCGGAACACCGGACACTGACAGCGACGGGGATCTCGTCCCCGACTGCCTCGATCGCTGCCCAGCAGACGCCGCCAAGTCGTTCCCGGGCAACTGCGGCTGCTCAGATCGCGGCAACCTGCAGCCCGCTGGCGACGCTTGCATCGTCGAGGCCTGCGGACTGAACCGCGAGCAGGCCGCGTGCGACGGCGCGGGGTCGTGCGGAACACCGAGCTGTGCACCACAGCCGAGCGGCTGCTTCTTCCGCGTCATTCGTGACCGTCTCTACTGGTTCTGTCCCGGACCGGTCACCTTCGAGCAAGCAGAAGCCGCTTGTAACACCGTCCCGGATCGCTCCCTCGTGGCCATCGACGACCGAGTCGAGAATGCCTGGATCAGCAGCGTGATGCAGGACGGGGCCTGGCTGGGCGGAAATGCCCTGGAGACTCCGGATCAATGGTTCTGGAGCGCCAACGGCAACCGCAGCGCTCGGTCCTTCTGGGTCGATGGGGAGCCGGTGAACCACCGATTCAACCAGTGGTCGCTGACCGCCCCGAGCGCCGCGGGCGACTGCCTCGCGATGCAGGGGAGCGGACTCTGGACGGACGCGGACTGCACGGAGTCCCGTCCCTTCGTCTGCGAGCAGCCGCTGCTCCACCTCGTTCCCTGGGACGACGTCGAGAACGACGGCGCCTGTGACTTCTACCCGGGCCTCGACTGCCCGGCGCCAGAGCAGCAGGACGATCTCGAAGGCGACTGCGTGGACGGCGGTGCCGTCGACGAGGACATCGAGTTCTTCCCGGTCCTCGACGAGGACCAGGGCGCCACCGAAGCGGACGCGGCGATCGCCGCGGCTCGGGTCGCGGAGTGCAACGCCAACTGCCCCAGCGAACCCCAGAACCAGGCGGAGCAGGATCTCTGCGACCAGTACTGCACCGGCTTCGCCTCCGTGGCTGGCGTCGGGGAATCCTGCAATTCCTTCAGCTCCGTGGAGCGAGTGTTCTGCAACCTGGCCTCCACGACCGGTGAGCCCTGCAGCAAGGCGGACCCCTACTGCTCGTCCGGCTACTGCGGTCGCATCACGCAGTGCGCGGTGCTGGGTTCGAATGGGCAGCCGCTCGCTTGCGCCGACGCCGGGTGCACCACTGGCGTCTGTATCGATCGCGGGGGCCAGCAGATCTGCATCGACCCCGCAAAGTCCTCGAAGTGCGACGACCGGGACGCGAGCGGAGAGAACTGCATCGGGATCTGCTACCGCTCCTTCGCGTGCGGCGAGCCGGAGGAGAAGTGCGCTGCCAACGACGACGACGAGTTCATCGGCCGCTGTGAGCACACCCTCCTTTGCCCCGAACCCCAGCCGGAAGTCGAAGCGGATCCGCGCGAGGTCGACGACTCGAACCTCGAGCCCGAAGAGGTCGTGGCCGACGCGATCCTTCCCACCCCCGACCCCAAGCCGCCCATCGAGTACCCCACGGCCGAGTCCGAGCTCGGTTCCTGCGGAGGCGACGGTGAGCCTGCGTGTAGCTTTGGCATCGGCAACCACCCGTGGTGCAAGTACGACGTCGATCAGAGCGAGAAGTTCGGTCGCAGCGACGTCTCCGACGCCGACGACTTCGGTGACAAGCAGGGAACGACCGAGCGAGCGGGCCCTCTGTCGTTCGACTTCGATCCCAACCTTTCGCTCTTCTACGAGATCCCCAAGGACCTGCTTCCGCTCGGCGATGCGGAGTTCAAGATCGGAGCGGATGCGTCGGCGTCAGCGGGCGTGGGCTTCAACCTCTTCAAGGTGTCGGGTCACGTCAACATCCTCGACGCCTACGCCGTGCTGGTTGCAGAGCGCTGCGGGATCACCGCCGATGCTCGCCTCGCGCTCTTCGGCATCGACTTTCTTCCCGTCCTCATGGACACCGAGGACTACGAGATCCTGCAGCAAGCTCGCACGCTCGACGATGACAGTGACGAGTGCGAAGCCCTGCTCGACGAGTACGTTGCCGAGGTGGGTCGCGGCGTCAAGGCGATGCGCGACGCGCAGGAGCTGATCCGTCAGCAGCAAGAAGCCGTTGCTGCGGGCAACCGACTGGCTCCGGATTTCTGCGAGCAGGTCCTCGGTGATGGCGTTCCTGCCCACTTCCCCTCGGAGGCTCACCCGTTCGTGAGCTGCGACGGCGTTACGCCCGAGCAGACCATCAACTACTTCATCGAGTACTACCAGGGCGAACTGGAGCGGCTCGCGGTTGCGCAAGCCACGATGCTGAGAGACTCGCTGCCGGAAGGCCCGTCGCTCAGCATTCCGTTCCTCGAGAACGTCAACAGCCAGGTCGACGAGTCGCGGCGCGAAACCCAGCAGATCGCGAACATGAACTTCGCGATCGGCCCCATCCCGATGAACCTCACCATCGAGGCATTCGCGCAGTATGGGATCGCGGGAGAGTTGACCGCTTCGCTCACGCCTGGCGATCTGGTCAACGTCTACAACGGCTCCGATGCAACGCTGGCCTCGGTGGATGCCACCGTGACCCCCTTCGCGGGAGCCGGGGTGTCGCTCTTCCTCGGGGTCGGCTTCGACTGGGGTGCCCTGAGTGCGAAGGTGGGCATTGCCGGGGACATCACCCTGGCCAACGTGCTGGTGCCCCTTTACTCGGGTGCGGGCATCGGAGTGCGGGCCGTCGAAGACGACACTGCCATGGCGCCTGACCTGACTGACAAGGTGGCGTCGGCGACGAACATGCAGTTCCCCTCCGGTCCGCCCAAGCAGTACGAGTTCTTCGGGACCTACAAGTTCGGTGCTTCGGTCGAGATCCGAGACATTCTGCAAGGCACCATCTCGGCGAAGCTGAGGATCAAGTTCCTGTTCTTCAGCAAGTCGTGGTCGAAGGTCATCGCTCGCTTCGATTCTCCCCTCGATCCGATCGTGATCCCGCTGATTCACGGCGGTGGGTCGGCACCCTTTGGTAGCGACGGAGGCGTCCTTGGTCGAGTGCGCATGCCGCTGCAGTTCGTTCAGCTGGCCTACCTTGACGATCCAGGCCCGCTGCCGCCGCTCCCCGATCCTGGCGCCGGTACCGCGGGCGCAGCGGGAAGCCTTCCGGCTACCGGTGGTACCTCTACGGGTGGCACCACTCCGGTCGGTGGGACTGGCACCGGTGCCGCCGGTGGGATTGGGGACGACGATCCGCGTTATGTCGACCTCGACCCGGGTCGCGTCGAGAAGCTCTTCTACTCGGGATACTGCGCGTGCAGCGCGGCCGGCGCCGAGTGCACCAGCGACCTCGATTGCTGCGGCGGCACCAACAGCTGCGTCTTCAACGACCTCACGGGCGTGGGAACCTGTGAGCCCTGCGTGGAAACGACCCCCTGGACCGCCAGCGGTGGCGAGCATTGCACCGAAGATGAGCAGTGCTGCGACTTCGGGGCGGGCGTGACGTGTTCGCCGCGGTCCCCCGGTGGGCCCGAGTACTGCCAGGCCTGCTACGGACAAGACGAGACCGTGCCGGACGCAGACGGTGACGACGTCATCGACTTCGGAGAGTGCTGCACGGAAGACATGAGCTTGTGGCGAGGTCCGATTCAAGGGGTCGACTACGCCGCGCCTCCGGTCTGCTCGGGTTGCCGACAGGCTGGCATGAGCTGCAACAATCACTACGAGTGCTGCCAGAACGGTGACTACCTCTTCTGCTACGAGCCACAGCCCTACATGGTCGGGCCCGTGCAGATCCAGCCCACTCCGACGTGCAGCGGCAAGCGCCCGAACAACGACTACTGCCAGGGCGACTATCAGTGCCAGAGCGACAACTGCTCCAACAACCTGTGCCAGCCAGAGATCATCGTCTTCTAGACTGCTGATCCACCAGTTCGGGTGTGTTGAACCGAACTGGGGCAATGGATGCAGGAGTCCTGCCCAAACCAGAAGTGCCGGCTCTTCGGAGGCGGCGCTTTTGGTTCGACAGCTTGGAGTGAGCCGGTAGAGTCTCGCCATGGCGCTTCGAATGCTCAGTGCGTTGGCGTTGCTGGTGCTCATCGGTTGCGGCTCGACCGGCGGCGACGACGACCGGCGGTCTGGCGAAACCGGTGGTGTCGGTCCAACGGGTGGCGCTGCATCAGGCAGCGCGGGAAGCGGCAGCACGGGTTCCAACAATCCGGGCGGGGCCACTGCCGCCAGCGGTGGGCAGGAAGCCTTGGGCGGCGCCGGCGCGGCGCCGGGAGGGCTGCCGCCTCACCAGATCGCCGTCATGCGAACCTCCGCCTGCGCCTTGGACGCGACGGGGGCCGTCACCTGCTGGGGAAGAGACGCCGACACGCAACTCGTTCCAGACGGGACCTTCGCCGAGATCCACGCCGGGCCCGGGCTCGCTTGCGCGGTCCGTGCCGACGGAACGGTGGCCTGCTTCAACGAGGAGAGCTCCGAGGGGGCTGTGGTCGACTACGCGCCGACGGTCGCCGTCTCTTCCCTCGACCTCGACGTGGGGCTGATCTGTGGGATCGAGACCGGATCACGAGTGGTGTGCGATTCACCGATAGGGTTTGGCGATCTGCTGGACCCACCCGGCGACGCACTGGATCAGATCGCTGTCGGAGACACCTACCTCTGCGGCATCCGGGCTGGCGATGGCACCCTCCTGTGCTGGGGGAGCTCCGGCAACGACCAGTGTCCGGACGCCGGACAGCTGGACGCGCCGGCGGGACAGTTCGTGGCACTCGCGACCCGCAACCTGCACAGCTGCGCGCTCGATTCTGCCGGTGAGGTCCATTGCTGGGGAGCGGGGGAACCGTCGGACGACCCCGCTCAGACGTGCTACGGAACCTTGGTCAACCACGGGCAGAGCACGCCACCCGGGGGCCGCTTTCGGCAGGTGTCGGCGGGCGATTTCACGACCTGCGCGGTCGCCGAGGATGGCTCGCTCGCCTGCTGGGGCGCCGGCACCGAGGACGTCTGCGATGCCTACGACTGCCGTCAGGGACGCCCGCCGACGGGGACCTTCGAGCAGGTCGCCATCGGCCTCGGCCACGGTTGCGCCATGCGTGCCGACCGCACGGTCGCGTGCTGGGGATACGAAGGGGCAGACGGTGGCGACGGGCGGTTGGAGCCGCCCCCACCGTTCCGGTGACCTGCAGCGCGAATCCCCCCAGACGAGAGGCGCCTCGCCGACGAACGGGGGCCCGAATTTTCGGTCCGACGATGAAGTACATCTGGGCGGAGCGGTTCCCGCCGGCCTAGTTGCCGCCATCGAGAACGCCGCGACTGTCGCGAGCGGTAGCCCTTCGACCCGCCGTCTGGATGAACCCGGACTTTTTCTTCACCGGGCACGAATCCATTCCGCCGCTGGTGGCTCGAACGGCTGAACTGCGACCTGAGACCGCCATCCGCTCCTGAGAAGCGGGGGAAAACGTCGTCTCAGTATCCTGGATAACGTTACGTAACGGCGAGTGCTTAACCGCTGCGCGGAGGGACATGACCACGAATAGCGACGCTGGCGGCCTGACTCGACGCCGCTGGCTCCAGATCGCCGGCGCCACTTCTGCGGTGGGGGCTGTGACATCGACCGGGACGGACGCGCGGGCCTTCAGTCTCCTGCGCGGTCCGGAGGCACCGGCCGCCGATGCGAGCCTCCCGAGCTACTGCGAGCTTTGCTTCTGGAACTGCGGCCTGGTGGCGCACGTGAAGGGCAACCAGGTCCTCTCCTTGAGCGGCCACCCCGAGTACCCGACCGCGCAGGGAAGGTTGTGTGGTCGCGGGAATGCCGGGGCCGGGTTCGTCCGGGACCAGGATCGCCTGAAGTACCCGATGGTGCGCGTCGGAAAGCGCGGTGAAGGCAAGTTCGAACGCGTGGGCTGGAAGGTCGCCTATCAGACCATCGCCCGCGGATTCAGCCAGATCATCGACGCCCATGGACCTGAAGCACTGGCCCTGTTCTATCACGGGACGGGCGGACCCCTGCTCCGCACGATGATGGTCGGACTGGGCAGTCCCAACTTCGCCGGACCCTCGTACGCGCAGTGCAAGGGGCCACGGAACGTTGGCTACAAGCTCACGTTTGGCGAGAAGCTGCCCAGTCCCGAACCGCTCGACTTCGAACACACCCAGTGCATGGTCCTGTTCGGTTCTCACCTCGGTGAGAATGCCCACAACAGTCAGGTACAGGAGTTTGCTCGCGCGCGGGCCCGGGGCGCCAAGCTCGTCGTGCTCGATCCGCGTTACAGCACGGTCGCCTCCAAGTCCGACGTGTGGCTACCCGTTCGACCGGGCTCGGACACCGCTGTGCTTCTGGCTTGGATCAGAGAGCTGATCGTCGAAAAAGCGTACGACAGGACCTTCGTCGAGCAGCACTGCACCGGGTTCGACGAGCTGAGTCGGCACGTGGAGGCATTCACGCTCTCCTGGGCCGCACGACAGGCGGACGTCGAGGTCGCCGACCTGCGCCGCGCTTACGAATTGATGCGCCAAGCCCGACCTGCAGTCATGGTGCACCCCGGACGACACGTCGCCTGGTACGGCGAGGCCGACACCCAGCGCGCCCGTGCTCAGGCCATCCTGACCGCGCTGCTCGGGGCGTGGTGGAACCGGGGCGGCATCTACCGCTGGTCTCCCCCGCCGAGCCTGGAGGATTTCCCGGGACCTGACTTCCCCGACATGAAGCCCCACGTGGACCAGGCTGGCCATCGCTACCCGTTCGCCCAGGAGGTCACCACCAACGGGATCCGTGAAGCCACCCTCTCCGGAGATCCCTACCCCATCAAGGGCTGGTTCGTGCACGGGACCAACCTGGTCCAATCGATGCCGAACGTGCACCAGACCGTCGAGGCGATCGAGAAGCTGGACATGCTGGTCGTCTGCGACATCCAGCCGACGGAGATCACGAACTACGCGGACGTGCTGCTCCCCGAGGACACCTACCTCGAGCGCTACGACGATCTGAAGCTCGGCGGGGGCCAGCGTCCGTACATCGGTCTTCGTCAGCCCGTCGTCCGCTCGCCCCACGATACCCGCCCCGCCTGGCGGATCGCCAAGGAGCTCGCCACCGAGCTCGGCGTGGGCGACTTCTTTGCGTATCGCGACTTCGAGGAGTACCTCGAGAAACGTCTCGAGGGATCCGGCGTCACCCTCGAGGAGCTCAAGGAGAAGGGCATTCACTTCACCGAGCCCTCCCGCCCGCCGTACCTCGCACCCGACGAGGAGGTGCACTGGCACACGCCGACGGGCAAGGTCGAGCTGTACAGCCAGCAGCTCGCCGACGCGGGTTTCGCGCCGCTGCCGACCTTCGCGCCGCAGCCGGATCCACCGGAGGGAACGTTCCGCCTGCTGTACGGGCGGAGTCCGCTGCACACCTTCGGGCGCACCCAGAACAACGACATCCTGTTCGACGTCGACCCGACCAACTGTCTCTGGATGCACCCGAGCTGTGCGGCAGAGCTCGGGCTATCCCACCAGCAGCCGGTGCTGGTCGAGAATCGGCACGGTGACGTGGCCGGGCCGCTGCCCTTGCGCGTCACCGAGCGGTTGATGCCGAAGACCGTCTACATGGTGCACGGATTCGGTCACCGAGCTCCAGGGCTCAGCCGGGCCCGGAACGTCGGGGGCAGCGACTCTGATCTCATCGACAACTATGTGGTGGATCCCATCAGCGGTTCGACGGGCATGAGGACCGAGTTCGTCCAGGTCCGTCCCGCCGACAGCAACGCGGAGGTGCTCCCGTGCGCTTTGGGATGATGATCGAGCTCGACAAGTGCGTTGGCTGCCAGGCCTGCGTCACTTCGTGCAAGGAGCGTTGGGACTCCGGTCCCGGCGCCGCTCGCGACTGGGTGCACACCTACGAGCGGGGCACTCGAGCCGCGGGCCTCGAGCTGACGTTCTATCCCGGGCTGTGCATGCAGTGTGAGGGCCACCCGTGCACCACCGATTGTCCGAGCGGCGCGACCTACGCGAACGAGAACGGCGTCGTGGTCGTCGATCCCGACGTGTGCATCGGCTGCGGGAACTGCGTTCCGATGTGCCCCTACGGGGCTCGGCACACGGACGCAGCCCAGGGAATCGTCGAGAAGTGCAATCTCTGCGCTCCCTACGTTGCCCGGGGCGATCAGCCCGCGTGCGTCGCCACCTGTCTGGCCGAGTGTCGCACCTTCGGCGACCTGGACGATCCCGGCGGCAGGCTCGTCCAGCTGATCGACGAGCGTGGCGCCCAGCCGCTCACGACCCCCGAAGTCCAGGTCGGACCGAAGGTCTACTTCGCCCCCGAACCCAAGCGCCGGCACCTCCTCGAGAGCGCTGTGGTACGCCAGCCCACGAGCTCCTGGCTGACCAAACTCTGGGGCGGCTACTCACGCCCCGTCGCTCAGTACGCCGTACCCGCCGTCGCCGCTGCTGCGCTCCTCGGTGGGGCCGTCATGAACTTCAGGAACCGCTGCGCCCGCGACTCCATGCCGCCGGCGGCGCCAGGGGAGGGCAGGCCGGTCAGCAACCCGCCGAAGTTCGTCAAGCGCCACAGTCTCGGGATGCGAGTGCTCCACTGGTTCAACGCGGTGAGCTGGATCGTGCTGCTCCTCTCGGGTACCGCGATCCTGGCCACCCCGACGTTTGCTCTGTTCGGCTCGGGACTACCAGCAACGCTGGCCGCCCTGGTCGGGGGCCACGACCGCCTGCTGCTCCTGCACGTCGTGTGGGGGATCCTGTGGGCTCTCGTCATCGTCCCGGGGTTTTTGCACCAGAAGCGTGGTGGTATCGACGCGATCCGTGAGGTGTGGCTGACGGGGGACGACTTCCGCTGGCTCACCTGCAAGCCGCTGACGATGCTCGGGATCGGCACGGGCAAGCTGCCACCCCAGGACAAGTACAACGCTGGGCAGAAGCTCTTCGCGCTCAGCGTGCTGGCGGCGACCACGCTGATCATCGCGAGCGGGTTCGTGATGGCGTTCCACCTGGGGCCGGCCAGCGTCGTGGCGGCCGCCATCCTGGTTCACAAGGTGGGCATCATGCTGGTCCTGCTGGGTCTTGGCGTGCACCTCACCATGGCGGTGATCATGCGCGAGGAGCGCCCCGCGCTCCGCGGCATGCTCAAGGGTGAAGTCTCGTTCGAACACGCGGCGGCACACGCCACGAAGTGGGCGGAGCAGTTCGAAGCGACCGAGCAGGAGAAGGAATGATGAAGGAAGAGAAACCTCTTTGGAATCCCTATCTGGCCGGGTTCGGGCTGGGACTGGTGCTACTCGCGAGCTTCGTCGTGACCGGGCGAGGGCTCGGTGCGAGCGGGGCGGTGAGCCACGCGCAAGCGGCCGTCCTGCATGCGCTCAATCCCACCTGGGCGGAGTTCCACCCGCTGATCGGCAAGTACTTCTCGCCGGGCGTTGGCGCGTTCGATTCCTGGATCGTGTTCGTCGCCATCGGCGTCCTCATCGGGGGACTGCTCGGGGCGATCACCGGTCGGCGCTTCCGCGTCGAGACGGTGCACGGCCCGCGTAGCAACCGTGATGCTCGCTGGATTCTGGCCCTGGTGGGCGGCGCCCTCAGTGGGGTTGCCGCCCAGATCGCTCGCGGCTGCACCAGCGGGCAAGCCCTCACCGGGGGCGCTCAGCTGGCGCTGGGCAGCTGGGTGTTCATGTTCAGTGTCTTTGGCGGCGCGTATGCACTCGCCTACTTCGTCCGCAAACAATGGATCTGAAGTTTCAACGGAAATCACCATGGAAGCACCGCTAGCACTCTCCATGAACTTGAGCCCCGTGGCCGAGCTCGGGATCGGGCTCGTCACCGGGATCGGCTTTGGATTCTTCCTCGAGCGAGGAGGGTTTGGACGCGCCGACAACCTGGCGTCCATCTTCTACGGGCGTGACTTCCGCGTGATGCGCGTGATGTTCACCGCCATTGTCACGGCGATGCTCGGCGTCTACCTGCTCGATCTCGCCGGGATCATGCCGCTTGGCAACGTCGGCCTGCTGCCGACCTACGTGCTGCCGCAGCTCTTCGGGGGGCTGTTGCTTGGCGCGGGCTTCATCATCGGTGGCTACTGCCCGGGGACGTCCCTGGTCGGCACCGCCAGCGGCAAGCTCGACGCGATTTTCTTCCTCGGTGGTCTGTTTGGCGGATCGATGCTGTTCACCGTCTCCTACGACCTGTTCGCCGGATTCCGCGACAGCACGGCCATGGGGCGGGTGCTCCTCCACGAGTACTTCGGGATCCCCTCCGGACCGATGGTCCTGGCCGTGGTGCTCTTCGCGCTGGGCGCCTTCGCCGCGGTGGGCAAGATCGAAGCGCTCGTCAATCGCTCGAGGAGTCAGGCGTCATGAAGCGGTTCAACGTCGCGGGTGCCGTCGCGTTCGTCACTGTGGCCGCCGCGTACCTGGTCGCGTCCCTGGTCGCGGGGCACTCGGCTGCGTCCTACCCCCCGCCAGAGCTGGAGGCGTCCGATCGCGCGCTCGACGTCTACCAGTCCGCGGCGCTGCTGGTCGAGCGCCAGGGCAGCGTCGCCGTCGTCGACGTGCGCTCCCCCGCTCAGTTTCGCGCCTACCACTTGCCAAGTGCGCGCAGCGCGCCCGAGGCATCCCCCCGACGACTCCTGAATCAGGCCTCCGATCGCCAGGCCATCCTGATCATGGCGGCGACCGACGCGGCGGCTTCCAAGCTGGCAGCCGAGGTAGTGGCCCTCGACCCCGATCGAACGGTGCACTTCGTGCGCGGCGGTGCACAGGCCTTCTACCTGACCTTCGAGTTGCCGGTGGCCGCCTTCACGGACCAGCCGGCACCGTTCGGCTACGACGCCTCCGTTGCCGCCGTGAGGCAGTTCCTGGCCGAGGGCAAGACCGATCACCCGCGGCGCGTGCTCGATGCGTTGAGCCGCCTGTCGTCACTGGGTTTTGCTCCCACGCAGCTGGCTGGCAAGAAGCCCGCTGCCGCGAAGAAGCGGAAAAAGATCGCCGGCGGCTGCGGGTAGCGCGCGGCCGCTCTCCGGTGACCACACCTTCAGCGCTCACCTCGCTGCGGTGGGGGACCTCCAGAACCGCTCCGGATCCGGGTGCCGGCTGGGTGAAAGTTTGCGTTCAGGCGACCGTATCCGAGACGAGCGCAGGGGCATCGCCCCGAGCACCCCGGGGCACCGGTCGGTGTGGGAGCGCGAGCCGGTGCTGGGGTTTCCATGAGGGATTTGCAGCACCCGGCCATCCGTGAAAGGGTGCAGGAACCAGCTGAGATTGGGTCCGGTTGTCTCGCTAGGCAGTGTGGCCCGTGCGTCGCTCGTGGCTTTTTCCGCGTGGCGTCCAGCGCCCTGCAAGGTGGTCATGCCTCGACTTTCTTTCTCTGTTCCCCGCTTCACGTTTCTCGCTTCCGCTCTGCTGGTGTTGCCCGTCACGGCGAGCTGCAAGGGCTCCGACGCCGGATCGGCGGCAGAGGGCAACGGGGCGTCGAGCGGTCAGGGTGGGCATTCTTCTCCCGAGTCGGGGGGGGCCGGGGCGGAGGCGTCGACGGGGACCGGGAGCAGCGGGGCCGGGGGCGTGAGCGGGGCAGCTGGCGCCGTCAGCAAGGAAGGTGGGGGGGGACTGGCCGGAGCCCAGAGTCTGTTGCGCACTTCTGCCGCTGGTGCGGCCGGCGAGGGTGGGGCGGCAGCCGGCGCCGACCGGGATGGTGGCGCCGGCGGTGTGGCGGGGGCGGGTCGCGGCGGTGCGGGCGGGGCCGCGGATGCGGCACCTGGCGAGCGCTGTGACGGCTACACGTTGATCAGCATTCCGGAGGTCGACGCGGGACCCGACTTCACGGCGATGCTAGTCGACATGGAGGGCACCACGGTCCATCGCTGGACGATCACCGGCAACCCCGGGAAGATGCTGCCGGGCGGGTCGTTGATCGGTTGCGTTGGCGTGACGCCGGGGTCCTACGACTGCGAGCACATGCAGCAGGTTTCCTGGGATGGAGAGCTCGAGTGGTCCTTCCGGGACTGGTTCGTGCGGGTGAACGGGACCCACGTCGCGCGGCACCACCACGATTTCGAGCGCGAGGGCAATCCCGTCGGCTACTACGCGCCCGGTCAGGATTTCGTGCCCAACGGCAAGACGCTGGTGCTGGCGCACCTCGAGAAGACCGTGCCAGAGATCCGCGATGCTCCCCTCGACGATGACGTCATCTACGAGCTCGATGGGTCCGGGGCATTGACGGGGTTCGAGTGGCACGCGGCCGATCACGTTGACGAGTTTGGCTTCGACGAGGCGGCGCGGGAGGACATCCGCACGCGACTGGGGACGGCGCGGCTCGAGTGGCTGCATGGCAACAGCCTCTCGGAGCTGGGCGAGAACCACTGGTATGACGAGGGCTACGAGCAGTTCCATCCCTCGAATTTCATCTACTCCTCGCGGCAGGCGAGCATCGTCCTGATCATCTCGCGGGAGACGGGTGAGGTCGTGTGGCGCATTGGACCCGTGTTCGAGGGGCGACCCGAGGAGCGGCTGGGACAGTTTGCGGGGCAGCACCACGCGCACATGATCCCCCGCGGGCTGCCCGGTGCGGGGAACATCCTCGTCTTCGACAACGGCGGTGAGTCCGGGTGGGGCACCATCGTCAGGCGCGACTACTCGCGCGTGCTGGAGTTCAACCCGGTGACCTTCGAGGTCGTCTGGTCGTACGGCGAGGGCGAGGGCGAGGGATTTTACAGCCCCTACGTCAGCAGTGCCCAGCGGCTCCCCAACGGCAACACGCTGATCACCAGCGGGATGCAGCGTCACATCTTCGAGGTCACGCCCGACAAGCAGGTCGTCTGGAACTACCTCTACGTCCCCGTCACCTCGGGCCAGCGCGCGAACTGGGTGTACCGATCCTATCGCCTCCCTCCCGAGTGGCTGCCCGAGGGGAAGAACGCGGAGTTTGGGAACTACCCGCGCTGGTCGCGCCGGTATCCTCAGCCCGGGACCTCGTCGCGACCGCCACGGCGGAGACCGGCACTCGGGGGAGGCGCTGGAGCCGGTGGCGCTGGCGGCGCCGGTGTCGGTGGTGCCGGTGGGGGGAGTGGGTTTGGCGGCGGTGCTGGGTCCGGTGCCGGTGGAGGTGCCGGGTCCGGTGGAGGTGCTGGGTCCGGTGGAGGTGCTGGGTCCGGTGCCGGCAGGGCCGGGTGAGGTGCGCTGAGCGGTGGTGGGTCGCGCGGTGTGGGAGTAGCGTCGGGGGATGGCTCCGCACTGCTTCCGTGGCGTTCCGCCCGTGTGCTCGATCGGGTCCTGGGTCTTGATCCCGCGGTCCCGGGTTGGGGGGGGAGCGTCCCGCCCCTCGCTGCGCGGGGCGTTGCTGGTGGGGTTCGCGATGGGGTTCGTGTGCGGGTGCGGAACGGACTCGGGTGGAGGAGCGCGGACTGGTGATCCCGGTGATGCGGGAGGGGCCGACGCGAGTGGGGGCAGCTCGGTTTCGGGAGGCGTGGGCGCTGACACGGGCAGCGGCGGTGCGCCGACCACCGGCGGGGGTGGTGCTGGGGTTGGGGGAGCTGTCGGGAGTGGTGGGGTGCCGACCACCGGGGGCAGTGGGGTGGGCGGTTTGGGTGGCATCGCGAGCGGAGGAGCGGCCAGCGGCGCGAGTGGCGGCAGCGGCGCCCTCGGTGGGGGCGGGACTACGGGCGGGGTGACCACTGGCGGCGGAACGGGAGGCGGGGCGGCAGTGGGTGGCACGAGCACCGGCGGGGAGGCGAGCACGGGTGGGGCTGGGGTCGGCGGGGCTGGGGTCGGCGGGGCGGGCGTCGGGGGCTCGGCGGGTGGGGGAGGCGAGGCTACCGGTGGTGGCGTCGTGACTCCGCCCCCGACCGCGTTCGACAACCCGATCATCAAGTACGACGCACCCGACCCCACGAACGGACCTGGAGACCCGCTCTTCACTGCCGATGGGGCCGCGATGGTCTGGGAGGATCGGGTCTACCTCTACACCGGTCACGACGAGCAGGCAGCGGGGGGTAGCGGCTACCTCATGTACGACTACTACCTCTTCGCGTCCTCGGATCTGCTGACCTGGGAGAACCAGGGCGCGGTGATGCGCGCGGACACCTTCGACTGGGCGCGCACCGGTGACGTGGGCAACGCCAACGCGGCGGAGGTGGTCCACCGCGACGACGAGAGCGGCAACCCGAAGTTCTACTTCTACGCGCCCGTGGAAGGGGGGCAGCCGGAGTACGGGATCTCGATCGGGGTGGCCGTCGCGGACCGCCCCGAGGGTCCGTTCACCGATCCGCGGGGCATGCCCCTCATCCTGCTGGGGGACACGGCCGGGATCTCGTCCGCGACGCACACCTGGCGGAACCTCGACCCGACGGTCTTCGTCGACGACGACGGTCGCGTCTACATGTACTGGGGCAACGCTGTGCTCTACTGGGTGGAGCTGGAGTCGGACATGATCCACCTGAAGGGCGAGACCTACACGACCGCCGGTGGGATCATGGAGAACCGCAGCACCGCGGGGGTGCAGATCCACGTCATCGAGGATCTGGAGAACTACACGGAGGCGCCGTTCCTCTCGAAGCGCGGCGACCTCTACTATCTTACCTACGCTTCGGGGTTCCCGGAGACCACCTCCTACGCGACGAGCTCCTCACCGGAAGGACCGTGGCAGGCGCGCGGGATGATCGTGGATCGTGTTCCCAACAGCGACACGGTGCACCAGTCGGTCTTCGACTTCCACGGCGCGAGCTTCATCACGTACCACAACGGCGCCCTGCCCACGGGCGGTCCCTATCGGCGGTCGACCTGCCTCGATCGGCTCTACTTCAACGAAGACGGCACGATCCAGCAGGTGGTGCAGACGACCCAGCCCTGAGGGCGTGGTGGGCGCGGCGTGGGGGGAGCGACTGGGGGGCGGGGCGGGGCGCGGCGGGCGCGGCGGGGCGCGGCGGGGCGCGGTACAGAGACGAGACCGGCGGAGCCGGTCCGCGATGGGTCGGGGGGTGGGCCATGGGGGTCGAAATGCGCGTTTGACGC
>JBNLDK010000153.1:0-17791 GCA_050304295.1 Polyangiaceae bacterium
TCGCGCAGCTTGACCAACCGCTCCATTGCCAGGATGGAACACACTCTCTGTCCGATGGAAAGCCAGTCCGCTGGACAAGGAACATTCCCATTCAATCGATCGGGCTCGGGCTCGGGCTCGGGCTCGGGCTCGGGCTTTGAATACAATCCCAAGTGGCGCTGGTCTCCATTGGCGATCAACGCAAGTGTTGCTCGCTGTAGCGCTGGCGTCCGGGTCGGTGCGGTGTTGACAGGACCGCGGGGGAACCTCGATTCCACCACGTGGTGTGGGTCTACCGGATGGCTGGGGAGTCGCTTCGGTCAGGTGCGCGGCACGAAGCGCTGCCAGGGGATCCCGTAGTTGCGGATCTTGTACTGGATCATGCGCTTCGTGATGCCGAGTTGCTCGGCAGCGCGCGTTTGGTTGCCGCTGCAGTCCTTCAGCGCTTCGGTGATCAGCTCGGTCTCGAAGTTTTGCACCCGCGTGGAGAAGTCGAGGTTCTCCGGGGTGTCCGCGTACCGGTTCATCTGCAGGGATGGCGGCAGGTGATGTCCGTGGATGACCTCGCCCTCGGCCAGTACCACGGCTCGCTCGATCACGTTCTCCAGCTCGCGCACGTTGCCCGGCCAGTGGTACGCGGTGATCATGTCGATCGCCGGAGTGTCGATCCGGAAGATGGGCTTGCTCATCGCGCGGCCATGGTGGTCGGCAAAACGGTCGGCCAGCAGCATCAGGTCTGCCTTGCCCCGCTCTCGCAGGGGGGGCATCTGGATTGGGAAAACGTTCAGTCGGTAGTACAGATCGGAACGAAAGCTGCCCTCGACGGTGGCGCTCCACAGGTCCTTGTTGGTGGCCGCGATGAGTCGTACGTCGGTGGTCAGCGTCTGGGTGCCGCCGACCCGCTCGAACTGTCTGGTCTGCAGGACCCGGAGCAGCCTGGTCTGGGCACTGGGCTGCAATTCCCCGATCTCGTCGAGGAACACGGTGCCCCCACGGGCGCGTTCGAAGACGCCCAGGCGTTGTTTGAGGGCGCCGGTGAAGGCGCCCTTCTCGTGTCCGAACAGCTCGCTTTCGATCAGTGATTCGGGGATGGCACCGCAGTTGACCTCGATGAATGGACCGTCGGCGCGTGGGCTCAGCTCGTGCACGAGGGTGGCAGCCGCGCTCTTCCCGGTCCCCGTCTCGCCGGTGATCAGCACGCTGGTGTTGGCAGGGGCCACCTTGGCGATGAGGCGTCGGATCTCGTCCATCGCGGGAGACCGACCGAGGAGTCGTGCGAAGGGACCCTCCGTGCTGCGCAGCCGGCGAAACAGGGCCAGGCTCTCCTCCAGGCGCTGGCGCTGGACGAAGGGGGCGAGGAGCTGGGCGATCTCCTCGAGCAGTCGCAGGTCGGCATCGGCGTCCTTGAGCTGGCGATTGTCCTTGTCGGCAGAGAGCGTGCCCAGGACGGTGCCTCGGTCGAGAATTGGCACGCAAAAGAAGGCCAGCTCGCTCAGGTCGAGATCGCGCCGAGCTCCCGACCGGTCGAGGAATTCGGGATGGGCTCCCAGGTGCGGCAGCAGCACCGATTCTCCCTTGCCGAAGACCTGACCCGTCACGCCTTCGTCGAGGCGATAGCGCATTCGTTCGACTTGCTCCGGATCGATGCCGTGGGTGACCTGCGCCTGCACTGCCTCCCCCGAAGCGTCCGCCAGGGCGATCACGGCCCGCTTCAGCCCGAGGTGCTCGTCCAACCACACGAGCACCTGGCCGAGAGTGGTCAGAGTGTCCTTTTCCGACACTGCCAGCCAGCGCGCTACCCGCGCGACGAGCTGCAGTTGCGGCAGGGCGATGGCCCGCTCCGCCAGCGGAGCACTCGACACCGGGGAGGCGGGTTGCGGGATGGTCGAGTCCCGCTTGCGGGACGAGGCCTCGAGGGCGCTGCGCAACTCCTCGTGCTTGACGTCCGCACCGCACCCCACGGAGTCCCCGGCGCAGGTGGCGCAGGAGGGGAGCAGGGTCAGGTGCTCGGCGGCGCCCGTACGAGCCACCTCGAGACTCCGCGAGTCCGGGGCGGGGATGGTCGCGAACGGCCCGGGCGAGGAGGGCGGCTCGAAGGGGATGACCTGGAAGAATGCCGCTCCTGCCTGCTTGACGGCGGCTGCGACGGACTTCACCTCGGCGTCATTCACGCCAGGCAGGAGCTGGAAATTGACGCGAACGCTGACGCCCTGGGAGGACAGTGCGCGCACTCCGGCGAGCTGACGGTCGATCAAGAGCTGGGCGGCGCTCGCACCCGTCACCACGCCGTCGGGACCGCGTACCCATTCGACCAGACGGCCCACCGTATCGGGATCGAGCGAGTTGATCGTGACCACGCACAGGGACACGCCGACCTCGACCAGGGGGACCGCGTGTTCCTCGACTTCGAGTCCGTTCGTCACGATGAAGAACGGCATCTCCGGGAGCGCCTCGCGCAGCGCGGAGAAGGTTGCGAAGGTGAGCGCGGCGCTGGCCAATGGGTCGCCCGGACCACTGACACCGACGCGGCTGATCCGGGGTTCACGGCGAAGTGACTCGAGAGCGTAGTCCACGGCCTGCTCGGCGGTCAGCAGCTTCGACGAACTGTGTCGCGTGCTGTGATGCACGCACGCTCCGCCTGGCTGGCAGTAGCCGCAGTGCACGTTGCACAGCGGGGCAACCGGAAGGTGGAGCGCAATCTGTTTGCGAAGGCCGCCTTGTACGCACGGCAGCGGCTCGGTACTGACCATGGTCTATTCGCTCTCACCGCGATCGTGCACCGTTCTGTTTTCTCGGTCGTTTCCTTCCAGTATCGCCCAGCACGCTCCGGGACGTGCGGCCGTTCAGTAGAGGACCTCGCGCACCCGAAACTCCCCGCCGATCACCAGGTGCTCGTTCTCGCCCTTGAGGATGCTCTGTGGCAGAAGGTCGCCGTAGAAGAAGATCTTGCAGGCTGGGACGGCTACGGACCACACCGTGTTGCCGAACTCCCAAGCGCGCTCCTTGTCGGTCGTGAAGGAGCAAAGATTGTTCAACCGTACGACGTACTCACGGCGGCTCAGCCGCTCCACCACGTCGTGCTCGTCGGCGTCGTAGGTGCCGCGGAAGAGGCGCAGCCAGCGATCGCTGGGGCGCGTTCGCTGTAGCTCGTACTGGGTGTAGGTGTAGAGCAGGTCGAGCTGTCCGTGGATGTCGTTGGTGCGCGCACTGCCGCGCATCCGGTCCAGCGCGTAGGGGGTGTAGTCATCGTAGCGGACGAGGGGGAGGGGCTCACGATGATACGAGGGGGGGATCCCGATGCGACTCTCGACCCACCCCTTCAGCACGGCTCCCTCCACGCTGTTCGAGTCTGCTCCCCAGCCCCGGATGAACCGCCGGTAGCTGTTCTTGATGGCACGCCGAGCCTGATCGCTGCCCTGTTGCTCCCACTGATGTAGGTGAAACTTGACGGACATGTAGTCGTTGAAGAACTCGGCGCGCTCGCCCTGGTTCTCGATGCCGTCCAGTTGCTCGAACAGGAATCGATTCGACGCGTGGACGCCCTGGATGATGAGTGGCTCGGGCGCCTCGTTGAACTCTCGCGACGCGATGATCCACGGCGGCAGGTTGCACCGGTTGAGGCTCAAGCTCATCGCTCGTTCGAGATGCCGGCAAGTCGGTTGCCACCAGGTAGGGGACGGGTTTCGGTCGCGTTTCTTCGGTCGTGTTTCTTCGCCTGCGGGGGGCGGTCGATTTCACGACCGAGGACGATACCGAGACGGCCGGAGCTCGCGTCAGCGAGCGAGGACCCGCTCCGACCGTCTGGTGGCGGCACCGCCGGGAGTCACGCTCATTTGCCCCACCGGCGTTCGGGGGCGGTCGAGGACCCGCGCGGGCTTGTACCTACATCGGCGCCGCCCCGCTGGCCCCGGCTCCCCCAGCCCCGGCTCCCCCAGTCCCGGCCCCCCCAGCCCCGGCTCCCCCAGCCCCGGCTCCCCCAGCCCCGGCTCCCCCAGCCCCGGCCCCCCCAGCCCCGGCCCCCCCAGCCCCTGCCCCCCCAGCCCCGCCGTGGAGGTTCTCTTGCCGAGACCCGAGAATCCGTGAGAATATGCCATGTTCCAAGGGACTGTCCGCGGCTCACGAACATGCCAGAACGCTCGAGACTGCACTGGATCCCGCTGGTGGCCCGAGAGGAAGGATCGCGCCTCGCGCCGACGGTCGTGGCCGCTGGACTGTGGCTGTTCGCTGCTGGAACCGGATGTGCGATCGATGAGGCGGACCGGTGTCCCGAGGGCTACGTCTATCAGAGCGACTGGAAGGTGTGCCTCGTCGCGGACTCGAGCCCCGGCACCGGCGGCGCCCCTGGTCAGGCGGCGGGAGGGGCTGCCGGGGCCCCGAATACCGCGCTGGGCACCCCCTGCACGGGTCAGGGCGAGTGCGGTGGTGCTGCCAGCTACTGCCTGCTCAATCCGTTCGCCCCGGCCGATCCGGGCATGTGTACGGTGGAGGGCTGTGATCAGGCCGCCTGCGGTGGCGACCACGTGTGCTGCGACTGCGATTCCGTCTCGCTCGTGGACTGGCCGGCACCGCTGTGTATCCCCAACGGGAATGACGGTCAGCTGCTGGGAGTGGGGTGCACATGCGACTGAGCGGGCGAACGCGGCGGCGATCGCTGGACGGTTGGCGGGTGAGACCGCTCGCGAGGCCGTCGCGCGGTCTGGTCTTCGCGCTCGCGCCGCTGGTGGTCGTCGCAACGGTCGGGCCGGTTTCCGCGCAGCCAGCGCCCGTGGACGAGCCGCCCGCTGCAGAGCCAGCGCCTGCCGGCGAGTCGGGGCCAACCGTTTCTCCGGTGGCCGATGACGCCGAACTGAGTCGCATCCACGCACTCGAGGCGCGGCTCGAGCGGCAAGGGGCGGAGCTCGAGACACTGCGCCAAGCCGAGGCCAGGCGTGCGGAGCAGGAGCGGGAGCGCGCTGCGCAGGAGGCGACCCTGAGCGAGCGCGTCACGCAGCTCGAGGAAGCAAACGCGATGCTCGTCGAGCAGCTCCAGGAGGAGGACCAGTTCGGCCGGGAGCGGTTGCTTTCTGCCTGGGGCTTCTTCGACGTCACGCTGGCGAAGACCTACCTGTCGCCGCGACGGGGGCCGGCGGCGCTCGTCTTTCCGGTCGACGCCACCTTCTTCATGAGTGGCATCAACCTCTACCTCAAGAGCCAGATGACGCGCTCGCTCTCGACGATGATCGAGACTCGGCTCACCTTCATGCCCCACGGCTACGAGTCGGACTGGGTGGGGGAGCTCCACGTCGGGGGCGACGTGAGCCAGTTCGGGCAATACACCCGGGAGAACACCACGGTTCAAGGGCCGTATCCCACGGCGCCGCACCGCGTCCACGGGATGGTCATCGAGCGCGCCCACTTCGACTGGGAGCCGCGGGACTGGTTCCACCTGCGAGTGGGGCGGTTCTTGACCCCGTACGGGCTCTGGAACACCGACCACGGGGCTCCAGTGCTGATCGGCGTCTTGCCGCCCTCGCTGATGACCGATCAATACATCCCCAGCGCCCAGACCGGTCTCCAGATCTCCAGCAGCTTGCCGATCACGGACACGCTGGGATTGTCCACCGCGCTGACGATCTCGAACGGTCGGGGCCCGTTCGACGAGGTGCTCGACTCGAACGACCACAAGGCGGTGGGGCTCGGGGCCACCGTCGACTGGACACCCGGCGAGCTCCACGTCACCGCTGGCAGCTATGGCCTGCTCAACAAGTACTCGGACCGCACCGAGTCCGCGGTGGTGGAGCTCGGGTCGGACATGACGCTGGACAGCTCCGCGGAAACTCCGATTCGGGCTCGCTTCGAGACGACCGAGGAATACGACGAGGCTGCGATCAGCGGTGCGCTGCGCGTCACTGGCTGGGGCCTCACTCTCGCCAGTGAGGTCGTGCTGCGTCGGGTCCTCTACGACACCCCCGCGCCGGCCGAGTACACGGCGGTGCTCGTCAGCGGCGCGCCGGCTGGCACCGACGCATACAGCGCCAGTTTTGTCGGATACGCATACTATGTCCTGGCCGCCTACGAGCTGCCACTAGGAAATGTCCTGAGGGGGCTCCGGATTGCCCCCTATCTGGGCTTCGATCAGGTGGTGCCCGACACGAACCAGGCGCTCCGCGGGACCGACCAGTATCGCGCCGGACTGAATCTCAAGCCATCTTCCTACGTCACACTCAAGATGGAATCCTTGTACAACGACTTCCGAGCCGAGGAGCTGGGTACCGGACTCGGCTTCTTCGCTCAGCTGGCGGTGGCGTTCTAGGAGTCCCATGAAGGAGAGGAAACGAGACTTCCCGGCAGCGGTCCGACTGTGGCTGGTGGTGCTGACGCTACTCGGGCTCACGAGCTGGACCAGCGAGCCGCGCGCGGCGGGCGAGGAGCTGGTGGTCATCGTCAACTCCACCACGTCCGTCCAGAGCCTCAGCAAGGGTCAGCTGGCCCGCCTCTTCAAGGCTCGCAGTCGCAACCTGGAGTCGGGCGTTCAGGCGGTCCCCGTCAATCTCCCCAAGCAGTCCGACCAACGGAAGCAGTTCGACGAGGTTGCCCTGGACCTGTCACCGGACGAGGTCGAGCGATATTGGATCGACCAGAAGATCCGCGACGGTAGCCGTCCGCCACCCTCCCTCTCCACCGAGGCCGCCGTGCTGCGCCACGTGCAACAGAACAAGGGGGGGGTTGGCTACGTCTCGGCCGACGTGGTCGAGGGAAGCGTGCGCGTCGTGGCTCGGATCCGTGGCGACTCCGTTGTCGCCCCCTAGAACACCGACGGGGCAGCAGCGCCAGCGGGGAAGTGTTCTAGGGGGAGGGGGGGCGCGGTGGCGCCTCGGGGGGCCCGCGGTGTGCCCAGGGCGGGGGGCGAAGATTTTTTTTCCTGGGAGAAGCGGTAACGTTTCCCGATTTGGGCGCCCACCCGCCCGGGTCGGCCTCGGCAAGGATCGCCCATTAACCACAAGAATGTGCTCGAGGGGCTCCCCCGGAGCCCCCCGTCCGCCACCGTGCAGCCGAGCTAACCCGTGGTCACCACTGCCAATCCCCAAGTTGGCGCATTCTGCAGGTCCTCGGCCCCGACTGGCTTCTCGCGAGGAAGGAATCGACCGCGAACGAATTCCCCCGAGCGGGGGCACATAGTGTCCCCTTCCTCTGTGGTTCTCTGCGCACTAGTAGTCTGGTATGCGGGATTCATCGTGCCGCAGTCGGACCTCATCGCTCCGGCGCGGTGACCTGCAGGTTGGAATCATGGCTCGAGCTGGGCGAAGCGTCGCTCACAGGGGATGACATGCACCCGAATCGCATCTTCTCCGCGGTCCTGGCGGTAGTGGCTGGCGTTGTTCTCGGCACCGCGTGCAGCGGTGTCACGGCGGATGAAGAGCCCGCAGAAGTGACGGACGACTCCGACGCGGCGCCACCTGATCCAACCGCCGTCCCCACCGGGACGAACACCGGTGGGACCCCGCCCATCTACAACTTTCCAACGGACCCGATCGACGTTGGGCCGGTTTGCGGTGATGGCGTCATCGACCCCGGTGAGGGGTGCGACGATGGCAACGTGGCGGCGCTGGACGGGTGCAGCGACGTCTGCGCCCTCGAGCCCGGGTTCATCTGCCTCGAACCGGGCGTGTCCTGCTTTGCCGAGATCTGTGGGGACGGTTCGCGCACGGCGAGCGAGTCCTGTGACGACTCCAACATCAACCCGGGAGACGGATGCGACGCTGCTTGCCAGGTGGAGGCCGGCTGGGTGTGTCCCAGCCAGGGGATGGCTTGCCTGCCCAAGTGTGGCGACTCGGTCCTGGTGGGGTCGGAGCGCTGCGATGACGGCAACACCGCCAACGGCGATGGATGCGGCGCGGGATGCCTGGTCGAGCCGGGATGGTTCGACTGTCCGCCGGCGGGGTCCGGCTGCCAGCTGGCGGTGTGCGGCAACGGCGTCATCGAGGCGAACGAGGGCTGCGACGATACCAACGACATCAGCGGCGATGGCTGCAATGCCTCGTGCCTGCGCGAACCCGTCTTCGACGCCGGTCAGGCCGTCGCCGTCTGTGGCGATGGGGCACGGACCCTGGGCGAGGCGTGCGACGACGGCAACGTGCTGGACGGAGATGGGTGCAGCGCTGCGTGCACCATCGAAGCAGGGTTCGAATGCGTCGAGGAGGCGGACGAGCCGGAGTTCGTGAGACTCCCCGTGGTGTACCGAGACTTCACTGACGAGCACCCCGACTTCGAGTACGTGACCGGGCGCGTCGTGCAGGGAATCACCGGAGAGGTCTGCACCGTGGACAACACCGCCACCTGCGGGCGGCTCGACGACGAGCGCAAGCCGGTGATGGCGGACGGGACCCATCGCTCGGTGAACGAGGCGACGGACTTCGCGCAGTGGTATCGCGACATCCCGGACGTCAACCAGGCGATCCCGGGCGCTCTCGAGTTGACGCGGCTCGTCGAGAACGGGAACACGGTCTATCGCTTCGAGAGCGATGAGTTCTTCCCGCTGGATGGCCTGGGCTTCGGCGACTACGAGGACTCGGGTCACAACTATCACTTCACCACGGAACTTCAGTACTTCATCCAGTACGAGGGTGGAGAGTTGCTCGAGTTCGCTGGCGACGACGATGTCTGGATCTACGTGAACGGGCATCTGGCCGTGGACATCGGTGGTGTCCACGACGTGGCGGAGGCCTTCGTGCTGCTGGGCGACGAGGATGGGGATGGTGTGCTCAGCGCCGAGGAAGAGGCGGACCCGACGGATGATCGGTTCGGGATCACCAAGGGTCAGCTCTACTCGATTCACCTGTTCCACGCCGAGCGCCACACCATCTGGTCGAACTTCAAGCTCACCTTGTCGAACTTCATCCTGAGCTGGTCGGTCTGCACCCCGATCTGCGGAAGCGGTACCATCGAACCCGGAGAGTTCTGCGACGACGGAGCCGAACTCAACACCGGTGAGTACGGTGCCTGCTCCACGGATTGCTCGGGACGGGAGTTCTGCGGCGATGGCATCATCCAGGGCGACGAGGAATGTGATGACGGGCTGAACCAGTCCCCGTACAACTCGGTCGGTGAGGCCTGCGCTCCCGGGTGTCGCTCGCCCGCCCGGTGCGGCGATGGGAACGTCGACCGCGAATACGGCGAGACCTGCGACCGCGCAGAAGAAAATGGAGTGAAGGGAAGCGACTGCGATCTCGAGTGCAACCTGGTCGAGATCATCCAGTAGCTGACCGGCAGGGTCCCTGCCGCGCCGCGGTGGCGGCGCGCGGCTCTGGTTCGCGGACACCGCGCCTCCAGCGAGAGGCGCGGTGGGTCATGCCGCGGCGCTGGTCAGGCGCGCTTCTCGGCGAATCGTGAGGCGCGAGACTTGGCCTCGTCGATGATGGGCTTGGCCCGGTCCTCGGTGAAGCCGATCCGCTGGATGATGTCCTGCAGGAGTTCCACCTCGTCGGCCGTCTGCTCCCCGTCGGCGTGAGTGAGCAGTGCCGCGTGCGCAAGCAGGAGCTCCTGATCATCGTCGGAGAGTCCATCGAGCTCGAGATCCTGGTCGAGGGTCCGCTTCTCCTTCGCGTACTCGGAAAGCTCCTGCTCCTCCCCGGCATCGGCCTCGAAAGCCCACAGCAGGCCATCGATCATGCTCTGCTCTGGTGCCTCCAGCTTGCCGTCAGCCCAAGCGACGGCGATCAGCGACTTGACGATGCTCTTCTCGTTCGGCTTCATGGCCGGGACGATACCGCGGTGGGCATCCGGGCTCAAGCGACCGTCGGGCGAGCGCGACACGGCCGGTGGAAGGCGACGAAGCACGACGATTCCGGGCCCGTCGGGAATCTAGCCTCAACGGAACTCGTGATTTGGAAGCCAGCGCTCGCGTGCCCGGCGGCGGTGCACGACCGCCCGAGTGGGGAGGCGGGAGCTTCAGCCGACGACCTTCAAGCGTCGCGAGGGGGGACCGGATTTCTCGCGCGCCAGGTCGGGGTCGGGAAGAGGGAGGTGCTGCCGTTTGGCGTAGACCCCGTGGCGACCGTGCCTTCGATACCAGTCGGCGACGGTCGCGGTGGCGTGCATCTTCTCGACCACTTGGCGCCAGCCGACCCCCGTGTTGTAGGCGCAGAAAGAGATCTCGCCGCGTTGCGTGCCGTAGGGGATGACGCACATCTCGGTGCGACGGAAGTCGTAGTTGAACAGGTCCTGGAAGTGCATGCCGGCGACGAACAGGAAGCGCCAGGCGAAGCGATTGGCGTCGCCTTCGGTATCGCCGATCCGCTTGCCGGTCGCCCCCATCTGACTGAGATACTGGCGCGTGAGCTCGCCGAGTCCGTAGCCAGGGGGGGCTTTCTCGGGGTGGAAGTTCTTGGCGACGGCCAGCGCCATCTTGGCCAGTGAGCGTCGGCGGCCATGTCCCGCGTCGGCGATCGACTGGACGTCGGTCAGCAGCTGCTCGACGTCCAGGAAGTCGCACACGGGAACGGTCTGCCCGGTGCGCTTGTGGACCAGCAGTACGGTGCCGATGCCGCAGTCTGGGTGGCACCCGCACTTGAGGGCGCCGAACTCCGCGCGCGATCCGAGCAGCAGGTCGACCGCGTCGCTGAAGGGATTCATGGCGCTCAGCGGGAACCAATCACGGTGCGGGTGGGTGATGCCGAGCTGCTGGTGCAGGTCGGCGGCGAGCATGCTCAGCGTGTAGCGCCGCTCCTGGCGCTGCTCGTCGCTGATCTCCTCGTCACGTCCCGTGAAGCTCACGGGTTGGAACGAGACCACCGTGCACTTGTCCGCGTTCTCGCTCGCGAAGCGAACAATCTTCCCCACTTGATGGTCGTTGACGCCTCGAACCACGGTCACCACGAGCACCACGTCGATGCCCGCGGCCGCGAGGTGGTCGATCGCGCGGCGCTTGACGTCGAACAGGTTGCCCACGCGGCGGAACTCGTGGGCCTCGTTGTTGATTCCGTCGAACTGCAGGTAGCACAGTCGGAGCCCGGCTTCGCGCGCGCGATGGCACAGCTCGGGGTCCTGCGCGAAGGCGATGCCGTTGCTCGCGCACTGGACGCAGAAGTACCCGACCTCGCGCGCGTATCGGATGGCCCTGATGAAGTGGGGGCTGAGCGTTGGTTCCCCTCCAGAGAACTGGACGCTCAGCTGGCGCTTGGGGGAAGAATGGACACTGTCGTCGAGGATGCGCTGGATGTCCTCCCAGTCGAGCTCGTGCACGTAGCCGACCTGGTTCGCGTCCATGAAGCAAGCGTCGCACATCATGTTGCAGCGATTGGTCAGGTCCACGGTGAGCACGGCGCCCCGGCCATACTGGATCGACGAGGCCCCGTGCTGGCGCAGCGGCGTTCGAGCGAGGTAGTCCCGCCCCACGAAGAGGCGTTCGAGGCGCTCCAGAAACGCGGGGTCGTGGCTGAGCAGCTCTTCGAAGTGACCGTGCTTCGGGCAACTCTTGGTCATCACGATCCGACCGTCGCGCTCCTGGATGCGGGCCGGGATCTCTCCGGGGTGCTGGTGCAGCGCCTCGAGGTCGCGTTGCCCCGCCAGGACCTCGCTCCGCACCTCGCGGACACAGGTGGGGCAGAGCGAGTCGGTCTCCCGAGGCCAGCCGAGCGGCGGACGGGTTCGTGTCTCGCTTCGGAGCAGCGGGGCGGGTGCCCAGTCGGGCCGAACGGGGGGGCCTGGGAACCGGCGAGCGAGCCCGTCGATGACTGGCCACGCCGCGCGAGCAGTCGCACACAAGAGCTGCTCGGCACGGAGCGCCAAGCCGGACCGGCGGGACGGGACTGCGGGCATCGGGTGCGCGGAGAGTATACGTTCAGGGGGTGGGTCTGCTACCTCCGCGCACCGATAAGACCGCTGCACGCGCTCTCCGAACCTCCACGCCCGGCCAGGTGGTACATTGGATCGAGCCATCTCGATAGCCGACCCGCACCGCCCTCCAGCGGTGAGACCCATGCACCAGACCCCGCTCGTCATCGTGTCCGATCTGCATCTCGACCCCGGTGGCGACACCGCGGTGACGCGTGAGCTGGCGGCGTTGATCGAGGCGTTCCCCGGTCACGAGGTCCTGCTCAACGGCGATGTGCTCAACCTGTCGACGCAGCGGGCGGGGTTCGATCCGGCAGAGGCGATCGCGGAGTTCTGCTCCGGGAAGGCCGAGCTGCTGCGTGCGCTTTCTCGCCACCTGGGGCGCGGCGATGCGGTCACGTTCCTGGCGGGCAACCACGATGCGGTGCTGGGGTCGCCCGTGGCCGAGGGCGCGCTGCGGCGACTGCTCGAGGTCGACGCAGCGGCGCGGCTGGAGTGCCTACCGTGGTTCGCGCGGCGTGGCGCCGTCCACGTCGAGCACGGGCACCTGTATGACGCCGACAACGCGCCCAACCATCCCCTCGTGACCCCCAGCTGGCGCACCGAGCCTCTGGGGATCGCCATCACCCGGCGCTTCCTCGCGCCCCATCGTGCGCTCGAGTTCCGTCATCGCCACGAGACGACGCCGATGGCCGGGTTGCGCCGGGTGTTCGAGTTGTACGGACCGCGCGCCCCGCGGGTGGTCGTTGGCTACTTCGCCTATGCGGCGCGCCAGTGCCGTTCGACCTGGCACAAGCGGCGCCTCCTCGCCGAGCAGCTCGAGGGGCGACGTGGTCTCGCAGACTACGCAATCCGGCAGGGGGTCACTCCTGCTGCGCTCCAGACCTTGCTGCGCGCGGTGCCGCCTCCCACGCACCACGCGTTGCGGCGGACGTTTGCCCGCCTCTACCTCGACCGGGTCATTGCCAGCGTGGGGTCTGTCGGCGGCGCCGCCGCTCTCGTCGTGGGGGCTCCGATGCCGGGGCTCTTGCTCGCGGGGGCGGGCACTACCTACCTGGGCGCGTCGCTAGTGCGGGGCAAGAATCGCTATGCCGGCGTGGTGGAGCTGGCGCTGCGCGATGCCGCGCTGCGCATTGCTGACGTGACTGGCGCCGAGACGGTGGTGATGGGGCACACACACGACGAGGACTACACACCCGTCTATGTGAACACCGGTTCCTTCGCGTACCCGAACCAGCCGGGACGTCCCTTCGTCCAAGCGACAGCGGACGGGTCGGTTCGACGACGCCGCTGGGACGTTGGCGGTCGGGCCCGCGCAGCCTGAATCGGATGCAGGCCGACGCAATTGGCGTCGGCGAAGCATTGTGGTTGGCTCCTGTCCAGCTCGGTCGCGCTGGGGGGTTGGTCCGGACGAGATGATGACTGGTCGGTCGGCGCGCGCAGGGGAGGACATGCAGATCTCGGCCCAGGACGACGTGCTCAGGGGCACGCCCTACCAGACGGTCCAGTTCATCGGTTCCGGTGGCATGGGCGACGTGCTGCTGGTGCGCCACCGGACCACGGCGGTCGAGATGGTCGTCAAGGTCTTGCGCCCGGAGCTGGCGAGCAGTCCGCAGCTCGGCGAACGCCTCCGACTCGAAGCTCGCGCGTTGGCGGCGCTCGAACACCCACACATCGTTCGGGTTCTGGGCTCGGGGGAGACGGTCGACCAGCGCCCGTTCCTGGTGCTGGAACGCCTGCAGGGCGCCACTCTCGACGAGGAGCTGCGGGCTGGGGGCCCTCCGCCGCTGGCGCAGGCGCTCGGCGACGTGATCGAGGTCCTCCGCGGGCTGAGCGCTGCGCACGCACTCGGGATGGTGCACCGGGACATCAAGCCGTCGAACGTCTTCGCGCACCACGATGCCGAGCGGGGGCGGGTGATGAAGCTGCTCGATTTCGGTGTCGTCAAGGTGCTGGGCGACCGCGGACCGGCACCCCTGGCGGCGAAGACCTCGGAGGGCCTCACCCTGGGAACGCCCCGCTTCATGAGTCCCGAGCAGGCGCGGGCCGGCTCGATCGACGCGCGCTCGGACCTCTACTCGGTCGGGTTGCTGCTCTACCAGCTGGTCTGCGGCCGAGGACCGTTCGATGAGTGCGACAGCGAACTCGACATGCTGGCCGCGCACCTGCGCGGTGCTGTCCCGCGCCCTTCGTGGTTCGCGGCGCACACCCTGCCCGCGGAGCTCGACGGAGTGATCCTCAAGGCCCTGGCGAAGGAGCGCCCCAAGCGATTCCAGACCGCGGACCATTTCGCAGTGGCGCTGAAGGGCATTCTCGGCTCCCTCGAACCTGTCGCCGATTGGCAGAAATCGTCGCTGGTTGCTCCGTCCGAACCCCGAGATGCTACCCGACCGCTGCTGGGCACGGAGCTCCTTGGCGGGGTCGCGGGGGGCACGTTGCGCATGGATGGGGGCCCCCGATCGGAGTCGTTGGCGCTGGTTGGACGTGCCGAGTCCCCCCCTCGCCCCGGCCCCTCCCGCGCTGTGCTCGTGCTGCTCTTCGTGCTGGTGGCGACCGCCGGAGGCTGGTTGGTGGCTCTGGGGATCGACTGATCGTTCGTCACGCGGACGGCTGACCCACCTTGAGGATCCCCGAAGACTGCGGTCAACTCCCGTGGCACCGATGTCCAGCCCGCGCCCCCCGCCATGTCCCTCGTCGCTGCCCAGGATCGCCAGCCTGGCGCGAGTCGTGCTGGCCATTCTGTGCGCCGGATTACCGGTTCGTGCGGCGGACGACGAAGCCGAGGTCAGACAGCGCTTCGAGCGGGGGGTGCTTGCAGAACAGCAGGGACAGTACGAGCTGGCGCGTCGGCACTACCTTGCGGCCTACGAGCTGCTCCCCAACGGACCCGTCGCTGCCAACCTCGGTTTCGTCGAAGCTCGGCTCGAGCTCTGGACCGCCTCCGCTCGGCACCTTCGGGGAGCGCTCGATCAAGAGCTACCCCCCGCCACTCGACCCGAGGTCGAGCGGGCACTGGAGCAGGTGCTCGCCCACGTCGGAGAGCTGAACATCACCGTCTCCCCTGAGTCGGCGCTCGTCACGGTCGATGACCAGCCGGTGGCCCGTGGTGCGGCGGGACGAGTCGCCTACGTCGAACCGGGCATGGTCACCATCCGCGCGATGCAGGTGGGATTTGCCCCAGTAGTAGTTGCGGTGCCCGTTGGAGCGGGCCAGCGTGCCCCCGTTCGCTTGCTCCTGCAGGCCTCAGGGAACGCGACCCAGCCGCCAGCATCGGCGCCTGCGCCCCGCGTCTTCTCGCCGCCACCCAGCGAACCGGGGTTGCTCCTGCCTCCCGAGGCACTGGTGGCAGTGGGTGGCGCAACCCTGACGCTGGCGGCTGCGGGACTGGGTACGGGTGCTGCCCTCGGTGCTCGCGCGCGGCGCATCGACGCCGAGAGGATCCGCGTGACCCTTCCCGACGACCCCACCGACAGTTACTGCTACCAGAATTCGGAGCCCGACTGTGTGCGCCTGGGTGAGCTGGTGCGCGAGGAGTCCCGGCGCCGCGCTGTGGCGCGGTCCAGCTTCGTCGTGGCTGGGGGCCTGGCGGCCAGCACGGTCGCTGCTGCGCTCGTGGTGCGCCGCAACCGCCGCGCGCGGGAGCGTGCCGCCTGGCGTCTCCACCCGACTCCGACCAGCATCGCCGCCACGGTGGCCTTCTGAGGGGGACGATGAGCGCTGTCACTGGAGGAGAGGTGTTGCGGTCCGGGACCCGCTTTCTAGGCAAGTACCGGATCGGAAAGGTGCTGGGGACGGGGACCTCGGCGGTCGTCTACGAGGCCGCGGATCAGTTTCTCGACGAGCCCGTCGCGCTGAAGCTGATTCCGCGATCTCGTCTCCAGTCCGCGGACCATGTCGAGCGCGTGCGGCGGGAGGTGAAGCTCCTGCGTCGTCTGCGTCATCCGAACCTGGTCGCCGTGCACGACGCCGGGTTCACGGAGAACTACGTGTTCGTGGCGATGGAGAAGCTCGAAGGAGCGACGCTGCGTGCGATCCTCACGGCACTGGGCAGCCTCACCGTGTCCGAGGGGCTGGCCGTGGGGCTCCAGATCGCGAACGCGATCGCCGTCGCGCACCAGGTCAACGCCGTTCATCGCGACTTGAAGCCCGACAACGTCATGCTGTTGCCCGGCAACCGGGTCAAGATCTTCGACTTTGGCGTCGCGAAGTATCTCGGCTATGGACACTCCGTCACCGAGGACTGTGGCTTGCGGGGCACGCTCCTGTACATGGCTCCCGAACAGCTCCTCCGGATGACCCCGGACACTCGAGTCGACGTGTACGCGCTGGGTACGCTGCTCTACGAGGCGCTCGCTGGACAGCACTTCATCGTCCAGCAGAACCCCCGCACCGAGCGAGACGTGGCGGACGCGCAGATCTACTTCACTCCTCCACTGCTCTCGGACCAGTACCCGCAGATCCCGCGGCCGGTGGCGACGGTGATCGCGAAGATGATGGACAAGAGCGCCGCCCGCCGTCCTCGCGACATGGGTGAAGTCGCCGTCGCGCTGGATCGGGCACAGAAGCAGTTCGAGCGCTGGGCCAAGCGGCGGCGCGTGGTACCCAGTGTGCGAGATCTGGCGCCCGCCTCTGGCTGGATCCCGGAGGCGCTGCGCCCGGTGAGCCAGGCGAGCGGTCCCGTGACCGAGATGGTGATGACCGCCACCGTGGACCGAGCGAGTTCCCGGGACGGCAAGCGGTCGGCACAGCGCCGGACTCTGCGACTGGACGAGTACCACTCTCCAGAGCGCGCTCCGCTGCCGAGCGCGCCGCCGCCCGGGGGCCACGCCGAAACCAGGGTGCCCCCCACGCGCGTGGGTCAGCGGTCCATCCCGGTGCGTTCGTTGAAGCTGGCGGACGACGTTCCGACTCGGACGCGAGTCGTGCTGCGCCCGCCCCCCGCCGACCCCAGCGCGACTCCGGCCCCGCCTGTGAAGAGGCGTCGCGGCCGTCGGGCGCTGGTGCTCACCGTGGTTGCCGGGCTCATTGCGGCGGTGCCGTTGGGCGTGCTGATCGCTTCGGTGCGGCGGAGTCTGCGGCAGGAGGCGGTCTCGGTTGGGCCGCCGGCGCGATGGCGGCCGTCGGATCCGGTGGTCGCGCCCTCGGCGCCAGCGGTGGCTCCACTGGCGATGACCGTCAGCGGGGTCGCTGCCATCCCTGCCTCCTCTGCCTCGGAGAGGGGCCGCTCTGCCCCACCCGCGGCGGCTCCACCGCCCAGTTCGCGCGGGGCGATCTCTCCTGGTCCGAGCCCCAGGCCCCGGACGACCGGTGCTGCCGTCGCGCGGGGCGGCGACCCTTCCCGTGAGGCACCAGCGGTGGGTCTCGACCGGGCAGGACCGCTCTTCACCACTCCGTTCATCGAACCTGAGGATGGCGCTGCGCGGCACGTGGAGGGGGGGCGATGAGTCGCACGCAGCCGACTCGACGCGGCGACGACGCCGAGTCCACCGACGCGGGGACGCTGCTGTCGCGCCCCGACGCTGCCCCCTCGGCAGTCGAGCCGGAGCGCAGCGACCGCGCGCCGGATGTGCCGCCAATCCCCTCCCGACCCCCGTTCGATCCCTTCCGCTCCCACACCTTTCGCCCTTCCGTGACGCTGCTGGAGCGCGGCTGGGAGGAGCTGAACCGACTGCAAGACGAGGACGTGAGGGCAGCGGACTCCCGACGTCGGCGCCGTGCCCGGGGGGATCGGTTCTGGCTCGTGGGGGCGGCGGTCGCTCTCGCCTCGGTGGTGGGGGTGCTGCTCGGTTATCGCGTTCACCCCTCCGTCCGAGCGCCGGCCGCGGTCGAGGTGTCGGAGCGGGGCCTGGCGCTTGCGAGTGTCCGCCCTTCGGTCGTGACCGTGGTGCCAGTGGTCGCACCAGCCAGCGCCCAGCCCACGGCCACGGCGCCATCCCCACCTGAAGTCGCACCCCCGGTGGTCGCGTCCCCCGCTCCCGCCGGGAGTGCGCTCCGGCGTCCG
>JBNLDK010000154.1:0-25735 GCA_050304295.1 Polyangiaceae bacterium
GCGAGCGCGAGTCGCCAGAGACCGGCAGGACCGTCCGTCAGCGCGTCCCCCGCGGGCACGGCTGGTAGCAGGTGCGCATCGAATCGATTGCGCGCCTCATTCCAGCGGCCGGTGGCGATCTCGAACACCATCATGTGCCACTGGAGGTGAGTCCACTGACTCCCGTGTCCGATACGGCCATCCAGCCATTGACCCAGCCGTCGGTATCCGAGGTGAGGACGCCCCGCGTCGAGCAGTCGGTGCGCCACGGCATGGGCCTGCCCGAGCTCTCCTGTACTGAACAGTCGATAGCCGCTGCTGTCCATGACGCAGCGCGTTTGGTGGTCTTGAGCTCTCGTCGTTTCCATGGCGCTCCTCGCGACGGGGGGTTGCTGCCGCCCCGACACTCGAAGAAGTAGGAGCGCGCCGTGGAAGGGCGCGTGTGAGCGCCCGTGGAAAACGTGATAGCTTCCCACCATGGCGACGATCGTTCTGGAGAAGGCCTACGACGAGCCCGTCACGGAAGAGCAGATCGCGGCGATGCGTACCGCCACGGAGGCGTGCCTCGACATCAACGACGTGACCCGCGTCAAGACGTACGTGTCAACGGACCGGCGTCGGTTCGTCTGTATCTTCGAAGCCGACGACGTCGAAGCAGTGAGACGCTCGATGGATTCGGTGAAGATGCCCTACGAACGCGTCTGGCCGGCCACCAGTTTCTGAGCCTTCCCGGCGGGGGATTCTGCGCTCCGCCTGAGGTCCGAAGGCATTCACACGGTCGTGCACACGCTCCCTTCCCCGCGCGGATCGCACGATGGGGGGCATGAAAGAGACAGGCCCGAATCGCGGTGTAGCAACGTCCGACGCCGGCTGCTCGACGCGGCAGCTACAGGAGCGGCTCGAGTCCCTGGTCTCGTGGCTCACCGAGCTCCTGTCCGGACAGATTCTGGATGGGCGCTACGCGCTCGAACGGGTGCTCCACACCGACGCTGTCAGTGCGCTCTACGAGGCGCTCGATCTCGAGCAGCGGGTTCCCGTTCACATCCGCGTCATCAAGGCTCTTTGCTCGCCAGCGCCCGTCCCGACACCAGTCGCTGCTCTCCCCCGCGCTCGCGACGTGCTCGAGCTGGGCATGACCGCGACCGGGATCCCGTTCGCGGTCCTCGAGCCCGTGTCTGGAGAGACCCTGGCCGATCGCCTCCACCGGTCCAAGCCGATCACCGACCGCCAGGCGCGCGCCTGGAGTCAATCCGTGGTCGATACGATCGCCGACGCGCACGAACAGGGACTGGTCCACGGAGCCCTCGACCTGAACGCGATCTTCATCCCGGACGGCCCCGATGGGCCCGGAGCTCCAGTATTGCTCGGTCTCGAGCTGGCGGCTCTGCGTGCGGCCGACCCCAGCGCGATCCACCCTCGGTGGGAAAGCAGCGAACCGTTCCTGGCCCCCGAAACGAGGGCCGACGCTCCGCCGGCCCCACCCGCCGATAGCTACTCCCTGGCACTCCTGCTCGGATCCCTATTTGCGAGCACGGGCCCCCCCCACCCCGCCACCCCGGCCGAGCGAGCGAGCTGGATCGAGAAGTGGGTGCCATACCCCACCCGAGCCGTCGCAGTCCGCGCGCTCGATCCGCGTCCCCGACGACGCCCGACGGCCCGGGAGCTCGCCGAGGCCTTGCGGTCGACGTCTCCGAAAACCAGATAGGAGCGTCGGGGAATGCCCTTGCCGACCACAACCGCCCGCGAAGAATCGCCACCGGAGCTCGAGCTCCGCCTGCTGGGCCCGCTGGAAGTTCGCCATCGGGGCAGGCCCCAGGCCCTCCCTCGCTCGAAGAAGACGCGCGCGTTGCTCGCCTACCTGGCCATGTCACAGCAGGAACACACGCGCAATCGCTTGTGCGATCTGTTCTGGGACGTCACTGACGACCGGCGGGGCGCGCTGCGGTGGAGCCTGTCGCGCCTGCGCAAGGTCCTGGACCACGACCGCCCACACCTCCACGCCGACCGCGAGCGGGTCGCGTTCATCGCTGCCGACGCAAGCGTCGACGCGCGCGAGCTGATGGGAGCCACGAAGCGAGGGCTGTCCGCGTGCGACACGGAGGAGCTCGAGCGACTCGCCACCCTGGCCCGCGGCGAATTCCTCGAGGGACTCGAGCTACCCGACTTCTTCGAGTTTCAGGCCTGGTGCGTCGCGTCGCGGGAGGAGGCGCGGGAGGCCCGCTGCGCCGTGCTGACCGAGCTCGTGACTCGATTCCGCGAGCAGCCCGAGCGGGCGCTACCCCACGCTCGCGCCCGCGTCCAGGCCGACAGCTTGAGCGTCCAGGCCCACGCGGAGATGCTCGAGCTCTTGCTTCGCTCAGGACGGACGCAGGAGGCACAGCGACAGCTCGAGCTGAGTCGCCGCACCTTCCGCGAGGTGGACGCACCGGGCCTGCGCGAGCTCGAGCTGAGGTGGCGAGAGCTCGCGTCCAGCACCGGCACCACGGCTCCTGCCACCTCGGTCCACGGCACGCCCGTTCTCACCGCATCCGCACCGGTCGGCGTCCCCGCCCCCCCAGCGTCGCCATCCACCCGCGCCGAATGTGTCGGTCGTGATGCCGAGCTGACGCAGCTCGAGGCGGTCCTGGAAGCGGTTCGGAGCCGCGGAAGTCAGAGGATCGTGCTGATCACCGGTGAGCCGGGAGCCGGAAAGAGTCACCTCGCCGACGTCCTCGCCAGCCGAGCCCGCAGGCGGGGCGCGGCGATCTATGGTGGTCGAGCGTTCGAGGCAGAAAGCCAGCGTCCGTATGGCCCCTGGGTCGATGCGCTGCGCACCGACCTGGCGGACCTGGTCACCGCGGCCACCGGTCCCGACTCCGGCGGTGGCGCGGCCTCCCGGGACGCGCTCTTCGCCCGCGTCGCCGACCTGCTGGCCGACGCCGCCACCCAGCATCCATCCGCAGTTGTCATCCTCGACGACCTGCAGTGGCTCGATCGAGACTCGGCCGAGCTCCTCCACTACGTTGCTCGCACGAGCCGCCTGCGTCCAATCTGCCTCGTCCTGCTCGCCCGGAGTGGAGAGCTGGCCGACAACGAGCACGCATTGCGTACGCTGCGCGGCCTGCGACGAGAAACCCAGATCGAGGAGATCACACTCGCACCGCTCACGCGAGCAGAGGTCGCGGATCTCGTCGCCCACCACGCCGGCGTCGACGTCGTACGGATCCACGAGGCCAGTGCGGGCAATCCCCTGTATGCCCTGGAGCTGGCGCGGGCCGCCGCCGCCGGGGTGGGCGACACCCCACCCAGCCTGGCGCAGCTGGTCAAGGAACGGATCGAGCACCTGCCGGGTCCCGCCGCGGAGGTGCTGCGCTGGGGCGCCGTGCTCGGTCACGTGCTCGACGTCTCCCGCTTGCAGGCGCTGAGCACGCTGGGCGTGCAGGAACTGGTGGACGTCCTCGAGCGCCTCGAGCAGCACGAGCTCCTGCGCGCCAGCACGACAGCAACCCGTGGCCAGTACACCTTTGCCCACGATGTGGTGCGTCAGACGGTCTACGGGGAGCTGTCCCACCCTCGGCGACAGCTGATGCACCAGCGCGTCGCGCGGTTGCTCGATGCCGAGGCGGACCAGCCGGGGGTGGCCACGGAGCTGGCCCATCACGCCAGCCTCGCCGGAGATGCCCTGCTCGCCGTCCGCGCGTGCACCGTCGCCGGCCAGCGTTCGCTCCGTCTCTTTGCCAACGGCGACGCGGAAGCTCTGGCCAAGCGAGGCCTGCGCCTGGTCGATGGTCTGGCCGAGGACACGCGCATCACCGCGACGCTCGAGCTCTTGCACATCCTGTACTCCGCGCACACCCCGCAGCGGGAGATCGCAGCCGCCCGGATCCGCGAACTGATCGACCAGGCGCTCGACGCCGGGCAGACGACGGCGGCGCGACTCGGTTTCCAGATGCTGTCGTACCTGCGCTGGGAGGGAGGATCGATGGCGCAGGCGCACGAGAACATCCTCCGCGCCGAACGTATCAGTCGCTCGGCGGCCCCCGAGGAACGCGCGATGGCGCTCTCCCAAGCGGCCAAGTGTCTGGTGCTGCTCGAGCGCAACCTGAGCCTCGCCGAAGCGTTCCTGCTCGAGGCGGACGCGCTGACCACCCGGGGAGCAGCGTCACCCAGCGCGATGCAGTTCGCTACCGGCCTGATGTGCGTCCATCGTGGCGAACACGACGCGGCCGCCGACGCCTTCCGCGAGGCCCGCCAGCTGGGCCGCGAGCAAGGCGATCGGCTCGCCGAGTTCGGCGCGGTCGAGCACCTGATGATGCTCGAGATCGACCGCGAGCGGTACACTGATGCGCTCGAGCTGGGCCTCGATCTCTCACGCCTCGGCGAGCGGGTTCGCGAGGGCGCCGAGACTGCCTGCAGTCGGGCTCTGCAGGCGCTCGCCGCGCGTGGTGCGGGCGCCCCCAAATCGGTCGATTCGCTGGACGCTTCAATCGCGGCGCTGCGCGCCGCCGACTCCAAGTATCGACTGGCCTACGTGCTCACGCGTCTGGCAGGCATCGACCTGCATCAGGGAGCCTGCTCGAGCGCCACCGAGCACGCCACCGACGCCCTGCAGGTAGCCACCGAGATTGGCCGCGCGTCGGAGATGGCCCTCGCCCACGTCCTGCTCGCGCGTTGCGCTCAGCGTCTGGGGGATGTCAGCGCGCAGCGCCAGCACCTGTCCGCACTCCAGGAACTGCGGAGCCGCGACCTTTCGGCGCACGCGCGCGACCAGCTCGAGGCCACCACGCGCGAACTGGGCTGACACTCCCGCCCGGGGGGCCCTCGGCGAGAGGAAGACGTGGGTGGTCTATTTGTCACCTGCCAACGACGGGAGCGTCGCGATACGGTGTCGCCATGGACGTCAAGCTGGTAGTCGACGCGATCGTACGCCAGACAACGGTGCTCATCGCGCAACTCTCGACCAGCGCGGGAATCCGCGCACCACTCGCGCACGTGGCAGATCAGGTATTCCTGGAGATGGCCAGCGAGATTGAGAGCCAAGGTGTAGGGCGGAAGGTGGTAGCAGACATGTTCGGGTTGGGGCTGCGCAGCTACCAGCGCAAGGTCCAGCGGCTGACGGAGAGCGCGACCGTCCGTAACCGCAGCCTGTGGGAAGCGGTGTTCGAGTATCTCTCCGAGGAAGGCTCGGCCTCCCGTGAGCAGGTCGTCTCCCGATTCCGCCGGGACCCGGAACCGAACGTGGCAGCTGTGCTAGCGGATCTGGTGAGCCAGGGGCTCGTACATCGGACAGGACGGGGCGCGGCAACGGTCTACGGGGCGTCGTCGGAAGCCGACCGCCGCCAGCTCGCCCAAAGCCAGCGCCGCCAGTCGCTGGTCGCGGTGGTGCGTCTCCTCGTCTACCGCGCCCCTTCCACCCCCGAGACGGTGGCGTCACAGCTCGGGATCGATGTGGCCGTCGCCCAGGAGACGCTCGCCGGACTCGTCGCAGCCGGGGAGGTCCGCGAAGAGGACGGAACCTACGCAGCCCGCACCTGCCTGTTGCCCGTTGGCGCCCAGCAAGGCTGGGAAGCGGCCGTGATCGACCACTTTCGGGCGGTCGCGACAGCGATCGCGGCCAAGGTGCGCCGCGGGGAGTCCCGCTCGGCGTCGCACGACGTGGTCGGGGGTGCGACCCTCACGTTCGAGATCGCCGCCGAGCACCCGATGGAGGACGAGGTTCTGGGCACGCTCGCCCGAGTGCGCCAGGACGTGAACGAGCTCTGGCGGAGGGTCGAGGACCACAACCGCAAGCATCCGATCCGCGAGGACGACCTCACTCGCGTGACCTTCTACTTCGGACAGCACGTCGAGGGTCGGGACGACGAAGGAGACGCAGAAAGATGAGATGGCGAACGTACACCCTCGCCCTGCTGGCCTGCCTGCCACTCGCGTGCGGTGTGATCACCAGCAGTGAAGGCAGCAACACCAACTGGCTGAGCCCCTGCTCGACCGACGCCGACTGCGACGGCAACAAGTGCCTCTGCGGCGTCTGCACGACCCCCTGCGGAGACCGTCCCTGCTCGCAAGCCGCGGCCGAGTGCCGACGCTCTGTCTCGACCTACTGTGCTGACGGTGAGGGAGAACCCATCTGCACCGCCACCTGCACCAGGGATGCGGAATGCACGGAGCTGGAGCCCCAGCTGATCTGCCTGCGCGGTGAGTGCGTGCGCAACCCGGACCCTGAAGGCACCGGGGGGGGTGGAGGGGGCGGTCAATCCTCCGCCGCCGGGACGGAGAGCGGGGGACGCGGAGCCCCGGACAGCAGCGGCAACGCGGGCATCGCCGGGCAGCTCGGGTCTTCGGGTGGGTCCGCCGCGCCCAGCGGAGGCAGTTCTCGGGGTGGCGCCGTCGCGACCGGGGGAACTTCCGGCAGTGGCGGCGCGACGACGACCGCCGACTCGTGTACCCAGTGCGAGGGTCTGACGTGCCTTTCGGAGCCCAACTGCGCGCTATGCCCGCCGGATCGCCTGGCGGACGGCCAGAGCTGTGATTCCCCGCAGCTGAGCTGCTACTTCGGTCCGGCGTGTGGACAGACGGCCTGCACCTGCACTGTCGTGGACGAGACGTTCATCTGGAGGTGCGTGACAAACGCCTGCTAGAACAACAACAGGTTGTTTGTTGTTCCAAATCACGACCTAGAACACCGACAGGGCAGCAGCGCCAGCGGGAAGCACCTGTCTCCGGGTGCCTCGCCCCTGCTGGGCGCCCGGAGACAGGTGTTTCCGCGTCGGGCAAACTGATCGGTACAGACGCTTCCACTCGCGAGCCAGCAAACGGGGCGTCCCCCTTGGAGACGATGTCGCGGATCCGCTGCAAACAGGCACAACCATCAGCCGATTGGCGTTTGAGAGCGCCATGACGCACCCTTCGGCGAGTGGACATCCGAGAAGCAACCGTGGAGGACGCCGACGGGCTACTGGCGTACCTGTCGGAGTTTTGGGCTGACGACTGCGATACCATGGCGCAGCGCGCCTCCTCGATCCCGACCGACCAGGACCGGGAACTGGCAGTGAACCCCACCGGAGACGGAGCGGTGCTCTTCGTTGGGGTCGTCGGAGAGCGGATCGTTGGCATGCTGCAGGCTGCGATTCCCCGGGGGAGCGAGTTCCAGCACAACTGTGAATTCGGAGTCTCGGTGCTGGCGAGCCATCGGGGCCAAGGTATCGGACGCGCGTTGCTACGGAGGTTGCTGGAGTGGGCGGAGGATCAACTGCTCTGGCGCATCGAACTGGAGGTGTATTCGACCAACGCCATGGGCATCGGGCTGTACGCCTCGATGGGTTTCGTGGAAGACGGTCGCCGGGAGAATGCCGTCAAGTTGCGAGATGGCCGGTACGGTGACCTCGTTCACATGTATCGATACACGACCGTGGCCACCCGCGCGCTGCGGCTTGCACCATGACTTCGATGGCCTCTCCGAGGTTCTGGAGGGGTCGCTCGGCCCAGTGAAGAATTGACTATGGCAGGGGCTCGGGTCGCCGCGCCACATTCCAGCACCAACGGGCAACAACGTCAGGAGCTTGGAGAGTGAAGCAAGGGGAATCCGAAGTCTGCCGGAGCCGGTCGCGCCGAGGGGTGGGCGTCGCTCTGACACTGGCCGCAGCACTGGCATGGAGCGATCCCTCCTCAGCACAGGCCCCGGTACCCGTACCGGGATCTCGGGACCGCGCAGCCAAGGCACACGTCGAGACCACCATGGCCTCCGCCGCAAGCGACTACAAGGGCGCGGAGGCGCAGCTGCTGGGAACCGTGAAGGCTTGCGGAGACCTGTGCAGCGACCCGGTTCTCGCTTCGATCTGGATCTACGTCGGCGTCGTGCGAGCAGAGCGGGGCTGGGAGGAGGGCGCCGCCGAGGCCTTCGAGGCGGCACTGCAGCTGGATCCCGGCGCTCGCCCCGAGCCTCGATTCGCCAGTGTCGGCGCGCGTGGCGTGTTCTGGGGAGTGCGGCAACGACTGGCGCCATCGGCTTCCCCTGCCAACACGGTGGAGGCTCCGGAGTCCGTCCCGATTGCTCCATCCCCTGTCCAGGAAGCCGCGCTCGCACAACCGCCCGCTCCGGTGCCGTCCACTCCCTCGGGGTCGGCGACCCCGCCTCTCCCGTCGGAGCCCGGAGCTCCTCCAGCACCGCCGGTCCCCACGTCGGCAGCACCCGCCATGTCGACTCCGACGCACACGCCCACGTCTGTCGGTCAATGCAACCCGCCGTGCAGCACGGATCTCGTCTGCAGCGCCGAGGGCACCTGCGTCAGTCCCGCAAGCTACTGGAACGGGGCCATGAACGGCGGGATGATCGTCTACTACGGTGGCTACGTCGTCGTCCTGATCGGCGGCATTGTCGCAGGAGCGAGCGAAGGCAGTACCGGTGGTGTCGGCCTCACGGTATTTGGCCTCCAGGTTGCGTCGGCGGGCTCCACGATCGCGACGGCAGGGTTCGCAGGAGCCCACCGACAGGCCATCCGGGAAGGGTACTCTCCGAGCCCTCGGTACAAGAAGATGGCTACCGGACTCACCGCTGTCTCCACGTCCATGCTCGTCGGTGGATTCCTCACCGGAGTCGCTGCCGTCTCAGCGGAAGATCCCGACGTCGGGCTCGCGCTGGGCAGCCTTGGTCTGACGGTGGGGTCGGGACTCCTGGCCGCGATCAACGTACACGGTCCGCTCAACCGGTGGGGAGGTGAGCTCGCACGTGCCCGATCGAGCGGGAAGACGCAGTCTTCCTGGAACGTCGGCCCAACAGTGTCTTCTCCCCCTACAGACCTCTCGCACCGACACGCTCGATTTCAGCCGGGGCTGGTGATCAGCGGGCATTTCTAGCGGGCATTTCTAGCGGGCATCCGCCGCGACCGCGGCCAAGGCCCGCACCCCGAAATGCCCTCAATGGACCTGAACATGCACTTTTACTTCACGTCGTGGGATCGTTCACGTGACCGGCGAAGAGAATGGTTTTTGTCCTGTCATCGCGGACGACTTCCGTAACTCCATGCCGGAGCACCGCGCCCGCCCCTGACATCCGTGGCACACGTGTGCCACGTCCACTGGATCTTCACGCTCCCGCTCGGCATGTCGGGCATGTCGTTTCGTGCGATGATGCGCTGGGATGGGAGTGCACGGACTGCGCAATCTCGTCAACGATCTGGTCTCCGGAGGCCTCTCCCGGACCAGAGACGACGAATCCTTGCATCGCGCGCGAATGGTGAACGTGATGGGGGCGGCCGCGGCCGCGTTCTTCTTCACCTTCTCGGTCCTCCATCTGCTGGCAGGACGCTACGTGTCAGGGCTGACCCAGAGCGCCGCCGGTGCCGCCCTGCTCGGCGTCCTGGTGTACCTGCGCGTGACCAAGGACATACGAACCGCCGCCCTGCTGACCTGCGGCAGCGCCTTCGTGGCAAGTCTGGTCCGACTGCACTACGCACCACCAGCCGGCTACGGCTTCCTGTGGAGCTTCATGATGCCACTGCTAGCGGTGTTCACGCTTGGGCATCGATCCGGTCTCGTGATGACCTTGGCCTACGGCGCCGCGGCGGCGCTCGCGCTCTACTGGCCCGACAACCCGTTCATGCACGGCACGCTCGAACCTGCGTTTCGTTTTCGGTTGCTGGCCACCCTCTTGGGGATCCTCGTGGGCGCCTACGTCGTCGAGTGGGCGCGTACCCACGCCCATGCCGCGCTGCACGCCAGCGAGCATCGCTTCCGCTCGCTGATCGAGAACGGAGCATCGGTCTACGCCATCGTCGCAGCCGACGGCACGATTCTCTACGAATCGCCGTCGCTGAAGAAGGTATACGGCTACGATCCGGAGCAACTGGTCGGCTCCAACATTCTGGCAGAGGTCCACCCCGAGGATCACCGGGCTGCACTGGGCGAGCTCGCATTCCTCGTCGAGAACCCGGGAACGGTGAAGACCATCCAGACTCGATACCGCCATGCCAACGGCACGTGGCGCGACATCGAGGTCGTCGGAATCAGCTTGCTCCACGACCCGCAAGTAGAGGGAATAGTCCTGACATCGCACGACGTCACCGAGCGCTGTCGCGCCGAGCGCGACCTCCGCGCGCTCGCAGACTCGCTGGAAGAACGAGTCCGCCAGCGCACCAACGAACTGGCGAACAGCGAAGCGCGACTGCGCCAGTCGGAGAAGATGGAAGCCATCGGGCGCCTCGCGGGAGGCATCGCCCACGACTTCAACAACCAGCTCGCGGCCATTCTCTGCTGCATGGACATGCTCAAGATGACGCGCAGCGAAGATGCCCGCGCCCGCTCGGTTCTCGATGCCGCATCGACGGCCGCCCACCGCGCAGCCGACCTCACCTCCCAGCTACTCGCCTTCGCGCGCAAGAGCAGTCGGCTCAAGGAACCCGTGGAGCTCAAGACGATCGTCGGCGAAGTGGTCGCGCTGCTCGAGCACAGCATCGACAAGCGAATTGAAGTCCGAGAAGATCTCGCCGACGGCCCACACGTCGTCGTCGGGGACCCGGCGCAACTGCACGCGGCGTTGTTGAATCTTGCATTGAACGCGCGCGACGCCATGCCCAACGGGGGGCGAATCACGTTCTCCTCGCAGCTTCTCACACTGGATCGGGGACGGTGCCAGGCCCTGGGTCTCGATCTCGCTGCTGGGCAATACATCGCAGTGTCCGTGAGCGACACCGGTGCGGGGTTGAGTGCGGAGGTGCAGTCCCGGATCTTCGAGCCCTTCTTCACCACCAAGCCAGTTGGCGAAGGCACCGGCATGGGACTCGCAGCGGTGTACGGCACGGCGAGAATGCACCGCGGCGCGGTCACCGCGAACAGCGCCCCTGGAGCGGGCGCCCGGTTCACGCTGTACCTCCCTTCGAGTCGGGAAAGCGTGAAGGCAGCCCATGCACCGCCTCCGACTCGCCAGGCCGGTGATCCCAGTCTGCGCGTTTTGGTGGTCGACGACGAGGATGCCGTACGCGAGACGACCGCAGCCGCACTCGAGGCGCTGGGACACGAGGTGGTCGCATGCCCCAACGGGAACGCCGCCATTGACACATACCGCCAGCGCGCACGAGACTTCGACGTGATCGTGCTCGACATGATGATGCCCGAGATGGGGGGGCGAGAGACGTTCGATGAGCTTCGCAGGATCGATCCCGACGTTCGAGTTCTGATCGCCTCTGGCTACTCAGTGAACGAAGAGTCCGAGGCGGTCCTCGCCGCCGGAGGGGCAGACTTCATCCAGAAACCCTTCCTCATGACCGAGCTGAGTCAACGATTGATCCAGCTAGCGCATTCACGCACGTCCAGCACGAACGGCCCCCCATCGTCACCCTTGGCGGCTGGCGCAAGTACCCAGTCCGGCAAGTAGCACGCAGGTGGCTCCACCGGACAGCATCTGGCCACCCCCGCCCGCGGCCCGACCCCGGGCAGGATGTCGCCGCGCTGGCAGCCCGGGGTATGGGAGAAGAGTCGTCCCGCGCTGTCGAGCGCCACTGGTGCCATCGTCCTGGTGGCTCACGCCACGCTACGCCAGCCGGCGCCGGAAGACCACGAGCGCCACCGTGCTCGTCACAATCCCGATCAGTACCAGCGCGAGAACGTTCGTCGCAACGTCACCGAACACCGCACCCTTGAGGAAGATGCCCTTCGTGATAACGATGAAGTGGCGGATGGGGTTGGCAAGGGTGACGACCTGAAGCCAGTGGGGCATGTTGTCGACGGGCGAGATGTATCCAGAAAGCAGGATGGCGGGCATCACGAAGAGGAACACGCCGAGGAATGCCTGCTGCTGAGTCGAGCACAAGCTGGAGATGAAGAGGCCAATCCCGACCAGCGCTCCCACGTAGGTGATCATGCAGCCGTATAGCAGGAAGAGCGATCCCTGAAATGCGATGCCATAGCCGAAGACTCCACCAACCAGAATGATGGTTGCCTGCACGACGGCCACCACCAGCGCCGGAGCAGCCTTGCCGATGAAGATCAGGGAGGGGGTAAGGGGGCTGACCAGCAACTGCTCCAGCGTACCTTCCTCACGCTCCCGCGCCACGCTCATGGCAGTGACGATCAGCGCGCTGATGGTTGTGATGATGGCGACCAGGCAGGGGACGATGAACCAGTAGTACTTCAGGTTCGGATTGTACCAGTGGCGCACCAAGGGCCCGCGGTCGGGCGCGTCTTCCACGCCGACCGACAGCGGGACCTGCCCGATCACCTGCTGGACGTACGACGCAGCGATTTGAGCCGAGTTCGAGCGACGTCCGTCGAGCAGCACCTGGATCGGATCCGGGTGACCGCCGGCGACGGAGCGGGAGAACCCGGGACCGAAGCGCAACACGAGCAGCGCTTCCTGCCGGTCGAGAGACCGCGTGATGGCCCGGTCGCCGTGGAGTTGGATGACCCGCGTGAACGCGGGCGTCTGGGTCAAGCGCTGGATGATCTCGGCGCTCGTCGCACCGCCATCTTCATCGTAGTAGGCGAGGGTATTGTTCTTCACCTCCAGCGTGGCAGCGAAGGGAAATACAACGAGCTGCAGAATCACGGGAATGATCAGCAGACGCAGACTCTGCGCGTCTCCCACGATGGCCCAGAGCTCCTTCCGAACCAGCGCCACCAGGCGAATCATCGTCGGACTCATTCGATGCGCCTCCGAGTGTTCAGGAGCGTCAGCCCGATGAACCCCACGGCCGCCAACCCGAGACCCAGCAGAGACCGCCCCAGCACGGACCAGACATTGCCCGCCTGGAATAGCGTCTGCATCGCGGTCGCGAAGTACCGGGCCGGCACGATCCACGTGACGGCCCGAATCGGAGCCGGCATGGACGCAATCTCGAATACGAAGCCGGAGAGCATCGTCGCGGGCAAGAACGCGGCGTTGAGCGCCGCCTGGGCGGCGTTGTACTGGTTGCGGAGCACCGTCGAGAGCAGCAAGCCAAGCCCGAGCGCGCTACCAAGAAACGTTGCTCCCACGAGCGCGAGGGCTGCCACTGAACCTCGGAGGGGCACCCCGAAGCCGAAGTGGGCCACGGTCACGCACAGGGCATAGGCGATGATCCCCAACCCAAAGTAAGGAACCAGCTTGAAGGAAACGAGCTCGACGCGGGACACGTTCGCTGCCAAGAGCGACTCCATCGTCCCGCGTTCCCACTCGCGCGCCACGACCAGGGCCGTGAGCAGCGCGCCAACCACCGTCATGATGATCGTGATCGACCCCGGCAAGAGGAAGTTCCGACTCTTCGTCGACGGGTTGAACCAGGACCGCGTCTCGAGCGTCAGTCCGCCCCGAGCGGGGTCCACTCCGCTCCGCCGTGCCTCTTCACGACGCCACACGCCATAGGCGCCGCTCACGTCGGCGGCGACGAAGGCCGCGGTATTGGGCTCGGCGCCGTCCGTCACCACGAGCACCGGCGAGCGGCCGGCGGCGGGCGCGACCACCCGCCGCGCGAAGTCGTCACGCACAAGGACGAACCCGTGCACTTCCCCGGCCCGCAGCGCGTCGCCCATCGCGTCGACGCTGCGACCGCGCACGACGCGAAACGTCGGCGACGCCTCGAGAGCGGCCGCGAACCGCGCCGCCGCCGGGGATGGATCCTGCACCACGAGGCCAAGGCGAACGGCAGCGGAGTCCAGATTGATGCCGGCCCCGAATACGAGCAGGAGGATCAACGGGAACACGAACGCCATCAGCAGCGTGCTCGGGTCCCTGAGAATCTGCCAGGTTTCCTTCCTGCAGAGCGCGACGAAACGGCGGAGGCGAGCGGGCACTAGGCCGCCTCCGCCGGCGGCACGTTGGTCTGCACGAGCGCGATGAATGCGTCCTCCATCGTGGGATCGGGTTGGGCCGCCGTGGCGGCCATGCGCTTGAGCTCGTCGGGCGAGCCAGTGGCCACCGTGCGCCCCCGGGACATCAACAGGATACGATCACAGTACTCGGCTTCGTCCATGAAATGGGTGGTGACGAGCACCGTGACTCCGCGCTCCACGACGCCGTTGATGTGGGTCCAGAACTCACGGCGCGTCAGCGGGTCGACGCCAGAGGTCGGCTCATCCAAGAAGAGAACTTCAGGTCCGTGAAGCAGCGCGCAGGCCAGCGAGAGCCGCTGCTTGTGACCCAGGGGCAAACTGCTCGCCGCTCGCTTCAGCAGGGGTTCCAGATCGAACACCTCGACCAGACGCGCGATCGATTCCCGGAGTCGCTTTCCCCGCAAGGCGTAGGCGCCACCGAAGAACTGGAGGTTCTGTGCGACCGTGAGGTTGCAGTAGAGCGAGAACTTCTGCGCCATGTACCCGAGCTTCTGGCGCGCCGCGCTCCGACCGCGACGCAGGTCCACCCCGGCCACCCGCGCTTCGCCCGAGGTGGGCGCAAGCAGGCCGCACAGCATCTTGAACGTCGTCGACTTGCCGGCTCCGTTTGGTCCTAGCAGCCCGAAGACCTCGCCGCGCCGAACCTCGATCGAGACCGAGTCGGCCGCAGTGAAGTCCCCGAAGCGCTTGGTCAGGTCGTGGGTCTCGATCACGATCTGGCCGTCGAGAGGACGAGCGGGGACCGCCTGGACCAGCGCGGACTCGGCCGGCGGCGCTCCGCCGAGCAGGTCGACGAAGCCGTCTTCGAAGCGGGGCGCGGTGGACTCGAGGTACGCCGTGGTGTCGACGCCGTGGGCGTGAGGCGCTAGCCTCGCACCCTCGCGCGCCAGCAATCGCACCCGGTGACCCTGCACGACGCCATCGCAGGTGCTCGGGTCGCGTCGCGCCAGCTTGAGGGTCAGCCGAGGTGGCGTACGGGCTCCTTGGAGCAAGAACACGCGTCCCCGCACTCGCTCGTGCAGCTGGGCAGGGGGACCGACGAACAGGACATCACCCTCGTTGAGAAGGACGACGCGATCGCAGATCTCCGCCTCGTCGAGGTAGGCCGTGCTCCACACGACGGCGATGCCGTCTGCCACGAGCTCGTGCACCATGCTCCACAGCTCGCGCCGCGAGACGGGGTCCACCCCCACCCCTGGTTCGTCGAGGAGAAGCAGTTCTGGTTTGCCCAGCAAGGTGCACGCCAGACCGAGCTTCTGTTTCATACCCCCCGAGAGTCGCCCCGCGAGCCGCCCAGTGAACCCGGCCAGGTCGGTGAACGCCAGCAGGCGCTCGAAGGTGGCGCGCCGCTCCGCACCCACGATACCTCTCAAGTCGGCAAACAGGGTGAGGTTCTCGAGCACGCTCAGATCCTCGTACAGGCCGAAGCGCTGCGGCATGTACCCCACTCGGTCCCGCAGTGCACTGCTCGCGGTCGGGTCATGACCCAGCACCGTGGCGCGCCCTGCGCTCGGGTCGAGCAGGCCCGCCAGCAATCGCATCAGGGTCGTCTTCCCCGCACCGTCGGGACCCACGAGCCCGGTCACCAGGCCACCATCGATCGACAGGTCCAACCGCTTCAGCGCGGGTCGGTCGGCGCCCTTGAAGCGCTTCTCGAGGCCGACGACACGAACGAGGGGCTCGGTCATGGAGACTGCCCACCATCGCTTGCCAGGCGAATGCGCACGGGCATGCCCTGCCGCAATCCCTCGTCGTGTTCCGTGACGACGACGCGGAACCGGTACACGAGGGACGTGCGCTGCTCCTCCGTCTCCACGTTCTTCGGCGTGAACTCCGCCTGGGTCGCGACGTAGCCCACCTGACCGCGGTAGGGCTGCTCGGGGCGAGCGTCGGTGTACACATCGACCGCGGTGCCCGGTGCGACCCTGGCGAGCTCCTTCTCGCTAGCGTATGCGCGCACCCACACCGGTTCGTCGATGGCGACGACAAGTACCGGCGAGCCCGCCGCAACCATGGCTCCTGGTTCCACCACGCGCGTGACCACCGTCCCGGACCCGGGCGCCCGAAGCTCGGTGTCTTCCAGCGACAGACGGGCGGCCTCGACGGCGACCTCGGCCTGGGTGACCTGGGCCGCGGCGATCGCGATGTCCTCGGCGCGGGAGCCGTTGCGAACGCGCTCGAGGGAAGCCCGCGCCGCGGCGACGGCCGCAAGGGCCTGATCGCGCGCTGATTTCGCGTCCACCAGGTCCTGCTCCGTCGCCACGTTCTCCCGGCGCAGTCGCTCCGTGCGCTCATAGCCGTCGTTGGCTCGCTGCTGCGCGGCACGGCGCTCCGCGAGGCGCGCGAGCGCCTCGCGGATATCCTCGCTCCGCGAGCCGGCTTCGGTCCGTGTCTGCTGCGCCTGGACCACCCCAACCGCCGCTTCCGCCTGTTTCAGGGAGACGCGGTAGGGGGCCGCATCGAGGCGCGCGATGACTTCGCCCTTCTCGACGCGATCCCCCTCCTGCTTCTTGACCTCGACGACGCGCCCGCTCACCCGGAACGCCAGGGTGACGTCGCGGATCTCGACGTTGCCGGGAAATCCGATGGGCTCGGCCGCGGTCGCTCGGGCATACCGGTAGACGAATACGCCAGCAGTCAGCAGCGCTGCCGCCGCGAGGACGCGCAGGGCCAGGAGTCGGCTTCTCTTCATGGCGCTCTCCTTCGTTCCGCTCAGCAGGTCAGGACGGCCCGATTAACTTACCCAAAGGTAATTTATCCTCCACGGCCTTCGGTCAAGTGCAAATTTCTCAACAAATTGTGCTGGACACAAGTGACCACAAGGTTACTTTTTACCCATGGCTCGCTCTCCAGAAGCCGATTCGTCCCTCCGAACTGCGGCGGATCCCGAAGGAAAGCGGTGGCGGCGCCGCAGCGAGGCCCGTCCGACGGAGATCGTCGCTGCCGCCGCCCAGCTGTTCGGGGAGCACGGGTACGCGGCGACCCGGATGGTGGACGTGGCCACTCGAGCCGGGGTGACCAAGGCGACGGTGTACCTCTACTTCAAGGACAAGGAGCACCTGTTCGAGAGCGTCGTCCGTCAGGCGCTCGAGCCGAACCTCGATCGCGCGGAAGCGCTCGTGAGGGCTTTCGACGGCTCGACCCCCGCCCTGATCCGGATGCTCGCCATGATCTTCCAGGGCGTTCTGGAGTCCGACTACACCGCGATCGCGAAGATGGTCATCGCCGAAAGTCGGACGTTCCCCGAACTCGCAAAGCTCTACGTCGACCTCGTCGTGGACCGCGGCTTGAAGATGATGCAGTCGATCATCCAGCGTGGCATCGACCGCGGTGAGTTTCGCCCCGTTCCCCCCGAAACCACCGCGCCCTTGATCCTTGCGCCCTTCGTCATGCTCGGCGTCTGGAAGCACTCCCTCGCCGCCCACTCGAATCGCATGCCTCCGCCGAGCCAGGTGCTGGAGCAGCACGTGGAGGTGCTGATCCGTGGACTGATGGCGTAGCGGGTCGGTCCGCGGAGCGCCACGTTGACGTGGAACGTGGCGCCCGCAGCGGTCCTCGAGCGGGACTGCCCTAAGCGGCACCGGGAGCCGGGCTGCACCTCGCTCCCGCCATCGTGGGCGGTGCTGTGGCGACGACCTGCGCTAGCGCGCACTGAACGGTGGCGTCGGCATCCTCGACCGCGGCGATCTTCGTCAACTCGTGCTCGAGGTATGACAGTTCCCCGGCATCGAACCGCTCCGCCGCGTAGACGTCGTGCTTCCAGGTCGCGATGTTCATGGCGTGCAGGCGGGCCATCGTGGGCTCCGGGAGGCAGATCCGGGCAATGTCGGCAACGCGCAGCGTCCAGCCTGCCGCGGCAACCAGCGCCGCCAGCTCCTGGCCGACGTACAGTTGCTGCGCGTGGTGCGCCTGCAGCTCGGCAACGAGCTCGTAGTAGCGAAGTAGCGCGGGGTGGCCCGATTCCAGGTTCGCCGTTTCCTCGCAGACGAGCGTCGTGCCGGGACGGACGGCCTCCAGCCAGGCGCGGAGGACCGCCTCGCGGTCACGCAGATGCGTCACCAGGAAGCGGGAATAGATGAAGTCCGCCGGCGGGAGCGCGCCCGGCGTAGCGACGTCACGCTCGAGGAACTCGATCGGGATATCTCGGCACTGGTCGCGCGCGAGGTCGAGGAATCGAGTCGAGCAGTCGAGCCCCACGAGCCGGTCGGGACCGCAGACGTCGTGCAATAGACGGGTCGTGCGCCCCACGCCGCAGCCGAGGTCGACCGCCAGCGACACACCGCGAGGGCCGTGTTGCTGGAGCAGTTTCCGGCTGCTCGGTTCGAACGCGTTCGACAGGAATTGGAGACGCGCGGCAGCGCGTTCGGTGTCGCCAAATGTGTAGTGCTGCTGACTCATGACGGGTCGGCTCCTCGATCATGGTCGCAGAAGAGCTATGTGTTGGGCGACCGCGTCGAGTCGCCCTCTCTCCTTTCTCAGATGTCGGCGCCCGCACATGACGAACCGACCCGCCAGACGAGCCGGGGGGCGGGGCGCACGGGAGCGGGCAAGCCGGACATGACTGTCACGGTGGGTTGGCGAGGCACGCTTGTCAAGACGCGGCATGGCCGCGGTGCGGTGGATGAGTCGTGCAGTGCGGATGTAGACTCCCGCCATGCGCAGCCAGATTGCGGAAGCACTCGCCGTGAAACACGCGCCGATCGCGGTCCTTCTGACCGATGCAGAGCCGGTCAGTGGCACGCAGTTCAAACCCGGTCGGTTTGGTTGTGTCGCCTCGATGCTCCTCGCCGCCACCAAGGGACGCACCGTCTACTTCGATCGCCAGACCTTCGGGTGCCCCGGTGGCGGGGTGGGGCTGGGGTTTGGCGACTGCTACACCCGAGTTGGCTTCCCCATCGACCGCCTCCTGTCGACCGGCGGGACCGCACCGCTGAAGAGTGGCCAAACCTACGAGATGGGTGAGGGAGAGCGCTTCCACCGATCCCCAGAAGTGACCCGGCGATGGCTCGCCGAGTTCCCCTTCCGCGAGCTTCCCACCGCCTACCTCGTCGCCAAGCCCCTCTCCGAAACGACCTCGACGGAGCCCATCGCGCTGGTGCAGTGGCACATCAGCCCCGATCAGCTCTCGGCCCTGGTCACGCTGGCTGGCTTCGAGCGAGGCACCGTGGAGCCAGCCACGGCCCCCTGGGGCGCGGCTTGCCAGTCGATCGCCTTCGCGCTCTCCGAGGCCGAACGGGCGAACCCGCGCGGCGTGATCGGTTTCTTCGATATCTCGCGTCGCCACCAGATGGACCGCGACTTGCTGTCGTTCACTGTCCCCTACGCTCTCCACGCCGAAATGGAAGCCGCCGTCCCGGACAGCTTCCTCGAGACGGACGCGTGGCGCAAACTGAGGGCGCGCCAGTAGCAGCTGGACATTGATGTCGCCTGTCAATGTTCGCCGTCCTGCGATAGCCTCGCCGGCGAGGGAACACGATCGATGTCCGCTTCTGTCTACAGTCACGCGGTTCGGGTGCTCATCTGCGAGCATTGCGGCGCCCCGCTTCAAGCACAGCTCACCGGCGGGAACACCGAATGCACGTACTGCGGCGCCACCACCCAGCTGGTACAACGCGACGAGAGTCGAGATCTCGCCGAGGCCGCCGAGGCGCAGCAGTCCGCCGTCAGCGAGGCCGAACGGGTCCAGCAACTCCGCGCCCAGGACGAGCAATCCCTGGCCCCCCCCGAGAGCCTGCAGCCCCTACTGCGCGGCAGGGAGCTGGATCCGACCCAGCTGGAGCTGGCGCAGAGCGAGTGGAAGAGCGCCCGGCGACGACTGCTGGGCGGAGGCGGCTTCGCAGCGTCCGAGCGGCTCTTCTACCTGACGGTGCTCATCGCCCCACTGCTCGAGGACCGCCACGAGCGCCCCTTGCTCGAGAGCGCGATCGAGTTGCTTCCCGACCCGTGCCATCGCCAGGTACTGCGCTGTCGAATGGCACAGAAGGCCACCCTGGCCGGAGATCTCGAGGCCGCGGAGGGGTGGCTGAGACCCTGCAATCCGCGTCCCACCGACATCCGCATGGACACCGCGTATCGCATCGCCACGGCTTGCCTGGCCACGGCGCGCCAGGACTTCAACGGCGTACTGAACCAGCTGGGTGACCGCGTCGGCGACGTTCCGATCGCCGACGAACGGGAGGATGAAGCAACGCTCTTTCGCATCAACGCGATCGAGCAACTCGAGGGGAAACAGCAAGCCGAGAGCCAGCTGAAGGAGCTGCTGTCCCGGAGCATCCACCGACTGCACGCCTACACGCGGGCCGCAGAAGCCAATGCCCCGCTGCGCCTCTGCACACAGAGCTGGCCGCCCGTGCACCGCCTCGCCCACGAGGTCATCGAGCATGAGCTGCGTCACCGCAACACGGACACCGGATGCTTGAAGGGGCTGACCGGCTTGGCGGCGATCCTGCTGATCCCAGCCATCATACTCATCGCCACGACCGCCAGCGGCGCCGGCGCCGACTACGGTATCATTGGCACCAACCTTGGAGTATTCGGCCTCATCGCCGGGTTCGGGGCGCTCGCAATGTTCCGCAGCTACCGCAAGGCGAAGCGCCTTCAACAAACTGGTCAATACACGCACGCCTACGTCCTGGGGGCCACCACGAAGGTCGAAACCAGCAAGGACTCGTCCAAGACCTACCAGATGATTGACGTCCAGATCGACGGCACCATTCCTGCCACCTACAAGTGGGAGTCGAGCGAGCCACCGGCCCTCGGTGTGTACCCCTGTCTCTACGATCCCAGCGCTCCCGACCAGCACTTCCATCTGCGCTTGACCGGACTGAGCCTGTAGCGCCAAGGCCCTGCCCCCCTACCCAATCGACAGCGCCACTCGCGGCGGTCCCGCCTGCGACACCGCCTCTGCTCCATCGAATTGATGGGGACGCTACGTCAGATCGATGGGGTTTGCATGCGCCGCCGGCGTTTCCGAGGTTGGCACGGTAGATGCGTGACGCTCCACCATCTCCAACGGCAGGAGATGGAACCCACCGTGAACATTCTGCTAGTCTACCCGGAGTTTCCCGACACGTTCTGGAGCTTCAAGCACGCTCTCCAATTCGTGCGCAAGCGTTCGGCGCTCCCACCACTCGGCTTGCTGACGGTCGCGGCGTTGCTGCCACGCTCGTGGGATAGGCGCCTCGCGGACCTCAACGTACGATCGCTGACCAGCGAGGACCTCGAGTGGGCGGACTACGTGTTCGTCAGCGCGATGGCAGTTCAGCACCAGTCGGTGCGCGAGGTCCTGGATCGATGCCACGCGGCGGAGGTCCCGGTGGTGGCCGGCGGCCCCCTGTTCACGGCCGAGCCCGAGCGATTCCCTGATATCGACCATCAGGTCCTGGGCGAGGCAGAGGTGGCACTACCAGAATTTCTGGACGATCTGGCAAGTGGGTGTCCTCGTCGTGTCTATAGCGCTCGGGGGTTTGCCGACATGACGAGTTCGCCAACTCCCGAGTGGGAACTGCTCGACCTCGACTTGTACGCTAGCATGTCGATCCAGTATTCGCGGGGTTGCCCCTACGACTGCGAGTTCTGCAACGTGACGAGGCTGCTCGGACATCGCCCGCGCGTGAAGACCTCCGGGCAGGTCCTCACCGAGCTCACGGGACTCCACCAGCGTGGGTGGCGCCACGGCGTCTTCTTCGTGGACGACAACCTGATTGGCAACCAGCAGCAGGTCCGAAAAGATCTTCTTCCGGCCCTTCGCCAGTGGCGAGAGACCAGACCCGAGATGGTGTTCAACACGGAAGCTTCGATCAATCTTGCCGACGATCCCGAGTTGATGGAAGCAATGGTGGTGGCAGGATTCTCGATGGTCTTCGTTGGCATTGAGACGCCAGACCCCGTGGCGCTGGCGGAGTGCCAGAAGCGTCCAAACATGCGTCGGGACATGATCGCAGACGTGAGGCGAATGCAGAGAGCGGGGCTCCAGGTGCAGGGCGGATTCATCGTGGGATTCGATTCCGACACGCCCATGTCGCTCACCCGGATGGTCGAGTTCATCCAGGCGGCGGGGATCGTGACCGCGATGGTGGGGTTGCTTCAAGCCCTGCCGGGAACCAAGCTGCACGCGCGCATGGGGAAGGCGGAGCGACTCCTCCCGTCCAACTCCGGCGACAACGTGAGTGGGAGCACCAACATTGTCCCCCTCCCGGGAGCGCACAGCATGGCGGAAGGGTACGGGGCTGCGATGCGCTGGTTGTATTCTCCGAGGCCCCACTACCAGCGCATCCGGACCTTTCTGAGAAACTACAGGCAGCGCAACCCGGCAGCGCTCGGCAAGCTTCGAGACCAGACCACGATCATGGCGTTCGCTCGTTCGGTGTTTCATCTCGGGATTGTCGGACGAGAGCGGTTCGAGTACTGGAAGCTCCTCGCGTGGACACTCCTTCACAGACCTCGGGCACTGGGGCTGGCCATCACCTGCGCGATCTACGGACACCACTTCCGGCGCACCTGTGAGCGCCACCTTCGCACCCCAGCTCTCGCGCGCGACTGAACGTCCCGCGCCCGCGGGCGTGGAGCTGGGGAAGAGGCTCGTTCACGGAAGAACCAAGCCATCCTCCCCTTCAGCTCATCGGGACGTCGCTGGTGGGGTCTCGGTGAGACTTCGCAGCAGCTCGTCGAGCGACACTGTCAGGACAATGTTGTCCGCGGTCGCCCGGAGATACCCGACCGGGATCTCGAGCATTCCCGCGCGGAAGAGGCCGTGAGCAACCCTCAGCTGGTCAGCGACGTCGCCACGCAGTCGGGCTTCGATCGACACCACCTTGAGGTCATCACTGTCCAGAAGAACGCGAACAACCTCTCCAATCTCGAACCCGTTCGAGCCAATGATCGGACGATTCTTCAGTTTGTCGGCAGATACCACCATGTCTTCTCCCATTCTCCGGAAAGGTCCTCTGCAGCCAGTGGGCGTGAAGCGTCGCCCAACAGGCGTGATGTGGGTCCCGTCGAGGTGATGTTCACTTCGCATCGAGATGATGGCTCTCGATTGCTCCGGCCCACTCCGAACTGGATGACGGACGACGTCTGCCACAGAGACAGCGTCTGACGAGGGACATCTCGGCTCGGCACGGGGCCATGAGAAGCATTCTTCGTGCCCACGCTCGGGACCTGGACGGATTTGGGTGGCCGGTAGCCATGCCGAACGGGTCGCCCCGCCGGAGACAGCAAACCGCTCGACCACCACCGCAGCGCCGTGGCAGCCCGCGGTTGCGTTCGGCGGAGGACCTCCCAGCGACGTTCTAGCCTTCGCCGATGTGTCGCAGCAGTCTCCTCGTGCTGAACCCGGTCGTCACTGACGCTTGTCGGTCTTGCCCGGATGCTCCTCGAGCAGGGTCGCCAGCGCGATGAGCTCGCCGATGATCTGAACGAGGGTTTCAGGAGGCACCGCTGGTGCTGTGTCTCGAAGGTAGGCGCGGACGATGCTGGTGCCCGTGCTCACGTGGCGCATCCTCCGCGTTCGGAGCAGATCAGCGAGCGCCGCGAAGCCAGGACCACCCATTGCCGCTACCGCCGCTTCGACGTACTCGCGCTCGTGGTCGAGTGAAGAGAACTGTTGGGTGGGATCAAACATGGGCCAGGCCGACAACGAGTCACCCACTGGCACGCGGGTTGGCTCCACCATGAACGGTTCCGAGTCTTCCGCCACCATGACGCCATAGTCAAAGCGCCCCTCACAGCGGAGGTTCACGGCTCCGTTGTCTTCTCGCACCTCGAACCTGACCTTGCGACCCTCGACAGTAGCGTCGCAAGCGAGTCCAAGAGGCGACGAGGAGACGGTTGTCTCCAGCAGGAGCGCCACGCGGTCGGCGTAGCGTTCGAGCCAGCTCGAGCGCTGACTGGCACGCATGATGAGAAACGGGTTCTGCTGCTCGGCACTGGGCTCGGGCCACGCACCCGAGAACCACGCCAGTCGGGAGAACAGAATCCCCGCCGCCGACAACCCGCTGCGCCACCCTGCATCATACGCCGGATCGCTGAAAGACTCCTTCATCTTCACATGCATCTCGGAGTGAGAGATAGCGACCTTCCCATCGCCAGCAACGATGCGGGCCAAGGCACAGCGCACAGCGCGATCCGCCAGGACTCGCGCCGTCGCCTCCGGCGTTCTCGTCTCGCTCACGACGATGGCATCGAACCCCCGCTCGTCCTCCGCCAGATCCCACGGCGAACGGGGGGCGTTTCTGCTGAAGAGCCTGCCAGTCCAGTCGGCGAGACCGAGCTTCTTGCGGCGGAATTCGGCTTCCACTCCACACTCGGCACCGTCGCTGAGGGTGCCGTCAACTTGCAGCAGCGTCTCCAGGAAGAAGCCACCCTTCAACCTCCAATCGAATGCTCCCAACTGGTGCAAGGATCGCAGACTCTCCTGCGGGTCCTGGTGTGCACAGGCATCACAGATCTCAGCACCCATGATGTTGTCGAAGCCGGCTTGGGGCTGGCCACATATGGTGCAACGAACGTATCCTGGTTGCCGCTCGAGCGTCCGGTAGGGCACCGAACGAAGGTACCCAGACGGACAGGGTTGTCAAACCTGGCCGGACTCGCCACGTCCCCGGGGCTCGCCGAACAGCGCGCGAGTTCGTTGGCGACCCGCACCCCAACCAGTTTGCGAGAGCACCATCGAGGACGCGCTTCCAATCGGCAACATCCTCCGACTTCGCGTGGGGCAGTATCCCTGTCCGACACCAGGTCGGCCTCCACCGTGGGACGGAAGACACCTTCATTCCCGCCGATTGATCGGTTCCGCGAGCAAGGCTCCGGACCCTCGGGCGAAAGAATTGACCATGGAATCGCCAGGACCGCGGCTGCTACGCCGGTGGAGCGGAGCTGGGCGCGCCTGGCTCGGCAGGCACCTGGCGAGGACAATGGCGATGGCGATGGCACGGGAATCGAGTCGAAAGAGCGGGAATGCGCGAGCGGTGCCGCAGCGGTGGTGGCTGGCGGGTGCGGCAATGGCCTGGGTGGGCGCCGCGGCGATCGCAGTGTCATGGCTGGCGGCACCCGTCGCAGAGTCGGCTTCCGCGGTACCGGCAGCACCCAGGATCGCCGAGCCGGGCGCGGAAGGGCCGCGAGTCGCGCCGCCCGATGGCGCCATCGCTCGAGCGGGCGTGACGCCTCGACAGGGAGGCACATCGTCTGGCGCTGGCGCGCCCGGTCGAGCGTCGAACCCGCCGGGATCGATGCCGTCCGGGACAGACGCCGAGGTGCCGTTCGACCTGGGCGCGGTGATGCGGCAGGTGCACTTCGCGTATCGCGACGACGACCACGACGGCGTCTACGACGGCGGCGACTCGACCTACACGGTGGATGTCGAGGCTGGGCGCGTCACGGTGACACCGTACCACTATCCTGGTGGGCGACCCGTGGACGCCGACGCGACGCGCCCCGAACCTCGCGATCTGGCCGATCTCGACGCCGAGCGGGAAGCCCGCGAGGCGGCCCGCGCGGGGCGCCGGGAGGGATCGCCGATGACGCTGGAGACGGTCGAGGTGGCGCGGGGCGAGGCGAGCCTGATCGCGGACGCAGAGACCAGCGTGGGCGAACGGGGCGAGCTGCGCATTCGCCGCGGGGCGGTGACCGAGGTGCTGCGCAACGACGAGCACGGCGTCGAGCAGAGCTGGGAGCTGGCGGAGAAGCCGCGGGGGCAGGGCGACCTCGTGTTCCGGGTGCGCGTGGAGGGTCACGAACTGCGGGCCCAGACCGAGCAAGGCCTGCACTTCGCGGGGCTCGAGCATGGGCTCGGCTTCGCCTACGGGCACGGCACGCTGATCGACGCGAACGGGGTCCAGACGCCCGTGCCGGCCGCGTACGAGGCGGGGCACATCGTGCTGCGTGTCGAGGCGGGCGTGGTCGAGAGCGCCGCGTACCCGCTGGTGCTCGATCCCACGGTGGGGCCCGAGTTCGCGGTGTCGGAGCCGGTGTTGGGGCC
>JBNLDK010000155.1:0-37082 GCA_050304295.1 Polyangiaceae bacterium
TATTGTGCGTCATCGGCGCTCTTCTCGCGTGCAAGCAGGGGGAGAAGTCGGAATCGGAGGACACGGAAGCTTCCGCGGAGGCTCCCAAGGACGAGGCCGCTCCGGAGGAAGAGGCGGAGGATGAGCCCGCCTCCGACGAGGATGAAGCCGACAAGCCCGCTCCCACCCTGACCGCCAAGCCCACCGCCACGACGACGGCTTCGGCGGCGCCCGCCACCTCGGCAGCGACGGCACCAGCCACCTCCGCCTCGGCGGCCCCAGCCGCGACTACGGCATCTACGGCATCCACGAAGACGGCGACCTGTGAGCGCCGCTGTGCGGCCGTCAACGCGCGCTGCAAGTCGAAGGGAACGGATGCGGCGACCTGCGACTCCCGGGCCAAGGACTGCCGAGCCCGCTGCGAGTAGGATCGTCCCTCGAGCGCCGCGCTGGCGCGAGCGCTATCAGCGCTGCGCCAGCGGCGTTCCTGAGTTCTCGGGCTACCGCTGCGCGGTGAAGTAGCAGCCGCTGTTCTGTGTGTTGCCCTGGCCGCGTTCGGGTGCGGCCCCGATGATTCCAGATCGCTCGCGATCCGAGGCCACCGAAGCCGATATCCCGTGCTTCGACGACGAATCGTATCGCGTCGGGGATCTGAAGCAGATGAGCAGGAATCGTCGCGCTGGCCCTTCGTGGGCTAGAGGCGCACAGCCTGCTATCATCGGCGAACACGAGAGAGGTAGCTTGGTGACCAACGGGTATCGCTTGGTGCTGGTAGTTTGCGCCGCGGGAGCGTGGGTGTCCTCGGGGTGTTCGTCCGACGACGAGGCGGGCAACCCGTCAGCTACGGGTGGCGTCGCGGCAGTGACGGGGGGGACGCCCGCTACCGGGGCAACGTCGCCCAGCACGGGCGGGCTGGACGGCACCGGCGCGGCGCTCGTCACTGGCGGCGTTCCGACAGGGACGGGCTCCGTGTCGGCAACGGGCGGCGACCCGCCGGCCACCGGTGGAATCGACCCCGGAACGGGTGGCACGGGCGGCGAGGTTGCGGGCACGGGCGGCGAGGTTGCGGGCACGGGCGGCGACGTTGCGGGCACGGGCGGCGACGTTGCGGGCACGGGCGGCGACGTTGCGGGTACCGGCGGTGTGAGTGTCACGGGCGGCGCGGGGACTGGCGGCTCGATCCCCGTTGATCCGGACGCAGCCGCCGCCATCGAGGCCTGCATGTTGCAGCTGCCGTGGGGCGCTCCCGCCCTGACCGCGGAGGAACGCGCGCCCATCATCGACGCCATCATCAACACGTGCGTCGAGTTCGCCCCCCCGGGCGCTGAGTGGCAAGAGTACTGTCAGATGTTTCTCGTTGCCGCGATCAATGCGGAAAGCTCATACGACGTGCTGGCCAACGCCACCGGCGACAACCCCGCGGTGGGGCTGATGCAGATCACGTTCACCTCGACCGTCGTCGACTTTGCTGACTTCGGCCCGGTCGACGCCCTAGAGCGCATCGGGTGCGACTTCGGCACGGTGACGGACAGCGACTCGTTTTCGACGAAGCGCGAGATGATGATCGATCCCTACTGCAACGTCGCGCTCGGTGCCTGGTACAACTTCATCTTCGGCAGCGGCAACGGTGGCGACGCGGCCGTCTGGGTCTGGGCGTACTGCCAAGGAGAGGGCATCGCGGGGAACCTCCACATCGGGATGGCGTGCCACCTGATGGGCGCGGAGGCCGCCCACTCGAGCCTCGAGGGAGCCGACTTCTACTACAACCGGATCGTCGAGTGGGTCGAGCCGTGCATCACCTACGACGGCACGCACCCGTTCGAGCGCACGATCGAGCCGGACATGGGCAAGTACTGCAGGTGAGGCGACAAGCCCCACCGTGGCAGGGCCAGCGGCACGAAACACTCCTCCGGCCGGATAGTGAGGGTGTGATGAAGGCGTTGGGTCAGCTGGTGCAGATGCCACTGACACAGCTCTGCCCGGCGACGCACACCTGGTTACAGGCTCCGCAGTGGACAACGCTGGTGGCCAGGTCGACACACGCGCCTCCGCACTGGCTGAGCCCGGCCGAGCAGGCTGAGGCGCACGAACCCGCGTGGCAGATCGTCCCTGCTGGGCAGACGACCCCGCACGCTCCACAGTTCGCCGGGTCGCTCTGGGTATTGACGCACGACGCACTGCAGGCCACCAGTCCCCCGACACACTGACAGGTGCCCGCGACGCAGCTCGATCCCACGGTGCACGCGGCCCCGCACGCTCCGCAGTTTCTCGCGTCATTCGCTACGTCGGTGCAACCCGACGGACACGAGACCAATCCGGAGCTGCAACCAACGCGGTTGCAGACGCCCAGCGCACAGCTCGAGCCAACGGGGCAGACGAGCCCACACATGCCGCAGTGGTTCGGATCGCTCGAGAGGTCCGCGCAGGCGCCCCCGCAATCGGTCCCACCGGGTGGGCACGCGCCCGATCCCCCACCCGTGCCCAGCGCGCAGGCGCACGCTGACCACTGCCCCGGAGCGACGCAGCGTTGCGAGCCGAGGCAATCGCCACGGCCGACGCAGGCGCGTGCGTCGTCGACCTCGCAAATCGGCTCGGGCGTTCCCCCCGTGCCCTTAGCGCCCGAGCCGGCTCCGCCAGCATCGCGACTTCCGCCAGCGCCCCTCCCGCCGGCATCGCTGCCGCCTGGGGCCTTCAGCCCCCCGGTGGCGGTCGCGTTCGCGCCCGCCGAAGCGTCGGCTCCGCCCCTTGCGCGAGACGACCCTGAGCCCGCCCCCGCTCCACCAGCGTCGGACCCACCGGTCGTCACCTCGCCCGCGCTGGCGCCGCCCTCGTCGTCCGTCGCCTCCAGCACGGTGCCGCGACATCCGGCTGCCGTTGCCAGCGCGAGCGTCAGCGCCAACCAGATCTCGTGCTTCAGAAAGCCCCTCACGACGGGAGCCTACGAGTTGCCCGCCCGGTAGGCAACCATTCCAGCGGCGGTTCCGCTGAACCGAGACGAGGCCACGAAGTGGTCCAGAACCACACCCGACAATGGAGTCGTCCGAGGTGGCCGTGAGGTGGATACCCGGGACCGAGCTGGCTTCGATCGAGATCGATCCCAACCAGCTCTATCAGATCCTCAGCAACCTCCTCGTCAACGCTGCGGACGCCATCCAGGACAACGGGACGATCGGCGTCACGACGACCGCCGTGCCGAGTGAATCCGTGCCCCAGCAGGAGCTGTCGCGCGGACGCTTCGCGGCAATCACCGTCGAGGACGACGACAGGGGATGTCGGAGGCGACCAGGGCGCGGGTCTTCGAGCCGTTCTTCACCACCAAGCCGACCGGCAAGGGCGGGTGGAGCCACTCACCGCTGAGCGACCCGGCGGCAGGTGACCATCTCACACCGCTTGCCCACCGAAACGTCGCTCTACCGCCTGTCTGCGGTAGTCGAAGATGTGGTGTAGCAGGCGACGCACGAACAGGTGACGAGCGACGTCGCCAACGGGGCCAAGCGGCACCTCGTAGTGCACGACGTCCCGCATCCGGGTGCCGCCGGGCACCTCGGTGAATTCGTGCAGGTGGCGCCAGTAGCGGTACGGACCGCGAAGCTGGATGTCGACGAAGCAGCGATCTGGCTCGAAGCGGTCGATGCGGGTCCGCCAGCGCAGGGGCACTCCGTGAAGCCGGATCGCGTAGTCGATGAGGGTGCCCGGGCGCATCTCGATCGGCGTTGGGGTGATGATACGAAAGCTGAGCGAGGAGGGGGTCAGCAGCTCGAGGTTCTCGGCCCTCGAGAAGAATTCGAAGACCTCGTGGCAAGGTCGTGGGATGAGCTGTTCGCGTTCGAGGACGTAGCGGGACATGGCGTTCAGGGGGGTGGGGTCGTCAGAGGAAAGGTGACCAGAACGGCAAGGTTGAAGAGCAGGTGGGTGAGAAGCGGGGCCCAGAGCGAGCCGGACCAGGCGCGCTGGAGCGTCCAGACCAGACCGCACCCGAGCGCCAGCAGGCTCAGCGCCCACGAGCCGCTGCCGATCTGGGGAAGGGTGTAGAGAGCCGCCGCGATCAAGGTCGGCCAAGGTCCCGATGTGCGCTCCTCCAACGCGCGATACAGCAGGCCGCGGTAGATCACTTCTTCGCACACCACGACTCCGACCAGCACCGGGAACGCCGCAACGGGCCCCGGTGGAGCCTGAACCCAGGCGTAGAGGCGTTCCACCTCTGCGGCGAGGGGGGGAACGACGCTCACCACGGTCGGATAGGCGAGGTACGGCAGCGTGCAGAGGGCTCCCGCGCCGATCAAGACTACGTCCATCCGCCGGGGAGCCTCCGTCAGCTCGCGCCGCGCTTCATCGGGACAGACCCACGCTACGAGGATGAGCGTGACGAGGGCAGCGAGGCCCGTCGTGAGCCACACGTTGAGCGACGACAGCGAGAGTGCGGTACCCAGTGCCACTGTCGCGACGGCGGTCGCCAGCCAGATTCGGTTGGGGCGTGCGGCGGTCGTCATTCGAGCTCGCGAATGGCCTGGATGACGCGGGCCCGGGTGGCAGCTGAGGGAACCTCGGTCGCCCGTTCGTCGGCCAGCGCCTGATCGCAGGCTCGGTCCAGCGGCACCAGAGGATGCGCGACCTGCTGCCACAGAACGAGGTTCGGGTCCGGGAGCAGATCACATTGCAGACCGTGCACGAGCTCGCTGGCAAGATCGAGCTTGGCGCGCGTCACCAGCGCGATCCAATACGACGAGAGGTGCGGTGTCAGCACGGGGACGTTGACGAGCAGCGGGGACTTGCCGAGGCGCGCCGCGACTCGGAGCAGCAGCTCGCGGTGAGTCAAACACTCCGGCCCCGCCAGGTCCCACGCGCCCAGCTCCACGCGAGGGCCGAGCGCCGCGACCAGCCCGGCTACCACATCGTCCACGGCGACCGGTGACGAGCGGTGCAGCAGCCACTTGGGCAGCACCATGGCTGGCAGCCGCGCCGCCAGATCGCGCACGATGAGCCAGCTCGCACTGCCGGCGCCGATGATCATCGCGGCGCGGAGCTCCACCGTGGGACTCTCGCTGCGTAGGATGCGCCCCGTCTCGAGTCGGCTGGCGAGGTGCCGTGAGGGGACGCCTGCTGGTGCGACCCCCCCCAGATAGACGACGCGCTCCACTCCCGCTCGCCGCGCGGCCGCGGCGAAGCACCGGGCTGCCCGCGCTTCCCGCTCGGGGTAGTGGCGGTCCCCGGAAATGTCGTGCACGAGGTAGTAGGCGAAGCGGCAACCGTCGACCGCTCGAAACAGCGCATCTGGATCCGAGACGTCGCAGTGCACCCAGTCGCGGTCCGGGTGGCGCTCCCGATCCCGCTCGAGGTGGCGTGTTCCGCAACGGACCGCGTGCCCCCGGGCCGCGAGCGCGGGATACAGGTGGCGCCCGACGAACCCACTGGCGCCGGTGAGCAAGACGTCGTGTGGCTCCATGCTCGGAGAGCATGCGACCGACCGACGTGAGTGGGTACCGCTTGCCATGCGCCCCGACAGCGCTACGCATCACGGAGCGCCAAGCAGTTGCGCCCCCACCCCACGGCCGTCGCCGCCTGTCGATTCGTCACCACACGACCGCTGGAGCGACAGACTGGCAGCACGCGAAGGGTCGCGCACGGAGAAAGCGAGGCACTCCCGACTTCGCGCGCACGGCATCGAAGTTGCAGACGGGTCCGACGATGGACGCGACGCCGAACGACAGCCCCCACACCCTGGACTCGACCACCGACGACGTGGTCGCCTTCTGGCAGAAGCTGCTGCACCGATGGTTGATCGAATTCAACCCGCTCTACCTGCTGAGTGCCGCGCTGGTCTTCGGCGGCACGCTGCTGCTCACGGGCACGTTGCAGCACGACCAACGGGAGTGGGCCGGAGTGGGGATGAAGGCGATCGTCGAAGCCTATGCCTGGGCGCTGATCCTGGGCGCGGCGTTCCTGACGCGGATCGGGCTGCGACGACCGGCGACGATGCTGGCTCTGCTGACGGTGCTCTACCAGGGTGATCTGATGCTGGTGACCGAGACCTACGCCTATCCGGGATGGCTCGGTATCTGGACGGTGGCGGGCTGGTGGGGATTGTTCATCGCCAAGCTACAGGTGCTCACCTGGGCGCTCAGGCTACGCCTTTCGCCGTCGGCGTTCCTCGTCCCAGCGCTCGGCGCGGCGGGCCTCGCGCTGATGCCCCGTGCGCTGTACTGGGATCCCGTCCTCGGCCACCAGTACGTCATGGGCTGGGCCTTCGCGCTCTCGGCGAGTGCTCTCTGGACGGAGCGCAGCGTGACCAGTCGCGCCGAGCTCGACGCCTGGGGCCAGACCGTGCTGCGGCGGTCGGTTCGGGCAACATGGATCGTCTGGGGCCTGTTGGTCCTGGTGCACGTGGCCTTCTGGGGTCGCGCCTTCGAATTCAGTGCCTGGAGTCTGGTGCCCGTCGCGCTGCTCGTGGGAACGCGCTGGCTACGTCGCGAGCTCGCGGTGTGGGTGACCGTCGGAGGAACACTGGTACTGGTGGGCTCCGCGGCGCCCCCCTTCTTCCCGGTCGTGGCCCTGCTGGCGGCCGCGACGCTGGCTCTCCGCGCACTGCGCCGGCCCACACTGTTGGACGTGAGCGTCCCCTCGTCCCACCGAGCGGCTCCCTACCGCGTTCCCGGGGGGCAGCGCTCCACCGCGCCGGCGACAGCGCACTGGAGCTTCCGCCCAGCAGCAGCGCCAGAGATGGCACGACTACTGGTCGGCTCGATTGGGGCCAGCTACCTGTCGCTCTGGACAGAGGCCGCGGGCTGGGCCTGGGGAGAGCCCTGGCCGGGACACGTGCTCGTGCTCGACCTCGCGTTCGCTGCCGCGTTGCTCGCCGTGGTCTATGTGCACCGACTGCGATTCGCCGCCGTACCCCTCGTCGCCACCTGGTTCCATCTGGCGGTGCAGACCGAGATCGTCACCGCGCCGCGAGGTCCCATCCAGTGGGGGGCAACCGCCGTCTTGCTGGGATTCGGCTTACTCGGCCTCTCGCTCACCGCCAGCTGGTGGTGGCAACGTCAAGTCGCGTCCGGACGATCGCTCGATCCCTAGATCTTGGGCTCGCTCCCGGTACCTGACGACTCGCCCTCAACGGGTGCTGCCGCCGACGGAGCGGGCGGAGGCGACGAGTCGCCGTCCGGCAACGGAGTGGCCGAGAACGCGGCCGGCGCCTCGCCACCCAGGGGGACCTCGTCCGGATCCGGGTCCGGGTTGGCGGTGGTTGTCGCAGCGCCGTAGGGTGCCGGAGGCTCGCCAGCCGTACGAGCGGGACAGCCCGCCAGGACGAGCGCGCCGGTCGTCAGCAGGGCGGGATACGCGGCTCGACGAGCCACCGATCGAGGGCGGGCGGGAACAGCGCGGAGCGGCGCGGCCCTGGGACGAGAGGGGGTCAAGCGTCCATCGTACCTCGGCTCGCCGGGCACGTCACTCCTCGGCCCGAGGCGCGCTCGACGTCGGACGCAGGCGACCCCGGTCAGCCGCTTTCAGCTGCCCCACCCCCATACCCTTGCGCCAGACGCTCCGGCGACCCAAGTTTGGGGACCCATGAGTCGCGAGGAGTCGGCGACATCCCGCCGACGTCAGTCCCGGCCGAAGAGGTCGCTGGACGGGCCACGTCCCAGCCGCAAGGCGCGGGAAGCCGCCCTCGAGGCGGCAGCGTTCAAGGAGATGGTGCGCGAGCACTGGGCCATTCCCGCAATTGGACTGGTAGCGATCCTGGTGATCGGCGGGGCCCGATTCCAGGAGTCCCGGATCGTTCTCGCGCAGCTCGTTGCGCTGGGTGCACCGCTGGCGACGATGGTCGTCGCCGCGGCGCCGCTGCGGGAGGCGCACCCCACCCTGCGCGCCATCGCGTTCACGCTCGCCGGCCTGCTCGCGATCGCTGCCGAGCTCCGCGTGCTCCCCGTCATGCTCCCGGGCGCCCTCTCGCCCCAGCTCGTCCCGCTCGTGACTGCGGCAGCCACGGCCGAGTTCCTCCCCGTGGTTGCGGCCCTCGCGGTCTCGACGGTGCCACTAGAAGCGGTCGCCGCGAAACGCGGCGTTGGTTCGCGCTTCGCGGCGCTGGCCGGTATCAACGTCGGACTCTCCCTTTACCTGCCTGCCCATGTCACCACGAAGGATCCACTCGGCAGTGTCCTGGTGGCATTCCTGGTCGCCCTGTTCGCCGGGGGCGGAGTCGGACTGCTGTTCGGAACCCTGGCGCGCGTCGCAACTGGGTCCCGCGCTTGAATCCCGGGGGGACCAGCCGATACGCTGTGAGCCGTGACGAGCTACCGATCGGGAGCGCCGCGCTGTCCCCAGTGCGGCGAGTTCATGCAGGAGCGGCAGGCCAGGTCGGTCACCGTCGACGTGTGCCCTCAGTGCAGCGGGCTGTGGATTGACTGGTTCGACGGGGAACTCGCCACCGTGGCGGCACACACCGGACCGCTCCCTGCCGGCCGAGCCCGCAACTCTGACGAACCCGGCAGCTGCCCGAAGTGCCGCGTCGATCTCACCGAGAGCTCGTACCAGGAAGGCGGACCGGTGGTGCTGCGCTGCGGCGAGTGCGCCGGCGCGTTCATCGCTCGGGACGCGCTCGACCTACTGATCGCGGTCGGGCCCCCGGAAGATCTCGAACCGACCCGCCCGACCGCGTGGTCGCAGCTGGTCGCGCGACTCCGCGGCTGGCTCGGAGCGTAGCGGGCGCGGCTGGCTCGCCGCCCGACTGGCACCCCCTTCCCCCTGTGCTAGATGGGGGAGCGCAATTGTCGATCACTTCTCACCGAGCCCCCATTTGGGTGAGGGCTCGGTGAGAAGTTCCATTCGCCACAAGCTTGCTCGACCCATTCGATGGCAGTTTCTGAGGGGTCTGTTCCAGACCCCTCCCCCGCCGCTTCGCGTCGGGTCCCCCTCCCCAATCCCAAAAATGACCTCATTGTGAGGTGCTCGAGAATCACGATCGGTCATTTTGGGCGGGGACGGGGAACTTGCCCGCGCGCCCCCTCCCGCACCAAAGATGAGCCCCGTGTTCCGTCTGCTCCCTCGGCTCCCGCTCCGTGCCCCCCGGATGCGAGCGCTCCACCACTTCCTCCTGGGTGTGACCGTGGCCGGCGTTCTGTTCGTCGGTTCCACCGCGGATGCACAGAACCAGTACCTGGAGATCCCCCCGGAGCCGGAGGCCAAGCGCTCGCCCGCCTACGTCTATGCGAACATGACGAATGCCGAAGCGCTCCGTGAGCTCCAGGCGCGAGGCATCCCGTTCGTGCCCGCCACCCCACCACTGAAAGGCGTGCGCGCGCCCATCCGTTTGCAGGGCAAGCTGCACGGAGTGTGGCTCCACTCCGCTCTGCCACCGGAGAAGCGCGCCGATTCGATCTTCGAGATCCTCGACGCGCGTCTGGCGCTCGCGCTCGACGACTTCTGCCGCATCCTCGCTGCGCACGACATCGTCGAGGTCGTGCACTTCACGATGTACCGCCCGCCCCAGGGCGAGCCCACGGACGCCGAGGGCTACCGCTATCGTCACCCCGGTGGACTCGCCTTCGACTTCGGCGCGGCGAAGAAGCGGAACGGACAGTGGCTCGCCATCGGTCCCCACTGGGCGGAGTCGATCGGCGCCAAGACCTGTGGGCAGCGGGCGCGAAGGATCGAGAACCGCAAGGGACGGGAGCTGCGCAGCATCGTCTGCGAAGCCTACGACCAGCGCCTGTTTCACTATAGCCTGACACCGCACTACGACGCCCCCCACGCTGATCACCTGCACCTCGAGCTGAAGCCCGAAACCAAGTGGTTCATCGCCCACTGAGTCTTGGTGGTGAAACCAACCCCCGGGTCTGACCCACGGTCCGTGGCGCACACGGACTAGTTTTCTGCTGGCGTTTCTGGGTTGGGGCCCGATGGGCCCTCGTCTCTGGTTCCCCACCGGGCACAATGCCCGTTCCGCCCGGCCGCGAGGTCTGGTAAGCGCGGCCCATGCGTCTGGCACGCCTGATCGGACCCGAGCTCGAATCTCTGCTCCACGAGAATCCCGCCGCGGTCCGCGAGCTGCTCGACGAGATCCATCCGGAGGACATCGCCGACATCGTCGACGAGTTGGACGACGAGCGGGCCAAGGAGCTGCTGATCGAGCTCCCCACCGAGTACGCGGCCCAGGTCTTCTCGCGCATCGACGACGACCGTCAGGCAGAACTGACGGAGATGATGGGGCTCGAGCCCACCGCGCGCATCGCCACCGAGATGGACGGTGACGACCGGGCGGACTTCTTCAGCGAGCTGCCCCCCGACATGGGCGTCGAGCTGCTCAAGGAGCTCGAGAAGGTCGACCCCGAGGCCGCCGAGGAGGTCGAGGAACTGACGCGCTGGCCCGAGAGCTCCGCCGGCGGTCTGATGACCACCGAGTACTGGTCCGTCGGTCCCGAGGGGACGATCGGCGACGCGCTGCAGGAGATCCGCAAGCACGCCAACGACTCCGACGTACTGGACGTCGTCTACGTGGTCGACGACCAGGGGCGACTCAGCGGCATGCTGACGATCCGTGACGTCGTGGTGAGCATCCCCTCGGTGAAGGTCGCGGAGGTGATGCGCCACAACGTGATCACGGTCCCTCCCGAGCTGGACCAGGAAGAGGCGGCCCGGGTCATCGGCAAGTACGACCTGAGCTCGCTCCCCGTCGTCGACTCGACCGGGAAGATGCTCGGGTTGATCACGCCGGACGATATCATCGACGTGCTCCAGGAGGAGGCCAACGAGGACGCTCAGTTGATGGGCGCAGTGCAGCCGATCGAGGACGCCTACTTCGACGTGCCGTTTGCGACCTTCATCCTCAAGCGGGCCCCGTGGCTGCTGATCCTGTTCGTCGGTGGCTTCCTGACCGCGTCGACGATGGAAGCTTACGACAAGGTGCTGCGCGCCGTGGCGCAGCTGAGCTTCTACGTCCCGCTCCTGATCTCGGCGGGTGGAAACTCTGGCTCCCAGTCGTCAACGCTGATCATTCGCGGCCTGTCCGTGGGCGACGTCCACCTGCGCGACTGGTGGCGCGTGCTGCTCAAGGAGCTGGCCCAGGGGCTCACGCTCGGCGGCATGCTGGCCCTGATCGGCGTCGTTCGGGTCGCGCTCGGGGGGGCTCCGTTGAGCATGACGCTGGTCATCGGCATCGCCATCATCGGCATCGTCATCCTGGGCTGCCTGATCGGAGCCATGATGCCGCTGATCCTCCATCGACTGGGCGTCGACCCGGCCACGAGCTCCACCCCGTTCATCGCCACGCTGCTCGACGTGCTCGGCATCCTCCTCTATCTGACGCTCGCCCGTTGGATCATGGCGGACGTGCTCGCGCAGGCAGGCGTCGGCGGATAGCGGACGGTCCCGTGGCCGAAGCTGCTCCGGCCCAACGGCTGGACAGCGCTCGACGATTTATCTCAGGTCGCCCTGTCGCAGCTTGGTAAGCTCGTCGGCTAGCGAGGGTTTGCCCGCATGGCAACGCTGAGCGCAGCCATTGTAAAGAATCAAGTGGCCAGCATGGCCGAGGTCGAGGAAGCGCTCGCCAGACAGGTGCTTTACGGCGGCGATCTCGTCACCAATCTCCTCGAGGCGGCGGAGGTCAGCGAAACGAAACTCGCGGCCGTCCTGGGCAGGAGCGTGGGGATGGGCGCGGCTCCCCCTGGGGAGCTCCCGAGAGCCACCTCGGCGACGCTTCGCCTGGTCCCCACCGACCTCGCTCAGCGACATTCCATCTACCCACTCGAGGAACGACCCGGGGAGCTGATCATCGCGATGAGCGAGACGCTGCCCAGCGAGGTCGAGAACGATCTCGCCTTCGCGCTCGGCGTCAACATCGTCCAGCTTGCCGCACCGCTGGTGCGGGTCCGGCAAGCCGTGTCGCGAGACTACGGCGTGCCGCTCGAGCGCCGCTTCGAACGACTGCTGGCCAAACTCGATGGCCGCACACCACCGCCGCAGGCCACCCCGACGCGGACCACGAGCGGAACGCTGACCCTCCCGCGACCGGAGTCGCTCCCCCCGCGCGCCTATCCCCCGTCAGTGGAGCTCCCCACTGGAAGCCACAGTGGGTCCGCGGCGATGGACCCAGAGCTACTCCGCGTACCGACCCGCGGTGGCAGCGGCGCCGAGCCGAAACGCCCCCCTCCGGCCGAGGCCGGCACGGAAGAGGACCGCAAGGCTACCAAGCCGTCGCTCGCGGCTCCCCCCCCACCTCCCGACGAGCGCAGCCCCTCCGGCGTGCCCCGTCACTCGGGCCGACCACCCCCCGAACACCTGGCACGGTTGGCCCGAAACTCCAGCCTCTTGCCGGGAGCACGTCTCTCGGGTCGACCGCGGCGCGGACCCTACACCGCAGCGATGGCCAAGGAGGATCTACAGGAAGCGAGCTCGCGCGACGAAGTCGTCCAGGCCTTCTTCGACTTCACCGCACAGTACTTCGAGTACACGGCCCTGTTCGCGGTCCACGGCGACCTGGCCCAGGGCTGGAACGCAAATGGTCCCGGCGCCGACCGCCACACCGTCGCCGCGCTCGAGGTGCCGCTGGACATCCCGAGCTCGTTCGCCACGACCCGCGAGACGGGGACGTTCTGGGTCGGTCAGATGAACGCAGGACAAGAGGACACGCGGATTCTGCGTGAGCTCGGCCGCCCCGCAGCGCACACCGTGCTCCTGCTGCCCGTCACCGTGCGAGGTCGCGCGGTGCTGCTCCTGTACGGGGACCACGGTGACGAGAACGTCGAGCTCGAGGCAGTCGGCGACGCGATCGGGTTTGCAGCCCTGGCTGCGGCGGCCCTGGAGCGGGTGATCCTGCAGCGCAAGCTCGCTGCTCGCCGGGCCGTCGCGGTCCGCAGCGCGCTCGACTCGATGCCGGCACCCGGCTCGGTGCGACCCCGACGCGACAGCATCCCCTCGAAGGCGCAGCGCGCGAAGGCGCTGGCCGAGGTGCTCGCGGCCCAGGATCACCGGACCGCACCGATCGGACCGGTCCAGACCTCCAACCCAGTGCACGACATCCCAACCCCAGCCGTGCAACCCGAGGTCCGCGCCAGCTGGACGGAACCGCAGCGTCCCGCGCCGGCAGCCGGACGGCCAGCGGCGGATGCGACCACTCGCCACGAGACCCAGGTGGGACCACCCGCAGCAACGGAAGATCCGCGCGAGGTTCCCCAGCTCAAGCGAACGCCGTTGCCCCCCACCGCGCACGGCAAGGCCACGATGCCCGGCCTCGCCCCGCGGCGCCACACCAGCCTGGGTGTGGCTCCCCCACCGGATCCCACCCCCTCGCCCCCCCAACCCGCGGCGAGCGACACTCCGGACATCTCGGTCGAAGCCACCGAACTCGACGGCGACTGGGAGGACCTCGAGGGGCTCGACGAAGACGGGGCCCCGCTGGCACCGGCGTCGCGCTCCGTTCACCACGCCGCCCGCGCGCCCCAGCGGCGACACAGCTCGAAGGAGCAGAAGCTGCCCAGCGTGATCATCGACACCGAGAGCGACGCCCAGGTGCTGGTCGAGCGCCTGCTCGAGGGTGACGAGCGCGCCGCCAGCCAGCTGGTGCAGCTCGGAGAATCGGCGATCTCCACGCTGGTCTCGCGATTCCCCGGCCCGGTTACCGTCGAACCGCAACGCCGGGACAGCTCGCAGCCATCGCGCTGCGGCCCCGTGCTCGACGTCCTGGCCCGCATTGGACGCCCCGTGGAACCCTTCTTGCTCGTCCGCACCGCAGACGTCAGCACCGAGGTGCGGGCATGGGCGACGCGCCTGCTCGGCGAGATTCGCGGCACCGACGCCGCCCGCGCCATCGCCAAGCGCTTCACCGATGAGAACGAGGAGGTGCGTGGCGCGGCGCTCGCCGCAGCGCGCCTGCTGCAGCGGGACGAGCCGAGCCGCCGCGCGCTACGCGAGGCGTTGATCAAGGCGGCCAACGACGAGCTGCTCCCCACCAGCACCCGCCTCATACTCATCGCCGCCATCGCCAGCGTGCGCGATGCAAAGGCAGTGCCCGCACTGGTCCCCCTCCTGACGGATCCCAAACCCGAGGTGGTCGAGGCGACCGAAGGGGCGCTCACGGTGCTGACGCGGCGCCAGTTCGGCGCCGACGTCGGGCGCTGGACAGAATGGTGGGACGAAAACGGGAAGCGACACCGGATCGAGTGGCTGATCGACGCGCTGACGCACATGGACCAGGACATCCGGGCCGCCGCCGGGGACGAGCTGAAGAAGATCACCAAGGAGTACTTTGGGTACTACGACGATCTGCCCCGCAAGGAACGAGCCCGCGCCCAGCAGCGCTACCGGGAATGGTGGGAGTCGCGGGGGAAGGCGATCTTCACCGAGTAACGCCGCTGGCCAGTGCTCCTCATCCCGGCGCGCGACGGCACTGGGCTGCCGCGCAGTACCTGAACAGGCTCACTGGAACAGAATATCCAATAGATCTGGATATCTACGCGGTATCCCGAACTCGGACTCTCCGCGGGCTCGAAACCCCACGCGACGCCTCGACAGCGGTCGGGCACGGCGTGTAAATAGCGCGCAGATGCTCGATCCCGAACATGCTCTCGACCCTGCCCTGCGCGCTGCCAACCAGGCGCTGTCGGGACGCCGTCGTCGTGAAGCGAGTCGGTTCGCGTCCATCGAACTGCGCTTCACCGATCCGCGCACCGGTCCCTGGGAGGTGGCGGCCATGATGTCGGTCGGAGTCGCCGCCACGCTGGTGATCATCGGCCTCTGGTTCATGTAGCGATCACCCTCGGGAGGTCGCCCGGCGCTAGCGACGAGGCCGCGGCGGTCGCCGTCCGGTTGCGTTCGCTGGCGACCGGGGCGGCGGAGGCAGCGGCGAACTTGCGGTGGCTGACGTCGAGGGCCGCGCAGACGTCGCCGTGGGGAGCGACGGGGCGGCCGCGCCCCCCCCCGCCGAACCGCTCGCCGCAGGTTGCGACGAGGCGCTCGCCACGGGTTCGGGCAGGTCCGCGTGGAGCACCGTCAAGGACGGCGCGGCAACCGTGGAGCGCGCATCCGGCAAGGGTGCTGGTTGCGCGAAATGCCAGGCCCCGGCGACCGCGAGCAGCGAGAAACCCAGCGCCGCCGTGGGGATGGCCACCGCAATCCCCAGCCAGTTGCTGGGCTCGCGGTCGGCGACCGCGGGGATGGGGGCAGCCATCGCCCGCTGCGTCCGCTCGGGTCGAGCGGGCTCGATAGCTGGCGGGGGAGACACGACTGCGACGGGAGTAGTTCGCGGGACGGAGTCCCGGAGCGCCTCCCCGAGACGGCTCGCGAAGAGCCGCGCGGTGGCGGGGCGCTGCTCGGGCTGCTTGGCCAGCGCAGCCAGGACGACAGCGCGAACCGGCTCTGGGACCGCTCGACCGGCCGCCGTCATCGTGAACGAGAGGGGTACATCGCAGCGGTGGCGCTGAGCCCACTCCCAGGGCGTCCGAGCGGCAAACGGCAAGCGTCCCGTCAAGAGCTCGTAGGTGATGATCCCGAGGGAGTAGACATCGCTGCGCCGGTCGAGCTCGATGCCAGCAAGCTGCTCCGGACTCATGTAGGGGGGAGTACCCAGCACGGTTCCAGCGGCCGTGAGACGGGTCTTGCCGGATGCCTGGGTGTGCAGCGCGATCCCGAAATCGAGCAGCTTGACGAAGTCTTCCTCGCCAGCGCGGCAGGTCAAGAGCACGTTGTCCGGCTTCAGGTCGCGATGCACGATCCCCAGTTCGTGCGCCTCGTGGAGCGCTCCACTGACCTGCTCGATGATGTGCCACACGCGCCACGGCGGCAGCGCACCGGTGAGGTTCCCCAGCGACTCGCCGCGAACGAGCTCCATGACCACGTAGAGCTGACCTTCGGGGGTCTCCCCGAAGTCATAGACGTCTACCGTGTGCGGGTGCTCGAGCCGGGCGACGATCGAGCATTCAGCGAGAAACCGCCTCCGCAACGTCGCATCCCGCGAGAGCTCCGGCAGCAGTACCTTCACCGCCACCTGGCGGATGGTCGTGCCCATCTGCTGCTCGGCCGCGTAGACGACGCCCATCCCGCCTTCCCCCAGCAGGCGAGCGATCCGGTACCGCCCTCCGACGACGGTTCCGATCAGCGGGTCGGCTGCCGGAGTGAGCCGCCGCGCTCCACAGCGAGAGCAGAATTCCGCACCGGGAACGAGCGGATGGGCACAGGCGAAGCATTCCATGGCGACGGTTGCCGGGGCTTAGAGTTGCCCCTGAGCAATGGACGAATGCCGCCGCCCGATGATCTCTTAAACGGAAATTTCGCGCGGGCGCGCAGGAGCCCGCGCCGGAAGGGGCGCTACTTGCCCTCTTCCGTCTTGCCGGTCAGGTCCACCTTCCAGGTGACCGTGTGCTCGGGCTCGTTGGTGAAGGGCGGAACGATCACGTTCTCCATCGCCCGCAGCGCGCACTTGCCAACGTCCGTGCCATCGAACGGAGAGGAGATGGTCGCCGACTTGACCGTACCGTGGGTAACGAAGACCAGCGTGACCTCCGCCTCCCCCTTGGGCTGCTCCTTCTGCTTCTCCTCGGGAATGCTGCCGTGGCACGTGGCTGCTGAGCGAGCCGCGCGCTTGAGCTCCAGAGTCGCCTGACGCTCGTCCCAGGCGGCCTTCTGATCGCTCTCGAGCTCCTCGTCATCCGCCCCAGGAACGTACCCCGTGTCGTTCTGCTCGGCCTCGTAGGCCGCCATTTCGTGTTCGTACAGAATCTCGTCCACCGTCTTGGGCTTGTCGGCCTTCATGCTCGGCCCGCAAGCGACCATCGAGAACGAACCCAACACACCCAGAACCATCCATCGCATGGCGGAAATCCTATCTTCCCCTGGGGGGATTTGACAAACCGAACAACGCTGCAGCGCGGCAGCGCTTACAGGCACGACGGTCCCCGAAACCAACAGCGATCACCGCGTGCGATGATCGTCAGCCAGCATTAGTGCCCAGTTGACGGAAGGGCCATTCTTCGGGGTCTTTGCCCTCACCCGAGGAGGCACAAAGACGGAGAAATCAATCAACGCAACTGGCGAGCACTGTAGATGAGCGAGCGCGATTGTCGAGTCCTTCGACGACGGATCCGGGTTCTTTGGGGGCCAAGCGCCGCGCATCGAGAGGTGGGGAGACCCGGCAGACCCAGTCGATCGGGCGCGGGCAGTCTCTGCGGCTTGTCTCGATGGACGTGCTTCGATGAAGGAGCACAGCCAGGCTCGAAGCAGCGCGTGCCGACGGAGACGAGAGGCGGCTGCGGCTCGCACGACCGCGCCGCACTGAGCGCGACTGGCCAGCCCCGGGAACGGCTTCCCTGATTTCTTGCACCGGAGACGGAAACCCTGAGGGAGATTCCCCCCCATGCGGACCCTACAGGTCCGTGATCTGGTAGTCCTTTATCTTGTACAGAAGCGCGCGGTGGCTGATCTCCAGGAGCTCCGCCGCCCGGGTTCGGTTGCCCTTGGTCTTCTGCAGTGCCCGGCGAATCAAGATCTCTTCGATGATCCGCGTGGTCTTCTTGACGCTCAGCTCGCCAGTCGCAAGCTGCATCTGAACCGGATCCCGTGCTTCCCGGATCCGCTCTGGCAAGTCCGCGGCGATCACCGTCTGCCCCTCGGCCAGCACCATCGCACGCTCGATGGTGTTCTCCAGCTCCCGGACGTTCCCGGGCCACCCGTACTCGTAGAGCAACCGCCGGGCCTCCGAGTCGAGCCCGCGGACATCGGTCCCGAGGCGGCTGTTGTTGCGATGAACGAAGTGCTCGATGAGCAGCGGGATGTCCTCACGTCGATCCCGCAAGGGTGGCACGTGGATCGGCAACACGTTGAGTCGGTAGAACAAGTCCTCGCGGAATCGCCCCGCCTTGGTCTCGTTCATCAGGTCGCGGTGAGTAGCCGCGATGATCCGCACGTCGACCTGAATGTCCCGGGCTTCCCCCAGGCGACGGATCCTCTCGTCCTCCAGCACCCGGAGCAGCTTCACTTGCAGGCCCAGCGGCAGTTCCCCGATCTCGTCGAGAAACAGCGAGCCGCCCGTGGCCTCCTCGAAAAGACCACGCCGATCCTGCACTGCGTCCGTGAACGCCCCTTTCTTGTGGCCGAAGAGCTCGCTCTCGAGCAGGTTCTCTGGAATCGCACCGCAGTTGACCGCGACGAACGACCCCGAGCGCTGGCTGCGATTGTGGATCGCGCGCGCGACCAGCTCCTTGCCCACCCCGCTCTCGCCAGTGATGAGCACGGTCGTCTTGTAGTCCGCAACCTTGGCGATGGTGCGGAAGATGTCCCGCATCTTCCCGCTCTTGGCCAGGATGTCCTCGAATCGATTCTCCTTGCGGATCTCCTCGCGAAGCGCTCGGTTCTCGCGGCGCAGCACCTCGCGCTCCTCCGCCTTCTTGAGCGCCAGCACGATCTCGTCGGGCTTGAATGGCTTCTGGACGTAGTCGTACGCCCCCGCCTTCATGGCCTCGAGCGCCAGGTCCACGTTGCCGTAGGCGCTCATCACGATCACCGTGGCGTCGTGATTCTTGGCGCGCAGCGTGGCAAGCAGGTCGAGCCCCCCCATCTTCGGCATCCGCACGTCGGTGAGGACGTAGTCCGGTCCGAACGAGTCGACGAGGGTCAGCGCTTCCTCGCCGCTCGACGCGGTCTCGACCTCGTAGCCGTGCCGCCGGAGCAGGGTGCGAAGAACCAGGCGCAGGTTCTCCTCGTCGTCGACCACAAGCACACGTCGCACTGTGAAAAAAATGCTATCCGCACCCCGCCAAGACCGCAACGATTTGCACCCCGGATGCAACGATTTCGCTGCGTGACGGGGCGAGTCGCAAGTTGTTCCGCGGCCCTTCCCTTCCGGCCGGGCGGCCAGCGGCTAGGGAAAAGCGTTCCGCAGTGTGAACGGATCTGGTAGCGAATCGCCCATGCTCTGTGGCCTCGATCAGCTGTTCAACAGTTCCCTGGCGCCCCTCCGCAAGCGGCTCCGTAGCGTCAGGGTGGGGGTGCTCACCCACGCCGCAGCCGTTGACCGACGCGGTCGGGGCGTGCTCGAAGTGCTGGAAGAGCTGGGGGTCGCGCCGACCATCGTCTTCGCGCCGGAACACGGCCTGATGAGCGTTGAGCAGGCCCAGGAGCCTGTCTCCGCAGAGGGCGAGCCGCGCGACGCCGGTGTCCGCGTGGTGAGCTTGTACGGACAGTCTCGCGAGTCCCTCAGCCCGACGCGCGACCAGCTGGACCAGATTGACCTGTTGCTCGTCGACCTCGTCGATGTGGGCAGCCGCTACTACACCTATGTGTGGACGACACTGCTGGCCGCGCGCGCTGCCCAGGAGGCCGGCGTGCACACCGTCATCCTCGACCGCCCAAATCCGCTCACGGGAGACGCCTCCCTGGCAGAAGGTCGCCCACAGCGAGCCGAGTACCTGTCCTTCGTCGGACTGGAGCCGGTTCCCGTCCGCCACTGCCTGACGGTGGCCGAACTCGTCGCCCACTTCTGGGCGCGCGACGAGCTCACGCTGGGTCCGGAGGGGTCGCTGTCGGTCGTTCCCGTCCTGGGATGGGAGCGGCTGCGTACCGCCGAGGCCTGGGGTCGCCCCTTCGTCCTGCCATCGCCCAACATGCCCACCCTGGAGACCGCCCAGGTCTATCCGGGAGGATGCCTGATCGAGGGCACCAACCTCTCCGAGGGGCGCGGCACGACCACCCCGTTCCAGATGGTGGGAGCGCCCTTTCTGAACGGTCCACGCCTCGCCACCGCCCTGCAGGAGCTCGGCACACCCGGCGCGATGATGCGCCCCGTGGCCTTCAAGCCCACCTTCGACAAGCACGCCGGCCAGGTGTGCGAAGGCGTCATGGTCCACGTGACGAACGCCGCGCTCTTCCGGCCCGTCGCTACCTACCTCCGACTCGTGGCGCTGGCGCGCGAGCAAGCCCCCGAGCAGTTCACCTTCACCACCGACCCCTATGAGTTCGAGACGGAAATTCCCGCCTTCGACCTGCTCACGGGCTCGCCGGACGCCCGAGAGGCAATCCTCGGGGGAGCCTCGCCCGAGGAGGTCGTGGGGCTCGCTACCCCCGTCGACCCGATGTGGCGAGACATCGTCGCAACCGCCGAGGCGCGCCTGAGCGAAGCGCTCACCTGAGCGAGCCAGCAAGCTCGTCGGGACCCAGCCAGACAGCTACCACTTCACGGTCACCGTGGGAGGCTGCACGTGTGTCTCCGCGTTCGCCACGTCCACGACGACCGGAACCACGGCGGACCCGTGGGGCTGCTTCTTGGGATCGATCTTCGCCGCCGCCAGGTCGGCACGCGGCACGATCTGCTCCGCGCGCAGGGCCCGGACCACCTCCGGCGCTCCCACTACCGTGACCTCGACCTGGCGTGGGTTGGTCACGCCGCTGGTCACCCCGATCACCTCGACCCCAAGGCGCTCGAACTTGGCCTCGCTGACGCGACGAGCAATCTTGACGGTCACCGTAGTGTTGGCGAGTCCGACGTACCGCACCCGCGGGGGCGGAGCATCGATGGCGATCGGTCGGCGATACTCGCCCTCGGTCAACCCGGTAACATCGAAGGCGGCCAAACGGGCGAATTGCATCACCTCGACGACTCGCTTGGGCCCTTTGACGAGGACCTCCCCCGGGCTGACCAGCGGCTGACCACTGACCACGTAGCCCTCCGCGGGAGTCCCGGTCAGGGCGGCCTGGACGGGGATCGATCGCGTCACCACATCCTGCCACTCGAGCTGGATCGATGGCGGATCGAACATCAACACCTCGACACCGCGCGGCAGTTCCAGCATCGCAGCGTCGAAGCGCACGACCTGCCTCTCGCCGTCGCGGAGATCGAGCTCGATGAGTGGGGGATCCTCCCGCATCAGCAGTTCGAGAGAATGTGCCGAACCACGCAGGGTGACGTAGATGTTCGGCGGGATGGGGGTCATCAGCTGGCGATTGGCGTCATCCGGGGGCTTCTGGGAAAAAACCCCCACGGGGAAGGTTCGATCGAACGCCTCCTCCGCGCGATGCAGGTAGACGAAGAGCCCGATGGCGAAGACCAGGGACACCGCCTTGAGGCCAGCGTTCTCGGCGAACGCCGAGCGGAACCACCGGAAAGCAGCCGCCAGCCACTGACTCACGGCTCACCCCCGCTGGACGAACTTTCGGTCTCATCCGCCGCTGGCAAGACGGGTGTCTCCGCGCGCGGCATGGGGCGTGGCTCGACGAGCGCACTGCTGGGCGGTTCCGGATTGCTGTCGGAAGCGGCGCGCGGGCGTAGCGGCGGCGGAGTTCGTTCGGGGTCGTCGACATTGTCGAGGGTTTCGCCGGCGGGGCGGGGACGCAGCGGCGGCGGACGGTCACTGCTCCGCTCGTTGCTCGACTCCGCTTCCTCGTCCGCGGGGCGGGGACGCAGCGGTGGTGGGCGCTCACTGGGACCCCGTCCGGTACCGGCCTCTTCGCTGCCTGCCCGCTCACTGCGCGGCTCGCCGTCTCCGTCCTTGGACGGGCGAGGTCGGAGCGGTGCGGGGGAAGGTTCGCTACGAGGCTCCACCTCCGCCGCCGCAGTGGAGACGACGGTGACGCGGGCGCTGGGCGTCGGCACTTCGGGCTCGAGGCGCAGCGGCAGCGTGGAGGAGATGTCTTCCTGGGGCTCGTCCGGGACGGACTGGGGACTCGGGGACGGTTCCTTGCGCGTCTCGGGGACCACTTCGACATCGCCAACCGGCGGCGGTTGCAACCCGCGGCGCTTTCGCGGCCGCGGGTTGAAGATCGACTCGAGCATCTCGCGAAGGCGAGCACCGTTCAGGTCGGGAGCGATATTGCCGTTGAAGCAGCAGGAGATGGTGCCACGTTCCTCGCTGACCACCACCACCACCGCGTCTGTCTCCTCGGTGATCCCGACGGCGGCACGGTGTCGCGAGCCGAACTGCTGATCCAGAACCTTGCCTTCGGGCATCGGAAAGAAGACACCAGCCTTGGCGAGGCGCAGATGGCGGATGATGACCGCGCCGTCGTGCAGGCGGTTCATCGCCTCCGGGAGGAACATCGAGACGAGCAGATCCGTCGACACCGCCGCATCCACTTCCTTGCCCTTGTTGACGCCCACGAACTCGTCCAGGTTGGCGTCCTGCTCGAAGGCGATCAACGCGCCAATGCGATGGCGCGCCAGGTCCGTCGCCGCCTCGACGACTTCGTCGATGACGTGGGACTCCTTCGTCTTGCCATGCCACAGAAACCAGTTGCGACTGCCCACCCGGATCAGGCCCCGCCGGATGTCGTTCTGGAACACCACCACGATGACCAGAATGAAGCTGGAAATCAGCGAGCTGAGGATGGTCAGGACGGTGACGAGGTGCAGAACCTGCGCGATGACGTAGAGCCCAAATACGAGCAGCAGTCCGATGCCGACGTGCTGGGCGCGCGTTCCCTTGACGAGCAGCAAGACACGGTAGGTAACGTAGTAGACGATCAGGACATCGAGGGCATCGCGAGCCAGCTCCAGGGGAGTGCGGTCGTTGAGGAACTGCTCGAACGCCTCAAACACGCGCCCCCGCTTCCTTCCGCACCGGGTCGGCGGTCGTCTCGGTCGGCAGGGTTTGAGCGATGGCCCGCGCCACTAGCAAGGACTGGCTCACGGTGCGGACGTCATGAACCCGCAAGACCGAGGCTCCCCTCTGTACTGCAAGCAGGCACGCTGCGATCGTACCGCCAAGACGGTCCTCCGGGGGGGATGGATCGACGGTGGAGATGAAAGATTTTCGGCTGGGTCCGACCACCACCGGAACGCCCATCCGGCACAGCTCCGCCAACCGCGACAAGAGCTCGAGCGACTGCGCAGCGTTCTTCGCGAACCCGATCCCCGGATCGAAGAGCACCCGCTCCCGGGGCACGCCCGCCGCAACGGCTCGGTCCCGAGCCTGTGCCCACTCTGCCATCACTTCGGCAGCGACGTCCTGATAGGCGTCGCGCGGGTAGTCCGAGAATCCGGCCATGGAGCCCAGCGAGCCGCGGGTGTGCATGAGCACGAGGGCAGCGTCACCTCGCGCCGCCACCCGGGCCAGATCGACATCGGCCAGACAAGAAACGTCGTTGACCACCCGCGCCCCAAGTCGCAGCGCCCGTTCCGCCACCGCAGGCGAGGTCGTGTCGATACTGACCAGCGCTCCAGCAGCCAGCGCCGCGCGAATCGGCGCTTCGACGCGCGCCAGCTGGTCGGCGGGGTCGACCGCACTGGCTCCGGGTCGTGATGACTCGCCCCCCACATCGATGATCTCAGCCCCCTCGACAACGAGCTCCCGGACGCGGAGCTCGGCCTGACTCGCCACCTGATAGCGCCCCCCATCGTAGAACGAGTCAGGGGTCGCGTTCAGCACTCCCATCAGCGCTGCCCCGCGCCGTCGTCGTGCCGATTCGATGACCCCGAGGAAGTCGCTCACTGCCCTGATGCAGAGAGGACGCACACCTGACCACAAACGGCTCACCCGACAGAACAAAAGCCCCAGACTGCCATCGGCAGCGGAAAAGGCGGGAATCGAAGCTGATTTCTCGCCATCCGCCCGAACTCCGTTGCGGGGTGGGCGCCAGCTATTCTAGCGTGGCCCCGGCAGGCGCTGGCAGCGCCGCGGGACGCGAGATGCTGCGCACGCGAGTACGAGCAGGACCGATTGCGGGACTCGTGATGAGCCTCGCCTTCGCTGTCTTCATGACGTTGCTCCAGACTGGCGACGGATTCGTCGCGGCCTGGGCGCCGGCCTACGACCAGCCCACTCAGATCACGCTGCGAGTTCCCTACGGACCTCGCTTCCAGCGGATTGAGATGCGCACTCGCCTCCACTTCCAGGAGCGGGGAGCACTGATCAGCCGCGGGACGGTGCTGACCCAGAAGAACCAGAAGCACCAGTCCGCCTGGCAACTGGAAACGGCCCTGCGGCCTCCCAGCCTGCCGCGGCTCGGCGGGATCTTCGTGGTCTTCCTCACGCTGGGCCTGGCTTTGACCACCTACCTGAGGAAGTTCGGCGAGAACCGGCTGCGTCTCCTGCGCGCGCAGGTCGGGGTCGTCATCGCCATGGCGATTCTGGGGGCCGCGGCCAAGGCGATCCTCCTGTTCACTCCGCTGCCGTCGCTGTGGGTCCCCATGGCCACCGTGCCGCTGCTCGTGGCCACGGCCTTCGACAGGCGCACCGCAGCTATCGTTGCCGTCACCATGGCCTTCGTGGTCGCCGCAATGGTCCACTTCGACCTCATCCTGTTCTGCGTGCTGGCAACCCGCGGCACCGCCGCCACGCTGTTCTACCTGGATCGGAAGCGTCCGCGACAGATGATCGCTTCCGGCGGGCTGGCTGGACTGAGCGCCGCAGCGCTCTACGTGGCCGTGATCGTCGGATTCGAGGGCGGCTTCGACATCGTCGCGGACCTGCAGGCGGGTGTCGGGTCGCAGCTCTACGCGTGCACGGGCGGCGGGCTATCAGCAGGACTGGTGGCCACCATCTTGCGAGCCCCGGCTGAGCGACTACTCGGTAAGGTCCCACGAGAGCGGCTGCTGGAGCTCCAGGATCTCTCACAACCCCTGCTCCTGAAACTGGCCAAGGAAGCCCCCGGGACCTTCGAGCATTCACGGGCCATGGCGAATCTCGCCGAGCAGGCGGCCAGCGCCATTGGCGCTGACGCGCTGCTGACTCGCGTTGGCGCGTACTATCACGACCTCGGCAAGACCGCGCAGTCGAAGTACTTCGTGGAGAACCTGCTGCCCGACGAGCCGTCGCCTCACGACGACCTGGACCCGGAGGTCAGCGCCGACGCGATCATGGCCCACGTGGTGATTGGCGCGAAGATCCTCCGCGAAGGGCGGATCCCAGAACCGGTGGTGGAGTTCTGCTACACCCACCACGGCACCAGCGTCATCGAGTACTTCTGGACCAAGTACCAGCAGCGAGGGGGCCCGAAACGCCTCACCGAAGCGGCGTTCACCTACCCGGGAATGAAGCCACAGACGAAAGAGACGGGGATCCTCATGCTGGTCGACTCGATCGAGGCGGCTTCGCGCACAGTGGACAACCCCAACCGGGAGCAGTTCCAGACGCTCATCCAGCGCATCGTGTTCACCAAGCTGCAGCAGGGTCAGCTCGACGACTGCGGACTCAACCTCCAGGAGCTGCGCGTCATCACCACCCGGATGACCGACACGCTGGTGAACATGTACCACCACCGGATCAAGTACCAGTGGCAGGTCCAGCGCGCAGAAGAGTTCGGAGTTCCGTCCAACGCGGTGCGCGCCTCCGCACCCGATATCGAGATCGGTCCGGTGCAACTGCTGGCCCCGGCTCTGCGCCTGGCGCTCGAGGCGGAAGAAGGAGCCAGGGCCGGCCGCGCATCCAGTCCCGCCGTGGAGCCCGACCGTCCCTCGTCCGCGCCCGACCTTGCGCCGGACTCAGACGTCCCCGCATTGCCAACCGATGAGTCGCGGGCGGTGCCGCCGGCGGTGGAAGCACGCTCCGAGACCCTGCGAGCGGGCCCGCCGGTCGAGTCAGAGGCCGAACCCGACAGCGAGCGCTAGCACCGCAGTTCTCGCCATGTCCTGGCCCCGCCCCTCCCCTCGAGCCGCCTTCGCCCACCGACGACTCCAGCTCCAGGCGCAGCTGGGAAGGCCAGCGTGGCTGGCCTCGGGCCTCCCTCAGTCACGCAATTTCATAGGGAATCCCTATCCATTTCGAGCTGATAGCCACTTTCTGTATTTCGTGGGGGAACCCATCCCCGGCGCCGTGCTGCGCCTCGATTCAGGCGGCGCCTGTCTGTACCTCGATCCTCCGGACCCCAACGCGCAGCTCTGGCACGGCCCCCTGCCCACCCTCGCCGAACGAAGCGAAGAACTGGAACTGGAGGTTCGACCCCTGCGCGAGCTGACCCGCGATCCTGAGGCGCTGACCCTGCCCCTCGTCGACCCCGGCTCGCGGGCATGGCTCGCGAGCCTGATGGGACGGACCATCGCCACTGAGCCCGCACCCGAGGACGAGGAGCTGGCCCGGTTGATCATCGCGCAGCGGCTCTGCCATGACGAGGCCGCCATCGCCCAGATCCGCCAGGCCCTCGCCACCACCGCGGAGGCGCACATCGCGGCGATGCACGCCTCGCGACCCGGGCGCTACGAGGCCGAGGTTCGCGCCGCCATGGACGAACGCATCGTTGCGCGAGGGATGACCCATGCCTATGCACCCATTGTCACCGTGACCGGAGAGGTGCTCCACGACCTGCGGCACGACCGGCAGCTCGAGCCCCGATCACTGGTCCTCGCCGATGTCGGCGCGGAGACACCCGAGGGCTGGGCCGCGGACATCACTCGCACCTGGCCCGCCAGCGGCAAGTTCTCCGCCGCGGCCCGCGAGATCTACCAGGTAGTCCTCGAGATGCAGCGGGCGGGACTCGCGGAGATCCGTCCCGGCACCGAGTTCCGACAGGTCCACCACGCTGCCCGCCGCACACTGGTCGCTGGGTTGCTCGAGCTCGGCATCCTCCGCGGGGACCCCGACGAGCTGCACCGGCGGGGCGCCTCCGCGCTGTTCTTTCCCCACGGTGTCGGTCACCTGCTCGGCCTCGACGTCCACGACATGGAAGCGCTGGGGGATCGAGCTGGCTACCTCCCGGACAGGGAGCGCAGCCAGGATCCGGCCGATCGATTCCTGCGCCTGGACCGGCCCCTCGCCGCCGGCATGGTCGTCACGGTCGAACCGGGATTTTACCGAGTCGAGAACCTGTGCCGCTGCGATCCGAGCCTGCGCGAGCTCGTCGACCGTGACGTGCTCGCGCGCTACGACGACGTGCGAGGGATCCGCATCGAGGACGACGTGCTCATCACCCCCACTGGCCACGAGGTGCTGTCGGCGGCGATCCCCAAGGAACCAGAACAGATCGAGGCCATCGTTCAGGGCGCGTCCGCCGCGGTGTCGAGCGGCGACGGAGCGACCTTGACGCGCTGATACCGTCTGATCTCGACCTGGCCACGGGGTGCACCGCGCGGCTTGGAAACATCAGCGGCCCGGCACACGTGGACCTCGACGCGAGCCGCGTGACGCGCCTTCGAGTACCAGGCCGCCAGCTGCGCCGCACGCTCGATGACGTCACGTGGGACCTCTGCCGCATCCGGGTTCCGGATCACCACGTGACTGCCGGGAGTGCCGCCCCCCACGTGCATCCAGAGGTCGCGGGGCTGGGCCACGCGAAATGTGAGGTGATCGTTGTCGGCCGCGCTGCGCCCGACGAGGACCTCCCACCCGTCGATCTCCACCGTTCGATACGGTCTTCCCTGACTGGCCATGCTACCCGGTCGGCGCTCCCACTACATCGACACGCTGGGCCGGAGGCTCGACCCGGAGAACGCTGCAGCGAACCTGGCGCCCCCTCAGCACCAGAACCTGAACGGGGAGCTGCCCGCCGGCCTGCACGTACGCATCGCCCAGGGTGTCACATACCGGCGACGCGCCGCGAGCCTCCAGGCACAGCGCCAGGTGCACGTTCTGCATCGGCGCCACCCCCTGCAGCTGCCCCAGGTGAACGAGCTGTGCCACCTCCGCAGGCGCGAACACCTTGGGATCGTCGCAACCCAGCGGGGCGAGCGCCTGCGATGTGGGTCGCTCGCGCGCCGTGCGGACGATCGCTCGGATCCGTCCCGCGTCGGACGCGAAGTACTGGTGGCCGGCATACGCAACCATCACTGCGAACAGGCCCACCGTGATGAACAGCGCTCGATCGCGCGTGCGCGTGTCGCGAGGGCGGGAAGGAGAGGCCACGCGCCCTATTTACCTGGAGCTCACCTCCGGTAAAGCGGCTGATGCGATTTCGGCACCATGCTGGACCACGGGAAGCCGTGGTGTGCAACGAATCGCCCCAACCCACTCCCGCGCTATTGCCGCTGCTCGGGGTCCAGGGTCCCGTCGTAGTCGCCGTCCGGTTCGACGAAGATGCGCTTCATCTGCGGCAGCTGCTCGCGAATCTTCGTCTCGAGTCGGTCGATGGTCGACTCGAGACGCTCGACCGAAACCCCCGCGGGGAACCTCACCTTGAGGGCCAGGAGAACGGTCGCCGGACCCAGGTGGTAGGTGAGAAGCTGCGTGACGCGCTCCACCCCTTCCACCTCGACCGCCAGCGCCAGCACTCGGTCACGCACCTCCGGCGTCACCCCCTCACCAATGAGCAGGCTGCGAGTATCGCGCGCCAGGGCCAACCCCACGGTGCAGAGCAGCACTCCGATCACGAGTGACCCGATAGCGTCCGGAACGGGGCTTGCCAGAAGCCACGAAGCGCTGACGGAGACGAGCGCCACGACGAGTCCGACCATGGCCGCGCTATCCTCGAGCAGTACGATCGGAATCGTCGGATCTTTGCCCTGAAAGAGGGCTTCGTCCAGCGTCCGTCGTCCCCGCGACTTGTTGAACTCACGCAGCGCCACCACGAAGCTGCCCGCCTCGAACACGATCGAGGCGACCAGAACACTCAGCGCCAGGTAGGGCACCCCAGGTTGATGCGCGTCGTGGGGTGCGAAAAGCTTGTGGGCTCCCTCGTAGACAGCGTAGACGCCCCCCAGGAAGAACAGGACCAGCGCCACCACGAACGCCCAGAAGTAGATCTCCTTGGCTCGGCCAAGCGGATAGCGCACCGGGTCTCGGCGATGCGACAAGGTCATCCCGAGCAGCAGGAGCCCCTGGTTCGCGCTGTCGGCTACGGAGTGCACTCCCTCGGCCAGCATCGCGACGCTCCCGGAGAAGCCGGCCGCCACGAACTTGAGCACGGCGATCAGCGAGTTGCCGATCATCGCTGCCAGCACCACCTTCTTTGCATCACCCGTTCCGTGGCCAGCCATGAGGGCGCAGCGTGATCGCGCGCAAGCCTCGGATCAAGGACGAAGCGCCCGGCCAAGCGGGCATCCGCCGGCCGACCACCGCGCCGGGGTCGGCTCACCGGGGCAGGAGCGTGACGTCGATCCGAGCGCGGACGTTGCGATAGTAGTCACCCAGAGCGCCGGTCAGGCGTCGACTGACCACGTAGCGCTCCAGCTCCGCTTCCACTTGCTCGAAGGGCTGCTGCGCGAAGGGTGTCTGGCGGTGCACGAGTCGTAGCTCGGCCCGATTCGGCATCAGCATCGGTGCGACCATCCGGTCGAGGTAGAGGCTGGCCCGTGCCTGACGGCGCACGATCCGCAGCACGAGCCGGTCCCCCACCCCCTCGGCGAGCGCGGCCTGTCGAAGTGGCGCGGCCCCTCCCACGCGGTAGAGCAGAATCTTCCGCGCCGCCCGTGTCTGCCGATCGAGTTCGTCACTGGTGGGCTCGGGCTCGATGCGCGAATTCGCGAGGAGAGTCTCGGCAATGTGTCGCTGCAGGGCCGCACGAACATGACGCTCGAGATACGGCTGTGTACCCCAAGCCCGGTCCGGATCGGCGAGGGCCTCGAGGCGAGCCTCGAAGGCGAGCTCCCGCGCGGTGATGAATCGCGGCGAGCGCACCCCGCCCGTCTCGGGGGCGACGAAGCGCACCACCGTGCGGTCGAGAGCGACCGGCTCCGCCCCGATGGGTGGCGCCACGAGCCATCCGCCCGTGGCCAGCGCCACTGCCACCGCTACCGACCGCCAGCGACTTCCGCGAGTCGGGATCACCGAGCGTTGCTCTGGCGCGGCTCGACTTCCGCCGTAGCGTCGTCAGCAGGCGGCACGCTGTCGTCCGCGCCCTCGTCACCACCCCCGTCCGGCCCGTCATGGCGATGCGAGTAGCTACGAGCAGCTCGGCGCGCCTTGACGAACTCGGCGAAGGCCAGCACCTTTTCCAGGTCGCGCGAGCCCAGCGAGTCAACGATCTCGCGGATCTGCCGCCGAAGCGCATCCGTGCTCCGAGAGCGCCGCCCGGAGAGCTGGTCTTGAGAGATGGGAGTCTCCTTGGCCTTGGCGGGCTCCGCCGGCCAGTTGGGGCGCACCACTGGGCGCAGCGCGTGGGCGCTCAACCAGGCCTCCATGAAGACACGAAGCCGCTCACTGCGAAACGCAAACCAGCGCTCGCGCTCGGGACCGTGGGACATCAAGACGTCCTTGAATCGCCGAAACGCTCCCTTGCCATCGATGGCGTGGGTCAGTCGATCGCGCAGCTGAGCTTCTTCCACCATCGGGATGAAGCGCTCCATCCACCGGTACTGTTCGCGCGAGCTTACCGGATCGATGCGCATGTACGAGGTGTCCGTCGCGATCCGAGAATGCATCTCGGGATCGGCGATGCCATCGACGACGCGGAGCACCTCCCCCGTCTCGAGGTGAAGGTAGCTGTGCACCTCCGGCGCGTTGTTCTCGAACGCATCTTCCAGCGCTTCCCAGTCGACGGGGACCTCTCGTTCCTCACCGGTCTGGCTATTGTCCGCGTCCACCATGGTCCCTCTTCATCGTTCTCGCGCGCAGCGAGAAAAGTCATCCTAGCTCGCGATCGTCCAGCGCCCTAGTCCGGGCGCGATCGACCGCCTCACTCCAGCGGCTGGTTCGCGTCCGCCGCTCCGCCTCGCCCAGGCTCGGGGTGAAAGTTCGGTCGATGCTGATCATCCGTGCGGCGTCCGTGCTCCCCGCGAAGATCCCGGCCCCCACGCCGGCCAGCATGGCCGCGCCGCGGGCGGTGGTCTCGAGCTCCGCCGGTCGCTCGACGGAGACCGCCGAAAGATCACTCTGAAGCTCGAGCAGAAGATCGTTCGCTGCCGCTCCCCCGTCAACCCGAAGCCGCGAGATTGGCGCCCCGAGGTCGGCTTTCATGGCGACCAGCAGATCATTGACCTGGAACGCAATCGCCTCCAGCGTCGCTCGAGCCAGGTGGGCGGCCGTCGTGCGGCGCGTCAATCCGGTGACCAGCCCACGCGCCCCGGGATCCCAGTGCGGCGCCCCAAGCCCGGCCAGCGCGGGAACGAACACCACACCATCACTGTCGGGCACGCTCCTCGCCAGCGATTCGATGTCGGGCGCTGCATCGATCAGATGGAGACCGTCGCGGAGCCACTGAACCGCCGCACCCGCCACGAAGCAGCTACCTTCGAGCGCATAGGTGACCTCGTCGCCGATCTGCCAGGCGACGGTGGCGAGCAGTCCAGCCTCGCTCTTCAGGGGCGTGGCCCCGGTGTTGACGAGCACGAACGCCCCCGTCCCGTAGGTACACTTCGTCTGACCCGGCTCGAAGCAAGCCTGGCCGAAGAGCGCAGCATGCTGGTCCCCAGCGAGTCCCGCAATCGGGGTTCCGTCTGGCAACCCCGGCACTCCGCGCGTTCGCGCCACCAATCCGGCGGAAGGCACGATGCGCGGCAGCATGGCCATCGGCACGCCGAAAAGCCCACACATCGCCGGGCTCCACTGCCGACTTCGCAGGTCCATGAGCAGCGTCCGCGAGGCATTGGTCGCGTCTGTCACATGGGGCGCGCTCGCTTCCGCTCCGCCAGCGAGGCGAAAGACCAGATACGAGTCCATCGTGCCAAAGGCCAGCGCGCCGCGTTCCGCAGGGTCTCGCAGGACCGGCCGTTCATCGAGCAACCACCCGATCTTGCTTGCGGAAAAATACGGATCGATGACCAGACCTGTCACCCGTCGAACCTCCGCCGAGTGGCCGGCTTGGGCGAGAGCGGCGCAACGTGCGGCCGTTCGACGGTCCTGCCAAACCACTGCGCGATGAACCGGCTGACCGGTTCTTCGCTCCCAGAGCAGGACCGTCTCGCGCTGGTTGGTCAGTCCGACAGCATCGATCGCCGAGCCCACCAGCCCGGCCTCAGCGGTCGCGCGACCAATCGCCACCACGACCGTTTCCCAGATTTCATCCGCGTCGTGCTCGACCCAGCCTGGCTGCGGGTAGTGCTGCGGGAGCTCAACGGTCGCTCGACCGAGGGTGCGTCCACGCTCATCCATCACCAGCGCGGTGGTCCCCGTCGTCCCCTGATCGATGGCGAGCAGCGCAGTCCCCATGCGTCGCACACCATATCAGATCTGGGCAGCCGAACGCTTCGATTGGCTGGCTCTCTCCGCCCGCGCTCCGAAGTCCGCCCGTCGGCCTGAAGTCGGATCGGGATCGGGTCCTGACGCGCTTGTCCGGAGCGAGCAGCAAGGCTAGCCTCGTTCGAACTCGATGGCGCGCATTCTTCTGTCGACTCCCGACGGCCAACAAGTGGTCGAATTGCGCCCACACAACTCGCTGGGTCGCCACCCCAGCAACACGATCCAGTTGCTCGACAAGATCGTGTCGAAGGAGCACTGCACCATCGAGCAACGTGGCGACCACTTCGTCCTCCGTGATCTGGGAAGCCTCAACGGCACCTACATCAACGGCGAGCGCGTGGTGGGTGAGGCGCGCCTGGGCCACGGCGACGACATCGCCCTTGGCAGCACCCGCGCACGGTACGACGACGGCAGCGGCCCGGTCGTGGCCCCCCCTGGACCCGCCGGCAGCCCCGCGGTTCCGCAGCCCGCCCCCGCGTCCCCAGCCGCCGCCCCCGCATCCCCTCCGGCGTGGCAGCCAGCACCCCAGCCCGTCAATCCTCCTAGTAGCATCGGGCAGCCACCTTCAACGGTCGCTGGTGCGGCGATGGCGCGTCCGGCGCCCGGATTCACGCCAGCAGCGCCCCTCCCGGCCGGTCCGCGTGGCACCGGACCCATGCCCGCCTCCCCGACTCCTGCCGTCGGCGGAGGGCCCGGCGTCCTGCCCCGACCGCTGCCTGTCGGGGCTCCGGGCGGTTCCCCACGCCCCTCGGCCAGCGCCACTCGCATCGACGTCAACGATCAGGCCCGTGCCATCGGCACTCAGATCGCAGCCACCAAGAAGTTCCTCCCACACGAAGAGATCGCCAACAATCCGCAACAGCTGGCGGCCGACTACGAGCGCCTGCGCTTGTCCTACGAGCTGTCGCGGGAGATCGCTCTCGAGCGGGATCTGCCAACTCTGCTCAACAAGATCCTGCAGAACATCTTCCGCTTCGTGCGAGCCGACCGCGGCGTCATCTTCCTGATGGGCGCGAAGGGGCAGCTCGAGCCCCACGCCTCGTTGCGCCGCGACGGTACCGACGCCCCGATCAGCGTCTCCAGCACGATCATGGACCATGTGGTGCAGGAACGCGCCACGGTGCTCACCCACGACGCCGCGATGGACTTCGCGTCGTCGAAGGGCAAGAGCATGATCCTGCACCGGATCTCCAGCGCCATCGTCGCCCCGTTGCTGCACGACGACGAGATCCTCGGCGTGCTCTGGCTCGATAGCGAAACCCTCGCCCAGTTCCAGCCCAAGGATCTGGAGATCGTCACCAGCATCGCGGGTCAGGCCGCGATGTTCATCGAGATCAACATCCTCGCCAGGAAGATCGAGGAGGAGATTGTCAACCGCGAGCGGTTCAGCCGCCTGCTGTCACCGAACGTCGCCGAAAAGGTGATGGCTGGTGAGCTCGAGGTGACCAAAGGGGGGACGCTCGTCTCCGAGTGCACCGTCTTCAACTCCGACATCCGGGGTTTCACCCGGATGAGCGATGGCGCCGCCCCGGAAACGATCGTCGAGATGCTGAACGAGTACTTCGAGGAAATGGTCGAGGTGCTGTTCAAGTACGAAGGCACGCTCGACAAGTTCATGGGGGACGGCATCATGGCGCTGTGGGGAGCACCGGTGCAGCACCCCGATGACCCGATCCGATCGGTGATGTGCGGCCTGGAGCAAATGGAACTGCTCAAGCGGTTCAACAAGAGCCGCGTCGAGGGAGGGCGTCCCGCCCTCGCGGTCGGCATCGGCATCCACACGGGTCCTCTCGTCGCCGGATACATCGGGAGCTCGAAGGCGCTGTCGTACACAGTCATCGGCGACACTGCGAACACGAGTGCGCGCCTGTGCGGGATCGCCACCGCGGGTCAGGTGATCGTGAGTGAAACGACACTGAGCCGCCTGAAGAACCGCTTCGAATACGAGGAGCTCCAGCCGGCAAACCTCAAGGGCAAAGAGAAACCCTTCCCGGTCTTCAACATCAAGGGTACCCGGCCCAGCGTTCAGGTTCCCGCCGAACTCGATTCCAAGTAGGCGGGCCCGCCGCCTCGACGCGCCGGTAAAAAGCCCGTCGGGTGTCGACGTGACGCCCAGTTTGGCTATGGTTGCGCCCCCCCGATGGTTCACGTCCTCGCATTCGAGAAGCCGGTCGTTGACCTCGTGACCCGCCTTCGTGAGCTGCGCGAGCTCGCTGGTCGGGACGAGCAGTACACCGCCGAACTCAAGCGGCTCGAGGAGAAGGCCACCCTGCTCGCCCGGGAAGTCTTCCAGAGCCTCACCGCCCACCAGAAGGTGCAGCTCTCGCGACACCCGAGCCGTCCCTACACGATGGACTACGTGAACCGCCTGTTCACCGACTTCGTCGAGCTGCACGGTGACCGGCGCTATGCCGACGATCCCGCGCTGATCGCCGGCCTCGCCCGCTACCACGGGCGAAGCGTGTGCATCATCGGCCACCAGAAGGGACGCACGACCAAGGAGAACATGGTCCGCAACTTCGGGATGCCGAACCCCGAGGGTTACCGCAAGGCGATTCGCCTCTACGAGATGGCAAACCGCTTCGGACTGCCAGTGCTCACCTTCATCGACACTCCGGGGGCCTATCCTGGGATCGAGGCGGAGGAGCGAGGTCAGGCCGAGGCAATCGCGAGCGCACTCGAGGTGATGGCCCGGCTGCGTGTTCCCATCATCGCGACTGTGATTGGCGAGGGCGGTTCCGGCGGTGCGCTGGCGCTGGGTGTCGCCAACCGGATCCTCGCCTTGGAGTATAGCTTCTACTCGGTCATCTCACCCGAGGGCTGCGCGTCCATTCTCTGGAAGAGCGCCGACAAGGCGGCCGAAGCCGCCGCGCGCCTGAAGATCACCGCGAACCACCTGATCGAACTGGGCGTGGTCGACCAGCTCGTCAGCGAGCCTCCCGGCGGCGCGCACCAGGACCACGACGGCGCCGCGCGACATCTCGACCTAGCCCTCTCCGACACTCTGCAGTTGCTCGACGCAATGACGCCCGAGCAGGTCCGCGACGACCGCTACCAACGATTCCGCTCCCTCGGCTCCTTCGTCGCGTAGATCTCCACCATCTCCCCAATGGGCGGGGGGGAGCAAGCCTGCTACATACGGGCCGATGCTGGAGCAGCTGCCACGGCTCGAGGAGATACCGCTCATCAATCAGCTGTTCCTGGTGCGCGCCGACCTGGACCTCGCGGTCGACGCGCAAGGCAACGTAGCTGACAGTCACCGGCTGCGCCGCATTCTGCCCACCTTGCGCCACATCGTCGAACAGGAAGGGCGACTGATCCTGGCCGGACACCGCGGCGATCCGCGTGGCAAGGCGCGCGCCAACGTGTCACTGGAGCCGGTCGGCGTGGAGCTGGCCAAGCTGACCGGATGGGAAGTGCTGCTGCCAGACGCCGCCACCAGCGACGCCGCGCGGATGGTGGTTTCCGACCTGAGACCCGGGCAGGTCTGTCTCCTCGAGAACCTCCGCTTCGAACCTGGCGAAGACCGCGCCGACGAGGGATTCGCCCGAAACCTGGCCCGTCTCTGCGACGTGTACGTGCTCGACGCGCTGAGCCTGGTAGATCGGGAGTTGGCCAGCATCGTCGCGCTGCCTCGCGCCGTGCGACAGCGGACGGTCGGCTTCGCATTGCGGGCGGATCTCGAGGCGATCGAGCGGCTCCGAGTGCCCACCGCACCCGTCGTGGCGCTGGTCGGAGGCCGGCGCCTGGCGGAACAGCTCGACAAGATCGAGATGCTCCTGGAGCGAAGCCAGGTCCTGTGCCTCGGCGGAGGCGTCGCGAATACCTTCCTTGCAGCAACTGGCCACCAGCTGGGCCGAACACGGATCGAGACGGACATGCTGGCGCAGGCGCGCGCCCTGCTCGAGCGGACCGAGCGAGTCGGCGTGGAGCTCGTACTGCCAACGGACGTCGTGGTCGCCGCCAAGCCCGGAACCCCCGAGCGTACCGCCGTCCCGGTACACCAGGTTCCCGACGACCGCGTGGTGGTCGACCTCGGTCCCGAAACCGTGCAGCAGTACGCGTCCCGAGCCACCCGCGCCGCGACCGTGATCGCCGCTGGGCCGATGGGCCTAACCGGTTCGGAGCAACACACCCCCGGGGAGTCGGAGCTCTACGCTCGCATCGGCGCGTCGCCTGTCTTCTCGGCGTTGCTGGGCGGGGCCGCGGCCGCTGCGGCACGCGCGGTGAGCGATCCAGAAAATGACCAGGGGCCGACCTTCGACCTGGTTTCGGCGGCTGCCGAACCCGTCTGGCGACTGATCCGAGGAGCGCGTCTGCCCGGACTGCAGTCCCTGCGGTAGCGCTCGGAGCCCTCGGATCCGACGATGTTCCAGGATCGGACAACCGGCCAAATCGCCAAGTTGCCCTGGCACTGATCGCCAACACGCGTTAATCGTTCGCGTCTCGGGCGCCCAGGCTGGCCCCGCGAGAATCCGTGCCGACTCCCGGCGCGAGCAAGGTCATTTTCGTGGAAGAGCTCCTCTACACGCCCATTCTCGTGATCCACGTGGTCGCCTGCGCGTTCCTCGTGCTGGTCGTGCTGCTGCAGCCCGGCAAGAGCGGTGGGCTGGGGGCCCTGAGTGGCGCCGGTGCCCAGCAGGTGTTCGGCGGGCGGGGCGCCGGCAACATCTTGACCCGCATCACCTGGATCACCGCGGGCACGTTCTTCGTCACCAGCATCACCCTCGCGTTTCTGTCCTCCTCGGGTGACAAGTCCATGAAGGAGCGCGGCACCGATATTGGTGAAATCGACGAGGCGCCGATCAAGGCCCCGACGCCCGGCGCCGGCGACTCGGAACCTCAGGCCCCTGCCGTTCCTCCCCCGCCCCCGGCCGAAGAACCCAAGAGCAGCGAAGAGGCCCCGCCCGAGGAAGAAGCCGTCAACGAGGAACCCGCGCCGGAAGCGCCGAAGCCGGACGCTCCGACGAGTACCGTTCCTCCCGCGTCACCACAGACACCCGCGGCACCGCTCGCGCCCAAGCCGGCTGCGCCAGCCCCAGCGGCACCGACCCCGCCGCCAGCGCCGGCGCCCGCCGCGCCAGCGCCGGCACCCGCCGCACCGACGCCGGCTCCCGGCGACTCCCCCTACTGACCGGTCCCGACCCG
>JBNLDK010000156.1:0-76109 GCA_050304295.1 Polyangiaceae bacterium
GCCGGCGCCGGAGGCATGGACTCGAGCTCATCCTCGCTCACCTCGACGTCATCCAGACTCAGCGGGGCGGGCTCGATATCTCCGTCGTCGACCTCGGCGATGTCCACGTCCGCCGGCGCCTCGACCGGGGCAGCGGGCGCCGGGACCGGATCCGGGTCTTCGATCAGAGCGTCGAACGCCTGCTCGGTGAAGTCGTCGACCTCGTCGTCCACGTCTTCGATGATCTCGGCCTCATCGAGAACAATGTCATCGTCGAGCACGATGTCGTCGTCATCGACCGGGGCTTCACCGATCTCGACGAGCGGGTTCATGTGGCCCAGAAGATCAGCGAAGCTGATCGGCTTGTGCACGTAGTCCTCGGCCCGAGTTCGGAGCCGACGATGTTGCTCGAAGGTCTCCTCGGTGGAGTCGCTGCTCATGATGATCAGCGGAACACTCTTGAGGCTCGCGTCACGCTTGAGCTTGTTGCACACCGAGAAGCCGTTCATTCGCGGCAGCTCGATCGAGAGCAGGATGAGGTCTGGCTTCTCGGAAGCCGCTGTCTGCAGCCCGACGCTCGCGTCGTCGACCACGGTCACGGAGCAGTCCAGAGCCTCCAACCCCCCCTTCAACTCGGTGGCGAAGGCAGAATCGGCTTCGAAGATGAGGACCTTTTTCGGCATCGGGTTCCACCGGCAGGGAAACGCGCGAACACGCGACTCGAACCCAGTTCGGGCAACTGCTACGATAGTCGCGGCGCCAGCTGGGGGTCAAACTGCTCGCGCTTCGCCGGCCAACTCAGGGGGCTGACCGGCGGCTCGCCTTCTCCTCGTGGCCGCTGGTCCCGAAGCGGCGCGACAGGACTTCAATAACTGCCCGCCACGGCAGATCGCGGAAACGCAGCCCAACCAGCAGATGAAATAACACGTCGGCCGCCTCGTTGGCCACGCGGTCGTCAGACTCCCCCGCCACCGCGGCGACCAGCTCCGTCGCTTCCTCGTTCAGCTTCTTGCCGATCTTCGCGGCTCCCCCATCGAGCAGGGAGCGGGTGTAGCTGCGCTCGGCAGTGCTGCTCCGCCGCGTCTCGATGACGCGCTCCAGGCGCGCCAAGAAGGGCCCGGGGGCCTCCCCCGATGAGACGGGAGAGAACGCGGTTGGTGCGTTCCCATCGGGAGCCTCGACCTCGATCAGCACGAACCCGCCCGGCCCCATCGAGACGCTAGCCACCGGCAACGGATCTGATCCCAGAGCCATTTTCCGGGACTCCAGGACACTGGCAAGCTGACCAGGAGTCAGAGACACCACGTCCAGTACCTCACCGGACAGGTGGTCTTGAACGATGGCGCGATCGACTGGCTCGAGGGATGACTGCGACACGGTCCCGGCAGCTTAGAGAACGACGCCCCCAGCCGTCCATGGCGTTACGACCTGGAAACGTCGTTACCAGTGGTCTCGATCACGTCAGGGGAAACCGGTTCTGCCGCAGAACCTCGGTAGTGTTTCCAGGCTCGCGCCAGCAAAACGAACGCCATCGCCGTGACTCCCACGTCGTCCAGCCAGCCCAGCACCGGCACCACATCAGGCGCCAGATCGAACGGAAACAGCAGGTAGACGATCGCAAACAGGGCCAGAAGCTTGGCACCAGGGGCGACGCGAGGGTCGAGCACAAACCGGCTCAACTCCGGAACCGATCTGGAAAAGAAGCGTCGGTGCTCCTCCGAGGAAGGGGTGGGGCGAAGCGCTGGGGAGAGCGCTCTACGGCCCCGCGAGTGGGGATGGGGCGGGGATGGGTGTGACACTCTGACCTTTCCCGCGGCGAAGCACCGACAAACAACAACGTAATCTCGAATCAGCGGCGCGCCACCCCTGGGCAGGAATTCCCGCCAAGGGGCATTCCCGCCCCGCCAGGTGTCCATGAAGGTCAGTGAATCACGACGCGCTTGCTGACGGTCACATGACCACCCGAGAAGCTCGGGACTCGCGCCGTTCGCATCTGTGCGGCGATGCATCCCCCGGTCGCGGTCCCCGCAAAGGGGGGGCCCGAAAGGTTGGCGCTCGTCACCCGACCTGATGGCGCAAACGTGACGAGAACGGTGGCGGTGCCCGACGGATCCGAACCGCGCCGACAGCCCGAGGCCGCCCCCGCCGCCGCCGTCAGCGCCGCGACCGCGGCCCCCTTGTCAAATCCACTACCGCCCGCGGCGGCGGTCTTGCTCGCGGACTCGCTCTTCGGCGCGGTGCTGGTGCTGGACGCCGAGCTCTTGCTGTCCCCCGCGCTCTTGCTCCCCGATTCGCTATTCCCCGGCACACTCTTGCCGCTGCCGCTCCCTGGATTGCTCGCGGCGGTCTCCTTGTCTGGCCCGTCCGAAGGTTCGTCCGCCGCCTTCCCTCGCAAGGCCCGCGCCACCGCAGCGGCGGCGGGATCTTGCGGCTCGGGGGGACCCGATGCCTCGGTCCCCTCGCTTCCCACCGTCGGCTCGGCCGTGCCATCGGGGCGCCCTTCCACCGCTGTCCTTCTTTCTGGCGAAGGATCGGGCTCCGGCGACACGGAGCCGGAAGTCACGCCCGACACCGCGCTGGCCGCGGCGGGAGACGCCACCTGCGAGGACTCTTTCTGGAGGCCAAACACGAGCAGAAGCACGATGGCGACGGCACCCGCCCCGATCACGGCGGCGGGACGCCCCCACCGGGTGGCGGCCGATTGCGCAGACCGCGACGGAGCCAGCGCGGGTTTGGCGCTCGGTACTTCCTCATCCTCATCGGCGCCCTCGGAGGTCTGGGCCTCGTCCTCGCCGGCGACGTCCGGAGGCAGCGCGACAGGGCTCACCAGCGCCCCGACGCTCGGGGGAGCCAGAATCATGCGCTCATCGTCGACGGACAGCACCAGATCGCGGAGCGGTGCTCGCGGCGCCTTGGGAACCACCAGCGGCCGCCGAAGCGCGGCCAGTGGCGGCGCGTCGGAGGGTGGCAGACTCTTCATGTCGTAGTCGTCCAGATCGACGGGATCCGGGGGCAACGATTCGACCGTGAACAGACCCCGCACATCGCTGTCCGAAGCGGCGCTCTTCTCGCGTGCGGCAGCGGCTCGCGGCAACGGGCTGGCGGGTTTGGTCCCCGAAGCGCCCGTCGCGAGGAGCGCCTGGGCCGCGCCGTCCTCATCCTGCATGGAGAAGAGTTCCAACTTGCGCGCTTCGCCCTGTGCTCCGGACTGGATGTGAGCAGTCGAGGCAGCAGAGGTCGGCGACGTCTCTTCCGATCCCGTAACCTCGTCCATCAACCCGGCTTCGGTTTCAGCTTCAGCGGAGTGTTTCTCGTCAGCATCCGGAGTCCCTGCAGAAGCCCCGGGCGAAGGTCCGGCAGCCGACCCAGCGCCCCCAGCAGAGATACCCGACTTCCCCCTGACCGTGACGGCCCCCTCGGAGGGCGTCGGTGTCGATGACCTCTCGGACAGGGGGGACTCAGGGGGTTCGCCCGCGAGGCGTCGTCCCGCCACCGCTGGCGCGAACTGCTCGATACGGTCGAGAGCAAGCCACTCGGCCATCCCCTCCTTCCACGCGATGGAGCCGGGGCCAATCGCCCCCGACTCGATCCCCGCCGTCACCTCCGAGGTGCTGAGCTCCTCGTCGTGCCCGCCAACACTGACCACCCACAGCTCCTCGGCGCCACCATCGTCAGTGCCATCGATGGCCACGCGCTGACCGCACACCTTGCAGCGCACCCTGGTCCTCTTGCCCGCAACCCTGCGTTCGTAGAGATCCTCCGGCAGTGCGAAGTGCGCCCCGCACGAGGGACAGTCGACCGTGCGCATGCTCCACTAGACTAGCGCTCTCCACCGGCACATGGGAAGCCAGGGGACACTGCTCAGCGGTTCAGCGAGCACCACTAATCGCCGCCAGGTGGCGACCGCTTCGTCTGCCATCGCGACGAAACGAGAAGAATCGGTCTGGATCAGAGAACGTGCAGCCTCCGACGAAATCCACGCTTTCCGGCTTGACACCTGCCTGCGCCAACTGACCCCTCACAATCCGCAGCAGATCGACATGCGGTCGCGCTCCGGCGCGACGGCGAACCACCGTGTCGGTCCCAGCGGCACGCGCCAGCGCCTCCGCCACGTCCTCTCCCACTTCGAAGGCGTCCACCGAGATGTGGGGGCCGATCGCCGCGATGACGTCGCCCGCAAGCGCCCCCTCTCGAACGAGTCGATCCAGCGTCGCCCCAACGACGTTCGCCACGACTCCGCGCCAGCCTGCGTGTACCGCGGCGACCAGTCGAGTGGAGGGATCAGCGAGCAGGATCGGCATGCAATCGGCGATCCGAACCGCACAGGCGTGGGGTCCCGCCGGGGCCACCAGGGCGTCGCCCTCGCAGCGCCGCACGTCGTCCACCAGTTCGGTTCCGTCAATCTTCACCACCGTCGCGCCGTGGACCTGGGAGAGGAAGAAGAGTCGGGGCAACGTCACTCCCACGGCCTGGGCTGCTCGGCTCAGGTTCTGTTCGACGGCCCGCGGATCGTCCCCCACGACGAACGAGAGATTCAGGCTGCTGAAGGGCGCGGCGGACACTCCGCCCACGCGAGTGAAGAACGCATGGCGAAATCCGGCAGCGTTCAGGAGCGTACTGGAGAGGAAATCCGGCTTGTTTTCGCTCATCTCAGAAGAATCGGCCGGCGGGAACCTCCGCCTCTGGCTCGTGCCTCGTAGCCGAGCAAAGGATTTGGTATCAGTCAAAAGAGAATGCGCCCCAAGGATCCTTTCATCGGCCGCACGATCCTCGATGGTCAGTTCGAGATCATCCAGAAGATCGGCACTGGTGGCATGGGGTCGGTCTACAAGGCGTCCCAGCCGGCCATGAATCGCATGGTCGCGATCAAGATCCTCCACCCGAAGCTGGCCGGGCGCAAAGACCTCACTTCCCGGTTCCGCCGCGAAGCTCGGGCGATGAGTCAGCTGACCCACCCCAACACGACCAAGGTGTTCATGTACGGCGAGCTTCCCGAGGACGGGTCGCTCTACATCGTCATGGAATACCTGGAGGGGAGAAACCTCAATCAGACGGTGCGCAAGGGAGGGCCGATGCCCGTGGATCGGGCCGTGCCGATCCTGGTCAGCGTGTGCGGAGCACTCCACGAAGCGCACGGCATGGGGATCGTGCATCGCGACCTGAAGCCGGAAAACATCTTCCTGTGCAAACAGGGGGGGATCACGGACTTCGCCAAGGTGCTCGATTTCGGCCTCGCCAAGGTCACCGAGCGCCAGATGCGGCCCGGGTCGATCATCCTCACGCAGGAGGGCATGGTCTTCGGCACACCGGAGTTCATGTCGCCCGAGCAGGCGCAAGGGAAGACGCTCGACCCACGAAGCGACATCTATTCCCTGGCAGTCATCCTCTACGAAGTGCTGACGGGAAAGCTGCCGTTCCGAGCGAAGACGCCGATGGAGTACATCCAGAAGCACGTTCTGGAAGAGCCCATTGCGCTCGACCAGCGGGTGGAAGGAATGAGCTTCCCAGCGGGCTTGTGGGAGGTCCTGCGCCGGGCGCTCGCGAAGAAACCGGAGGACCGCTACCAGAGCGCCGCGGACTTCGCGGGAGCGCTAGATCCCTTCGGGGCACCCAGCTCGCGGCTGCAGATGGGTCCTGCATCGCAGGTCGCTTCGACACCGCAACAGCAGGCCGTGGTGACTGCACCGCCGCCACCCGCGGCTCCCGCCGCCCCCAGCCCACCAACTCGAACTTCCCCGGCAACGAGCTCGCCAGCCCAGGTGTCCTTCGGGCTGCTGGTGGGTGTCGCGATGACGTTCCTGGTCGTCGGGGTGGTCGTGACCGTCGTCGTGATGCGCCTGCTGGGAAGCAACTGAGGACACCGACGGAACACAATCGCTCCGCGACCGGCCTGCCAGAACGAGGACGGCGGCCGGCCGGGAACCGAGAGGATCTCGGTGGCAGCGCTGGCACCGGGGTGGGCTGCAAGTGCTAGGCTCCCGGGCGGATGAGCGAGACATCTGGACGCGACACGGTCGAGCCCGCGGAACCTGCGGGGGAGCAAGACGACGCGAGACATGCCCGAACGGCCGGTTCGAACGTCACCACGGAAGCTCCCCTGAAGCGATCGACGGGCCGCAGCGTTCTCGGGGTGATGGCCACCGTCGCCAAGTACTCGGCGTTGCTGCTGCTCCTGATGTCCATCGCCGCGTGCGTCTCGGTGGTGCTGGTCATCCGTCACTACGAGGCCCGCGTCCCAAGCGTCGAACAACTGCGAGCCGGTTACGCCCCACCGCAGGTGACGCGAGTGGTCGCTCGCGACGGAACGCTGTTGGCCAACCTGTTCACCGAGCGGCGCACGGTGATCGCACTGAGCGACCTCCCCGATCACGCCAAGCTCGCGTTCCTGGCGGCAGAAGACGCGCACTTCTACGAGCACCAGGGCCTCAACTACATCGGCATGCTCCGGGCCCTCGTTGCCAACCTGCGCGCTGGGGAAACGCGGCAGGGGGGCAGCACCATCACGCAGCAGGTCGTGAAGAACGTGCTGCTCGATGCGGAGCGGAGCTACGAGCGAAAGATCAAGGAGGCGATCACCGCCCGACGCCTGGAACAGAACCTGACGAAGGACGAGATCTTCGCGCTCTACCTGAATCACATCTACTTCGGGCACGGGCGCTACGGGGTCGAGGAGGCCGCGCGCTACTACTTCGGCAAGAAAGCCCGCGAGCTCGAGCTGGGTGAAGCCGCGCTGCTGGCCGGGCTGGTGGCGGCTCCGGAGCGCTTCTCACCGCGCCACTCGCCCGAGAAAGCGCTGGAGCGACGGCGGTACGTGCTGCAACAGATGCTCGAGAAGCACTTCGTCACGCCCGCCCTGTTCGAGCAGAGTAGCCGAGCACCGCTGCGCCTGGCGCCGGCGGTGGAGGCGGAGGCCGAGCTCGCCCCCGAGGTCGTCGCGCACGCCCGACGACTGCTCCGCGAGGTGGCAGGAGAACGAGCCAGTGTCGGCGGCTTCACGGTCCACACGACGATCGATCCGGCACTGCAAGCCCAGGCTCGGCAGGCCGTGCGGAAGAACCTCGACGACTACGCCAAGCGTCAGAAGCTGGCTCCCCCCTTTACCCTCGAGCGGCGCAAACTGTGGGGAGCCCCCTTCACCGGCACTCCCAAGGACAATCGTAGCTACACCGGCATCGTGACCGAACTCGACGACACGACCGGGACCATGCTGGTCCGGGTCGGAGACCTCGTGGGTCGCGTCGAGATGAGCGAGGAGGAGCGCTTCAACCCGCAGCGACTACCCCCGAGCCAGTTTGCGACGAAGGGCGCGGCGATGCGGGTGCAGGTGCTGCCCGCGAACGAGGCCGACCCGAGCGCTCCGCGCCGGTTCAAGCTGGCACTGGGGCCGCAGTCCGCGCTCGTCCTCGTCGACGTACCGACCCACGAAGTACGCGCACTGGTGGGCAGCTACGAAGCAATCCTGGGGGGACTCGATCGCGCAACGCGGGCGGCGCGCCAACCCGGATCGTCGTTCAAACCCTTCCTCTACAGCTACGCGCTCCACTCGCGACGCTTCACTCCCGCGACCGTGCTCGAGCTGCCACCCAAACCCGGCGATCAGGGGGAGGACAGTGAGCCCCCGCCGAAGCGGCTGCTGAGCGTCCGCCGCGCGATCACGACCAGCAACAACGACGCCGCGTGGAAGCTCATCGACGAGGTCGGAGCCGCCCATGTCGTTCAGTGGGCCCACGCTTGCGGTATCGAGTCGAAGCTGGAGGCAAACCGTTCGCTAGCCCTCGGCGCCTACGAGGTCACTCCCCTCGAAATCGCCAACGCCTACGTGACCTTCGCGAGCGGTGGCCAGTATGCTCCCTCGAAGATCATCACCCGCATCGTTGGGCCGGATGGCAAGGATCTTCCGCTGCCTCCGTCCCCCCCCGCGCGCCGGGTCATGTCTCCCGAGGAAGCGTATCTGACGACGAGCCTGCTGCAGAGCGTGGTCCAGCAAGGGACGGGACGTCGCGCGCGCGTCCTGGAGCGACCCGTTGCCGGCAAGACGGGCACGACCAACGACGAGAAGGATGCGTGGTTCGTCGGCTACTCGACCGACTTCGCCGCCGCTGTCTGGGTTGGCTACGACACTCCCACCGCCCTCGGCTGGGGCGAGCAGGGAGCTGTCACCGCGCTCCCCGCCTGGGTCGAGATGATGAAGGTCGCACACGAGGGGAGGCCAGCCGCGGAGTTTCCGCGACCGGGCAAGATCCTGACCGTAGCCATCGACCCGGCGACGGGCCTGCTCCCCTACGAAGGCCAGGAGGACGCGGTCACAGAGGAGTTCCTCCCCGGCAGCGTCCCGGAGGAGCGCGCCCCAGCAGGCGACGCCGAGACAATGGCAGACGAAGCCGTGGGCGCGGGCGCGGAGCCACCCGACGATGAGCCCGATCCCCTGGCGGAAGCCTCCCGCGACGCTGTACCCGAACCCGAGACCACCCAGGACCCGCCGGACGAGCCCCCGCCGTTCTGACCGCCCCCGCCACGAGACCCCGTGACCGTGTCCGGCGCTTGTTTCGGCGCGTCGACGCGGCTAAATGGGCGGTGGGCCATGAAAAACACCACCACACTGAGTGCCATCCTTCTGCTCGTCGTCGCGTTCACTAGCGGGGGCTGCAAGAAGAAGACCGAGTCCATCGAGGAGCTCGACACGAAGGACGCAAAGCCGGCCGTAGACCCCGCGCTCGCCGAGGCAGTGGCAGCAGCGAGCGCCTCCGCGGCCCCCTCGGGAGAGGCGGCCGCGGCAGAGGGCGGACCACCACAAAACGGTGTGTTCGCCCCCGGAAAAGCCGATCAGGAGCTGGTCCGGGGCGCCGCCCCCAAGATCACGCTGGGGGGCGAGGGGTCCGCGCCGCGCGTCCAGTTGACTGGACTTCCCCCGCTGGGGAAGCACCCGATGCGCGTCCGTTTCGCGCAGCTCTCGGGTCGCGGGGGTATCCCGCTGGACTTGAACCTGTCCCTCGAGGTCACGCAGCCTGCAAGTGACAGTGCAGACGCTGGCGGGGGAACGACCGGGCGCACGGTCGTGGCAACGGTGGAGTCTGCCCAGCTCGACGCCGCGCGTCTCGCCCAGCAGGCGCCCGAGTCCGTGGCCGCCGAGATCACCAAGCTGAAGGGGAGCCAGGTATCCTTCGTCGTTGACGAATCGGGCTGCGGGCGGGACTTCACGGTCGAAGCCTCCAAGGCAGCGGGCGGTGGACAGAACGATATGCTCAGCTCGCTGGGCGGGCTGCTCGCCACGGTGACCCTGCCCGTACCCACCAAGCCCGTCGGCCAGGGAGCCATGTGGATGGCGACGACACGAGAAATGGTGATGGGTATCGACACACTGTCGTATCGCCTGCTCAAGGTGGAGGGCTTCGACGGCGGCAATGTCACCATCAAGATCGACACCAAGCGCTACGCGGCAGACGCGCGGCAGGTGGTCCCGACACTGGGCAAGGACGGGGCCGTCGAGTTCCAGGCCTTCCAGGCCGAGGGCACCGGCTCGGTGACGGTTCCGACAGCAGGCGGATTTCCCCTCGAAGGCAAGATCAACCGCGACCTCAGAGCCCTGCTGATCACGGGCTCGAGCAACGCGCAGCCAATGATGATGCAGGAGCGGGTGGAAGGCGTGTTCGAGAGCCAGGCCGCCGAGACTGCGGGAGACACGGCCGCGGCGCCCCCGGCGCCGACCCAGCAACCCCCGACTCCACCGGCCCCCGCACCCCCGACGCCACCCGGCGCCCCCTGATCGCTGCCACGGCGATCAGATTGCCGGACGGGGAGCTCAGAGTCGCACGCTGGCCAGGAACGCCGACACGTCCCCCGCTCCTTCCCGGAGCACCTCCGGTGTGGGGGAGGTAAGATCGATGATGCTGGTGGGCTCTGTGTTGCCGGGTCCACCATCGAGCACCAGCGCCAGGCCGGGAAACTCGTCATCGATCTCCGCTGGGTCCACCATCGGAGGCTCTCCGTGCGGGGCAGCGGTGGTGGTGATGATGGGACGGCCCAGCGCCTCGACCAGGGCCAGCGCCACGGCGGAATCGGGGATCCTGACACCCACCGTCTTGCGCTTGCTCTGGATTACTCGCGGCACTTCGCGCGTGGCCTCGAGCACGAACGTGTAGGGGCCGGGGAGAAACGCCTTGAGCACGCGAAACACGCGATCGTGCATGACCGCGTACTTCGACACGTGGCGTAGGTCGCTGCACAGGAAGGACAGGCGCTGCGACTTCGCCAGCCCCTTGATCTGCTGGAGCCGGTCGATGGCCTTCTTGTTCTCCAGATCGCAGCCCAGCGCGTAGGCGGCATCGGTGGGATAGGCGATCACCTCACCCCGTTCGAGGGCGGTCACCGCCTGCCCGATCTTCCGTGGTTCGGGCGTCCAGTTGTTGATTTCCAGCAGCACGAGGGCGGCGACCCTAGCACGAAACCTCGAGTCATCCAGGCTGGCCCCACTTGGCGGTTGCGCTGTCCCGAAGAGCTGGCGATGGTCGGACCATGCCTGCGCATCTCGACATGTGGATCGAAGCCTTTTCAAGCTACGGCTGGGCGGATCTGGGGTGGTCGCTGGGGATCCTCGCGGTCGGGTGGATCGTCGGGCGCCTGGCTGCCGAGCTCGTCTTTCGGACCTTGTCCCGGTGGGCTCGGACAACCGAGAACACCATCGACGACGCCATCGCCCAGCACATGCGGCAGCCGAAGGCGTGGCTTCTGCCACTGCTGGGTGTGTATCTCGTGTTTCCTGCCGTCACTCTCCCCGACGGGATCCTGAGCTGGCTCCGCCATGCGCTGCTGATCGCGGTGATCGTAGGAACGGGCTGGGGCCTCACGCGCGCGATTCAGGTCGTCGAGGCCGTCGTTCGGCAGCGGCTCGACGTGAGCGCCGAGGACAATCTCCGCGCGCGCCAGCTCTACACGCAGACCCGCGGGATTCGCAACATCCTCGTCTTCCTCATCACCGTGCTGACCTTCGGCGCCATCCTCATCACTTTCGACCAGGTGAGGCAGCTCGGCGCAGGGTTGATGGCGTCCGCCGGAGTGGCGGGCATCGTCCTGGGGTTTGCCGCCCAGCGCAGCATCGCCACGGTCGTGGCCGGGATCCAGATCGCAATCGCGCAACCCATCCGAGTCGACGACGTGGTCATCGTCGAAGGCGAATGGGGGTGGATCGAGGAGATCACGCTGACCTTCGTGGTGGTGAGAATCTGGGATCTGCGCCGCCTCGTGGTGCCGATCACGTACTTCATCGAGAAGCCATTCCAGAACTGGACGCGCGTCTCCGCAGACCTGCTCGGCACCGTCGAGCTGCACCTGGACTACTCAGTCCCCGTCGAAGAGCTCCGGGCAAAGTTGACGGAAATCCTGGAAGCCAGCCCGCGCTGGGACGGCAAGGTGAACAACGTCCAGGTGACCGGCGCCAACGAGCGCGCGATGATCGTGCGCCCCCTGTTCAGCGCGCGAAACTCGGGAGACCAGTGGAATCTGCGCTGCGAGGTGCGGGAGAAGTTGATCGCGTTCGTCGCCGATCGGTATCCCGACGCGCTGCCGCGGCTCCGTGCCGATGTCGACAAGGCGACATAGGCAAACTCGGATCAGTTGCAGGTAGCCGCGTCGTCGTTGTCCGCAATGGACACGGTGCCGACGATACTCGCTTCGCCAATCGTGTCGCGAAGCGCCTCGGCTTCGCAAGTGGGAAGCGCGTCGTTCGACGTCACGGATAGATCGCCACCCACGCTGACGATGGACTGCCACGCCGACAGATCGGTCAGCAGCCGATTCTCCCTGATGTAGACCCCTCCTCCGACGCTCGTGAGAGCGCCGAAGGTCCCGAGAGTGGTCATTGCGTCGTTGTTGGTGAATGACAGATCTTCCGCAATCGCTTCCAGGCGGGGGAAGGCGTCGAGTTCGGTCATCGCGTAGTTGTAGCCAATGCGCAGCGCCCCGACGGAGGTGAGAGAAGCGAAGCCCGCCAGTCGGGTCAGGTCGGTGGCCGAGTCGATGGCGAGCTCTCCTCCAACGGTCTGGAGGCTATTGAATCCCTCGATCTCGGTGGTTTGGTATCCGCTCACCTCTAGCCTATCTTGCACCGTGAGCAGATTCGGGAAGATGCCGGTCATCGTGAGACCGCGAACAACCGCCCTCCCGCCCACCGTTCTCAGGTTGTTCAGGCCGCTGAAGTCTTCGAGCACGTAGCTCATGAGGTGCAGGCAATCGAGGATCTCGTACTCGTTGGCAACGCAGACTTCCTCGAGCCTGGAGAAGCCGGTCACGTCGACCAGCGCCGTGTTGGGCGCCCAGAAGGACCCCCCGATGCTCACGAGACTGTCAAAGCCGTTCAGGTGCAGCAGGTCGTAGTTCGAGTTGATCTGCACATCGCCGGCGATTGAAGTGACGCCACCAAACGCTCCACCGAGTTCGGTCAGGGCACCGTTTTCGCAGATCTGGACATCCCCGACCTCGGAAACGTTGGCCAGCGGCGCGAGGCTGGCGACCGCCGAGTTGCAGAGCTCGAAGGCACCGCCGACGCTCACGAGGGCCGTCAACGCGGAGATGTCCTGCAGCCGGGGATTCCCATAGAGGTAGCTCGACAGGGTCAGGTCACCACCCACCGCCGTCAGGTTCTCGAGCCCCGCCAGACTCTGAAGAGTCGCCGAGCGGTCGATGTCCACGCCACCCGGTACGGCCCTCAATCCTTCGAGACCGCGAAGATCCGCGAGATTCCCCGAGATGGAGAGCGCTCCGACCGACGTGAGGCTCGAGAGCCCCTGAAGCGAGGTGAGCACGTCACCCCGCACCCGCAGCTCTCCCCCCACGGAAGCAAGCCCCGCGAGACCGGCCAGCCCGGTGACGAGGGCATTGTCGCGAACCGTCAGGTCCCCACCCACGCTCGTCAGGCTCTCCAGCCCCGCGAGACCGGCGAGCGACGCGTTGTCCGACACGGTCAGGTCGCCGCCAACGGACTGCAGCGCGGCGAGCGGTTGCAGGGTCGTCACCGTCGACTCGATGATGTCCAGGTCACCCGGGATGGTCGTGCACCCCGAGAGGGCGCTGGCGTCCGCGGCATCCTCGATGACGTAGTCCTCGTCGGTGAGGACCCCGTCGGGGCAAATGCTGTTTGCGGAGCACTCGTCGTTGCAGGGGGACCCTTCCTCCGCCAGCCCGTCGTCGCACACCTCGCCTTCGTCCAGAACGCCATCCCCGCAGACAGCAGGCTTCGGAGGTGGGACGGGGTCACTCCCCCCACCACCGTTGCTACCACCACCGTCGCCACAGGCCGTTCCAAAGAGAACCAGTCCCAGTACCCATCCCCGCGTCATTCGCATGGCAATCCTCGGGCAGAAGCGACCCAGAGCTCACTTGTGTCGAGCTCGTCACCATGCGGGGCTCACCCAGGGCGAGAGCCCCGCATGGCTCCGAGCTGGAGCCTAATACGACAACACGTTCGAATTCTTCCCCGGAAACGCGTCCCAGGAGTTTCCAGATCCCAACGCGTCCCACCGCTGACGGGAGGTGCCGGAATCCGCTCGCGCCTCGGGGGCAACCCTGCCGCCTGGCCGCGTACTACCTGGTGGCGAGCCGCGCGCGATCCCCGTACACACGCAGCAGCCAGCGCTGCTGGTAGGCCGCGTGCGCCAGGGAGCAGACGTGACTGACGAAGGCGCGACTGAATCCCGCCCCCAGGACCAGGCCAATCCCCGGCCAGCTCCGAACCACGAGACCGAGCAACAGGCGGAGCACCACCGCCTCCGCCACGTTCTCCAGGATCGCGAGGCCATGCGCTTGTGCCGCATCGTTGGTGTCGTCCGCCTCGAGGTGATAGGCGATATCTTCGAGGCGCTCGATGACCAGGCCCCGACGACTGGGACGGGTGACGAGCCCCGCCGTGAGCAGCATCACCGCGAACTCCTGCTCCTCGCGCTCCGCGAGGTCATGACCAAAGTGGTAGGCGTACGAGCTTATCGCGTGCAGCGAGGTGAAGAGCAACGTCGGGACGCCCAGGACGGCTCCGGGGGTGCCCAGCGCACCATTGACGCCACCACTGACGCTCGCCGTCAGCTCGTAGGTGTTGCCGAACGCCGGCAGCGCCCGATCGATCACGTCGAGCGGCAGCTCCCGGATCTCGTCCAGGGTGCGCACGGTCACGTCTTGCTTGCGATAGCGGCGCTGGACGAGCTCGACGCTCTGCGCGCGCTTCGCCAGATCGTTGAGGATCCGGAAGCTCTGCGCGATGACCCGGTCGGCACCGCTGACGCCACCCCCGCGAAACACGAGGTCCTCGAGCTTGTCGATGGGAGCGCCCACCGCCTCTCGAACCAGATCCGTGGCGGTCTGCTTCGTGTTCACGATGGCGCGCCAGCGGACGTGGGCCTCCCACTCAGCCGCCGTCCGAAACGGGGGGAGCTCGCTCGCGCTCGTCTCAACTACCTCGGTGACCGGCGGCCGTGGATCCTTGCTGTCGCTCATCGCACACCTCCCTGATGTAAGGGCATCCGACCTGGCGCGGGGTGTCAAGAGCCGACCGCTCGGTCTATCTGATGGGTGGCGGCCCGGCCCGCGCTGGCAGACTGCAATCCGGGAGCTCGGGCGGGTTCTGCTTGTGCCCGGACCGGGGCAGGGCTTTTGTCGGGGAGGAGGCGTGAATGCTGCTCGAACGAATTCTGCCAACGATGGTCCTGGCGCTGGCGCTCGGCACCGCATGCAAGAACAACGACCACGAGGAGCAGAAGCCAGCGGCTTCCGCCACCGGCGAAGCCGGGAAGTGTCAGACCGACAGCGACTGCAAGTCGGGAACCTTGTGCGAGAGCCACGCCTGTGTTCCCGAGGAGGTCGCCAAGAAGGTCCGCGCCGCCACCCAGCAAGCCAGCGCCGCGCCCTCCGTCACACCCTCCGCAGCCCCGGAGCCCGACAGCCCGATCCCCGCTATTCCCACCGCGAAGAGCAACCCGCCCAAGGTGGCGGAGTGGGACGACGGCAAGGAGATCAATACCCAGGAGACCAACTCGCAACCGGACAAGTGCTCGATGCGAGTCCTGAGGGAGTGGCTCCAGATCAGCTGTCGCGAGGACTACTCGAGCTACCAGGCGATGGAAAACTTCGGACTGAAGAATCGCGACTACTTCGAGTTCATTCAGCCCGGTCGCGTAGTGAGCTTCGTCGTCCGACTGCAGCGTGGCAAGACCCAGAAGGTCCGCATCTGCGGCAAGGAGCAGCGAGCCACGCTGTTCGTGAACTGGCCGGACCAGAAGGATCGCCCGGTTCACGTTGCGCTGGGCAAGGGACCCGCGTGCGAGCCCGAGGAAACCGAAGACTGAGGTCGCCCACCGTCGACGGCGGCCGCCCCTGAGCGCCAGATGTTGCGCCACCACCACGACTTCGACTGGATCATCATCGGGTCCGGATTCGGGGGCAGCGTCGCCGCCCTGCGGCTGGCGGAGCGCGGGCAGCGGGTGCTCGTGCTGGAAAAGGGCAAGCGGTTCGCTCCCGGCGACTTCCCCGAGACGAACTGGGACCTGAGAAACTGGCTGTGGCAACCGGAGTTGGGTCTCCGTGGCTTCTTCCAGATGTCGTTCTTCCAGCACGTGACTGCGCTGCACGGCGTGGGAGTGGGCGGTGGCTCGCTGGTCTACGCAAACACCCTACCCACGCCGGGCCCCGAGTTCTTCACTTCGGGGTCGTGGCGCGAGCTCGCCGCCTGGCAAAGCGAGCTCGCCCCGCACTACGCCACCGCGCGCCGCATGCTTGGTGTCGCCGACAATCCGCGGCTGGGTCGGGGCGACGAGGTGATTCGCACCATCGGCCGACAGCTGGGCCGAGAGGACCACTTCCGTCCCACCGAGGTGGGCGTGTTCTTTGGCACGCCAGGAGAGTCGGTTCCTGACCCCTACTTCCGCGGCGCAGGCCCCGATCGCGTCGGCTGCACGTTCTGCGGAGGGTGCATGACAGGGTGCCGCGTCGGCGCCAAGAACACGCTCGACCGCAACTACCTCTACCTGGCGGAGCGCCGCGGTGCACGCGTGCAGGCGGAGCGCGAGGTGGACGCGGTCCATCCACTGGAACGGGGCGGCTATCGGGTGGAGGGTACGACTTCGCTCGGTGGGACCCGACGCTTCCACGTCTCGGCAGCCCGGGTGGTGTTCGCCGGGGGGGTGCTTGGCACGGTCCCGCTGCTGCTGCGAATGCGGGAGGACCCGCTTGGGCTGCCCGCCCTCTCGAGTCAGGTGGGCAAGCAGGTCAGGACCAACAACGAGGCCCTCCTCGGCGTCGTGACGAGGGACCCGGCGGTCGACTTCTCGACGGGTGTCGCCATCGCTTCGATCTTACGGACGGACCCGCACAGCCACCTCGAGCCTGTGCGCTACGGAGCCGGATCGGGGTTCTTTCGTCTGCTGGGCGTTCCCTACGCCAGTGGCGCGAGCGCGTGGACACGGGTGGGTCGAGCGCTGGGGATCATCGCCCGCAACCCGCGAACCTGGCTCGACCCGACCCAGATCCACGACTTCGCCCGGCAGACTCAGATCCTGCTCTACATGCGGACGCTGGAAGACACCCTGTCACTCGAGCTGGGGCGCAATCCGTGGACCGGATTCCGGCGCGGCCTGGTGACCCGCGTCCGCGATCGCAACGCGGCGCCGCGTGCGTTCCTTCCCGAGGTGGGAGAGCTGGTGGAGCGTTTCGCGGCCGAGGTTGGCGGCACCCCGTCCACCCTCGTCAGCGAGCTGGTCCTCGGTGCACCCACCACCGCGCATATCCTCGGCGGGTGCGCCATGGCAGACGGGCCGGAGCGCGGTGTCATCGACCGCGACCACCGGGTTTTCGGCTACGAAGGACTGTACGTGATCGACGGCTCCGCGGTGTCCGCCAATCCCGGCGTGAATCCCTCGTTGACCATCACCGCCCTGGCCGAGCGCGCGATGGCCCGCCTGGGGGGAGGCGACTGGGGCTGAATCGACACGCCCCCCCCCGGGGTGTGTTCCCACATTCTACCATCCGGCGTCGGCTTTCGAATCACCCTCACAGGTGAACGAGGAGCGATTTGTCCTACACGGCGGGCGACGAGCTCAGGGGGGCGCTGGCTTGTCTCGCAGGATCTCTCGAGCTCGCTCGGCGTGCGGTCCCAATGGATCGGCGCGGAGGATGGCGCGCGCGGCATCACCGGCCCCGGCGACACGATGCGCTTGGAGTCGCAGCAGGCGAGGCGCGGTTGCCTCGCTCTCGATCGACCCAACACCATCGCCTCCTCCTTGCCCGCGCCCGCGCGGATCACGGAAAACGGGTATCAGAAGCGCACTCCGACGCTCAGCGCGACTCCTCCGGTCGCCGTCGGGGCCAGCAGCACAGCTAGTGGGAAGCGCCGCTTCGAGCGAGCTGATCGGTGTCCTAGAGGAGGCGGTTCAGCGGGATCCCCCAGAGGAGCCCCACCACGATCTTCACCGCCGGGCCCCAGACGAACGGGAACAGCTTCCAGGCGATGAGCAGACCGATGAGACCGAACATCGGCTGCTCGCGCATCAGCGCGAAGAGTCGCTTGACAGGCTCGGGCCCGAACCCCTCCGCGATGCTGGCCCCATCCAGCGGCGGGAAAGGAATCAGGTTGAACAGCCCCAGCAGCAGGTTGAGGATGAGCATCAAGCTGAGCACGAAGGTCACTGCGCCCAGCGTCGACCCATAGTTGCCAGCGGGGGCCTCGAGCACCTGCGTGTAGGCGAAGCGCGCCGGCAGGGAGACCATGCCCGCGCTCATCATCGCTTTGAGGACACCAAACGACACGCCGGCGAGGAGGAAGTTCGCGGCGGGACCCGCCAGCGACATCCAGGCGTGACGGCGGGGATAGCGTTGCGCCCAGCTCGCGTTGTAGGGCGCGGACGCCCAACCCAGCATCCAGGCGTTCTCCCACCCACTCGTCATGCCGATGAGCGCGAACGATGCCACCGGTACCAAGATCATGCCGAAGGGCTCGCGGCGAATGTGAGGTAGCGGATCGAGACTGACCTGCCCCCCCTCGTAGGCCGTCGAGTCACCACCCCGCATGGCTGCCCACGCGTGTCCAGCTTCGTGGCATGTTGCACTGAAAACGAACACCACGTACCACGCAAGGAAGATACCGACGATCACGCTCATTCGCGTACAAGGCATAGATGCGCTGGGCCAGGAACGCCAGGGCTCATCTGCAACCGCGGAGGACACCGAACGGCGCGGCGCATTCCCGGGGAATTTGCCCCGCAGCCTCCCACCAGGTTTGATCAGCCCATGTCGTCCTCTTCGCGGTGGGCCATAACGCTCCTCTCGACGTGCTTGCTGTCCGCGGGCGGCTGCATGCCACCCCCACCCCAGGCGCCCTGCCACTGTCCCCCGCCGTCGTGCGACAAACCACCCGAAGCCGCCCCCCCTGGAGGTCCAGATCCCGGCACACCCACGACAGCGCCTCCTGCCACCTCCGGGCAGGACGACCTCAGCCGTCAGTACGCGGCGACCCGCGCGCTCGAGGTGCTACGGGGCCAGGCGACCTACTACGGCGACTCGCTGGCGGGAAACAAGACAGCGAGCGGTGAGGTGTACGACCCGCGCTCGTTCACTGCTGCCCACCGCACGCTCCCCTTTGGCACCGTCGTTCGCGTCATCCGCACGGACCGCGATCCTCCGCGCATCACCTACGTCAGGATCACCGATCGCGGACCTTTCGGGGCGCGCCGCCGCATCATCGATCTCTCGCGAGCCGCCGCCGAGCAGCTCGACATGATTCGCGACGGGGTCGTCGAGGTCCGCGTCGAGGTCGTCGCGCACCCGCAGAGTCCGTAGGCACAGCGGGCTCACCAGCGGGAGCGACCGGCACCCACGCTGCGCAGACTGCGCTCGAGTCGGTCCGCCGTGGGCGCTTCGTCCATGACGTGGCGGACCCGGCCGTCCGCATCAACGACAATCACGGTCGGCAGCGCGGAGATGTTCCACGCCTGAGTGAAGGATCCGTCGTCGTGCACCACCGGATATGGAAGGCGCCACTCGCTGGCCACCGCATGGGCCTGGCTGGCGTGCTCGTCCAGTGAAACACCGACGAAGCGCACGGGTTGCCGTCGCCGAGCGCGAGATGCTTCGGCCACAGTCGCGCTGGCCCGGTCGCAGTACTTGCACCAGCTGGCAAACACCTCGATCACGACCGGAGTCCCTCGCGTCTCAGCCAGAGTCAGCGCGCCATCGCCGTTCGCCACGATGGGCAGTGAGAACTCGGCTGGAACTTCACCGACCACGGGCCCCGAACTCGCGACGCCCCACAGCGTCTCACCCCACGACGTCACCGTTACCGCTAACACCGCAGTCAACACCGCCGTACCGATGGCAGCGGCGAAGGCATGACGGAGAGAGAAGGCCATCGACAATGGAGCGGGCATCGACAGAAGAATTGAAGGCTCGAGTCGCCGGCGGCTCCTTCTGTGCCGGACGTGCTGCCTCCACCAGCGGGGGAGATAGGGCTCGGGGATCCACTTCGCCACCCCTCGATCAGCCTGTCGTGGGCGTCGTCGGCGCTGATCGCGCTCTGACCTCGACCCGTGTGGTCCGGTCAGCTGCCAACTGAAGTCCGCGCACACCGTCCGGCACCGTGTCGGGAGACGTCGGAGCACTCACGACCCGCAACCACGTGCCGATCGTGCCGGAAGCGGCGCGACTCGCAGTTGGTTGGCACTCGCGCTGGGACTACCCTAGCCGCCATGGCGCTGTCTCCACTGGGTCGCGGCTGGGCACCACTGCTCGAGGGGGCGGCAAGTGCGCTCCAGGGAGAGCTCGGGTCAACAGCGACCCAGCTCGACGCGCGGGTCCCGATCCTGGCCCAGCTCTTGGACCAGGTCGCGATCTGGAATCGCAAGGTGGATCTAACCGCTGCTCGCTCGCCGGAAGAGCTGGTCGACCTCTACCTCGCAGACGCGCTGGTCCTCGCCAGCTCGACGAGCGACACTGACTGGGTCGACGTGGGCAGCGGGGGTGGCGCGCCAGGAGTCTCACTCGCGCTACTGCGCCCCGATCTGACGCTGGCGCTGGTCGAGCCGCGCGCCAAGCGAGTAGCGTTTCTGCGCAACGCGCTGTCCGTGCTCGACATGAGCACTACGCGCGTGGTGCGAGGCCGCAGTGAAGATCTGGAAAGCGGCACGTTCGCCGTGGCAGTCTCGCGCGCGACGCTCCCTCCGCCCGCGTGGCTGGAGGAAGGAACGCGGCTGGCGCGCCACGCCGTGTGGGTCCTGCTCGCTCAGAGCGAGCCACCCGCTCGGGCGGGCTGGAGGAAGGATCTCGACGTCCACTATCACTGGCCCCTCACCGGCGTGGCGCGCCGCGCGGTGCGTTACGTGAGCGCGCAGGTATCGTGATCCACCTGCGGCACCCGGTGGAGTCCGATCCGAAGCCCGGAGTGTTCCACCGGGAAGCGGGTGAGAGCGCCCTCGCGGTGCCAGCAGACGAGGGTGGGTTGCGATGTCGAACGTGTGGCATCCGGATCGCTTGCCGGGACGATCGGATCGCCGTGATCGGCGAAACGCCTCAAGTGTTCGTCAATCCCCACGGACTCGTCTACGAACTCGTGACCCTGCGACGCGCCATCCACGTGGTCGGCATTGGTCGTCCCACAACCGAATTCACGTGGTTTCCCGGGTACGCCTGGCAAGTCGTGGCCTGCGCGCGCTGCGCCGCTCACCTGGGCTGGGAGTACCGTGCCATCGCAGGGTCCTCGCCTCCCAGCTTCTACGGGCTGATCCGGTCCGAGCTGATCACCGACGACCCGGCTCCCCGGCAAACGTATTAGCCTCCGGCGCTACCGGCGGTTCCTGCGCTGCCACCAGAAGTAGCAGTTCCCGCAGAACCAGCGGTGCTTGCGCCGCCGGTTTCGGCGCCGGCGCTACCGCCCACCGTGACGGAACCAGCCACCCCACCGGTCGCGACGGCTCCAGCCACCCCGCCGGTCGCGTCGGCACCGGCGCTGCCAGCCGTTCCCCCCGTTTCAGTCACTTCGCCGGCGGCTCCACCCGCCGCAATGGCACCGGCCTGGCCGCCGGCATCGGCACCAGCCGTTGACCCGGCAGTGCCGCCGCTATCACTGCCCGCGGAGCTCGGATCCCCGCCCGTGGCGGGCAGCCCACCCGTCGCGGCTCCAGCACCCCCTTCGTCAATCTTGTCGCGGTCGACATCCGTGATGACAGTGCAGGCCCCGAAGGCGAGCAGGGAAACCATCGTGAGAAGGGCAGCGCCGGAGGTCTTGATCATGGGTCGGTCCAAATCAGAGAAGCGTCGGGCATTCTTCGCGCGACCCTGCCGCGCGTGCAAGGGCCTTGATGCCGCGCCATAGACTGCTCGGCCCACACGAAAAGAGGCCGGCCAGGTGGACAGTTACCGTTGGCTGTGGCGTAGGACCGACCCTGGGCACTCCATGCACCAGTGATTCAGCCGCCGCTGCCACCCTGCATCGCACCGGCCGAAGAACCTGCACTGCCTCCCACCAGAATTGCACCGGCAACGCCGGCAGGCGAGCCGGCGCTTCCCCCCGGCGACCCAGCGATGCCTGGAGCACCCGAGACGCCGGGTGTGCCAGCAGCGCCAGCCGCCGCTCCGGCCGTGCCCATCGGGGCACCAGCAGTGCCACCCGATGTAGGGAGCGAGCCGGCAGTACCAGCCGTCCCGGCAGCCCCGGGAATTCCACCCGTGCCGCCGCTGGGCGCTCCCGCCCCCCCACCCGTGCCAGTGGTCTCGCCTCCGGCGCCACCGGCCGTCTCGCCACCGCTTCCGTCCCTTCCGCCCGTCGGGTTCTCCGCCCCCGCCGCGCCAGCCGCACCGCCGATCTTGGTCCGGTCGACATCGGTGATGAGCGTGCAGCCTGCCGCTGACACCAGGGCAATTCCAGCAACCAACCATCGCGAGCTCATGACGATCCCTTCCTCGAGCGAGTCAATCTCGGCACACCTAGTTTCACTTCTCTTGTGAGCAAAACGCAAGCCGGCTCGAGCCGCACCGCGAGGAATCCCTGCAGCGCCAGCCAGTTGCGTTGATTGAATTCGCGGGATTTGCCCCTCTTCGGTTGGGGGCAAATCCTCTGAAGAAAGGTGCCGATCTCACCCGGACCCCGTTTCACCATGGCGATCGACGCAAGCGTTGCTCGCCATGGTGAGCGACACGATCGCCGCCCCGGGAACGCTCGTCGTCAGCAGGGTCGCGCCAGCGACAAACCAAAGAAGCCATTGGTCGGCGTATACCAGTCGATCAGCTCGAACCCGGAATCACCCAGCAGCGCCCGGACTCCCGACAGGGTGAACTTGCGACTTATCTCCGTTCGAATCGATTCCCCTGCCCCAAAGTCCACCTGCAGGTCCAAGGCGGGGATGCGCACGCGGTGACTGTCCCGCGCCCTCAGATGCATTTCGATCTGGCTGTGGCGCTCGTTGAAGTGCGCCTCGTGGTCGAACCGCTCAAGCTCGAAATCCGCGCCGAGCTCTTGATTGATGACGCTCAGCACATTGCGGTTGAACGCCGCCGTCAGACCCGCGGCGTCGTTGTAGGCGGCGTTCAGGATGGCGGCATCCTTGACGAGATCGGTCCCGAGCAAGAGGTGGTCGTACTCACCCATCGCCCCCCGAAGGGTCCGGAGAAATCCCACGGCCTCCTCGGGCTCGAAGTTGCCGATGGTGCCACCCAGAAAGACCCAGAGCCGGCGGTCTCCGGGAGGAACGTGGCGGAGATGCAGATCGTAGTCGCCCACGACTCCATGGATGCTGAGCCATGTGTACGCGTCGAGTAGCTTCACGGAGCTGGTCCGCAACATCGCTGCGCTCACGTCGAAGGGGACGTAGCGACAGATGTTGAAGGCGCGCTCGGCCGCGTCGAGAATGGCGCGTGTCTTGCGAGAGGAACCGCTTCCCAGCTCGACGATGTCGGTCGGCTGCGCGGTCTCGATGATGAAATCGGACGCCACCTCCAGCAACGCTGCCTCCGTCCGGGTCGGGTAGTACTCCGGAGTCTCGCAGATCTTCTCGAACAGCACCGCGCCCAGATCATCGTAGAAGTACTTGGGCGGCAGCACCTTCGGTTGCCGAACCAGTCCGGCACGCACGTCCGACGCCAGGGAGGAAGCAGCCGTGGCTGCCCAGTGAACGTCGATCTGTAGACGGTCGCTCTCGTCGCGACGTGGTCGTTGCCAGGAATGGACCTCTTGCATCGTGAGCTCTGTTACCTGCTGCAGAGGGTTCCCCGACGCTGCTCCCCGGCAACACCTCCACCCTCTGGTGAAGAACGTCACCTAGGGCCCAACCGGCGAGGTGGCAACCCGCGACCCGGCAACCGCCAAGAAGTTCACGACACGTGCGGGGGGGTGGCGACACAGGGACGAAGGCCGAATGTTTGGGGTCATGTGCCGCATGGCCGGGTACCTGGGCCCTCCCCAGCAGCTCCGCTCGATCCTGACCGACCCGCCACACTCCCTCGAGCGGCAAAGCTACGCACACCGCGAGCTACGCAACACCGTGGTGAACGCCGACGGCTGGGGCGCCGCCTGGTATCTCGATGGCGACGTGGAAGCGTGCGCCTACCGCACGGTGCACCCCATCTGGGCCGATTCCAACCGGGCGTCGCTAGGTCGTACGGTGACTGCCGGCTGCCTGCTGGCCGCCGTCCGAGCCGCCACCGACCCGCTCAGTGTGTCCATTGCAAATACGCAACCCTTCACCGCGGAGTCGCTCGCCTTCCTCCACAATGGGTACCTGCGAGGCTTCCGTGAGCAGCTGCTGCGACCGCTGCGCGAGGCGCTCTCGGACGCGAGCTACCAGGCGATTCGCGGTGACACCGACTCGGAGCACCTGTTCGCCACCATCCACGACGCCCATCGCCACCAGAACGATCTGGTAGCCGCGTTGCAGGACGCGGTGCCCCGAGTGCTTCACTTCGCCGCGCAGACCCAGCAGGTCGCGCTGGCGGCACTGCTGGTGTCGGACGGGCAGTCGCTGGTTGCGGTTCGCGCTGCCACCGGCGATGACCCACCGACCCTCTACGTGAGCCAGCGAACCAGCGACATCCGGTTTGCCTCCGAACCGCTCGACTCGAGCCCCTGGGAAGCGCTCGAACCAGGAGTGATCTACCGAGCGCACGCCAACCATGTGCACCTGGAGCCACTCTGGTGAGTCTCGTCACGGAGTTGAGTGCGGCCCTCGATTCCGCTCGCAGAGCGACCCGGTGGTTCGCGCAGGGTTTGACGGACGCAGAGCTCTCGGCTCAGCCCGATCCCGAGTTCTCCCCCATCGGGTGGCACCTCGGGCATGTCGCCTGGCAAGAGGAGTGCTTCGCGCTGCGCCGGATCGGCGGGCAACCTCCGATCGACCCCGCACTGGATACGCTCTACGACACCTTTCGCAGCGCGAAGACCAGCCGCGGAGCGCTCCTTCCCGAGCGGAGCGTCGTCGAGAGCTATGCCCGGCTGGTGCGCAACCGGACCCTCGACTTGCTCCACGAGCTGCCCAGCCGTGACCTGCAACGAACCAGCCATCTTTTCCGCTTCCTGGCCAATCACGAAAGGCAACACGCCGAGACGATCGGCGTCGTCCGCCTGCTCGGTGCCCTCTTCCTGGACGCAAGCGAACCGCCACGGACAGGAATCGAACGGACGGGAACACCGCTGGTGGCCATCGCCGGTGGCGAAGCCCCGCTGGGGTGCGCCCACGACCCCGACGGATGGGACAACGAACGCGCCCGCCACACGACGACAGTGGGCGACTTCCAGATCGCTCGCCAGCCAGTGACCTGTGGAGACTGGTTGGCGTTCATCGACGCCGGCGGGTACGCGCGGGACGAGTGGTGGACTTCCGACGGAATCGCCTGGCGCCAGCGAGCTGGGGCGACTGCCCCTCGCTTCTGGCGGCGAGGGGCAGGCTCGAGCTGGTGGACCCGAGACCTGGGCGGCGAACACCCGATGCGGGCCGACGTGCCGGTCGCCCACGTCTCGTGGCACGAGGCACAGGCCTACTGCCGCTTTCGCGGCGGCCGCCTGCCCACCGAACCTGAGTGGGAGAAGGCGGCGACCTGGAACCCCTGCCGCGACCACCAGGGTCGCTGGCCCTGGGGGGATCGGGTGGAACCCCAGGCGGCCCAGCTCGGCCCCGGCCGGCTGGGACCGGGCCGCGTGGGACAGCATCCACAGGGGGACTCTCCCGCGGGCATCTGGGACCTGGCAGGCGGCGTTTGGGAGTGGACGGCAGCCCTCTTCGCCCCCTACCCAGGGTTCGTCCCACAGGAGTACCGAGGCTACAGTGAGCCCTGGTTCGACGGGCAGCACCGAGTCTGCCGGGGCGGCTCCTACCTGACGCAACCCGAGATCGCCCGCTGCACCTTTCGCAACTTCTTCCTCCCGGACATGCGAGCGATTCCAATCGGGGTTCGCCTGGCCCTCGACTCGTGACGAGGATTGGGCTCGCGCGGTCCACCTGCTAGAGTTGAACTCATGAACCGGTATGCAGGGGTCATCCTGGTCATTTCGCTCGCCGCCATGCCACGTCTGGCTCGGGCGCAGACCTGGGGGGAGCCACCTCCCCCCGAGGAACAGAACCCGGCTGGACTCGAAGCTGGGGGCTTGGCCCCGCCTGGCGAAGGCGCGCCCAACCCCTATGCTTCGGTCGAAGGAATGAGCACCCAGGAAGAGCTGGCAGAGGCTGACGAGAAGGACTCGGGCCGGGGCCTGGAGTTCTTCTGGATCAACGGTGAGGTGGGCTACGAGTACCTGGGCCTGCAAACTTTCAGTGCCAACAACCTGGTGGACTCCGGCATCGTCGCCACGACTCAGTCAGGACCAGTGTTCGGCGGGGGGCTCGGTCTGCGCTTGGTGTTTCTGACGGTGGGACCGCGATTCCGGTTCGCCAAGTTCTCGGACTGGGACCACTGGACGCTCAACGCCGAGCTCGGCCTGCACATCCCGATCGGGCGGGTCGAGCCGTACTTCACCTTCAGCGGCGGGTACGCCACCGTGGGATCACTGGCAGCCAACAACATCGTCAACAGCAACGACGTCGACATCACGGGCTGGAACCTACGCGCGGGCGCGGGCCTCGACATCTATCTGAGCAAGATGTTCACCGTTGGCGCCACCTTGACGGGCGAGGTCCTGTTCTTGACCCGACCCGGGGTCGACCCGTCGGCATTCGCGGACGCCCGGGCCCAGGCCGGAACGAACGAGGCCAGCGTCCAGGCGGTGTACGAAGCCGACGGATCGAGCGTTGGCGCCGCCACGACTGCATCCTTCGTACTGGGACTGCACTTCTAGAAGCGCGCGTCTCGGGGCCCCATTGAACCCGCTCAATATCTTGCTTGCGAGCGCGCTGGCGGCGATTCCCGCGGGATTCGCCGCGCTGCTTTGGAAGCGCGTGCATCGCCAGCGCGCCCTCGGCGCACGCAACGCTTGGCTCGCAGCACTGTCGGGCGCAGCGCTGGCGGTCCTGGCGATCCATCTGACGAAGCTACTGCTTGGACTGACGGGGCTGAGCCTCGAGGCGGCGCGTGCAGGTCCCACCGCAGCCATGTTGACGATGTTTCTCTTCGTCGCGCCACTGGAGCAAGGACTGAAAGTGCTCGCGGTCTGGCCACTTTACCGCATGCGGGTACTGGACACCGCGCGTCTCGGCATGCTGTACGCCGCCTGCGCGGGCGCCGGCTTCAGCGCGGTGGTCACCTTCGACTACCTGGCTTGGACCCCCGAGGTCGATCTCCTGCGGGCCCTCCGGGCAGCGGTCGGCGCACCAGCTCACCTCTTCTTCTCGGGGGTGTGGGGCTTCGCCCTCGGCAGTGGACGCGCCGGCCGGGGGCGCTGGTTCTCGGTCGCCTTTCTGGTGTCCATGCTCCTTCATGGACTCTACGCCCACATCGTCTTTGGTCGCGGCCCGGGATTCCTCATCGCGGTCGCACCGCTGGCGCTCGGGATGACGATCACTGGCTGGGTGGCCCTGCGGGATTCCGGTCTCATCGAGTCCTCGCACTACTCGCTGTTGCAGGGCCTCGAGCCACCCAGCATCGACACCGTCCGGCGTGCGCTCACGCGGCAGAATCGCCCCCTGATGCCACACTGGATCGCGCTGAGCGCGCTCGTCACGATCGGGGCCATGCTCCTGCTGCTCGCCGTGGCTGTGTACGTCGGGCATCGAGTGGGTATCGACTTCGCCATGGCGAACGAGAGCGACTGGCGTTCCACGGGACCATTGGTGCTGCTCGGCGTGGCGATCCTCACCTCGTTCCCCTGCGCGGGCTTCCTGGTAGCTCGCGCCACAGCGGCCACCAGCGTGCTGGAACCAGCGCTGGGCGCGGGTCTGGCCATCACGGGTGTGGTCGCCCTGCTCAGCATGGCCGCTCCCGTGGCCGTGGTCTTCGCCCTGGCAACGGCTCCCGTGGCCTTCGGACTGGCCTGCGGGGGAGCCTGGTTCGGCCTGGCGAGATAGTGTGCCAATTCAGAGAGTTGCTTCGGGGGAAAGCGACCGCTCCTGAACCTCGGTGGATCTCGCGCCTTCACCTAACGGGGAGCGACGGCCCGTGACGCGAACGCCCGACTCGGGATGGTCGAGCAGACCTCGAGCCACGGGTTCGAGCGCGTGCCTGGCCACGGAGGCGCCCGGGACCGTCCCCACTCAACGGCGCCACTGGTCGTATTCGCCGCTGGTCAGCAGCGGGTCGGCCGGCACCGACTCGAGCTCGTCCGGGAGACTGGGATCGTACCCGTCCGCGAGAAGTCGCCGCAGATCGAACGCGACGAAACGACCGAGCAGGTGGGGGCTCTCGCTCACCCAGAGCACCCGCCGGTGAGTGTCCATCACCACCCCGTGGGTCGCGATCAGCGCGTCGATCGCCCGTCGATCGCCGAGCTCCAGCTGTGCACCTCCCACCCCGCGCCGGTCCCGAAGGAGCCTGACGGCGTCACGCACCGTGCCGTGTCCCTGGAGCGCCGCAACCAGCTCGTCGCCGCGTTGTCGACGAGGCAATGTCGAAGTATTCGCCCGCACCCACTGGTTCTTCTCGTCTCCCGCGGCCGGTCCCTCGAGATGGTTGGTCACCACGGCCCGCGACGGTAGCCACCGAACGTGGGGCTCGGCACCGGGAACCCGCTCCACGGACGCCGCACGTCCCGCGGAGTCGGCGACCACCACGATGTGACTGACCATTACGTCCCGCTCGCCAAGCGCCGCCACCGCCTCCTCCGCGTTGGTGGCCGTACCCAGCACTCGTCGCAGTCCATGTAGCACCGGCTCCCCCTGGGCCTGTGGCGCGCCCGCCCGCCCACCATGCACCACCACGGCCACGCCCTCGAGGTTCATCCCACTCATCACGCCGACCAGCCCCGGCCAAGCCACCGAGCCGAAGGGGATCTGGCCCACTTCTCGGACCAGGAACACCGCCTTGCCACGATCGAACACCTCATCGACCTCGAAGTCGAAGGCACGCGCGAGGAGCGCGCCACCGTCAGCCGCGGCCTCCTGGGCCAAGACGAAGGTCGTGCACCCGACGAGCGGCGAGTGCTCGAACGACAGCGCCATGTCGTAGAGGGCGTTGAGGTAAACCTGGCGTTGGTAGGTGGGAAACCAACCCGAGTAGGGGTCAGGTCGCAGTGCCGCAGCCATGGCCGCCAGCTCGAAGCGCCGGGCGTTGCTCAGCTGGGAATCGAGAGTCCGATAGCGCACCTGAGCCAGGTCGAGCAGGACCGCGCGGAGTGGCGGCGACCGCACGGTTTCCTGGAAGCGATCGAACAGCACACCTTCGTTCTCGAGCATCTGGGCGCGAGCCAGCGCGACGTGTGCCGCGCCAATTTCGACCGGATCGCCTGCCAGTCCAATCTCGAGGATCTTCCCGCGTTGCCTCGCGTGGGAGCGCCGGAACACAGTCAGGTCAGAACCCTCCCGCCGCACCTCCCCCGCGGGGATCTCGACCTCGGGGGGTGTCATGCGCGCGGCCACGCCGATCGCAACGTGGGCGACCAACAGCAGGGCGAGGAGGCCAACCAATGCCAGCAGGGCCTGCCGTGACAGTCGGCGAAGGAACGTCACGGGTGCCTCGCAGCCAGCGCCCAGGTTGCCAGCACACGCACGACGATCCGCGAGGGGTCCCGCACCGCGTGAAAGTGTGAAGAGCGCTCCCGCTCCGGGGGATAGACCACCCGAACGGGCTCCTGCACCAGCGGCAGCCCGCTCCGCGCAGCGCGCAACACGATCTCCGCCTCGTAGCCGAAGCCCAGCGCCTGCCCGCCCAGGGCAAGCGCCGCCGCCAAGGGATACCGCCGCAATCCGCACTGGGTGTCCTGCAAGCGCTGCCGCGAGAAGAGCGAGAGCCAGTAGTTGCTGATCCCGTTGGAGTGCTGGTTGGCGCGGGGCGCGCCAGCTGCGGCGAGATCGCGGATACCCAGCACCAGGGCCTCCTGGTCGACGGGCAACGTCGCGAGTCTCCACGCTTCGGTCGGCGGGTGCTGACCGTCCGCGTCCAGCGTCACTGCATGAGTGGCCCCGCGGTGTCGCGCCCAGGCCATTCCCGTCCGCAGCGCCGCGCCCTTGCCCCGGTTGCAGCGATGACGCACGACCACTGCGCCGGCTTCGGCCGCCGTCTGCGCCGTGGCGTCCGCGGAGCCATCGTCGACGACGATCACATCGTCGCGCGCTGGCCAGAGCCCGCCGAGCTCGGTCACCAGAGCGCCTATCGTCTTCGCCGCCTGGTAGGCGGGCACGATCGCCACCACCCGCATTGCAAAGCCGACACTACTACGATTCCCGCATCCGAACAGCACCGACCACCACACCGCCAGCGACCGGGCCGACGCACGGCTCCGCAACCGGCACGGCTGGAAGCCAGCCCCCTATGTGTTGGTTGCGAGGAGCACGCCAACTCGCTACGCACAGGATGTGAACTTTGACCCAGCGCAGCGAACCGAGCTGGCACGGCAGGCGAAGCAGGCGCTCCGCCGACGCGTCCGCGCCTTGCGACAGGCGCTCCCGCCAGGCGCCGTGCAGCAGCGCAGCGACCGGATCACCCACCACCTCACCCAGCTCGCAGAGGTGCAGCAGGCGACCCGGATCGGGCTCTTCTGGCCGATCGCGAAGCACGCGGAGGTCGACCTCCGCCCCTTCGACGGCTGGCTGCGCGAGCGCCGGCGCCAGCTGTTCTACCCGTTCATGGATGCCATCCCGGGAGGGGCACGCACAGGCTTTCGACTCGTGCACCACCCCGACGAGCTACAGCTCCGAGGACACTCGTTTCGCGAGCCCCCTCCGAACGCCGAGGAGGCGCCCCCGGCCAGCCTCGATCTGGTGGTCGTGCCGGCGCTGGCGGTCGATCCCCGCGGCCACCGACTCGGCCACGGAAGTGGATTCTACGACGTGACACTGCCCGAGCAGTGCCCACCCGCCATCGCGGTCGTCGTTGCGTTCCACTTTCAGCTACTGATCGAGCTTCCCGTCGAGGCGCACGATCGTGCCGCACACGTCGTGATCACCGACGAGACCACCATCCGACCCGAAGCGACTCCGCGCTGAGCCAACGCAGGCGCGGCCCGAGGGCGTTCAGTCGCGATCGCCCTCGGGGCGGTGCGGGCAGTTGCTGTTGGTGCAGACACAGTACAGCTCGTGCTTGTGGTACTGGACCTGAAAACCGAGGCGCTCCGCCAGCCGCTCCTGGAGCTGTTCGATCTGGGGCTCCTCGAACTCGATGATGCGGCCGCAGTCGAGGCAGATCAGGTGGTCGTGGTGCGCTTCGTCACCGTCGGCCACCTCGTAGCGGGTCAGCCCGTCACTGAAGCGCCGTTCGTTGGCCACGCTGGCCGCCACCAGCATCTTCAAGGTGCGGTAGACGGTCGCGTAGCCAACGCGAGGCTCTTCCTGCTTCACCAGCGCGAGCAAGTCGTCGATGGTGATGTGGCGGCGCGCCTGGAAGAAGGTGTCGATGATGGCGCGCCGCTGCTCCGTCGACCGCAGACCGTGCTCGGCCATGTAGGATTCGAGCGTCGCGCGCAGCCGTTCGAGGTCTGGCGGGCGAGTACCCCGAACCGGCTTCACCGTGTTTTTCCCCTCGGCACGCTGCACCACTGTTCTATCGCCCTCGCGCCGAGCGCGGTCAAGGTTTGCTCACTCGGGAAGCGACCGCAGACGCACCAGGGCCGCGATCGTTCCGGCCAGCGCGACCAACGGCGCTACCGCGGGCGAAAACACGTTGAACGCGATGGCGAGCACCCCGGCCGCTGCTGGTGCCCCGGTCAACAACAGTCCGAGGCGAGACTCTCGACGGCACTGGTGTGCGAGCCGGATGGCGAGCGCCGCGTCGCGCACATCATCCGACGCGAGCTGCACATTCCACTCGGCAGCGCTCGAGCCCGCCGAGTCGAGCGCCACGGAGACGTCTGCCGCGCCCAGTGCCACCTCGTCAGCCGGACTGCGACCAACGACGGCGACCAGCGCACCCCCATCTGCCAAACGGCGGACCTCGTCGCCACGCTCCGGGGGCAAGATCTCGGGCCGGACGTGGTCCACATCGAGCGTTCGCCCAATCGCCTCGCAGGTCTCTCGCGCGTCTCCTGAGAGCAGGACCGGCTCCACTCCCACGTCCAGGAGGTGCTGGATCGCTGCGCGCGCTCCTGGGCGGAGGCCATCCTGCAGTCCCACCACTCCAATCAGGCGCCCCCCCAAGGCGACGAGAAGGACGGTTCGGCCCATCGCCTCGAGCTCGGTGATCTTCGCCTCGGCGCGAGCGACGCTGATCCTCTCCTTGAGCATCAGGGCTCGACTGCCCACGACCAGCTGCTCACCCGTCGAAGCAACCGCTGTCACCCCTAATCCCGGCTGGAGGTTGGGACTGCGCACCCCATCCGGCCGCACGCCACGATTGCGCGCGGCGCGCACCACGGCCGTCGCCACGGGGTGCGTCGCGCCACTCTCGGCACCCGCGAGCAAAGCAAGCACGTGGTTCGCCTCGTGGGGCCCGACCGGCTCGATGTTCGCCACCTCCGGTTCCCCGAGCAGGAGCGTACCGCGCGCGGAAAAGACGGCGATCGTCGCGCGCCCCGCCGTGTCGAGAGCCTCCGCCGAACGGAAGGCGATGCCGCGACGCAGCGCCGTCAGCACCGCACGAGCCGCGTGAAGGGCACCAATCTGCGCCAGTCCGACGCTAGCCATGGCAGCTTGGGCGGCCGCAGCGACCATGGCGATAGTGAACGGATTCAGGTTGCTGGCAAAGGTCACCAACGCAGCTAGACCTGCAGCGAAGGGCGCGCCCCGCTCGGCCGTGAAACGGCCGAGCCGCGCGAGCGGAGCGAGGAGGTCGGCCCGACGCCGCTGATCCAGGGTCAAGCGCAACCAGGCGCGATCGAGTCCCGCCCACCCCACGATCGCGCGGATCCTCCCCTCGACCACCGTGGCGCCAGCCACCAGCGAGCTACCCTCACCGCGCAGATCCGTGGAACGAGCCCCGAGCCATGGATAGAGCTCGACGCTCCCCGCGGTCACCGTGCAATCCACGGGAACCACCTCTCCCGGTCCCACGACAATCTCTTCGCCGGGACGGAGCTCCCCAGCTGCGGTCTCGATCACCTCGTCACCCGCAACCCGGTTGGCCATGCCTTCCAGCGCATGACGAATCTGGGTGCGCTCGTCGTCCAACGCGCGCCGCCCTCGCTCGATCGCCCACACCGCCGCCGCCACCGAGACGACCACCACCCCCGCCAGGGAGATAGCTGCCCCCGTCGCCTCGTTGTTCGCGAGCATCGCGACCAGGGCCGTCAGCACCGCGGTGATCGGCCCCGCCAGCACCGCACCAGGGTGCATCTCGACGGGGTCACGAACCCCCATCACGGTCTGCGCCACCAGAGCGCCGACCGCAACGCTCACCAAGAGCATGCGCGCGTGCACGGCCAGCGGTACGTCCCCCGCCAACGCCAGCACGATCCCGAGCACCCCGCCCAGCGCGGCGATCGCGAGGAGGAGCGATCCCAGTTCCGCCGAAGTGGCGCCTGGGGTCTGGGACGCCTCGGTCACCTCCCCCGCAGCAGCGCGTTCTTCCGCGCCCGGCTCTGGTGCCGGTGCGAGCCGGTCAAGCTCGTCGCCACCGATTGCTGCCAGCGCTTCGGCCTTCTGCCGACGCGCTTCGAACCCGGCGTCATCCCGGCGCGCCCGAACCACGTGTTCGGGTCGCAGCGATCCCAGCGGGCGGCGATCCGGCAGTGGCAGCGGGGTCAGCCGGGCGTCGGGTGTGTAGTGCTGGCGGCAGCGCGCACTGCAGAAGTACTTGAAGCGGCCACCGAAGCACGCCACTCGAGCCGCGCGCAGAGGATCGACTGGGTTGCCACACCCGGCGCAAGGGAGACTGGAGACCTCCGGCGGCTGCCGCGGCACGGTCGTCGCCGCCGGCTGGGGTTCGGAGGCCTCACTCATCGGCCTCCAGAGCCCAAACCAGCGCCGCCTTCGCCGAGTGCAGGCGCGCCTCCGCCTGGTCCCACACGTGGCTATTCGGGCCGTCCAGGACGTCGGAATCGATCTCCTCACCGCGATGCGCTGGCAGGCAGTGAAGAACCACCACGTCGTCCTGAGCACGGGCCAGGAGCTCCCGACTCACCTTGAACCCGGAGAAGTCGCGCAGCCGCTTCTGCTGCTCTTCCTCCTGTCCCATGCTGGCAAACACATCGGTGCTCACCACATCGGCGTCTGCCGCCGCTTCGTGGGGATCCGTCGTGACGACGATGTCAGCGCCCAGCTCACGGGCGCGCTGAATGCGCTCGGATGCCGGCGCATAGCCCTCCGGGCAGGCCAGTACCAGGCGCAGACCCAGGAGCCCAGCAGCCTCCATCCAGGAGTTGGCCATGTTGTTGCCGTCGCCGATCCACGCGTACTTGAGACCGCCGAGGCGACCGCGGACCCGCAGAACCGTCTGCAGGTCCGCCAGCAGCTGCATGGGGTGATCCTGATCGGTGAGCGCATTCAGGACGGGCACCGTGCTGTGCCGAGCCATCTCGTGGAGGCGTTCCTCGCCGAAGGTCCGGAACGTGATCGCGTGGACCATCCGGGTCAGCACTCGGGCGGTGTCAGAGATCGGCTCGCCCCGGCCCAGCTGCGACCCTGACTTGGTGATCACCAGGGGATGGCCTCCCAGCTCGGCAACCGCCACCTCCAAGGAAATGCGAGTCCGGGTCGAGGCCTTCTCGAAGACGAGGGCGATCGCGCGCCCCAGCAGTGGACGTCCCGCGGCGGGTGTGCCGCGGACGGCACGCCACTGCTCCGCGTTCTCCAGTACGCGGATCAGTCCGTCTCGGCCCAGGTCAGAAAGTGTGAGTAGATGACGCGGCACGCAACGCTTTTACCGCGACCGCCCGAAATGTCACGAAACTCGGCCTAGCCAGCGGATCCGTCAGCTCGAGCCGCTTCCCCCCGGAGGACCGCGTCGACCGCAGCAACCCCAGCGTCGAGCTGTTCCTGGGTCACCGTCAGAGGCGGCGAGAACCGCAACGCATTGCCCCCGGCCAGCGTCAGCAGCACCCCAGCATCGCGTACCGCGGCGAGCACCCGCCCGGGATCCACGGATTCGGCCAGCACGACAGCCTGCAACAGCCCGACACCGCGAGTCGTGGTGATCCGTTCAGGGTGCCGGCTCGCCAGTTCCTGCAGGCGCTGCGTCAGGTGGGCACCCAAGGTCGCGGCCCGGTCGAGCAGTCGCTCCGCCTCGATCACTTCCAGCACGGCCAGAGCGGCCGCTGACGCCAGCGGGTTGCCCCCAAAGGTGGTTCCATGACTCCCGGGCGGCAACGCCCCCAGAAGGTGGTCGCGACACAGCATCGCGCCAATCGGGAATCCGCCGCCCAGAGCCTTGGCGAGGGCGACCGCATCTGGCTCCACGCCTTCGCGCTGACACGCGAGGAACGAACCCGTCCGCCCCACGCCCGTCTGGACTTCGTCCGCCAGGAGCAGGGCCCCATGTTCGTTCGCCACGGTTCGCAGGTCAGCCAGAAATCCTTCCGGCGGGGGAACAACCCCGCCTTCACCGAGGATCGGCTCGACGAGGATCGCCGCCACGTCGGGGCCGATGGCGGCTCGTACGGCGTCCACGTCTCCGAACGGAACGTGGGTGACTCCAGCGAGGGGGCCGAACCCGTCGCGATACTTGGACTGCCCCGTCACCGCCAGCGAGCCCAGGGTGCGCCCGTGAAACGAGCCCGTGAAGGCGATCACGCGGTAACGGTCGGTAGCGCCCTGGCTGAAGTGGTAACGACGCGCCAGCTTCAGCATCGCCTCGATCGCTTCGGTTCCGGAATTGCAGAACAGCGCCCGACTCATTCCCGTCAGCGAGCAGAGCTGGGCCGCAAGACGGAGGTTGGGCTCGTTGAAGTAGTAGTTCGAAACGTGCATCAGCTGCGCCGCCTGAGCAGCGATCGACTGCACCAGTCGGGGATGAGCGTGCCCCAGGGTGTTCACTGCGATGCCCGCGAACAGATCCAGATACCGCTTGCCGGAAGCATCCCAGACGTCGCACCCACTACCGCGCACCATGACCAGCGGTGGTTGGGCGTAGTTCGGGTACAGAGACGATTTGGCGAGGGCGACGAGCTCCGCTTCGGAGCCAACCGACGATGACATGCCGCGGCTATATCATCGGGTGGGGCGCCGCGACACCCCTGCGTTCGAGCAGAACCTGGGCCGCCTCCACGAAGCCGGCCCCCATGGGGCAACGCGTGATGTATCGGGGCGGGACGGTCGGGCGCCCCGATAGGTTGGCCACGCCGATGCTCGTGCGAAAGGCCGCGAAGCAGCTAGCGTCGTTGGCGCTATCCCCGATGTAGGCGAACCGGCGGCGCGCCGCACCGGGGTCGACCCCCTGCATCTGCCGGAGTGCCCGCACCGCGCCGCTCGCCTTGTCGTCCCCATCGAGGGTCAGGTGCAGGTGTACGCTGGAGTGAGTGGTGCGCGCGCCCAGCTCGCGAGCAGTGGCCAGCGCGCGCTCCACGGTCGCCTGGCTCACCTGCCGACGTTCCCCGATATCGAAGGTGTAGTCGGAGGTCCGCGCGGGAAGGTCGTCAGTCGGCTCGAGCTCGGGATGCCGCTGGCGTAGCTCCGAGGCGATGGCCCGCAGTCGGCGCTGCCGCAACAGACGCTGGTCCGGAGCGAGTGGATCCAGGCGCGCGACATGCGCTCCTTCTCGATGCAGCGCGACTGCCCCGTTCTCGGTGACAAACGCATCCACCGGCCACTGCCGGACGAGCACCTCGCCCCAGCCCGCGGGACGCCCGGTCACCGCCACTAGCATGAGGCCCCCCTCGCGCAGGCGAAACAGAGCCCGATAGGCGGCCTCGGTCAACCAGCCGTGGTCGAGCAGGGTGTCGTCTAGGTCAAAGAGCAAGCCGTCCAGTTCGCTGGCTTCCGCGACCGACAACTGAGCAATGGGGCGCATCGCGGCGCATCGTGGTCGGGTCGCAGCCGGGCTGCAAGTGACCGAGCCCCGGAGCTCCACTGCGCGGTCAGGTTAGAAGGCCTCGCAAACTGCGGTCAGCATCGTGGCAGGCGGACAACGCCGCGCCTCCGCCTACTTCGTGATCTGCGCGATGACCGTGCTGAGGTACAACCCCTCCGGGAACGCAGCCGGTACCGGGTGGTCAGCCCCCTGAAAGACCCGATCGACCACCAGAGCCTGGAGCCCCACGTCTCTTGCTCCGAGCGCGAGCGCCCGCGCGAGATCGCTCACCGAAATGGCCGCCGAACAGGAACACAGTACCACCAGCCCGCCCGGCGTCGTCGCCTGGGCCGTCAGCTGCGCGAGCTGGCGCATGTGACCCAATGCTTTCTTCTTCGCAGCGCGGGACGGCGCGAGCTTCGGTGGGTCGCAGAGGACCAGGTCGTACCCGCCGCGACGCCCCGCCCGGGTCAGTTCTTCCCGCGCGTCACCGCGCGTGAAGGCCACCTTGCCCGCCAGTCCGTTGGCACCAGCGAGCTGCGCCCCCACCTCGACGGCCAGCGCGCTGTTGTCGACCGCCAACACTTCTCGTGCCCCGCCACGGGCGGCGGCCAGCGCCAGGGAACCCGTGTAGCAGAAAGCGTCGAGTACCTTTCGGCCCCGGGCCAGTAGCTCGACCCGGGTTCGCAGCGGCCGCTGGTCGAAATAGAAACCGGTCTTGTGACCCAGCTCGAGGGGAATGCGGTACGCGAACCTGCGTTCCTCGAAGACGAGCTCCGAAAGACTCGGGTCGCCTCGCACGACCCCGCGCTCGGCCGTGAAGCGTTCCAGCCTGGCCGTCGCGGGCGACGTTCGGTCCACCACCGCCCGCGCTCGGGTGGCGCCGAGTAGCGCCTCCAGAATCATCCCTTCGCGCTGTTTCATGCCCACGGTGCCAAACTGGACCGCGAGCACATCGTCGAAGCGATCGACGATGAGCCCGGGAAGCTCGTCTCCCTCGGCGTGAACGAGACGGTACCCGGTGGTCCCGGTCGCAGGGAGCCCGAACGCGGCGCGCCGCTGTTCGGCGGCGGTCAGACGCTGTCGCACCAGGCCTGCCTCCAGCGTGGTTCCTGGGTTCCGTGAGTACAGGCGCACTGGAATTGCAGAACCCGGGCTGTAGAGCCCACGGCCGAGGAACTGTCCGCGCGGGTCGACGACATCCACCTCCGATCCTGGCGAAGCGCCGCCGTCGACGCGCGCGATCGCCTGCGCATAGACCCACGGGTGGCCGGCCCAAACGGGTTGAACATGTCCAGGTTTCAGGGTGACTCGGGGCATGATGTGGTCGGAGAGTGGGCGCCAGTCGCTGCGTCCGCGGACATCGAGTATTCCCGGCGCCACGCTGCTGTAAACCGCTCTCCACGATTGGCTAGCCGATGGCGAGAATCTGCGGTCAACGAACGGCTGGCAACTGGCATCGACGTTGCTAACCTCAAACTGGGTCTGCACGAGGGAGCTCGATGATGCGCCTGGAACTCGCTTTGCTGACTGCAATCACGGTTGCCGCGTGGCCGGCCGTGTCCGCAGCACAGGAATGTCCCCCCGGAGGTTGGTTCTGCGAAGGGGAAGAGCCAACGGAGAATGCCGAGGCGGAAGCCGGCGAAAACGACGGTCCGGAGGTGGTCGTCGTGGAAGCCGATGAGGTGAAGCTGCCGGACGAGACCGACGACGACTCGCCAACGGTCGTCGTGTTGACGGGCAAGGACGACGACGACGGCCCAACTGTGGTCGTCGTCGGCGAGGACACCGAGGCCCCGCCACCGCCCGAGCCGGTGCACCGCCCCTTCAGCGAATGGGGGTTCAATCTGCGACTCCAAGCCGCTTTGATGGGTGAGGACGAACAGCAAGCGGACGACGCGGGAATGGGCGGGCTCGGCTTCAGCTTCCGCTACCGTCCCGTCCCGCACTTCGCCTTCGATGTGGGACTCGACTTTCTCGCTGGGCGCGACTGGCACGGGTACCGGCGTTCGGAGACGGGGATGCCCTTCACCGGGATCATCTTCTTCAACCCCTACGACTCGGTGCAAGCCTACGCCCTCGGCGGCTTCCACTTCTCCTGGGCGGAAGTAGACGTCGAACAGAGCGACACGATCGGAGGCTCCGTCTTCGACTCAACGGAGCGCCGTGACTACTCCTACTTCGGTGGACACCTCGGCGGGGGTCTAGAGTTCAGGGTCGGCAAGAAGTCCGCACTCAACGTCGATCTGGTGGGCTTCATTCGAGGCCGCACCGACACCGCGGCAGAGACCGAACCCGAGTTCGTCGACGCGGAGAATCCGAACCTCACCACGAACACCTCCGGTGGCGGACTGTTGCGTGGCGGCGTGACGTTCTACTGGTGAACCGCGCTCCGCGCGAAGCAGCGTGGCTCGACGACCCCACACAGCAAAACGCCCCCAGTTCCGATAAGAACCGGGGGCGCCTGCGCATCCCAACGGAGGGATGGGTCCGATCTACTGAACCAGATCCTTGAGGGCCTTGAGAGCGGTCGCGCGGACCTTCTTGCTCGCCGGCTTCGCAGGAATGGTGATCGGCTCCTTGGTGAACGGGTTGATGCCCGGGCGCTCCTTCGTCGCGGGCTTCTTCACAACCCGCAGCTTGACGAGGTTCGGAATGACGAACTCGCCCGGGCCGCGCCCCGAAAGCTGCTTGCGGATCAGCTCCTGCAGGGTCTCGAAAACGCGGTTGACGCTCTTCTTGTCGAGTTCGGCAGCAGCAGCGATCTCCGAGATCACCTGAGCCTTAGTGAGCCTCTTCCCAGCCATGAGATTTCCTCCTGATGAAAGTCCTTCGTCTTGACGCCGTGTCCCGCCTCTCGGCCGGGGCGAAGGCCCGTTTTCTTGGGCTTCGCTCGTACCGCACTAGGCAAGGGCGACGGTTAACAGGGGTTTTTGTGCTGCGCAAGAAAACTAGCGGGGCTCGGAGACCTATTTTCTCCCTTCAAGGGGCCTTTGGGGGGTCGGAAACCGCATGGAACGGGCCTGATCCGTCTCCACTGCATGCTCGATGTCCCCCCGCCAGGGGGCCGAAGACGGCTTGAGCCGCGACGGGACACCACGAAAAATCCTTGCTTCATTAAGCAGTTAGTTCCCATCGGGCGGAACCGCGCACATCTCCCAACGCGATCCGCGCCGCACCGGCAGGGCAGACGACCGGAAGTGGCAAAAAAATCGTCAGGGTAACGCTATTTTTTTTCGGTCAGCGCAACGAGCCGAGCGGTCTCCTGGTCCATTTCCGCCTTCTCGAGGGCGTCGCAGTGGTCGTAGCCGACCAGGTGCAGCAGACCATGGGCGAGCAGGAAGCGGAGCTCGGTCGCCAGCGAGTGGCGAGCCACTCGAGCCTGACGCAGCGCGGTCGGGACGGAGATCACGATGTCGCCGAGCAACGCCTGCCCATCGCTCGCAGGAGTCGAGCCATCACCGTCGAAGTCCATCGGGAAGGCGAGAACGTCGGTCGGACGGTCTTCGTTGCGGTGCTGGACGTTGAGGCGGTGGATCTCGTCGTCGTCGGTCAACACCACACTGAGCTCGGCAGCCCCCAGACCCAGACCAGCCAGCATGGCGTCGGCGACTTCCCGGAGCCGGCTCGCCCCCACCAGCGTCTCGACTTCACAGGCAACGAACGTCGGCATCTTTGTCTCCTCATCGCGGAGCGGTGCAGGTGTGGCTCAGTTTGGCTCCCAACGCTCGCCGGTCGCGTCGGGGCCGAGTCGTAGGGGTGGACGGCCCGAGTAGCAAGCAGCACCGCCGCTGGGACCCAGCTGGAAGGCGTCCGGGCGGGCCACCGCGATGCTTCTGCGGCTAGAGGCGCGGACGCAGTTCCCAAGCGCGGCGGCGGTCGTTACGTTTCACCAACCATGAGTCGCCAGTCTCGACCTCCCGGGTTCGATATGGCCTACCGCCCGACCGAGGAGGTCTATGCACCGCCGCTCTCGGTCCGCCTGCCATCGGTACTCTACCTGGTCGTGGCACTGGGAGTCGTTGGTGCGGTGGCACTCGGAGAAGCCAGCCCCACCAACAGCTGGCTGTTCAAGTACGTCGTCGAAGCCGACGCCCACCGCTACATCAGCTCAAGGATCTTCGCCGGTCTGCTGTTCGTGAGTGCACTAGCAGCATTCATCCAGGCCGGCATGAGAGGCGTCCGAGTGCGCAGTGATGGCGTCGAATACCGCGACCTGGTGAGCCTGGTCTGGCCCAAGGTCAAGCGCTACAAGTGGGCGCAGATCGATCGTCTGACCTTCGAGGACGGAGACCTCATCGTGATCGACCTCTGGAATGGGGATCGCGCACTGCTACCACCCGTGATGAACGGCGCGCGACTCGCCTCGACCCTGGAGAAGGTCGCGCTGGCGCGGGCCATCCCCATCACTGGCGGTCGCGGAGTCGACGAGATCCCCGAGCCAGGCGAGTACGACCAGGACTGAGCGGCTCCATCCGCAACCGTGACCAGAAGCCGCAGCTCTCAACTCGGCACTTTGCCACATTTGCGATCGACGCAAGCGCTGCTCGCAGTAGGGTGACCCCATGATGGCGCGTCGATGGTGGGCCACAGTCGGCTGCACGACTCTGATCACGGCGGGATGCGCTGGAGGGCCACCACCAGCGAGCGCTGACGCCAAAACCACGCCGTTACCCGCCACCGAGGAGACCGCCACCGAGGAGACCAGCGCGCCCGCCTCGGCTGAGCCCGACCGCGGAGAGAGCCAGGCGTCGCCCGCGGCGACGGGAGAGGCGCCTACCACAGCCCCCATGGCAACCGAACCCCCGCCACCGCTCGAGGTGCGGTACCACGTCTCGACCGAAGGTCTCCGGGTGACTGTCTCGGACATCGAGTTCGTCCCGCGGGCCACTCCGGTTCGAGTGGGCCGCGGATGGGGTGTACGGATCGACGTCGCCGCCCGCGCGCGCGACCACCAGCCCCACGTCCTGTTCACCCCAGACCAGGGCCCGCTGGCTTTCTTCGCCATCGTTGACCGCGGCGACCGGAAGGAGGAGCACGGCGACGAGCGGCGCGGTCAGGGCGAGGAGTTCGTCACCGAGGACGGCATCCAGTTCTCGCGCACCTGGCCGGGCGACACGGGGCAGGCTCCGCTGCTCGCAGGACAGCAGCTGGAGCTACAGGTGGGCCTGTGGGGAGTCGGCGAGTCGATGCTTCGACACCGTCCGCTGAAAGGCTTCTTCACCGTGAAGATGGTGGGCGGCACCGACGGAGCCGAGCCGCAGGCCAGCCTGCACCCACCCAGCACCGCGCGGTGACGAGTCGGTGAGCGAGAATCCGGCAGCCCCCGTCTCGGAAACGGTTCGTCAGCTCACCTTGCGCGGAGTGGCCACCGGCATGGTCGTGGGCGGCATGCTCTCGCTGTGCAACGTGTACAGCGGGCTCAAGGTCGGGTTCACGGTGAACATGTCAATTGCCACCGCGCTCATCGGGTACGGGATCTGGCAGGTGGCCCGAAGCCCAAAACGTCCCGCCTTCGGACTCCACGAGAACCTGGTCAGCCAGACTGCCGGGTCGGCAGCCGCTTCGATCGCGGGCGCCGGACTCGTCGCCCCGATCCCTGCACTGACCCTGCTCACTGGACGAGAGCTGACCTGGGGTTGGCTGGCAGCCTGGGCCTTCTCCGTCTCTCTCCTCGGCGTGCTCGTCGGACTGGGACTGCGGCGCCAGCTGATCGAGGTGCAGAACCTACCGTTCCCCTACGGGATCGCGACCGCCGAACTCTTGCAGGAGATGTACGCGCGCGGGCGCGAGGCGACGGTCCGGCTTCGGGTGCTCCTCGCCTCGCTCGGAGTGGCAGCGGTCGCCAAAGCGGTCGTGGAACTCTTCGCGGTGCCGCTCCTCACCTTTCCTGGGCGCGTCGGACTGGGCGTCGTGGCGGCGAGACCGGGCATCACCACGGTCTCCCTCAAGAACCTGGGGTTCGCGCTGGATCCGAACCTGTTGATGGTCGGGGTCGGGGCTCTGGTCGGGTTTCGCGCGGGAGCGTCCATGCTGCTCGGGGCGCTGATCGCGTGGTGGGGCCTGGCGCCGCGGCTGCTAGCTTGGGGGTGGGTGGCGAGCACGCACCTCGCGCCGGACGGAATCTGGTTCACCGAGCTCACCGGCTGGCTGTTGTGGCCCGGCGTCGTACTGATGGTAACCGCCGCACTCACGTCCTTCGGCTGGTCCACGGTAGCGGTCCTGCTTCGCCGCCGCGACCGCGACCCCGAGCGACGGCCGCGCGAGCATCCCCGTGGGATCCGCGTGCGGTGGTTCGTCCTCGCATTCACCGCAGCGCTGGGGCTGGCCGTGGCCCTGCAGCTCATCCTGTTCGAGATCCGCTGGCACGCTGCGGTGATGGCTGTGCTCCTCTCTTTCGCGCTCGCCGTCGTCGCCGGTCGCGTCACGGGCGAGACCGGCATCGCGCCGATCGGCGCCATGGGCAAGGTGACCCAGTTGACCTTCGCCGTGGTGAGCCCGGGCAGCGCCACGGACAACCTGATGAGCGCCAACGTGACCGGAGGTGCCGCCAGCCAGTGCTCGGACATGCTCCACGACTTGAAGACCGGGTATCTACTGGGCGCGTGGCCGTGGCAGCAGGGGGTAGCCCAAGCCTTTGGCGTCCTCGCCGGTTCGTGGTGTGGCGCCGCGGGCTACCTGCTGCTGATCCCCGACCCGGGACGCCAGCTCATCACCGAGCAATGGCCAGCCCCTGCCGTTGCGCAGTGGAAAGCCGTCGCGGAGGTCCTGGCACAGGGCGTCGCATTCCCACCCGGCGCCGTCGCCGCGATGCTCGTCGCTGGCGCCGTCGGCGCCGTACTCGCGGGACTCGAGAACGGGCTCCCAGCACACTATTCCCGCTTCGTTCCGAGCGCCCCGAGCATCGGTCTCGCCTTCGTGCTTCCCGCCTACTATGCGCTGAGCGTCTTCGCGGGCGCAACGGTGGCGGTGGCGGTGGCGCGCTGGAACCGAGCGTCCGCGGACCGCTTCACGACCGTCGCCGCCGCCGGGATCGTCGCGGGGGAGAGCCTGATCGGGGTCGCCTCGGCCATCGTCCGACTGGTGGGCGGAACCTAGCTCCGACAGGACGAGACGTTGCCCTCGAACAACGTTGCAGCTGGGCAGCGACGCGCTCCACAGTCCAGCGCAGTAGTCGAAGTGCCCGAGCACCGCGCTACCGATTTGGAAGCGCCGGATTGTGAGTGGCCGTGAGACGTTCCTATCGGGAGCGGCGAGCCAACTGGAGCAACCGCTCGCGGGTCTGGGCCAAGGGAGTCACGTCGGCGCAGGCCTGCTGGAGGAATGCGTCGATCGCCGGCTGGTGAGCAATCGCCGCATCGACCCGGGCATCGCTGCCGCTGGCATAAGCGCCGAGGGTGATCAGGTCGCGCTTTTCTTCGTAGGTCGCGACCAGACCGCGAATGCGATCCGCCGCGGCACGCTGTTCGTCATCGGTGACCGCCGACATCACGCGGGACAGCGACGCGGGCACGTCGATGGCGGGGTAGTGACCACGCGCGGCAACGACACGTGACAGGACGATGTGCCCGTCGAGGATCCCGCGCACCTCATCGGCAATGGGCTCCTCGAGATCGCCTCCCTCGACGAGAACCGTGTAGATGGCAGTGATGGAGCCGCGTTCTCCTTGCCCGGCACGCTCCAGGAGCCGCGGGAGGAACGCAAAGACGCTCGGGGGATAGCCGCGTCGCGCCGGTGGCTCCCCCGCCGCCAGCCCCACCTCGCGCTGGGCGCGGGCCACCCGGGTCACCGAGTCCACCAGCAACAACACGCTGGCGCCTCGATCGCGAAACCACTCGGCATGCGCCGTCGCCACCTGCGCGGCCCGCAGCCGCTCGAGGGCGGGGGCGTCGCTTGTCGCGGCCACGACCACCGCACGCCGACGCCCCTCGGTGCCGAGATTCTGCGTGAGAAACTCCTGCACCTCACGCCCCCGTTCGCCCACCAGGGCCACCACCACGACGTCCGCCGCGGTGCCCCGGGCGATCGCGCCAAGCAAGGTGCTCTTGCCAACCCCCGAGCCCGCGAAGAGCCCGACACGCTGTCCTTCACCGAGCACCATCAAACCGTCGATGGCTCTCACCCCCGTCGCCAGCACGCGTGCAATCGGGCGCCGCGCCAGCGCGGGCGGGGGGGCTCGGTCGACCGGCACGCGGACAAGACCGGAGGGCAGCTCCCCGCCATCGAGGGGGAGGCCCAGGCCATCGAGCACACGCCCCAGCAGCGCCTCACCAACCGGAACCTCGAGCGGCGACCCGGTTCCCTCAGCCTCGTCCTCGGGCCCGACCCCCGCGGCATCGCCGAGCGGCAGGGCCACGACGCCATCGCGGTCGAAGCCTACCACCTCGGCCAGCAGCGGAGATCCGCGGCGCCGCACGGTCACCACGTCACCCACCCGCGCCCCGGGGAGCGCCAGCCGCAGTCCGAGTCCGGTCACCCCGAGGACATGACCGCGAGGACGCAGTGCCGGCGCGGCGGCCAATCGCTCTCGCAACCCGTCCCGGTCCACGACCCCCACGCTACCGATCACGGCCCCTTCCCGCAACGCGGCAGAACAGTTGGCCCCTCGCCCCATCGGGTGCAAGCTGCGGGCGTGAAGCGCTTTGGATTCTACGCGCTGGTCGCGTTTCTGCCCGCTATCGGGGGCTGCAAGGCGTCCTTGAGTGCCGAGGCAAAGGCCGAGAAGGACATCCCCGAATACGATCAGCCGCTCGAGCCGGCGGAGCCGACGGACGAGGGACTCGGCAGCCCCGCAGCATTCGGCGACGACGCTGTGATCGGCGCACGACACGACCTCCAGCTCGCGGGAGATGACCTGCCACCCACCTGCAACTGCCTTGCGGCAGCGATCGGCCCAGCAACCGATCCGCGCTTCTTCTGGCAGGCGGGTCCACCCAACACCAACGACACCCAGCTGGTGTTCGCGATGACGTCCGCGGGGGTCAACTGCGCCGACGCACGCGAAGAAAGCCTGGGTGCGTCCTATTGGGGGTACAAGAAGGACGGCGACAACATCGTGGTGGTCGTGGAGGAGGCGCGCTTCGGACGCCCGATCACGAGTGGCGCGATCCTGCCGCGCCCCGGCCCCTCCGGCGAGGTCCTCGTGCAGCCTCTCAACTCCCGCGTGCCCTACGGCCGACCGCTCTCCAAGGGGGACCGTTTCTGTCGAGTCGGCGCGTCGGCCGTGGGAGCCGCCCCTGCCAGGTCGGAATAGGCCGGCGCGCGCTCCGCGGAGACGGGGGGACAAACAAGATCCGGGCCGCCAGACGAGAAGCGGACTGGACGGGCGCACAGTGGTAAAAGGCGGTCCCACGATGACCGACCTCGCCTCCCCCACCTCCGAGAATCGCCTCGGGTCACTGTTCGGTCCGACGGTCCGCACCGAGTCCCGCAGCTCGGTGGGGTATCACTTGCACCAGCAGGACGCCGTCGCTTGGCTCCGAACCCTGGGCTCGGCGTCGGTGGACCTGCTGGTGACGGACCCCGCCTACGAGTCGCTGGAGAAGCACCGCGCCATCGGAACCACCACCCGCCTGAAGAAGAGCAAGGCGTCGAGCAACGACTGGTTCCAGATCTTCCCAAACTCGCGATTCCCCGACCTGTTCCAGGAGGCGTTCCGCGTACTGCGACCCAACTCGCACTTCTACCTCTTCTGCGATCAGGAGACGATGTTCGTCGCCAAGCCGCTCGCCGAAGCCGCCGGCTTTCGCTTCTGGAAGCCGCTCGTGTGGGACAAGTGTCGGATTGGAATGGGCTACCATTATCGGTCGCGCTACGAGTTGATCCTCTTCTTCGAGAAGGGCAAGCGTAAGCTGCGCGACCTCGGTGTGCCGGACATCATCGCCCATCCCCGGGTGCATCGCGGCTACCCCGCAGAGAAACCCCCAGAGGTCAGTGAGGTTCTCATCGAGCAGAGTTCCGAGCCCGGAGATCTGGTGGTGGACCCATTCATGGGCTCAGGCTCGGTCGGTGTTGCAGCGGTCCGGCGCCGCCGCTCCTTCCTGGGCAACGACGTGTGTGCCGAGGCCGTCGCGATCAGTTCCCGGCGCCTCTCGGCAGAGGGCGCGGAGCGGCAGCCCGGCCTGTACGAGAGGGTGCGCGGGCGATGACCGAAGGCCACCTCACGGGGACCCAGTACCGGCGCCTGGTGGCGCGCTACGTGGTCGCCGCCCACGGGGACCGAGGGGTCCAAGTCTACGAGGAGGTTCCCCTCGGGACTTCCATCATCGGCAAGCAACGCCGCGTGGACCTGCTGGTCCTCGGCAGTGGCGACCAGTCACGAATCGCCTACGCCATCGAGTGCAAGTATCAGGATTCGCCGGGCACCGTGGATGAGAAGATCCCCTACGCGCTGAGGGACCTGGAGGCAATGCCGCTACCGGGAATCATCGCCTATGCGGGCAGCGGGTTCTCGGCCGGCGTGCTCCACCTCTTGCAGGGCTCGGAACATGCCGCCTATTGCCTGCCAGACAGCACAATGAAACCCGTGGCTCGCCGCTCTGGCGCCTCGATCGACTGCGGGACTTGGCAGCTGGACCACGCGCTCGCCGTCGCCTTCGGCTGGTGGGACCTGGTCGTGGGCGAGAAGCAGCCGCTGCGGTTGTGAATTCTTGAACGATCCGTTAGCGACTTGCCACGACAGCCAGGCCCACGGATCCTCGCCTCATGGGCCGCCAAAGCCGAGAGGAGCTGGAACTCGCCGTCTGGGAATCCGAGCGGCGGTTCGAGGCGATCGTGCAAGCCTCGCCAATGGGCATGCATCTTTACCGGCTCACCGAAGACGGTCAACTCGTCTTCGCGGGAGCGAATCCCGCGGCGGACAGGATTCTGGGCGTGGACAACTCCCAGTTCGTTGGCCAAACGATCGAGGTGGCATTCCCCGCGCTGGCGGACACCGACATCCCCGAGCGCTACCGGGCCGTGTGTCGAGATGGGGGAACCTGGCACACCGAGCAGATCGCCTACGAGGACGCCCGGATCGTCGGCGCCTTCGAGGTCCACGCCTTTCCCATCGGTCAGCGCGCGATGGCCGCCCTGTTCCTCGACATCACCGATCGCCGTCTCGCGCTGCAAGCACTCCATGACAGCGAAGAGGAGCACCGAAGGGTGGTCGAGATCGCACCCTACTCGATCGCCACCCTCGATCTGTCGGGCAACATCGTGCGCTGCAACCTCGCGACTGCGCGCCAGCATGGCTTCGACAACCCCGGCGAGCTGGTGGGCCACTCGATACTCGACCTGGTTGCGCCGGAAGACCGCGGGCGGGTCCAGCGCGCTCTGTCCACGATCGCCACGTCACTGCGGGTCGATCCAACCGCGACCCGCCTCAAGCGTCGCGATGGGGCAACGTTCGAGGCATTCGTCAGCGCAGCGCCGCTGAAGAGCGAGGCAGGCCAACCGCGCGGCGTGGTGGTGATCGCGCGGGACGCCACGGAAGAGCTGCGCGAGGCCCGCCTGCTCGAGCTGCAGCGAGATCTGGCGCTGCGGCTCAACTCCCTGACCAGCGTGGAACCCGCCCTCGAACTCTGCCTGGAAACGGCCATCGAGGCGACGTCCCTCGACGCCGCCAACTTGTACCTGGTCGATCGCGAGACGGGCGCGCTACGCCTCGCTGCGGGACGGGGTATCTCGGCCCAATTCCGCCATGCCCGCCGCGGCGTCGGCGTGCCCGCCGACTCCCCGCTGGGGGAGCAAACCCGACGAGGAACGCCGAGCTACGTAACCCTCGACGAGTTGAGCGATCCGTCCTTGGCGGCCATGACGGAGGAAGGTCTGCACTGCGGAGGCGCCATTCCTGTCCTCCACGAAGGGCATCCCATCGCGTGCCTGACCGTGGGCTCCCGCACCTGCGATGAGGTCCGCGAACGGGACCGCCACGTGGTGGAATCGATCGCGGCCCAGCTGGGGGGAGTGATTGCGCGACTCCGCGCCGCCGAGGCCCTCCAGACCAACGAAGAGCAGTACCGACTGCTGGTGGAGAACCAGCACGACCTGGTGGCCCAGCTCGACCCAACTGGCCAGCTGCTCTTCGTCAGCCCCTCCTACTGCACCACCTTCGGGAGGGACCGAGACGAGCTGCTCGGCCATTCCTTCATGCCCCTCGTGCACGAAGCGGATCGCCCCGCCGTCACCCAGACCCTGCAGAAGCTCTTGGCGCCACCCCACACCGAGTACCTGGAGCACCGAGCCGCGACGCGGGAAGGGTGGCGGTGGTTGGCGTGGCAGAGCACGGCCGTTCTCGGCAACGACGACGAGGTGCGTGAGATCATCAGCGTGGGGCGCGACATCACGGCCCGGAAGAAGGCAGAGCAGGCGTTGCGGTACCGCAGCGAGTTCGAAGCCCTCGTGCTCGACATCTCCACGCGATTCATCAACGTCTCCACCGACGAGATGGACGCCGAGATCACCGCCGCCCTGGAGCTGCTGCAGAGGTTCGCCAGCGCGGAGGGCGGCTACCTGTGGCGCGTGAGCCCCGACGAAGCCACCTGCCGCATGCAGTACGCGGTGGGCGAGGCTGCCCTGGAGACACGCGAGCGGTTGCCCGCCGAAGTCCCCTTCGACCAGGTGGGACCGTGGCAACAAGCGCTCCGGGCCGGGCAGCCGATGGTGGTGACGGATGTCGAGCAACTGGGAGAAGACGCGACCATCATCAAGAAGCTGGTCGCCCCCGCCGGGGTGCGCTCGGTGGTCGACGTCCCCCTTCGGTACGGGGACAAGCTACACGGATTCGTCGGATTCCTCAGCCGTACTCCGCGCGACTGGAGCGAGGACGAGCTGTCCTTGCTCAGGCTCGTCGCCCAGGTCTTCACCAGCGCACTGCGCCGTCAAGCCGACGAGGCGGCGCTCGGTAGCCTGCACGAGCAACTCCTGCAGTCGCAGAAGATGGAGGCGATCGGCCGCCTTGCCGGCGGGGTCGCCCACGACTTCAACAACCTGCTGACGGGGATCACGGGCTACACCGAAATGGCGCTCAGCAGCCTGACGCCAGACGACCCGCTCCAGGAGGATCTCGAGGAGGTCCTTGCGGCTTCGCGACGGGCCGCTAGCCTGACCGGCCAGCTGCTCGCGTTTTCGCGCCGTCAGATCATCCACCCGCAGGTGCTCAACCTCAACCAGGTGGTGCGCCGGTCGCAGAAGATGTTGGCGCGGATCATCGGAGAAGACATCGAGCTCAGCTTCGCGGCAAGCCCCCAACTCGGGGCGGTTCGCACCGACCCGGCCCAGGTGGACCAGGTCCTCGTCAACCTGGCCACCAACTCGCGGGACGCCATGCCCAGGGGTGGTCAGTTGCACATCGAAACGCGGAACGTCACGCTCGACGACGAGTACGCGAGGCTGCACAGCGATGCGCGGGCGGGAGACTACGTCGTGCTGGCGGTCAGCGATTCGGGTGAGGGAATGGACGCGGAAACGCGAAGGCGGGTGTTCGAGCCTTTCTTCTCGACCAAGGAGAAAGGCAAGGGTACCGGGCTCGGCCTCGCCACCGTGTACGGGATCGTGCGGCAGAACGAGGGCTTCATCGACGTCTACTCGGAGCCGGGGCTGGGCACGACGATCAAGATCTACTACCCCCGGGTGGAGCAGACGGCCATCAGCGCCCCTCCACAGCAGCGCGAGCCGATTCCGGGTGGAAACGAGGTCATCCTGCTGGTCGAGGACGAAAGCATGGTCCGCGACCTCGCCCGACGCATCCTCACAAGGCACGGGTACCAGGTGATCGACGCGCCGGGCGGAGGCGATGCATTTCTCCTCGCCGAGCGAGAACCGGGGCGTATCGATCTGCTGCTGACCGACGTGGTGATGCCCAAGATGAATGGTCGCGAGCTCTACGATCGGCTGCGCCAGACCCGTGTCGAGCTACGAGTGGTCTTCATGTCGGGGTACACGGACGACATCATCGCCCAGCACGGCGTGCTGGATCCGGACATGACCTTCGTCCAGAAACCATTCGCCGCTCGCGACCTCTTGAAGGCCGTCCGCCAGGCGCTCGACGCCAAGATCCGATAGCGTGGCGGTTTCGCATCTCGCCCAGCTTCACGACGCTGGAGTGAGATGATGCTCGAGCTCTCGGACGTCGGAGAGGGCCACCACCGCCGCGGGCAGCGCCGCGATGTCGCGAACCGCTGGTCCACCGACCACCAACTCGACGTGGGTGGGGAGACCAATGCGGATGGCGCTCAGCTCGGACGCCAGGCACTCGGACGCCATGACGGCCGAGAGCAGCACGGCGCGAACCCCGCCGAGTTCCGCAGCTCGGACAATCTCGGCGGCTGGCAGGTTGGGTCCCAGATACACCACGCGCCACCCGAGCCCCGCGGTGAACAGCGCCGCGAGCAGCGCGCCGAACTCGTGAAGCTCGCCAGCTGGCGTGGTGCAGATGGCGCCGGGAGAATGGCGCTCCGCCGCGTGAGCTCGCATCAACGAACCGAGGTGGCTGCGCAGCACCGAGACCGCTGCGTGCTCCTGAGCCACGGAGAATTGCCCGGCGGACCAGCGGTCGCCGATCTCACGGAGGACGGGGACCAGCACACTGAGCGCCACTTCCCGCGGTCCCAGCACCATCGCAGCACGGGCCAGCTCGCGTTCCGCCGTGGCGACGTCCAGAACCGCGATGGCCTCGAGGAAACGCGCCACGGAATCGAGGGGACGCTCCTGGCCCGCGGCCCGCAGGAGTGGAGAAGCGGGTGGCCGGGGAAGCATCGCCGTCAGCTCTGCGGTGGACAGCCGGGCGATGCGCCCGATCGCGTGACCCGCATCGTAGAGCTGCTTGATGGTTCGGAGCCGATGGATGTCCGACTGCTGGTAGAGGCGATCTCCGCCCCCCGAGCGCATCGGCGTGACCACCTGGTAGCGGCGCTCCCACATCCTGAGCAGATGCAACGAGATGCCCGTGAGCTTGGCAACCGCGCCAATACGGAAGGTGGGGTGGTCCGAGGGGTTCAACTGCGACGACACCTCCGCCCCTCGTCGGCAGATCCACCAGTCGCCGATCCCATCAGCGGTCCCGAACGACCTGGTCGCCGCGAGTAGCGGTGTCCCGGTCGCCAGCCCGCTTGTCCTGCAGCTGCGCCATTCACTGGACTTCCCCACCTGTCTAGAGCCTGACGAACTCTTGTCGAGCCTCATCCCGGGGCCGAGGAGCGAGCGGCGGAGAGTTCGGGCGCTTCCCAGACCGCGAGCGCGAGTCGAAAGGGGCGGCTGGTGTACCGAATCAGAGATTCGGCACACCAATGGGCAACGGGTGTCTTGAGTAGACTGGTTTGTTGGTCTAGGTGCGCCTGCCTCACCAGTCTGCGTGGTGACGCCGCAGTCGCAGGGTGGGCCAGAGTTCGGCACGGACCAGGGTGACACCCTTGCGTTGCGCAACCTCTTCGGCGCTGCGCCCGAAACCGCGCGGGCCAGCCACCACGGCCAGCGATCGCGCTCCGTGACGTTGAGCTGAGGTCTCGATGTCCGACGCGGTCAGCGGTCGCCCCGACCAGATCACGTCCACGACCTCGAAGACGCGCCCGTCGAGCACCCCGCGCCGATAGCTCCCGTCAGCTGCCGAGACAGCCCCCAGCTCGGTGGCCACCAGCTGCGCCGCAAGGCGATCACGCCGCTCTGCCACCGCCCCCAGCTCCAGCGTGTTCATCGGGCTCCATGATGCGTCAGCCCGCCAGCCGCTGGCGACATTTTGCGCACGGCCGCAACGTTGAACCAAAACCTGCCGCAACGGGAGCGGGCCCAGAATCCCATGAGAGCATCCGGGGTTGGGCGCGATCTTCGGGCCAGCACTTCAGCGCGGCGGGGGTCGACTTCGGCCACCCGACCCATCGTGGGGATGGCTGGCCTCGGAGCGCAACCGGGACGAGCGCGGCGCGTCAGCGCTGCGCTGCTGAACCTGCCACCCGACAGGACACGACCATCGAGACGGCATCCGGGTGGAGTCGGGCGCGGGTGAAGTCTGCGGTGAAGCGGATCTGGTCGAAACCATTGTAGGCCAGCAACATCTCGAGCTCGCGTGGAAAGAACTGGCGGTGCGACAGCTGGTCGTGGCCGTCGGTCGAGAACTGGATCCGCAGCACCTGGGTCCACGGGTCGTAGCTGGAGCTCTCGCCATCGATGGCAAGCTCGGTCATCTGCGGCAGATAAACGTCGAAGTGAAGAACTCCGCCCGGAGCGAGGTGCCGGCGGACACGCTCCAGGAAAGCGGCCACGTCCGCCAGCGTGTAGAGATGCTGGAAGGTGTTGAAGGGGGCGATGACCGTGGCGAAGCGACGACGGAGACTCGCGGTTCGCATGTCTCCATGATGGAGCCGAACCCGTCGACGCACCGTCGGGCTCTCCTCATCGAGGCGCTGGCGGAGTCGTTCCAGCATGGCCCAGGAAAGATCGACGCCGGTCACCTGAAAGCCCTCCCGCGCGAGCGCCAGCGTGATCCGACCCGTGCCGCAGCCGTACTCGAGCACGCTGTCGCCTGCCCGTCGGCAGGCGCGCAAGTAGTGCGTGACATCGTCGGTACGACTCCAGTACCTTCGATCGTACGCGGCTGGGTTGGCGTAGTGCAGTACCGCCCCCGGGTCGATTCGCGCCGCCGGGTCCCGCGTCGCTGGTGGGCGCGCCATGAGCACCTGATATCATGTCACCCATGCGCCGGAACGCACTTCTCGCTAGCCTGCTCCCGGGTCTTGCTGCCTGGTCGACAATCTCGGGCTGCGTCCCCACCACGACCGACGGGGAAGGGGCGACGGCGCCCACCGCCCAGCCTCAGCTCGCCTACACGCCTCCGAGCAACGGCGTCGCGACCGAACCCACCTACAAGCGAGACCAGAACAAGGGCCCGAAGGACGATGCCGCCGAGAAAAAGATCGAGCAGGCGGTGAACGAGCTCTACCTGGCCGGGAAGATGCGCGAGGCCGAGGCCCAGCTCAAGGGGATCTACGAGGCCTGCGGGGCCGAATGCAGCCCCCGCGTGAAGGCCAAGGCGTGGATGTACATCGGCATCGTCTGGGGTAGTGGCAGCAACAATCCGCAGAAGGCCCGGGACGCATTTCGTTTCGCGCTCGACTTGGATGGCGACACGCGCCTCGATGTGTCGCTGGCCACTCCGGCAACGAAGCAGATCTTCGACGAGGAGAAGAGCGCAGCAGCGACCCCGGCCCCGGGAGGGCCGCCCCCGCCCACGACTCCCGCGCCGGCGGCCACCCAACCGGGGCAACCCGGAGTTCCGGTCGCGCCCCCGCCTCCCCCGGCCACTCGCTGACAGATAAAGCTCTTTATTTCAATAGCTTGCCTCTACCGGTCGCCAGGGGCACGGGGAACGTGTGCTAGACTCGGGGTCGTGAGTGTGCAGGACCACCCGGGGCCCGAACGACGGCAGCACGTCAGAGTTCGTCCCACCGCCGAGTACGAGGTGCGGGCCAACCTGCTCGCGGGACCCATCTCGGAGCGCCTCGAGGTCGTGGACCTGAGCGTCGGGGGTGCGAAGCTGCTGGTCACGGCGGGACTGGATGGCTACGCCTCCGGCGCCGTGCTGCGGATCCGCTTCGAGACACCACGCTCGGAACCCGTCGAGCTCGACGCAGAGCTGCGCTACCTCTCGAAGGCCTACGGGATCTGCGGCCTGCAGTTTCGCGATCCGAGCGAGGAGGCTCAGCGAGCCATTCGCGTCGCGGTCGCCGATCTGATGGAACGCGGCTCGCTCGCCTGATGGAAGCGCCGGTCGTCGATCCACAGCTGTTGCGCGAGCTGGCGAACGCGAGGATGCCCTTCGGCAAGTACCAGGGCCGTCGCCTGATCCACCTGCCCGAGGCGTACCTGCTCTGGCTCTCGCGACAGGGTTTCCCGCGCGGCAAGCTCGGAGAGCAGATGCGCATGGTCTACGAGCTCAAGCAGGACGGCCTCGCGGCCCTGCTTGGACCGCTCGTCGAGGAGCGGCCCGTCGGACCTGGGTGAGCGCGGGGGCAGCGTCTGCCGAATTCGGGAGTCACCGCGTTGGCACGGCGGTCAGCCAGGAGATGTGGTCTGGATCGAGTCCATGCTGGCGCGCCCCATCGATGAGCAGGCGCAGGTACTCGCGGGTGGGCGGCTCGAGCTGAGCGCTACACCGCTCCGGCGGCACCACGTAGACCCACGCCTCGACCGCGCGACCATCTGCCAGCGTGAGCGGCACCAGCTGGCGGTCGTAGACTCGTGGGTAGCTCTCTTTCGCCGCGATGCCGGCGAAGGTGACGGCGTCGGGCAGCAGCGCCAGACCCGGCAAACGTGCCCCCGGCGCCGGCTCGACGTTCGCGGCGCCCCCCCCACGACTCCGGGAGAAGTAGTTCCACACGAGCCGCCAGTCGGACAGGAGCGCGGGCACCACCTCGAGCAGGACCGGGGGCGGCCGCGAGTGCTGGCGAAACCAGCGCTCGAGATCGCCCCCGTGCAGGTTCGAGCCGTAGGCGAAAACCCAGCCGGAGCTCATGCAACGGGCCGGCGCCGACGCCGGCGGGCGAAGGCCAGGCCAAGGAGCAGCAGGCTGGCGGCACCAGCCGCGCCCACCGGGCCACGGGAAGCGGTACGACAGCCGCACCCCGACTCGCTGACCGGCGCCACTGGCGGATTACCTGGGTTCGTCCCGCTGCCACCGGTGTCGGTACCCCCGAGCGCACCGATGAATCCCCCGCCGGTCCCATCGATAGTCGAACCCCCACCGCCAGTGCCTGGGCCCACAGCATCCTGGCAGCCACCCGCCACGCAGATCTGACCTCCGGGACAGGTGACCCCATCACAAGCGTCCACGCAGACGCCGGCGCGACAGATGAGTCCGTCTGCACAGACGACGCTATCGCAAGCGGTGTCGATGCAGCGACCGTCTGGGCTGCACGTGTCCGTCGCGTTGGGGCAGGCCAGGCAGTGGCAGTCCGCGATGCAGGCCCCCTTCGTACAAACGAAGCCGTCCGGGCAGGCCTGCCCCTGGCAGAGGTCGATGCACTGACCCGAGATGCAATCCTGCCCCGTGGGACAGGTCACTCCTTCGCAGCCGCCCACGCAGCCGAGGCCATCCTTGCAGACCTGCTCGGGACCGCAGACGACGCCCAAGCAGGACGCCACCACACACAGGGACGTTGCGTCGTCGCAGACGTAGCCCGCGGGGCAGGGGAACTCACCACCACCGCAGTTGGCGACGCACTCTCCCTCGAAGCAGCGCGGGGCCTCGGCGGGGCAGAGACCATCACCGTCGATGAGGCCGTCGCAGTCGTCGTCGATGTTGTTGCACTCCTCCTGCTCGGGGCCGAAGCGCGGTGTACAGGCGCCCGCGGCGCCGTCGATCGTGCACTCGGTGACCCCGATGCCGCACTTGCCCGGCGCGCCGGTGTCACAGATCTGGCCACCACCTTTGCACTGGATGCCCTCGACCATGTAGACGAAGTCGTTGAAATCGCTGTCCTGGCCCCAGGTGCTCGGCACCACCGAGTAATCGACGAAAGAGCTGGGCGAGCTCGGCAGGTCCTCGAAGGCTATGTAGAAGACCCCGGGGCTCGTCTGCGATGCGTAGACGAGCGCGCTGATCCAAGGCTGACCGCTGCCCGCGTGGGTGGTGTTCAGTTGGGCCTGAGAGAACTTGGGCTGGTTGCAAACCGCGCTCCCCACCGAGGAGATGGCGATCCCGGTGGGCATCAGTGCGAAGCCGATCTGCTGGCTGGGACAGTTCTGGAAGACGGGATGCTCCTGCACCCCTTCCAGCGGTGCGCCCTGGACCGGCGGCATGCCGATGAGCGGCACGAACCCCTTGTCGTCGTTCTTGTACTGCTCGTAGGTGCCGGTCAGCGCGTCGTGGTAGCTTCGCACATCGGTCGCGGTGACGAGGGGCACGAAGTTGGGATCGGTGTTCGACGTGGGCACGTGATCGACGCAGTACCAGCCGAAGTCCATGTTACAGCTGCCTCCGCGGAGGATCATGCTCCCCTGCAGGCCGCACAGCGGGGAGAAGGTGCTCGGCTCGATGGCGGCGTCCGCTCGGTAGTCGACCAGGCCGTTCTCGAGCGCGTTGAGCATCGTGCCGAGGCCCAGCGTGTTCACGTTGTAGCGGCTGGTGTCGAAGTAGTCGCCGGACGTGTTCTGATCAGGAACGAGCGTCCCATCCGGTTGGGAGATCTGGGCGCTGGCGGAGATCGCCACCACGCTCGTGGCGGCCGCGGCAGCGAAAGCAATCAAGGAGGAGCGAAGAGGATCCATGCGAGGAGTATAGCAAACACCTGCCGTTTGCTCGGAGTTCCCAACCTCCGCAGGGGTGTGGATTCTTGGTTCCCTCACCCACAAGGTGCGACTTCGCTCCAAGCTCGCTCACGTTGCCGCCCCAATCCTGGAGCGACGGCAAGGTCACTCCCTCGATCGGGCTGACAAATGGCGCCAGCGGTCAGCTCTCCGCGTCGGCGTCCTGTTCCGGGAGCCGCGCACGTCCTTCTGGCCGCCAGCTCGCCGCCTCGTGGGCCCCGGGTAGATCGCGCACTGGATCGTCGAACCACAGCCGCACGCCCCCCGTCATCCCCTCCGCGTTCTCGAACACGCGCACGTTGTCGGGGAGCTCGAAGGGCAGGTAGCGCGCGTTGCCACCACCGATGTAGAGCGCGTCGTAGTTCCAAATCGTCTCGAGCTGGCTGATGACGCGCGTCATGCGCTTGCGCCAGCGCCGCTTGCCCACACGCTCGAGCTCACGTTCTTTGACGCGTTCCTCGTAGGTCTTGCCCTTCTCGAAAGGATGGTGACCCAGCTCGAAATTGGGCACAAGGTGGCCATTGGTGAAGAGGGCGGAGCCCATTCCGGTGCCCAGGGTGAGCACCATCTCGACCCCGTCACCACGGATCACGCCATAGCCCTGCATGTCGGCGTCGTTGACCACGCGCGTCGGCTGCTCGGTGAGCTCTTCCAGCGCCAGCTGCAGCTCGAAACCGTGCCAGAGGGGAGTCTGCAAATTGGGAGCGGTACGCACGACCCCGTGGAGAACCACCCCCGGAAATCCAACGCTGACCCGGTCGAACGGGATCTGCGTTTCCAGAAGCTCGCGGATCACGTCCAGCACGGACTGCGGTCGTGCCGGGCGCGGCGTCAGGCGGCGCGCCCGAGCGGTAAGCGGTCGGCCGGCACCGTCGAGGACCATCATCTTCGTACCAGTGCCCCCGATGTCGATCGCCAGCGTCCGGGGACCGAGCTCCGCCACCGTCATCGCAGTCGAGGGAGATTCCATGACGACCGAGCGGGTCTAACGCGGCTTGAGGAGCTGCTCGACGATCGTCTCGGCGACGACCACCACGCCGTTCTTCTCGCCGCGCTCGGCCACCTCGTCGTCACTCAGCACGCGCGCCAGCAACCAGCCGGGCTGGTTTTTGACACGTCGGAGCGCGACGCGCAGACCCTCGAGCGCTGTCGGGCTCGCGGGTCTGGCCCGAGTGGCGGCCCCATCGGCCAGCGCCAGGGACGCCAGCTCGGCCAGCGCGTCGACCGGTCCGGGACCCGGCGGGGGGGACGACGGCGAGGCCTCGGCAAAGGGGCTCGGCGGGGGTGCGGAGGGCACATCCGAGGGCGGAGGCGCCGGCACCGAAGCGAAATCCGCAGCCGGGGCAGCTTCGGCACCCTCCGGGCTCGGAGCCGCCGCCGGGCCCGGCGCGGCTTGCGCGGCATCGAGAGGCTTCTCCTCGGGAGCCAGAGCGCTGTCGGCCGCAGGCGCAACCTCCGCCTCCGGCGCGGTATCCCCCGCGGGCGCAACCTCCGCCTCCGGCGCGGCATCCACCGCGGGGGGCGGCGCCGCCTCCACTCCCGGCGCGGCATCCACCACGGGGGACGGCGCAGCCTCCGCCTCAGGAGTGGCTTCCACGGGTGCAGCCGACGGCTCCGCCTCGGGAGTCGGCGAGGCCTCGACGACGGGCGCGGCTTCGGGGGCGGGTGCGGCCTCAACTGGTGGGGGCGGCGCGGCCGGCTCCTCAGCTGACGCCACCGACGTGTCACCGTCCGGAGTGTCACTGGGGTCGGGGCCCGCCGCTGGGGGTGTCGAGCGGGCCACCTCCTCTTCCCGGGCGGTGGTCAGATCGGCCGCCGCGCGGGCCAACGTGAGGGCGCGCATGTCATCCCCGGATTCGGCGGCTGCCTCGGCCGCGCGCCGCACCCAGCGGATCGCATCCAGTGCTTCACCCGATCTCCACAACGCCGACGCGGTTTCGAGTCCCAGCACCACATCGTCGATATCGCCGGATTCAGGGCTCGGCACGGCCAGGTTCGCATCAGCCATGCCACCTTCTACCACCACCGCGAAGCTTCCAGAACCCGACCGGCGCACCAGACGCGGGCGGGTTGATAAAGTACTCGAATCAAGCCGAAAACGATGCACGCTCGAGGAGCGCGGTCGGCAAGCTGGCCAGCCATCCCGGCCCCAACCTGGAGGTAACGGTGTTACTCCAAATTCGGGCGAAATGTGGTCCGGTCGATTTCGTCTTTTCGCCAAACACAATCGGAGCGGGCGCCGTATCCTCTACCCAAGGGTAGAGCGAAACGTGGCCCAAGACGGACACAAGCCCGACCTCGCGTCGAGGCACGACACGGCCGCACCGGGCGCCAAGATCGCCTCACGTGCCACGCCGAGCCGCCGCTCGATCAGCGGCGCGTATAGCCTCGCCGACGCGTCCCGCGAAGAGGACGATCGCGTCTCCCACACACAACCCATCCCCGGCAGGGGACTCGACCAGCTCAACGAGCTGCGACGCATGCCGCTGGCAGCGATGACCGTCACCGCGGATCGACGGCTCGTGTCCGCCAATCCCTCGGCCCGCCGACTCCTCGACCTGCACTTGGGACTGGAGATGGACGATCAGCACCTGCGCTGCACGGAGCCCGACTTTGCCCCGCGGTTCGCCAAGCTGATCAGCGAGGCCGTGAGCGCCAACCAGCGGCGGCAGCAATTCCACGGGGCGTTCGAGTTGCGACGGTCGGGGACTCGCGGATGGCTCGACGTGATCGTGGCTTCGCATCCCGAACAGGGTTCGGCCTACGCGCTCGTCGTCGCTCGCCTGCGACACTGAGCTGGGTCAGGCGTCACGGGTCGTCGAAGCGAGCGGCCAGCGTCGTCCGATCGAACGGCTATCCCAGCGGGTCAAGGCCGAAGGTCCACCACGCCTCGCGGAACGTGTTCCAGTGAACGCGCACCGCAACGTCGACTGGCGGTGCTGAGGAGCCGCCACCATCGATGTTCCATGCGATCGGGACCCCGAGTCGGCGCGCCATCGCGAACACTGCCGCGTCACGTCGCCGCATCTGGTCGGTCCCGAGGACGCCTCCCACCGGCCCCGCCGCGTGACTCCCAGCAGCGGCCTGATAGAACACGATGTCGGGCGCGAACGCAGCCAACTCCCGCTCCAGCAAACGGACACGAGCCAGATAGAGCTGAGCCTGGCGACGGAACTGGAAGCGCCGACCAAAGCTTATCAGCTTGATCTGTGGCGCCCAGTCGTGCCGATCGATGATCGACTGCGTGCCGCTGCCACACTGCGAACTGCAATCGATGAGCGCAACGCGCTCGACCCGGCCCTCGGACAACAGACGAGCAGCTGCGACCAGCCACCCGTTGAAGGGGCTGGCATGCCCAGGGCTGTCCCAGAATGCGTCCTGGACCCCGGTGGTGAGCGCCGCAGCAACGCCATGTTCCAGCGCCGCCAGCGCCGCGCCGCTACACAGGCCAAGCTCCTTCAGCGGGTCCGTCCCGACCAGGGGATGGCCCGTCGGTTGGCTGGGAGGAGGTCCGTCGATCACCCCCATCGCATAGCCCTCGTCGTGCACCCGAACCACGTCAGCCAGCGTCACCTCTTCCGGGCCAGCCCAGGCGATCCGCGGCGACCACCGGTCGAGCACCTCGAGCAGCTGCGTGAGCTTGAGCGGATCGCCCAGGACCGACTCCGCGTGACGGAAGACGGTCAATCGCTCCACGGGCAATCCGACGACAGGATCCGCCCGAGTCCGAGAGCCATCGGTGCGTGCGATCATCAACGCATCACCAGTCTTTGCAGGGAGGAAAGATACCACGCCTGCGCGCCACTTTCATCCCGTCCCCGGGTTGGGGCCCCCGGAAAGGCCGCTCATTCCTGCTGGGCGGACGGCACCTGGCGATCATCGCCAGCGAGGCTCGACGCGGAGGCGGCAGGCCGGACTCCCGAGCGGGTCCAGGCTCCAACTGGGCACCATTTCACATTGGCGATCATCGCCGGCAATGATCGCGTAGACTTCCGCCATGAGCGGGAAGGACAGAGACAGCGTCCTGGGGGAACTCGTGGGACTCCTGCCACTGGCGGGGAAGATGGTGCGCCGGAGGGTGCGGGAGTGGGTGGACGAGTCGCGCGTCAGCCTGCGCGAGACGGTGCGCGAAGTCCGGCGCGAGATCGAACGCGAGCTCGAGGACGCGCCGGCGGTCGAGGAGGACTCATTCTCGCCAGAAGAGGGGTCGGTCCCACCCCCAGCCACGGACTCCGCGAGCCCGCCTGAAGACGACCCAGTCACCGACTCCGCGAGCCCGCCCGTCGAATCGACCGCCCCTGCACGTCCGGCGGGCTCGTCGGACAGTCCCGCTGCAGAAGATCCGACGAAGAAAAAAGACCCCAGCGACTGACCGGTTGCTGATAGCGTCGTCGCCACGGGACCCATCGTCCCGGCAATCAAGGAGGCACCCATGACCGCTCGTACCCGCTCTTTGGCTCGCTGCGTGACGGCCGGGATCGCCATGTCGCTCGCGATCAGCGCGCTGCCCGGGGAAGCGCAGGCAGAAACGGTCATCAAGCGCCCCGGCGCCCGCCCCGACTACTCCGTCGAGCTGGACCCACACCTGGTGCTCCTCTTCGATGGGCCGTACTGGGCAGACGAGGGCTTCGGCCTCGGCTTCCGCGCGTCGATCCCCATCGTGGACGACCCGATCAGCACCATCAACAACAACATGGCGATCGGCTTCGGTCTCGACTGGGCCCACCACAGCGACGACAACGGATGCTGGTGGTGGGACAACCGCCGAACCTACTACGACGGCCACAACTGCGACGCGAACTCGTTCTGGGTTCCCGTCGTGCTGCAGTGGAACTTCTGGCTCACCGACATCATCAGCGTCTACGGCGAACCCGGCATCGGGATCCGTCACTGGCGCTACGACCGACCCTGCGGCGACTGGGACGGCATGTGCGAGTACCACGACACCGACCCGGTGATGGTCTTCTACGGCGGGGCGCGCTTCATGTTCAGCGACACTATCGGACTGACCACCCGACTCGGGTTCCACCCCTTGATGTTCAACCTCGGGGCGAGCTTCCTGCTGTAGGGCGGGGCGCGGGGCGCGCCCCGCTCGGCGCTGTACAGAGACGAGGGGCGCGCGTCCGCGCCCCCGCTGGGATTAGCCGCAGCTGACCTGGCGCTCGGGGTCGTTGGTCATGAAGCGGAGCACGTCAACGATGTCCTGGCGTCGGTCACTGGCGCGGTGCCGGGCCTCGCTCGGGCCCTCGGCCGCCCGCGAGACGAAATCCCCGTAGAGACAGTACGCGGCCTCCAACTGCTGCACCGACTGCTGCTCGGTGCCGCTCTTCGCGCGAAACTCCTGCGCCAGGATGGCAGCGTTGTAGTACGCCTCGGGGCGCTCGGGGGCGAGCTGGCGCGCCTGCGCGAGGTACCGGTCCGCTTCGTCAACGAGCTGGGCGCCGGCCCCGGGGGCGATCTGTCCCCGCAGAGCGAGCGCCAACCCGAGGAGCGCCTCGTAGCTCTGAGGCTCGAGCTCGAGGGCTGCGCGGTAGGCGCGCTCCGCCTCGGCAAAGCCACGGGTCCCCAGGTTGACGGAGCCGTAGTTCATGTGCGCGGCGAAGAACCGCGGATCGAGCTCGCGCGCCAGTTTGAAGCTCCGGATCGCGGCGTTGTAGTCGCGCAGCTCGACCTGCACCAGACCTGCCGTGTTGTGGAGTGGCGCGTACCGCGGGTGTTTTCGGATCCCCTGCGAGGCAATCAGGGCTGCCAGGTCGAGCTGCTGCTGACTCAGCTGGGGGCGCGGCTCGCCGGCCAGGACCAGATCGCGCGCCGCCGGGTCAACGCCCGCCTGCAACCGCGCGTTGGCCAGCTGCAGGAGCGCCAGCTGGTTCAGCGCTGGCATGTAGTCGTCGTCGATGGCGAGGGCGCGGCGCAGATTCAGGCGAGCCGCCGCCAGATCGTCGGCGCTCTCCCGCTCCACGCCCCGCTCCAGTTGGAGCGCCGCCAGGCGGACCAGGGCCTCGGCGTTCTGGAACTGGGCCGCGCGGATCACCTCGTCGAGGCGCGCGATGGCGGCGTCGCGGTCGCCGGTCGCCTCGAGGTCGTAGAGAACGAGCTGCGCCGCGGCGCGGTGCAGGCCTGGCTCGCTGCGGAGCGCCCGCTCGAACTGCTCGCGTGCGGCGGCCTGCTCCTGGCACCGCTGGAGCGCGAGCCCCGCGTTGTAGTACGCCTCCCCACGCTGATCCACTTGCCCCCGCTCGCCCAGTCGCGCGAAGGCGTCAGCGACGGACCGGCAAGCATCCGCGGTCCAGTCGCCGCGGGCGTCGTGGCGCGCAAACTCGTCCAGGGCCTCGCCGAAGTCAGCCGCCGTCTCGTCTTCGTCGAGCACCGGCCCGTCGCCCACGTCCGGCGGGCGCACGGCCCGCGACGCGCACCCAACCATTGTCACCAGAGCCAGCAGACCCAGCCACGACCTTGGCATCGAACCTCCTTCCGACGACTCTTGGACCGCTCCGCCCCGAACGCCTTGGGTATGGCATGCTGCACGGCACCCAAGCGTTCCCCTTCGAGGAGATCCCATGATCCAGGTGGAGAAGAATCCGTCCGCAGCAATCCTGCAGCAGCTCGACGTCTCGAGCTGGCCGATCTGGGAGAAGGAGATCAGCACCTTTCCCTGGCATTACGATGAGCGGGAAACCTGCTACCTGCTCGAGGGAGACGTCGTCGTCACCCCGGATGGCGGCGAACCGGTCGCCTTCGGCCAGGGCGATCTGGTGACGTTCCCGGCCGGGCTCACCTGCACCTGGGAGATCCGCCAGCCCGTGCGCAAGCACTACCGTTTCGGATGAGGCTCGCGCCGGTCGCCTTCGCGTGGCTCGTGGTGCTGGTCGCGAGCGGCTGTCGCCGCCCCACGCCTACGGCGTCCAGCATCCCCGCGCCGGCGCCACCGGCGCCGAGCGCGCCAACGTCCGCGGAGCCCCCAAGACAATCCGCCGGTCCAGCTCCCTCCGCCCGGTACGACTTCTCACCGGATCCGGTGCCGGTACCCCCCGGTGATCGTGGCATCTTCCCCGATCTTCAGGAACGCGTGCGGCTTCGCCAGCCCGCGTGGCTGGCAGTCGGTCCCGCGCTGGTGCTGGCCACCCCCGCGAACCGATACGTCGCGGTGGACGGGGTCCCCGTCGCTTTCGCCCAGGGCGGCGAGGGTCCCGAGATCCCGATCGCCACGCTCACCGACCTGGACCGCGACGGTGACGGGATCCCGGACCCGATCGACATCCTGATCGGGGCGAAGAAGACCGTTCTCAACGGTGCGCACTATCGCAATACCTACCGCACACTGAGCTATCCGGGAGGCGATCTTCCCCGCGACGAAGGAGTCTGCACGGATGTCGTCGTTCGCGCGCTCCGCAACGCCGGCGTCGATCTGCAGCGCGAGCTGCAAGAGGACATCCGTGCGGACCCCCGGCGCTACCCGATGGTCCGTCGCGCCGACAAGAACATCGACCACCGTCGAGTACGCACCATCTTGCCGTACTTCCGCGCGCACTGGGACGCCCTACCCACCGACGTCCATTCGCCCCGCGCGCCGCTGCTGCCGGGGGACCTCGTGTTCCTGGACACCCTGCCCGCGCCGGGTCCCGATCACCTCGGCATCGTCTCCGATCACGTCGGCAAGTCCGGTCTGCCACTGCTCGTCAACAACTGGACGGATGGCTACCAGACGAGTGAGATGGACCTGCTCGACTGGGTCCCGGTCACGCATCGCTTCAGGATCCCGATGGGCCGCATCCCGGCACCGCCCGCACACCGCGGCCTCGCGGGGCTGCTCGCGCGGCGGGGGCTCACCATCGGTCCCGACCATCGCCAGGTGCTGCTCGTCGCGGTTCCGCTGTGGACCGCCACCGGCGGCCAGCTCCGCCGCTACCAGCGTCGGGGCAACGACTGGGAAGCCGTGGGTACTCCCGTGTCGATCCGGGTCGGCGCGAACGGACTCGGGCGCGGACGCGGCCTGCACGGCGACGCGCTGGCAGCCGTCGCCCCGAAACGGGAAGGCGACCGTCGCGCGCCCGCTGGCGTGTTCGCCCTGGGCACCGCCTTCGGTCCTGGCGACGCGCCCTACACCGGTGACTGGCCGTGGCGCGGCACCACCGAGCGCGACCGGTTCGTCGACGACCCCGGGTCCTCCGTCTACAACAGCTGGCAGACCGAGCCCACGGACACGGCGCCGGACTGGCGATCCGCCGAGCGCCTCACCAGCTACAGCCTGGGCGTGGTGGTGCAGCACAACATGCAGCCGGTGGAGCCCGGAGCGGGGAGCGCCATCTTCCTCCATCCGTGGCGGGACGCCGACACGGCCACCGTCGGCTGCACGTCCCTACCCCGCGAACAGCTCGAGGCCGTGCTCGAGTGGCTCGACCCGGCCGCGCAACCCCTGCTCGTGCAGGTGGCGGGAACAGTGCTCTGAACGCCCTGCGGTGATCCCACGCGGGTAGCAGCTCACCCCTGCTTCCAGTAGACGCTGAGACCGGTCAGCTTCTGCTTCACTCGACGCACGTGCCGGCTCCTCGCCGCCAAGCGCTGATCGCGAGCGTACGCCCGCGCGTGTTCCTCGTACATCGCACGCGCCCACTCGAAGAGCCAGGACGCAGCCGGCTTGCTGTGGTCCGCGATCCCATCGGCCGCTTCCTCGGCGAGCTGTGCCCGGGTCAAGAGCTCGTGGCCACCGGGGTGCGACCGGACCCACTCGTCGATGTCCGCGGCCGCTTCCTCGAACTCGCCGGCGACCACGTGGCTGCGCAGGGTGGCGAGGGCCACGTGCCGCTCCTCTTGCTCCTTGCGCGTGTGCTCGGCGAGGTTGCGCAGCTTGTGGCGCAGACGCTGTACCGCGTACTGCTGATCGACGCCGGGCTGGCCCGCCGGCGGGGCGGGCCCTTGCTCGCAGAGCGTGAGGGCGTACTCGTAGAGCCAGTACGCGGCGCGGTGGCTCGTCGCTCCCAGCGCATCGGCTGCCTCCTCGGCAAGCAAGGCGCGACTGGGGAGCTGCTGCGCCGGAGGATACACCTCCGCCCAGCGGTGCAGCCAGTCCACTGCCTCGTCCCATTTGGCCGACCCGGCCAGACGCCGGAGCACTGCACTCGCCGCGTCCCGCTCCTCGAGTCCTTGCCTCACTTGCTCGGCGAGCACCATCCAGAGATCGTCGGGCACCTCGGGCAGGCGACCCGACCCCTTGTCGGCGAGTCGTTGCGCCAGCTCCTCGAGCTCCGGGACCGTCCCCGCCACCCGATCGAGCAGATGTCGCAGCGCTTCGTAGGACCAGGCGATGAGGTCGTCCTCTCCTCCGAGCGATGAGGTCAGCGCCAGCTGCACCAGCCACTGGTCGAGGGGCTCGGGCACGTGAACCAGCTGGGCCAGGAATTCGAGCGTGAGCAGGATCTCGTCGGGCCGTCCCCGCTGCAGTATGTCTGCGAGCTCCCAGTTCAAGTCGGTACGCTCGGCCAGTAGCCTCCCGAGCAGAAGGTTCGCAGGATAGGTCTGCCGGGTCGAGATCGCGCCAAGCAAGGTCGGCAGCGGGACGTTGGCCGGAATCGCGGCCGCGTGCGCGACATCCCGACGCGCCGTGTCGTCGAGCTCGAGCCAGCGATGGCCGCCGGCGCAGGGCTGGAGCGCGACCACCAGTCGACAGCTCTCGCACAGTCGCACGAGCTCCGTACCCGTCCGCAGCACGTCACCCCACGCCGCATGGCCGATCCCGCAACCGCACCAGAAGCGGTGCTCCTCCGGTACCTCTCGTCGCGGGACGAGCAAGTGGGGCAAATCGGCGGCAACGGTCACCCCCGGTTCCGCCCGGACCAGCAGCGGCACTGCCCGTTGCTCTCCCGACGCCCCGCGGATGAGAAAGATCGTCGCCTCGTCGTCCTCGCGGTAGCCGAGGTAGGTCCACTCCTCCCCCACTCGATGCGAGCGCGCGTTGTAGTCGGTGAACCCGCGACGTACCCGATAGAGGCCCCCTGAGCGCAGCGTTCGGTAGTCGCGAAGGTCCATCTCGTGGCGAGCCGCCAGCACCAGCGGTCTACCAAGAAGCTTCTCAGAGCCACAGCGCGAGTCAAGCCGCCACTTTGGCGCGCGCCCCCCCCGCGACCGTCAAGCCATGAAGAGCCGCTCGAGCGATCCTTGTGAGCGATTGCCCCGCCCATCGACCGCCTCGACGTAGTAGCGCAGATCACCGCTGCCCGGAGGCAGCTCGGCGGTGAAGTGGTGAGCCGTCCAGTGAGCACCGGTGCGGGTCGGATACGGGCCGTGATCCTGCATCGGAATGCGCTCTTCACGCGATCCATTTCGCACCACGAGCTCCACGCTCGCCAGACCCGCGACGTCCGACACGAACGTGTGAACGCGCGCATCGCGAGGAGCGGCCACCAGCCCGCCCGTTCCCCAGCGCTGCCCACCCGGGTTGGCCGGGATGACCCATGGTGGAAAAATGGTGGGCCCAGTTTCGTCCCGGTCAGCGACAACCTGGCGCGCGCCGGCAGCCAGGTCGAGGGCGAGGTTCGCTGCGCCCGTGACCTGGTGGTCCCAGACGTCCTGACCCGTCCAGTACCAGTAGCAGCTGGTCTCCGCGCGCAGGAGCAGGTCGAGCAGCTGGGGCAGCCGCTCGGGCAACAGCCCCGCATCCTCGATCGAGTGCACGAGATTCTGAAAAGCCGTCAGTACCGCCCAGGAGTTCAGATCCGGGGAGTACTCCTCCTCCACCCGGCTGAACCATTTGGCGAACTGGGGATCCCCGTTGTCAGCCCCGCTCCAGGACCCAGGCTCGACGTGGATCGCGCGCGCCGGATCGGGAGGGAAGCGCTCCAGGTAGTCCTCGATCGTGGTCAGCTCGAACCGATCGTCCTCCTGCAACCACTCGACCAGCTGTCCCGTGTTGTGTCGGTAGTAGCTATCAGCACCGCCACCATGATTGTCGCCGTCCGAGTGGAGAACGAAGAATGGGGGGTGGTCGGGGTCGAAGGTGCCGTCCGCGACGATCCGATCGTGAACCTGACCCAGCACGCTCGGGTACTGCAACGCGCCAAACCCGCCCCGCGCATCCTCGTTGCCGATGTACCGCTCCGCCGGGACGCCGACCACGGTGGAGACTGCGCCGGAGGGGTCCTCGTAGCGGATCAGCTCGGGGCGCAGTAGACTGGGGCTTACCAGGCTGCCAGCCCAGATGTTGTGCAGCTGCATCCAGTCGGTGACCGGCGGATTGACTTGCTCGGCGGGGTTGGGCGGCAGCATACCCTCGTTGGGACCCGCATAGGGGTAGTCGCGACAGGCGCGGAACCGGTGAATCGAATCGTAGATCACCACCTCGACACCTGCGCGCCGCAGCGCCGGGATCATCCGCACGTGAAACGCCGTCTCGGGGGGAAACAGCACGCGCGAGGGTGCCACTCCGAACGCCTGCTCCACCACCTCCCGGTGCCGGTGGATGCTGCGCACGATGTCGCGCTCGGGGATCAGTGCCATCAGGGGATGGTGAAAACCGAACGCCGTGAACCCGATGCGCGGGTGCCCCAGCGCCGTGCGAGCGCCCGCCAGCTCGCGCAGTGATCGGCTCCAGTCACTGAACACACCGCCGCACAGCCCCTCGCGGGCGCAGCGGTCGAGCTGAGCGATCAGCGAGCCGCTGAAGCTCGTCGACAGTCCGGCGTGGGGAAGTCCTCCGCTGACGTACTGCCGCACGGCGGCGGGAATGAAATCCGTGTAGGGCCCTCTCCGCGACGCAAAGATGCCGTCCTTCTCTCCATCCCAGTGCTCGGGGTGGGCCGCGTCGTAGTAGGGCTGGTGCATGTGCTTGTGGATGCCGAAGTAGATCTTTGGCCGATCGCCTCCTGACAGCTCGACGTGCGTCACCGGAGCGGGCGCCACGACGAGGTCCGCGAACACCTTGACCCAATCATCGGCTCCTGCCTGGTCGAGGTCGGCGCGGCGGCACCCCTCCACCTGCACCCGGTGGGTCCCCGCGACGACAGCACCGGCCGGAACGGCGGCCTCATAGCCGGTTCGACCCACCCGGACGATCGCCTCACCATGGATCAGCTGGGCACGGCCCGCCTGCCAGAGGATGATCTGTGGAAAAGGAACCAGTCCGTCGGTCTCGAACCGGATCGTGAAGTCGGGTGTCCGGCGCGTTGCCGGGTCGCAGACCAGCGACTCGGGCAACGAGACGGAAACGATGCGTGTGAAGACCTGTTCCATGGCGCCACTCCTCGCTGCTGCGGCTCGCACGGTACCAGGCCGCGCGCCGACTGAAACAGGTCCGATCGACCAGGTCGGCCAGGTCGCCCCCTTCCGTTCGACCGGTGGCCTCGCCTACAGTGGGGCCCAACAACAACGGGGAACCCGATCGTGGCCAGCAAACGCACCAGCAAGAATCGGAAACCGGCCTCGCGCGCCCGCACCGCACGCGACCGGCGGCAGGACCAGACCTCCACACCCGACGAGCCGCGGGCGCGCCCGGCCGAGAGCACCGCTGCGTCCAGCGCACCGCGACGAAAGACACCGAAAGCGTCTGGCGCTGCGCCCACGACCGGTTCGGCAGCGGCCGCGGGGCGCACCAAGACCAAGGAGGCCCCGAAAGCCCCCCCGTCCACCCCCCCGAAACCGGGGACCCGAAGCGCGAGCCGCCCGCCAGCTCCCACCGACGAGGCGACCAGGCCCGCCGCTTCGAAGCCGGACAAGGCCGCAGCCCCGCCGACCGCCACAGGCCGACCGGACCCGAAGCGCAAGGCCACGGCCAGCACCAAACCCGCGTCCAGTCCACGGGCCACCACGACCCGCTCCACCACCGTGCCTCGAGTTGCGCCTCCAGCGGCCCGCGAGCGGACCGCGCCCGCTGCCACCGCGGGGGAAAAGTCGGTCCCTCCCACGGCAGAACGCGCAGCAACGGTGCGCTCGAGCGCTCGTGACCTACCGCCATCGGGTCCCCCCGCGCCAATCGCTAGCGGGCCCAAGCCCGTCGCCGCGGTCCGCGCGTTCGTGTCATCGGAGCAGGCAACCTCGGAGCACGAGGGGAAGGGACCCACGCCAGAAGCGCCCGAGCCCGGCCCCAGCACTCCCACGGATGAACCGCCGCCCACGGCGCCCGCCGTCGCGCCAGAGCCCGCGCCCGAGCCGCAGCCGGAAGAACACCTGCACCACGGTCCGCTCCGCGCCGATATCCCTTCGATGTACGTCGTCCAGATCACGCCCGAGCTCGCGCCCGTCGCCAAGGTGGGCGGCCTCGCGGACGTCGTGTTCGGCCTCAGTCGCGAGCTCCAGCTGCGAGGCCACACCGTCGAGGTCATCGTGCCGAAGTACGACTGCCTCCGCTACGATCACGTCTGGGGACTCCACGTGTGCTTCGATGATCTGTGGGTGCCGTGGTGGGGCGGCAAGGTCCACTGCTCGGTGTGGTACGGCGAGGTCCACGGCCGCAAGTGCTACTTCATCGAGCCCCACCACCAGGAGAACTACTTCAACCGGGGGCACTTCTACGGCTCGAACGATGATCACCTGCGCTTCGCGTTCTTCTCGCGCGCCGCGATGGAGTTCCTCTACAAGTCTGGCAAGCGCCCGGAGGTGATCCACTGCCACGACTGGCAGACTGGGCTGGTCCCAGTATTTCTCTACGAGATCTACCAGCACCTTGGGATGTGGCACCCGCGCGTCGTCTTCACGATCCACAACTTCAAGCACCAGGGGGTCACCGGAGAGCAGCTGCTCTGGGCCACGGAGCTCGGTCGTCCCGAGTACTACTTCCACACCGACCGGCTGCGCGACGACCACAACCCGCACGCGGTCAACATGATGAAGGCGGGGATCGTCTACTCGAACTTCGTGACCACCGTCTCGCCCAACCACGCCTGGGAGGCAAAGACGGGTCAGGGGCACGGGCTCGAGCACGCCTTGCACGTTCACGAGGGCAAGTACGGCGGGGTCGTCAACGGCGTCGACTACGATGTCTGGAATCCCGAGGTCGATCGCTACATCCCCACGCGCTACGGCATCTACAACATCGAGGACAAGTACCAGAACAAGCGCGCACTGCGCGACCGCCTCTGGATCGCCGACTGTGCCAAGCCGGTCGTGGCCTACATCGGGCGACTCGACGACCAGAAGGGGCTCGACCTCGTGCGGCATGCGCTCTTCTACTCGCTGGGCAACAACGCGCAGTTCGTGTTGCTCGGTTCGGCGCCGGACCCGCGCATCGGCCACGACTGGTGGAGCCTCAAGCAGCACCTGAACGACAATCAGGACTGCCACATCGAGCTCGGCTTCAACGAGGAGCTCTCGCACCTGATCTACGCGGGGGCGGATCTCGTGATCGTGCCCAGCAAGTACGAGCCGTGTGGCCTCACCCAGCTGGTGGGCATGCGCTACGGTACGGTGCCTGTCGTGCGCGCCGTCGGCGGTCTGGCGGACACAGTGTTCGACAAGGACTACGACTGGCGGCCGCTGCACGAACGCAACGGCTACGTCTTCCAGCACTACACGCACCACGCCCTCGAGGTCACGCTCCACCGGGCCTTCGGCTGCTACTGGGACTACCCGGAGCACTTTCGCCACCTGATGCTGAACGGCATGCGCTACGACTACTCGTGGAACATTCCGGGGCAGCACTACCTCAACATCTACGACCACGTGCGGGACAAGTAGCCCCGCGAGTTCACTATTCATGACCGAGTTCAAGACCAAGTCGGAAACAGTGCTAGCCCGGGATCGCCTCACTCCGATCGCCACCTACCGCCTGCAGCTGCGGCCGGGGTTCGGTTTCGATCACGCCGCTGCGCTCTGCGACTACCTGGCCTTGCTCGGGGTCAGCCACGCCTACTTCTCTCCCTACCTGCAAGCGGCGCCGGGGAGCACGCACGGTTACGATGTCATCGACTACAGTCGGGTCAACGACGAACTGGGCGGCGCTGAAGCCCACGAGCGCCTGTGCGCGTCGCTCACCGAGCACGGCCTGGGCCAGGTGATCGACGTCGTCCCCAACCACATGTCGATCACTTCCCGCGACAACAAGTGGTGGTGGGACGTGCTCGAGAACGGACAGGCCAGCCCCTACGCGCCGTACTTCGACGTCGACTGGAAGGCGCCCAACGAGCTGCAGCGCAACAAGGTGCTGATGCCGATCCTGGGCGATCACTACGGGCGGGTGATCGAGGCGGGCGAGGTCCAGATCGCGCGGGAAGGCGCCAACTTCTTCGTGCGGGTCCACGAACGCCTGCTGCCCGTGTCGCCGCCATCACTGGAGCGCGTGCTGGGTCGCGCCGCCCCACTCTGCGACTCCGACGATCTCGACTTCCTCGCCGACGCACTGCGAGCCCTCGGGTCCGCCGTCAACACCGACCGCGAGAGCCGACTCCGCCGGCACCGGCACAAGCGGGTCATCTCGCGATTGCTGATGCGGCTCCTGCAGGAGGAGCCCCGGGTCGCCCACGCCGTGGACCGGGCGCTGGGCGAGCTGAACGCCGACGTCGAACAGCTCGATGCCCTGCTCGAGCGGCAAAACTACCGACTGGCGTACTGGCGCACCGCTCGCCATGACCTCGACTACCGCCGCTTCTTCGACATCAACGAGCTGGCCGCGCTGCGCATCGGCGCTGAGCGCGTCTTTCGGGACTCCCACGCGCTGGTCCTGCGCTGGCTGGAGGAGGGACTGGTAGACGGCGTGCGGGTCGACCACCCCGACGGAATGCGGGACCCCGAAAAGTACTTCCGGCGTCTTCGCGCGGCCGCCGGGCGCGCCTGGATCGTCGTCGAGAAGATCCTCGAACCGGGCGAAAAGCTCCCGGGGCAGTGGCCCGTCGACGGGACGACGGGCTACGACTTCATGTACATCACCACCCAGCTCTTCGTCGCCCCCGAGAGCGAGGAGCGGATGTCGCGGCTCTACCAAGAGCTGTCCGGGGACGAGACCGACGATTTCCACAAACTGGCGCGCACCATGAAGCGTCAGATGCTCGAGGATCTACTGGGCGCGGACCTGTACCGTCTCTCCCGGGCCTTCCACGGTGTTTGCACCCTGCACCGGCGGCACCGCGACTTCACGCTCCAGGATCTCCGGGAGGCACTCCGAGAGGTACTCGCTTGCCTGCCTGTCTATCGCACCTATTCGCGGCCCGGCCAGCACGCGAGCCCGGTCGACGAACAGCACATCGCCGACGCGATCCGTCAGGCCAAGATCGATCGCCCTCACCTCGACGTGGAGCTGCTCAGCTTCATGCGCGAACTCTTGACGGGGCGCATCGAGGGTGAGACCGAGTGGGACCTCGTCGCCCGCTTCCAGCAGCTCTCGGGACCCGCGATGGCCAAGGGAGTCGAGGACACGGCGCTCTACCGCTACCATCGCCTCACCTGCCTGAACGAGGTCGGAGGCGACCCGGCCCGCTTCGGCATCGAGGTCGACGAGTTTCACGAGTTCTGCGGTGAGGTCCAGCAGCGCCGACCGCGCACGATGTTGAGCACCTCGACCCACGACACCAAGCGCAGCGAGGACGTCCGCGTGCGGATCGCCCTGCTCTCACAGATCCCGGAGGAGTGGGAGGCGGCCGTCCGCCGCTGGTACGATCTGGCGCGCGATCATCAGATCGACGGCGCCCCCGATCCACACATCCAGTACCTGTTCTGGCAGACGATGGTCGGCACCTGGCCGATCACCGCCGAGCGACTCTCCACGTATCTCCGCAAGGCCGCGCGCGAGTCGAAGCTGCAGACCACATGGACCCGGGTCAACGACGAGTACGAGTCCGCGATCGAGTTCTTCACGCGGCGAGTGCTCCAGGACGAGCGCCTGATGGCCGACTTCTCGGCCTTCGTCCAGCGCCTGCTCCCCAAGGCCCGCGAGGCGTCGCTGGCCCAGACCCTGCTGAAGCTGACCGCCCCCGGCATCCCGGACCTCTACCAGGGAAACGAGCTCTGGGACCACAGTCTGGTCGACCCGGACAACCGCCGAGCGGTCGACTTCGAGCAGCGCCGCCAGCTGCTCGAGAAGGTGCTGACGCTCGATGCCAGCGAGGTGGACCCGCACGCGGACAGCGGCGCCGCCAAGCTGTGGCTGCTGTGCCGCGCGCTGCGGCTGCGCGGTCGCCGGCCCGAGTGCTTCGGTGCCAACTCCTCCTACACACCGCTCTACGTCACGGGCGCCCACGCCGACCGCGTCGTCGCGTTCGCCCGCGCGGGGCAGGTCGTCACCATCGTTCCGCGCCGGTTCTTCGGGCTGGACGCGGGATGGGAGGACACCACCGTGACCCTCCCGGAGGGGCGATTCTCGAACCTGCTCGCCGATGAGCAGGTTTTCGAGGGCGCGGTCACCCTACACGACCTGCAAACCGCATTCCCGGTGGCGCTCCTGGAGCGCGAACCAGCGGATCACCACGAGCAGGAGGAAGAGCCGTGAATCCACTTCGGGTCTGGGCACCCCGGGCCCAGCGGGTGCAGGTCGAGCTGGGCTCGTACTGTCGCGATCTGGCGCGCTCGAACCACGGGTGGTGGCGGCTCCCGGATCCGCAACCGCCAGCAGGCACCGACTACCGTTTCATCGTCGACGGCCAGGAGGCCACACCGGACCCGCGCTCCGCCCACCAGCCCGCAGGGGTCCACGGCCCCTCCCGTGTCGTGGATCACGGGGCCTTCGCCTGGTCCGACCACGAGTTCCGCGCGCCTCCCCTGGCTTCCGGGGTCGTCTACGAGCTACACGTCGGCACGTTCAGTCCCGAGGGCACCTTCGACGGGGTCATCCCGCGGCTGAGGTACCTCCGTGAGCTGGGGGTGACCCACGTCGAGCTGATGCCCGTCAACCAGTTCCCCGGACGCCACGGCTGGGGATACGACGGGGTCGGGTGGTACGCCGTGCACGACGCCTATGGCGGCCCCGAGGGACTGAAGCGCCTGGTCAACGCGTGCCACGAACACGGCCTCGCCGTCCTGCTGGACGTCGTCTACAATCACCTCGGTCCGGACGGAAACTACCTGGGCACTTTCGGGCCCTACTTCGCGGACGCTTACTCGACGTTCTGGGGCCCGGCGCTGAACCTCGATCAGGCGTATGCCGACGAGGTGCGGCGATTCATCTGCGACAACGCGCTGATGTGGCTGCGAGACTATCACCTCGACGGCCTGCGCCTCGACGCCGTGCACGCGTTCTTCGACCGGTCGGCGGTGCACCTTCTCGAGCAGCTCGCGAGCGAGGTGGACGAGCTCCAGACCGAGCTGATGCGACCGCTGGTGCTGATCGCGGAGAGCGACCTCAACGACCCCCGCGTGGTCCGCTCACGCGACGCAGGCGGCTTCGGGCTCGACGCGCAGTGGAGCGACGACCTGCACCACGCGCTGCACGCGCTGCTCACGCGCGAGCATGTCGGGTACTACTCCGACTTCGGCACGCTGGGGCACCTGGCCCGCGCGATCCGCAACGGCTACGTGTACGAGGGACAGTATGCCCCCGCCCGCAAGCGTTGCCATGGTCGCCCCACCGCTGGCGTCCCGCGCTCACGATTCCTCGGCTACCTGCAGACCCACGACCAGGTGGGCAACCGCGCCCGAGGAGAACGCATCGGGCACCTCACGACCGCTGACCGCGTGCGGATCGGCGCCGCGCTCTACCTCACCTCACCCAGCGTGCCGATGCTGTTCCAGGGCGAAGAGTGGAACGCGTCGACGCCTTTCTGCTACTTCACCGACCACACCAAGCCGGGACTCGCCGACATCGTCCGCAACGGGCGGCGAGCGGAGTTCGCGGCCTTCGGGTGGGATCCCGAGCAGATCCCCGACCCGAACGACCCCGAGACCTTCGCCCGCAGCCAGCTCCAGTGGTCGGAGCGCGACACCGGCGATCGGGGCGCGATGCTCACCTGGTACCGCGCGCTCCTGCGCCTCCGCCGCGAACGGCCCGAGCTGCGAGGCCCCGTGACCGACGTCCGCTTCGACGAGGGGGCGGGGTGGCTGCTGGTCGAACGCCCCACCACCCTCGTGGTGGCACACCTCGGGCCGCAACCGTGCACCCTCGAACTGGACGCGAGCGCGGTGCTGCTCGCCGCTCCCCAGGAGGATGTCCACCTCGACGGGGGGCGCCTGACGCTGCCACGCGACAGCATCGCGATCCTGTATCGCTAGCGGGCAACGCTTGCCTGGATCGCGAATGTGGACCAGTGCCACTCGAGAGAAGTGGCATCCTTCTGAGACATAGCCCCTCGCCCAAAGAGGAGCGACGCCGGAGAATTCTATCGGCACCAGTGATCGGCACGGTGGCGGGCTGCGACCGGCACCGGGAATCCCACCGTGGCAGCAGGGCGTTGCCCCAGTCTCAGCTTCTGCTACTGGGTTGTCGATTCCTCCTTCGTCTATGCGCCGGCTTCTCCGCTTGTTCCCGCTGGTCTCCGTCGTCGCGCTCGCCTGCGCGCCCCAGATGACCACGCCCCCTCCCACTCCGG
>JBNLDK010000157.1:0-5441 GCA_050304295.1 Polyangiaceae bacterium
GACGAGCACGCTGCTGCGTGGGCGGACGTCCTTGGGGTGCCAGTTCGCCGGTGCTACATCGACGATGCGCTGCTCGACGCACGTGCGGCGGCCACCGGGCGCCCGAAGTCGGAACTTGTCGCGGCCAAGTTGCCGGATCGAGGATCCACGATGGCGGGCGACTTCGGGGAGATTCTCGTCTTCCTGTACCACGCAGCAGTCGAACCCGGGGTCGATCTCATCGGTCCCAAGAAGTGGCGGTTGAAGCAGGACCGGACGAAGCCAGCGCCATACTCAGATGTCGTTCACTTCGTGCTTCCGAACTGGCCGGATTCATCGGCCGACGACCGCATTCTCTGCTCCGAGGTGAAGACCAAGTCGACAGCCGGGAACTCGTCGCCCGTTAGTTCGGCAGTTGCTGACTGCGAGAAGGACCGGACAAGTCGACTGGCAAAAACACTGGTGTGGCTGAAGGAGCGAGCCCTTCACGAAGACCTCGGCACCACGACCGTCGCTCATCTCGAGCGGTTCACCAAGGCCACCGACCACCCCGAAGCCCAGAAGCAGTTTCGAGCGGTTGCGGTTGTATGTGCGAGTCTCGTCGATGACGAGCTCGAAGACGCGCCCGAGGAAGAACCCGCTGACCACACCGTGGTCGTGATCGCCGTTCCAGAACTGAAGCAACGCTACGAGGATGTCTTCGACGCCGTTCACGCCACCGTCGCGGAACCCGGGGGCGGCACATGAGGGAGACGCTGGCCAAATGGGTGAGCGACGCTGATGCCCTGCATCACGTGGAGCGGTTCGGTTTCTCGCAGCCACCGCTGCAGTTGAGCTACCTCCGCTCCCGAGGCGACGACTACTACATCTCGCTTGTTGGCGAGCTCTTCGACCGACTTCATGAGCCGTACAGCGATTCTGTCGATTGGTCCCGTTTGGGCAACGCGATCACTCAGGCGGGTGGCGTCGGGGTCGATCAGGCACCAGCCTATCGCGGGATTCTGGCGCCGGAAGCCGCCGTCCTTGCGGCGGCAGCATTCTACTTCGGTGGCTACTCCGCATCGGCGTACCTCACGCTCAAGGCCGCCGATCCGGATGCCCTCGGCGAGATTCAACGCGCCTGCTACGAGCTGTTATCGAGGCCATCGACGATCAAGTCGGCACGTGTGCGTGCCCTCGTTGGCGCTGTGCGCAGGGGTAACCTGGAGACGATTCAGGCGCAGAGCGAGCAGGCTGCCGAGCTGGAGGCCGCCGCGCTACAGGCCGACCCCGATGAGTGGGTCGGATGGCGCCTGTTCCGACGGATACTCTCCAGGTTCGAGGAGACGAACATCCGTGCCGTCCTTCCGGATGGCGCGTCCGACTTTTGGGATCCTCTGGTTCGGTCGCTCCTCAATAGAGACCCGCCGGCATGGGACTTCTTCCCCTCGCAGATCGACGCGATCAGGAGCGGGCTACTGGGAGGCGCGACGTCATTCTCTATCCAGATGCCGACCGGCGCCGGCAAGACGGCGCTCTCGGAGACGCTGCTCTTCTATCATCTGAACCGCCACCCACAGGATGTGGCGATCCTGCTCGTTCCATACCGATCGCTCGCGGCAGAACTGCGCGGCAGCCTCGTCAAGCGCCTGGGCCGTATGGGGCTCCCCGCCCGGTGCGCGTACGGGGGAACTGTGCCCACGGGTGACGAAGTTCGAGACCTGGATGACACGCGGGCGATTGTCGCGACGCCAGAGGCGTTATCGGGCTTGCTCAGCGCTGAACCGGACTTCTTCGCCCGCGTCTCCCTGGTCATTTGCGACGAAGGGCATCTCCTCGACGGTGAAGCCCGCGGGGTAGGACTGGAGCTGCTGCTCGCCCGAATGCGAGCTCGCGAGCTCGGCCCGCCCAAGTTCGTCTTCGTTTCGGCCATCGTACCGAACATCGAGGAAATCAATGCGTGGCTCGGCGGTACGGACGAGACCGTGGTCCGCAGCGACTACCGCCCGGCACTCGCGGAGTTCGCGGTGCTGCGGGTCGCCGGCAAGAACGCCGGTGCGACAGTCGCGCTTCAGCTTCACCCGCATCACCCCCCATCCACATTCTCCATCGAGCGCTTTCTGAGCCGCGACGACTTTCGCTACCGCAACGCCTCGACAGGTCGGCTGAATACCTACTCGTTCAACTCCGTGAAGACCCAGGCCATCGCCGCGGCACGGAAGGCGCTCTCGATGGGGGCGGTCGCTGTGTTCGCTGCCAACAAGCGGGGTAACCAGGGCGCAGTGGGGCTCGCGGAGGAGCTACTGGCTCAGTTGGCAAACCCGTTGCCGATGCCCGCACCGATGCAGTTCGTTGAAGACGCCGCGAAGCTTCAGGCCGCGGTGGAGTACTTCACCCTCGAGTACGGCACTTCATGGGTCGGAACGCGAACACTGGCCGCTGGCGCTGTGCTCCATCACGGAGACATCCCGCAGGAAAGCAGGGAGGTTGTTGAGGGCCTGGTTCGGAAAGAGGATGTTCGACTGGCGATCTGCACGAGCACATTGGCCGAGGGCGTCAACTTGCCGATCAGGACGTTGGTCTTGTACTCCGTGCAACGCCGCGGGCCAGACGGGGCCGCTGAGAACCTACTTGCGCGCGACATCAAGAACCTGGTCGGACGCGCGGGAAGAGCTGGGGCAACCACCAAAGGTCTCGTTATCTGCGCTAATCCCGGACAGTGGCCGTTGGTAGCCCCCGTCGCCCAACAGCAGCCAGGCGAGCGCGTTTCCGGGGCGCTGCTCGAGCTGATGCGTCTTCTGCAGTCAGCGCTGAGCCAGCAAAGCCTAACGCTCACGAACGACATCTTGGAGGGTGAGACCGCGCTTCATACGTTGATCGACGGCATCGACGCGACGCTCATCGACCTCGCCGCCGAAGAGCTTGGGGAGGACGAGCTGGTTCGGATCGCCGGGGAACTGTCGGGCCAGACCTTTGCGGCTCGGCAGGCCGAGCCTGCGACCACCGCCCTGATGAAACAGGTGTTCGAGCTGCGTGCTCAACGGGTTGCCGCGATCAAGGGGGCTGGGCGACTCGGCTGGATCCGCGAAACCGGAACGCGGGCGCGCATGCTCGAGTCCGTGGAGGCGAAGCTGCTGCCCATGCGCGAGCGATGGGACGACGTCGAGGCCGCAACGGACCCAGAGCTCGCGGAGGCGCTGCTGACGTGGGCATGGGACCTTCCGGAGGTGGCCGAAGCGCTCAAGGAGGCGTACCGCGACGCACGGCCGTCGCGCTCGGACTTCACGCGGGTACTGGAGGCATGGATCGACGGTCAGCCGTTGGTCGAGCTGGCTCGACGAGCTGGCATCGACATCGACACGATGCTGGGAGTTCACGCCAGGGTGATCAGCTACGTCCTCCAGGTCGCCGTCGAACAGGGCGTCGGCCTACTCAAGAAGCTGCTCGAGGCGAGTGACCACGAGCTGGCGCAAGCCGTCGTCGACTTCCCCGAGCACCTTCGGTTCGGCGTCCCCACACCGGCCGCGAAGGTGCTTGCGGCCGGCGGTGTCCGGCACCGCCGAGCTGCGGTCGCGCTTGGCCGAAGCCCCGAGCTTGGGGCTCTGGTTGACCGCGCAGCGGTGTTTTCCACGGCCCGGCACCTGCTCGATGAACGCGAGCGGTGGCTGCCTGCGATGGGGCGGCTGGTTCTGGAGAACACGGTCTTCGACGTGATGGCTGCGCAGGAGCCGGATGATGTCCCCATCCCGCAGTAAACCCGCCTTCGAGCCCACCGCCGACGAAACGGGCCGCGCTGTAAACCAGGCCCCCGCGCTCTCTCCCCGATCTCAGAGACAGAGAGCCGAGAACGCCCCGAGACTGCCTTCGACGTGACCGCGCGTGATCTCTGCGAGCTGGCGGCCGAGACCACCGCGAGCGTCACGGGTCGCGTAGAAGCCTGCGAAGACTGGGGGATTCAAGAAAAAGCCCCGGGCGTTGCCGACCGGGGCTTCTGTGAACTGGTGGCGGCCCACCTTTTGGTGGACCGCCGTAAATGGCTCGGGTAGCGCCTTGCTTAGACGAACCCCTCCCGAGAGCCCGATCTGATGCACGAGATGATATCACCGCGGAACATCATTCTTCTCGGGCACTTGCGCTGAGAGCCGCCGGAGACGCCGGTTGGCGCGCGACCGAGGGCGCAGTGCGGCCCGTGGTGGCCGGGTTAGCCGGCCGAGGCAGCCAGGGGCCGGGCTTGGGGTGACGCGGGCACACGGGCGAATCTGCGGGTTACGCGCCCACCGGTCTCGGGTGCCCGTCCACGTAGCCGATCGGAAGCAGTCCTGGGATCGCTTCGCAGCGGTCTACCACCAATCCCGCGGTCGCCAGCGCCGCGCTCAGTGAGCCCACGGTGAAACGCCGGTGCCCGGGGAATCCAGTGACAGCCAGCAGGCGGGAGACGAGCCAGGAGAGCCGGGTCTCGTCGTGGCAGAAGGTCGGGGCCACGAGGATCCCGCCTGGTCGCAGCATCCCGATCAGGGCGGCCAGAGCCGCATTGAGGTCCGGGACGAGGTGGAGCACGTTCGCGGCGACCACGGCGTCGAAGGTTCCGGGCTCGAACGGCAGCGCATAGAGGTCGGCCTGTCGGCACTCGACGTTCGTGGACCCTGTTGCGACGACCTTCTCGCGCAGGCGATCGACCATCGCGGCGGCGTAGTCGGTGGCGATGACCGCTCCGGCTGCCTTGGCGAGCACGGGCGTGACCAAGCCTGTTCCCGCCGCGACCTCGAGCACGCGCGCTCGACCCGACACGGCCTCGGCGATGAGCTCGAGCATTCGTGGCAAGGGTCTGCCGAGCGGTCGCAGCGAGAGGTCATACTTCGCGGCGTGGCGCTCCCAGTACCGGCGCTCGGAGTCCTGCTTCCGGTCGTGCTCACTCATGGCACTCACACTCTTCGCCGCTGAGTCCCTCGCGGCCTTCCTTGACGAGCCACGGCACCATGAGCAACGCGGCGACGGGGTCGGCCCACCACCAGCCCGCGATTGCGTTCGCCCCGAGCCCGAGCAACAGCGCGAATGACAAGTAGGAGCAGGCGAGCGTCTCCTTCGCTTCGGCCCGCAAAGCCGCACTGCCGAGCTCCCTCGCCGCTCGGAGCTTCCCCCAGGACACCAGAGGCATGATCGCCAACGAGAGCGCTGCCAGGGCGATGCCGACCAGGCTCTCCTCCGGGGCGTCTTGGTGCCACAGCGTCCAACCCGCTTGGCCCGTGACATAGGCGGCAAGGAGGAGAAACGTCGCTCCGATGAACTGGTGAACCCGGTGTTCGATCTGTGCGATGCGTTCACCGTCCGCGCCACGGTACTCTACCCACAGCCGGTAGAGCATGACCACGGCGGCGGCCGTTTCGATGCCGCTGTCCAGACCGAATCCGAGCAGCGCGATGCTGTCGGCGACCGCGCCCGACCACAGAGCCACCACCGCCTCGAACACGTTGTAGACCAACGTC
>JBNLDK010000158.1:0-4466 GCA_050304295.1 Polyangiaceae bacterium
AGCTAGTTCGGCCGTAGACCGGGACCAGCTCTCTCTCACGGGGGGCGATGAGCGTTGCGACTCCGCGGCGGCGGTCCAGGCCCTGTGCCACGAGTGAGCGCGCCTTCAGCCACCGAGCAGCGACGGGGCAGAGCCCGACGCTCTGGCCTGCTTGGAGCGTGCCAGCCCCAACCAATGGGCACCCGCCACGGCTGCCTCAATTCCCAGCGCAATCGCGAGAATAGTCAACTGATACGGCTTGAGAAAGTAGACTTCCACCAGCAGAAATCCGACGATGATGACACACGTCCATTTCTCGTCCGCAGTGGAAGTGCGCCATCGCAGTGAGGGGAGAATCCACCATCGAGTGACGAAGGCCCCTGCCAACAAGAGGAAAGGAAACCCAGCCAAGCCCAGCCATGCGGCTTCTGCAAGTAGAAGGGCGCCATACCGAGAGCGACTGCGCCCGCGTGATACTGAAGGAACGTGCGCCGAGCGGTCATGCGACGCCTGCGTACCACCGCTAACGTCACACTCGATACGGGCACGATGCCCCCTAACACGAGCGCGAGGAACGTGAGCCCCGAAGCAGCTCGAAGCATCCCGGGCGAGACGGGGGGGGACTAGGATGGAGGAAAGCCACTCGCCAGTCTGAGCGCCGATCCCGCGAAGCGTCGCATCGGTGCGGCGGTCGAAGGGCGATTGGACAGGAACACGGCGCTCAGTGTGGACGGCCACCGAAACATCGATTGAGCCCTCGGGTCTTCGCCGTCTCGGCGCGTACCCACCCGCTGGTTCCCTTCACCCAGTCTGAGGACGACCGCATCACGAGCCCAAGCCCCGCGTACGACCACAACTGTCTCGAGGTGCGGAAGCGATGCGGGGTGATCACGACGGGCACGGACAACGCGGTCCGAATCGGACCGAAGCCAGGGCAAGTTTCTAGGATCTTGCTGATCGGGTGACGATGGGACTCCGCCACGAGCTGCCGCTCGGACTCCCGTTTGAGTTGGCGTTGCATGTCGAGCTCGCGCCACAAGAGCTCCGCGGACGGACGAGACGGCTCGGTGAGCTTCTTCAGCCAGCCCGAGCGCGCCTGTGGGCTGTAGATGGATTGCCCGGGCGTCGAGATGCCTCGGGCTCGAAACAGGGTGCAGCTCGTTGCAAGCACGTCCATGCCTATGTATCTGTCCATGGGTGTCCTCCGGAGTGGGAAGTTGGCTTTGCACTTCGACCCCTACCCCGTGAGGGCACTCCTGACTCGCCCTCGCTTCCGCGCACGCGAGCAGCACCGCCGCGCCCCCATGGGAGCCAGTCGCCATTGCCTCACGCGCCGGCGAAAACCCCAGCATTCAAGGGGGCTATCCGGCGTTTCTGCGGAGGAACTGAACGGCACCACCGCATGATGCCTAGTCTCCACCGAGGGCGTCGGAGGGCGACACTGCCTGGGTCGGCGGTTTTTGTCTCACCAGCAATTCGGTGAGACACGACACGGTCGAAACTGGACGCAACTGATCCTCGGTTCGCTCCGATAGAGTTGGCATTGAGACCCGATGACGGCCCATGAATGAAAGGATCCTCATGAAAATCTCGTCCAGTTTGTCTGAAATCGTTGCAAGCGCCGGTGTCTATCAGACCACCCTAGCGACTCCGACGCAGCCTCGTGGCCTGTCCGTCGAGGAGCTCGCCTTGGTGCACGGCGGCTCGGGAAAGGGCGGCGTCGGCGCTACGTTTCTCGACCGAGCAGTGGACTCGATCATGGATCGATTTGACGACATCACACAACCTCCAGCCCAAGAGTTGGGCAAGTACCTTGGCGAGAGGACCGCAGAAGCACTGCGCGGTACCTCGGAGCCGCCACCTCCGCCACCTCCGCCTCCGGCGTATGAGGAGCCGATCATGAGCGGTGAGGCAAACATGTCGATGGCGGGAGGGGGTGTCGGCCAAGACGGAACCCCCGTGGATGACGGAGGGAGCCACCATTATGTCTGGCTGCCCCCAGGAGTGAACATGAGCTCTGCAGACGCGGCTGGCTACTGAGCCCGAGGCATTGCCCCTGCTGGTGCCGCTGAGTGCTGCGGAATGCTCGTGCGGCGGCGTCGGCGAGGGGGCTCGTTCGAGACTTGAAAGTGCCTGCGGCTTTGCAGGATTCTCCGGCATCGTGAGCATCGCGCGTGGCCATCGCCACGAGCCACGTGCCCGTACTCATGACTCGCGGCCATCGTTGGAAGGGCGGGGCTACCGAAATGAACGACGAACCCATTCGAGACGGCGAGTCTGCACCCGCAAGAAGCTACGAGGAGAGGCTCCGAGAAGTGTGGGCGTGGCCCGGCGTGCCGCTGCACTACGGTGCAGTGTTCGTCACTGCAACGCTGCTGCCCTCTGCCGGGGTGCTGTTGCGGGTGGAGATCCCCCCGAGCGTTGCTGGCTTGCTACCGGCTCTGGCCGGGGCTGTCGTGGTGGTCGTTTGGTGGATACGCAAGTTCGGTCGGCGCGGGCCGTCGTTCTCGGCGGTGATGGGCCCTGGCCTCCGCGCTCGAGATTGGAAGCTCGTGCTCATTGCGGAATGCGGCGCTTGGTTCGCCACGGTCGGGGTGGAGCTCCTGCTCCTCCTCCACAACGTAGTGATTCCCCAAGGCATCACGGAAAGCTCCCCATACGTTCGCCTCCGCGGAGGCCTGCCCATCGCTTGCATTTTCCTGCGATCCGTCGTCGTCGCTCCCGTCGTGGAGGAGCTCCTCTTTCGGGGCGCCCTTTTTCGCCGGTGGCGCCTGCGGTTCGGTCCCGTCGCGGCAGCTTTGGCGAGCAGTGTCGTGTTCGGTTCGCTTCACTCCACCCCGATCGACAACGCGGTTCGGGGCTTGGTGATGGTTCTGCTGTACGTACGCACGAAGTCATTGTGGGCTCCCATCGCGGCTCACGCCATTACGAACGGGATTGGGTTCTTGCTGCGGGTGGTGGACGTTCGAGCCTTGCTGGCCGCATACCACGAGTCTCAGGTGGTGGCCGTCGTGGGTTTGGCTACCGCCGCTGGCATGGTGGCTCTCATTGGGTTCGTGCTGGGCAGTTGGTCCCATCTGGGTGCAGCGCTGCCACCGGACTCGGGCGGCAGCGCCCCCGCCGAGGCTCTCCCGACGCCTGCAGCGAGGAGTGCTTCCACTCGATGAGGGGGTGAGAGCACGATGCTGCGAGCTCCGCTTCGTCGTTGGGCAGGGAGCTGGCGCGAACTTGCGGAGGACCACCCGGGAGGGTTCCCCCCGGTCTCAGGGAAGTGCGCGGCAAGTTCCGTGGGCCGAGGAGCGAATGCTTCGGCCCGGGCTCCGGAGTGACCACCAGCCCGCCCCGGGACCGCCGGGCCTACTCGAACTCGAGGTTCTTGAGGGAGGGTTTCTTGTCTGCGTCAGCGGGACCCAGTGCAGCGCGTCAGGACGCCCACTGGATCACGATCCCGCCGCGCTTTCGGCGTTCCTGCACTCCCAAGGTGGATCTCTTCGGAGCGCCGGATTGGATCAGGCTTAGGGCGACGCCGAAGGCCCAAATCAAGCGATTTTGCCGCGACGACCCGAGAACCTCTCCGCGCGGAATTCGAACGCCACCACCCCATGGTGCTTGGTCGCCTAGGCTTGCTCACCCAATAGCTGCGCTTGCAGGTCGAGGGCGCAGCAGCGTACGCGCTCGGCCTCGGGTTCCTTCAGCTCGAGGTACGACAGCGCCGCCGGCAGAGCGGCAGCGGGAAATGCTCGGTATCCTGGGGTAAACCAGGATACGGCCGTCACCACGCCGCGCATGGCAAGCGAATCCGTGAGGATCGCTGCACGAATCGACAAGCCCTGAGTGATGTCGCGCATTTCTTCTCGCAAGGTCGGCGCGGGGGGGCGCACGCCGGGAAAAACGAGGGATGGGTTGACTCGGTCGGGCTCCAGGCGAGGGGCAATTTCTCGAAGGTATTCGCGCCACTCTCGCGGGTCTGGCGCCAGGGGGCCGCCGACGTAGACGACGCAACCCTCAAGGTACTCGTAGGCGAGGGTCGTCAAGACCGGCATGGCAGCGGTGTACGTCCGGCTCCGGGGAGGATGAAGCCGAGCCAGGCAAACGGGGGGGAGGGGCGAAGTTTTTGCGGGGGGGCGTACCGCCTTGCCGTAGCGGCCGCTGGACACTTCCTCCGCGATGAATGCTTCGAAATGCTCGCCTAGCGAAAAACTCGTGCTCTTGGGCACCGGCATGGCAGCGGTGTACGTCCCGCTCGGCCCATTGTCCTAGGCCGTGGCGAACCCCTTGTTTCTGCCGCGCAACACCCACGGGATACCGGTCGCGGCACCCACCGGATACCGGTCGGCCGGTCACGAATCGTCCATCCCGCGCTCGCGGCGCTGGTGGCGACCTCGGGGGCGGCGTTCGGGCTGGCCCATCGAGAGTCCGTCCCCGTGTGGCCCACCGCGGTGGCGAGCCTCTGCGCCGCCCAGCTGTGCGTCGGCATCGTCAACATC
>JBNLDK010000159.1:0-17817 GCA_050304295.1 Polyangiaceae bacterium
GCGGAGACACCCGGGGTCGATCGAGTCTTCAATGTTTCGATCATCCCGCGCGGGATCAGCGCGCTGGGCTACACCATCCAGCGTCCCACCGAGGATCGGTACCTCATGACGCGTGATGAGCTATGGCTGAAGATGGTCGTACTCATGGGTGGGCGCGCCGCAGAACACGTCGTCTTCGAACACTTCTCGACGGGCGCCGCGGACGATCTTGCCAAGATTGCCCAGATCGCCCGCAGCATGGTGACCAGGTACGCGATGGTCGAGGACTTCGGCCACGTCAGCTACGAGGACGAGCGGCCGGATTTTTTGGGGTTGGGCAGTGCGACTCAGCGCACCTACAGCGACGAGACGGCGCGCGAGATCGACGCCGCGGTTCGGACGCTGGTGGATCAAGCGTTTCGTCGTGCCGTCGAGGTGCTCGAGGCTCATCGTTCCGTGCTGGAGGAAGGGGCGGCTCGCTTGCTGGAACAAGAAACGTTGAGCGAAGGTGACATGAGAATCCTCTGCGCTCAGTGCGCGCCAACCCCAGCGCCCGAGGCGACGGGGTCGGCGGCGGGGCTAGAAGCGGCGCCGAGGTCGGAGCCGCTTCCACTGAGCTAACCGCTCAGAATCTCTGGCGCGAAGGAGAGGACTTGAACCTCCACGGGACGATGGAGTGCACGGCGAGCGACTGCACCGCGGGCTGTGGCTACGCGGGCAGGAGCTGTCCCGAGGGTGCGTCGTTCCCCGCTACGGATGGCTGCAACGGGCACACGTGTTCGGATGGAGCCCTGATTGCTATGAGAGATTGGGCACGACCAGGGTCACAAAGCCGTACGCTGGCGCGGAGAAGCTCAGCAATCGACCGCTCACGTCGACCGTCAACTCCGTCGCCTCGCCATTGTTGTAGAGCACTACTACGAGGCTGCCGTCGGGATTCCTGAAGGCGACGGCGTCACCTTTGCTGACGGTAACCACCCGTGCTCCAGGCTCGACGTAGCGCGAGAAGTGGCGAAACACGTAGTAGGCTGGTGTGATGATGAGTTCACCGCCATCAGCAACCAAGAGTGAGTCCTGGGCCCATTGGCTCGCGGCAATCTGGCGCTCGCCGGAAGCGTCGAGGACCATGTGCCAAGCGTTGTAGGCGCGGACACCAACCTGGGTGATCGCGTCGCGGATGAGCTCCCAAGTTTCAATAGCATAGGCGAAATCGTTGGGAGCTGGAGTCTGGTAGGACGATAGCCAGAAGTAGTTCCCGGCCTTGTGCTCGCTGACCCAGACGGGGATATCCGCGTCGTGGACGGCTTGGACCTTCGACGCGCTCACCATGCCGTAGCCCATGCCGGCGACCGTGCAATACTCGCGCGCCACCGAGTTGGCCAGTACCTGGTTGATGTATACCGTCGATCCGTCAGCATCGAACGTGCCGAGCATGATCCGGGTATCGAGGCCCGCGTTGTCGAGCGCCGGGCCCAGATAATTCCCGATGAAGTCCACGTACGTCTCTGGCGCCCAGTGGCAAGATGGATAGTTCAGCTGGCTGTCGTAGCCGGGCTCGTTCTGTGGGGCGACGATTTCGATGTCGATGCCATTGTCCGCGTAGGCTTCGAGAAAGCGGACGAAGTACTGAGCATGCGCGCTCAGTGTCTCGTCGTCGTCCTTCATATTGCCGCCATCGTAGTAGGACGCGATCGCGTGGCTGTCCGAGCCGGAAGCGGCAGTGTATCCCGTCTTCATCCAGACCGGCGGCGTCCAGGGATTGGCCCAGAAGCGAAGCTCGGGGTTCACGGCTTGGGCCGCGTGGATGTAGGGGATGAGGTACTCGAGATCTCGGTCGATGGAAAAGTGCTCGAGCTCCGGATCGGCGGGAGGACGATTCGACTCGGAGTTGTCGGGGACGACATCGTCGCCCGTATCGTCGAGGGTGTAGCGGCTCAGAACATAGTCGTTGCCGCCGATGGGAATGCGGCCCCAGGTGAAGTGCGCTCCGTCCTCAGCGAAGAGCAACTCCAGCGCCTGTTGACGTACTGCATCGTCGAGCCCTACGAGGTAGACCCAGCCAAGCTCGGTGAAGCAACCCCCGAAGCCATCCCATGTCTGCGCCTCGTCACTCGCATCGACGGTCACGTCGGCGTCGCCCTCCGAGCTTTCCGTCGCGTTCACCGTTTGCCAGTAGGCACCCTCCGCCGACGTGATGACGACAGGAGAGGGGACGTCTGAACCGCCAGTACCCGCCGTGCCGCCGAGCGTGTTCCCACCAGTGCCCGCCATGCCGCCGAGCGTGTTTCCACCGGTGCCCCCCGTCCCGCCGAGGGTGGTTCCACCGGTGACCCCCATGCCGCCGAGCGTGTTTCCACCGGTGCCCCCCGTGCCGCCGAGGGTGTTTCCACCAGTACCACTGTTAGAACCCATGCCACCCAGGTTGGATGGGCTCTTGTTGTCGTCTTTGCCACCACAGCCGTAGGCGATTGCCAGCGATCCCAACAGCGCCAAGGCCCCAATACCGTGTCTCATCCGCGCTCCTCTGCTCGTTGTCATTCGAACTCCAACCATCCTCCAACCACCGCCGAACAATCACTCAATGCTGTAGTGCTCATGACTACCGCGAGAACGAAGCCGCAAAGCGACTGCTTCGAACGACGCTCGAAAAGTGGGCCGTACCATCCTCTCCCCTTCTTCTGGAGTTGGTGAGAGTCGAAGGATCTTCCTTCTGGGCTTGGTGAAGCGAAGGATCTGTTGAGGCAGAAGGTACTAGAGGATCTGCTCGTGTGCGAAGCGTATTTGCCTGCAATCCGTGTCCACCGCGCCCACTGTCCGTAGCGCACTGGGTGGACACAAAAGCGGACAGTAATGCGGACACGGGCACCAAGCCTGCATGTGGGCTCATATGTCTAGCCAGCGCAGCCGCGACAGCCAAACGGAGCAACACTGCTCTGGGGCGGAGGAGCCAAGACAGAGCGCTCAGGCAAACGCGGTGGGTTCAAGGCTCGCAGAGAACGGTTGCCCAGCCGTTGCCCGGCATATCGAATGCGAGCTTCTTCCCGCTCACTGCCACCACGAACTTCCGGGGAGCGTCCCTGTTGTAGATAACGGTCGCGGTGCTTCCGTCTGGGTTTTTGAAGGCGAGGGCATCGCCGCCCACCGACTCCAGAACTCGCGCCCGTGGCGCGACGAACTGTGAGAGGTGACGAAAGACGTAGTAAGTTGGGGTCTTGACGAGTGTGCTGCCATCCACCACCAACAGGGCGTTTTGGGCCCACTCGCCGGCTGCATCGAGGCTCTTGCCGGCGGTGTCTAGCACCATGTTCCACGCGTAGTAGGCGTTGACCCCAGACTTGATCCAGTCCCTGATTAGCCCCCAGCTCTCGACCGCATAAGCATGGTCATTGGGCGCAGATGGTTGGTAGGGAGGCGCGCCACTCGGGTTCCACGGGTAGTTCCCGCATTGATGTTCAGTCTGCCACAGAGGCAGGCCAAGCGCCTGCGACCTCAGGCTCGGGACAACATCGAGCATACTCCATTGCAGGCCGGCAACCCCGATGTACCGTCGAGCACTGGCATCATCCCTAACACTCGCGGCGAACTCCAGATCCGTGGGTCCCTGGGACAGAGTGCCGAGCATGATCTTGGTGGGCACGCCTGCAGCCTCCAAGGTCGGACCCAGGTGCGCCCCAATGAACTTCGCGTACAGCGTGGCTGTCCACCGGCACGAAGGGTAGCTCTGTTCGTAGCTCGGGTCGTTCTGAGGTGAAACGACTTCGATCGTGATTCCCTCCGCCGCATACTCCAGTACGAACTCGGTCAGGTACCGGGCATAGGCGCTGAGGATCGCATCGTCGTCGATCATCGCTCCACCATCGAAGGGCGATGGCGATAGCTCTGTCTCCGCGTTGCTCTTCATCCACGTGGGTGGCGTCCACGGGCACGCCCACAGGCGGATGTCGGAATTGATGGCCAGTGCCGCTCTGACGTACGGAATGAGTCGTTCTCGATCGCGGTCGATCGAAAACTGCTCCATCTCGTAGTCACCGGGAGTCTCGTCGAGGGTGTACCGGTCCATCGCGTAGTCGTTCGCCCCGATGGGGATCCGACCGAACACGAATCGACACCCATCCTGGCCGAACAGAAGCAGCAGAGCCTCATCCTCCAAGCCGGCAGCCGTCAGATAACTCCACCCGCGCTCGTTGAAAGCGCCTCCAAATCCTTCCCAGATCTGAGCCACTGCCTCTTCGTCGACCGTGACGTCGACGATGTCGGCCGTCACCTCGTTGGCTGGCACATCCGTCGTCCAATACGCATCCTCGGTTGACGTAACCACCGTGCACGTTCGGGTTTGGTCTGGGACAGCGGCTCCATCGCTGGCTCCAAAGACCACCTCGCCACCGTGGCATCCCGCAATCCAGTTGATGAGCGGTAGTGTCGTGGCAGTCAACCATTCGCGGCGAAGCAATCGCCGGGTAGCCATCCAGCACCTACCAAGCAACGTTCATCCCAATCCTCCGCCGGGCTTGCTGCAGGGCCAGGGACTGCCCGTGCCCGCGTGGGGGTTTCTTGGTGGTCAGCAAGAGCAAGGTGCCCGATCCAAGGAGCATTCCACCGGCAACGCCGAGCATGGCTGTGGCGATGTCAACCGAGTGGATCGACCGCAGTTCGCTGTTCACATCACTGCGCCTCTGTTCGAGTTCAGCCGCCGCTACGCCAGGCGCTTGGTAGTCCTGCTCCAGCTCGGTCCGCTCGTGCTTCCAATCGATGTAGCGACCCTGATTCCACACCCCAACCCCAAGAGCCGTCCCAGCGATAGCGACCCCCGTTGCCCCCAACACATACGACCAATTGCGCCGCTGTCGCGCTCGCTCCTCGATGTCGTGCAGATAGGCTCGAGTGGGATTCAGGATAACGTCCACGTGATGGGTGCTACCCGCGTCCACGCGCAGCTGACGTACCCAGGGCTCGAAGCCGTAGTGCCGAACCTCGACCGCATGGAGGCCCGGCGGCAGCACGTTCGACCTGTCTGCGCGAACCCCATCGATGAGTACCACGGCTTCCGACTCCGAGAGATCGAGGCTCAGCTGTCCGGATGACGCGAGGGGTTGTGCGACTGGTAGCTGGCAGTGGATTGAGGTGGCCGTGTTGCGTGAGACTCGAACGGTGGCGGTCTGTGATTGGTAACCCGGTCGCTCCAGCCTCAGGCGGTGAGTCCCTTCCGGGATCAGAATGGGCTGCTCTGCTGGCGTCGTGGCGACTTGGTGATCGTCGACGAGCACGGTCACGGAAGGTAGCGAGCAGCGCACTGTGAGCAAGCCGTCGCGGGCAGGTGGTGCAACCGGCGAAAGGACGAACTTGACAACGCCAGTCTTCCCCGCGCCCACGCGCACCGAGCGAGTCTCCGGCAGGTATCCGTCTAGCGACGCGGACACCACGTGTGAACCATGACGCACTGGTAGAGGCATCCCGTGGGCACTGCGAGCGAGTGGAGTGTCATCCACCTCAACGATCGCATCAGCCGGCGTGACCTGCACGACGAGCGATCCGATTCGCCTCCTCTGGCCCACTATCGCGCTGGCGACCTCTCGCCTACGCTCCTCCGACACCTGACTCGCGTCGAGGTAGCGCTCGAACGCGTCCACTGCTTGCACCGGCCAGTCTGCCATGGCGTAGGACTTGCCCAGCTGATAGAGGATCTCGCTGTCTGCCTGCGCAGAGTAGGCCAGCTTGAACGACTCGATCGCGGCTTCATAGTCCCCCGAATTGTAGCGGCTCTTGCCGTCTCGGATTGCTGCCTCCGCCGTCGGATTGGGAGGCGCGCCAAACGCCCTGGCGGCACACACACAGAGGGTCAAGAACACGAGGCCGGCAGTGATTCGTCGGTTCATTGCAGCAACGAGCTATCTGAGGCTCGCCACACTATGCCAGAACCCGCGACATCGCGTGAAGGTCATTCCATCACAGGTGACACGCCCAATGCGTGTGGATTGGGTGGGAGTGGGTCGTCGATCGTGGGGGTCTTCTGTGCCGAATTCGCGTCAATCTGCGGCTGGGGCGCTACCTTCCGTGACCTCGTTGAGAGGGGCGCGGTGCTCACTCGTGGGCGTCTCTTCCGCTTCTCAGTTCCCATCGTTTCGGCGAGCGTCTCTGCGGACGCTGTCGAGTCGCCGGATGGAACAACTGGTGGGACCCTGGCGAACGGCTCTGTCGTGCGACCAACCTGCGCAGTGCCCGAGTGCGCGGGCAACGCTGTTGGTGCGGAGTAGTCTTCCGTTTCTGGATCCCGTTGGTCTCGTGACACTTCGCGCAGCCAGAGCGCCAAGACCGTGACAATGGCAGTGGCCGCTATCGCCAGCACGAATTGCATGCTGACGTAGGCTCGCCTGTGGGGTGACTGCTCGGAGACGGGAGCATGCACCAAGCGCGATTTCTCGTCCCGTGTCGGCTCCTCGCGAGGGATCTCTGCCGGATCCGCGGTGGAACTGCAGGTCTCGAGGGTGCTCATGTCCGGGCTGCGAGGACACGTGGGTGGCTTGAGCGCAAGACCAAAGCACGTCGATTCGATCTTGCTCGCCACGAGTGGCGCGAGGGCAATCGCAAACTCGCTTGCGGACTGGAATCGCTCGGCAGACTCTCTCTGCATGGCGCGGTCCACGACCTGAGCCAAGTTTCGTGGAATATTCGCACAGAAGACTTCGAGCGGCACGGGTCGTTGGGTGACGATTCGAATGAGGATCTCGTTGTACGACTCCCCTTCATAGGGCCGTCTGCCAGAGAGCATCTCGTAGAGTATGACGCCCAGTGAGTAGATATCCGTTCGGTGGTCGACGGCATCCCTGGCGCCCTGCGCTTGCTCGGGCGACATGTAGTACGCCGTACCAAGGTTGCTCCCCGTCTCCGTTGTCGGTCCCGAGCCTTTTGCCCCAAGGTGCTTGGCGATACCGAAATCGAGAATCTTGAGGAGCTCCGTACCGCCGTCTTGTGGACAGACATACAGGTTGTCGGGTTTCAGATCGCGATGGACGATTCGTCTGTCATGTGCGGCGCGCAACCCAACACAGGCTTGATGGGCCAAGTCGACGGCGCGGGCAATCTCGAGTGGTCCCTGTTCGGTGAGGACATTGGCGAGACTTTGTCCTTCGGCCAGGTCCATGACCATGTACGGCCTGGCAGATTGCGCCACGCAGAATTCGCGAACCTTGACGAGGTGGCGACTGTTCAAGGTGCTTGCGATGCGTGCCTCTTGCTCGAAGCGTGCCAAGAGGTCTGGCCGAAAAGCGTGATCTCGGCGCAGGAACTTGATGGCCCAGCGTGTCCCCGACGTCCTGTGTTGTGCCTCGTACACCTCCCCCATGCCACCGGCACCAATGAATCGGACCAGTCGGTAGTCACCTATCTGTTCCCCAACCTGCAGGGTCTGGTTCGAGGGAACGCTAGTCACTTGTGTCATTGGGAGTAGCCGACTGGCGGAGCTCTTCGAGTTCGGCAGGCGATGCGCTCTGCATCATGCGATAGATCTTCTGGCGAGAGATCCCGAGCGCATTGGCGGCTTGGCTGACGTTGCCGTGGCATAGCCGCAGCGCTTCGCTCACGGATTTGAGCTCCTGCTCGCGTCGTTGCCGCTTCTCGAGATCTTGACGAACCACCTTTTCACGCAACGCCGTGTCGTCCGCCGCATGGTCCTCGGTGGGTGGTGGCGCCGAGCGCGAAACCTGTCGCATGCTCTGTGGCAGGTGTGCGATGCGCAGGCGTGACTCCTGGGGGTGAGCGTCGCTGAGATAGCTCGACAGTTGATCCAACTCACGAACGTTGTAGGGCCAATGATGGCAACACAGGCGCTCAACCAGGCGCGGATCTACCGAGGGCAATGGTCCCTGCCAGTGACGCTGCAGCAGGTGAGCAAACAAGCCAGGAATGTCTTCTCGACGTTCGCGAAGGGGCGGCAAGACGACAGTGAGAGCTGAAAGGTAGGCACAGAGGTCGACGCGAAGTCGCCGCTGTTCAAGTGCAAGCTCGAGTGGCTCCCGCGTGGCGGCGACAACCCGGACGTCGATGGGGACTACTGCAGATCCCCCCAAGGGCAATACCGCCTGGTCCTCCAACGCCCGAAGCAGTTTCGGCTGTATCGATGAAGGCATGTCCGCCACTTCGTCGAGCAGGAGCGTGCCTGTGTCTGCCGCTGGCAGGTAGCCGCAACGAGCTCTGTCGGCGCCGATGGTTCGCTCTGCGTAGCCAAAGAGCTCCCCCTCCACGCCGTCGTCCGACAAGGCCGCGCAGTTGATCACAATCAACTTGCCCGTGCGGCCGCTCCAGTGGTGGATCGCCTGAGAAAGCTGTCTCTTGCCCGCTCCCGTCTCACCTTGTACCACGATCCGAACGCGGGATCGGGCGACCCGCTCTGCATCGGCGATGGCACTCTGTAGATAGGCGCCACCAACCAGGTTGGGCGACAGCTGCCGAAGCTGCAGCGGCGCGCTCTCGGTTTCGACCTCGAACGAACGCACAACCCCGATCCATTCGCCCAGTCGCAAGACATTTCCCCCGCGCAAGATCGAGCTTTCGACCCGTCTTGCATCGACGTAGACACCGTTGCGACTGCCCAGATCATGAACGACCCACTCGGAACCAATGCGTAGCACTTCAGCGTGATGTCGAGAAACCTCAGCTCCCTGCAACACCACATCACTGTCATCGCTGCGACCGAGCACGATGCGAGTCCCCTCGAACCGAGTCGTCAGAGAAGTAGGAACTGGGAAGACCCAGACGATCCCGAGACGGTCGCGATTCCCCGCGCGACTGTGCGTGCTCGCACCGGGCGCAGTGGTTTCGAAGACTCTCTGGTCGCCCATCGGGATCTATCTATATGCCGAGCTCAGGCTCGTAGTCCACTCGGTGCGGCTCCGCAGCGCGAAGCAGTCTATCGTGGGGGGGCCTCGGGCTACGCTGGCTCGCGATGCGGCGCCCATCCCGGTTTGCTGCGCAAGTTGGCTACTCGGGTCAGCGTTTTGCGGACAGTTCCATGAACCTGTACTCGCTGCCGTGTTCCACTCCACCCCGCACAACCCCACCATCACCCGTACGAGGCCGATTCCGGTTGGATCGCTTTGCCTCCGTGCGAGCTGGAAGGGCTGGGATATCTTCAACACAGCCCCAATCCTCGGGGTGATCGCGGTGGGGTACATCTGCTTCTGGTGAGGTTTGCCAGGAGCCTCGAGATTGTCGTGGCAGCCCGAGCACGGACAACTCCCGCACGAACGCCCGCCGAGACTGGCCCTTGACGCGATGAGCATCCATGCGAGAGTGGCCGGATGAGACGCACGCTGGTGGCGTTGGGCGTGGTGGTGTTCTGGTTCGGTGCTTGTGGAGGCAACACCAGCTCGGACGAGGAGAGGCACGATGGCTCGGGGGGCGCGGGGAGCGAGAGCGGAGTGGGTGGACGGGGGTCGGGGGGCGACTCATTGGGGGGGGCGGGCGGCGACCCCGTCGGCGGTTCCAGCGGCGATCCGTCGGGCGGTTCGAGCGGCGACCCCTCGGGTGGTTCGAGCGGCGACCCCTCGGGTGGTGGCAGGGCGGGAGCAACGGGCGGATCCGCTGGTGCGACAGCCAGTGGTGCAGCCCCAGGCACTGCTGGGAGCGCGGGCTCGGCCTCGGAGCTCCAGCCCTGCGATGTGACCCGTGGCGCGAGCGCCTGCTTGGATGGCGTTTGCGCGGGGGCTCCGTACGGCGGCTTCTTCTGCCGGCCACTGTGTCCGGACGACGCGCATGCCGGAGATCGCTGCGGCGACTCGGGCATCTGCCTGCAGACCCATCGCTATGACCCCACGCTGGCCTGCTACGAGCTTTCCGATTGCGACTTCGTGACGTCCCAAGGGTGTGACCGGAGCGCAGATGAGAGCTGCCTGATCGTCGACGTTGCGCGCTTCGCGCGGGTCTGCGCGCCCGCCGGTGAGCTCGAGCTGGGCGAGCTCTGCGATGGCGGCGCGGGAGCACCCTGCGTGCCGGGCCTGGCCTGCCTCGGGAGCGACATCATTGGTGGGGAGCCGGGACGGTGCGCGCCGCTCTGTCATCCGGGCGAACCGCCCCCGTCGGACTGCGCGGAGTGCATCGCGCTCACGGACGAGGTCGGCTCGTGCGCCGAGTGCAGTGTCCTCGCAGACGACTGCAACCCGGGAACCGAGCACTGCAACCCGGTGAGCGAGCTGCTAGGCGGAGTCTGCGTCGAGTTTGGCCCGGGCGAGGCCGGCGACGAGTGTACCTTCGATCCAAGCGCAAGCTGCCAAGAAGGGCACCTGTGCGTTGGTTCCGAGGATGTCGTGGGACCCGCTCCGATGGCCTGCGTGGAGATCTGCGACCCGGCCACCACCGATTGCACCTTGCCGGGCTACTACTGCAACGACGTCGGGCTGTTCGTGCCGTCCTTCGCCACGGGCGAACTGGCGCTCTGCATCGACTCCGTCGCCCAGTTCTGCGCTCCGAGCCGTAGCATCGAATGCCGTCCTGGCACGGACTGCATTCTGCCCGATGGTGATGAGCCCGGCGTGTGCTTGTCGGCCTGCGATCCCACGCACGGCGACGCGGCCTGCGAGGACAATTTCGCGTGCCTGCCGTTCGTCGACGACACGTTCTTCGAGGACGCGGTGCTACACGGCACCGGGGTCTGCGGAACCGGCTGCGAAGGGAATGGCGACTGCGGCGATGAGGAAACCTGCCTGCAGTTCGCGGGTCTGGACTCGGCGGGCCTGTGCGCCAGAGCCTGCGACCCCAGCATGGGAGATCCCTGCGGCAACGGTGACACCTGCGTCGTCGATCCCGGTTCTGCCGCTTCCAGCGGGTGCGTGCCCTCGGCCGCCATCTGCGACCCGACGGCGGCCGTGGACTCCTGCGACGTCGGCCTGACCTGCATGGCGTGGACGGACTCGAGCACGGGTCTGTGCCTGCCCGCCTGCCACGTGGAGAGTCCCGACTGGTGTGAGGAAGGGGTGACGTGCGTCGAGAAGACCGGCGAGCGGTGGCACCAGGGGGTCTGCTGGGACTCCAACGTGCCCTGCGATCCAATCGCTCAGACGGGGTGCGGCGCTGGCGAGACTTGTCGGGTGGTGGGTGGACCAGGAATCGGCGGGCATACGTTCAGCTGCCAAGAATCAGGCTAGGCTCGCCAGTTCATCGAGCGCCTGCTGGTGGTGATCACAGCGGTCGACGTCCAGCTTGCTGCTGCCGACCCGAGATGCAACGACTCGCCAAGAGCGACCCGCTCTGCGCGCGCCTGATGTCCGTGCCAGGCGTCGGACCGACAACGGCGTTGCGGTTCATGGCGGCTCTCGACGACGTTGCTCGCTTTCCCAGCGCGCACGCCGTGAGCGCCTACCTCGGACTCACACCCGGCGAGCACTCGAGCTCGCAGCGCACTCGTCGCACCAGCATCACCAAAAGGCGGGCTCGCCAGCAGTGCGTCGCGTCCTGGTCCTTGCGACCTGGGTCCTCAAGCGCTCGCGACCCGCGGATCCGCTCGTGCTCTGGGCGAAGGGCGTCGAACACCGGCGTGGCAAGTTCGTGGCAACGGTCGCGCTGGCGCGCGAGCTAGCCGGCGTTCTTTTCGCGCTGTGGCGCGATGGCTCACGCTACGATCCCAGCCACCAGGCACGACGTCAGCTCGCCTGCTGACGTCGCCCGAAGACTCTCCTCGTCGCAACCCGACGGGGTCGAGGCATAACAACAGCGGTCCAGAGGCGGGCAGCGCGACAAATGCGTCCGGTGGGCGACTCCTCGACGACCCCGACTGCGTCTATGCGATTGCGCCCCGCCAACGGATTTCCACCTGTGCGCCACCGCGAGCGCGGATAGTCGATTCCGACAGCCCGTTGCAACTACCTCGAACACCCAACGACCTCCCCCCCCACCACGCCCCGCCAGGCAGCCCCAGACGTTTGTCCTGGACTGCCAGGCCACTTCATAGTCGCATCTACTCGAGGGCTTGGGTGCTTGGGCCGGATACTTGCTGGATTCCACGAAACGTCCCCCGACTTCGGCTATCGTGTCTCCCCCGCGCACGAGCCGCGGTCGAGTCGAGCCATGTCGTCCCTCGATGAGCTACGTCTGGTCTGTCCACGCTGTCGTTCGGTGACGCCCTCCGGCGAGCTTCGCACGAGCCACTTGAATTGCTCGTCCTCCGGCAAGCTGGCCCGACCTGGCAAGCTGGAAACGGAGGCTGCGATCGTGTGCGGCAACGCCGCGTGCAACGCTCGCTTCCCCGTCGTGTCGGGCGTCCCGTTGATCTTCCGGCACGCCGACACCATCGGCTGGCTTTCCTGCGCCCCGCTCGACCTAACGGGACAGCCTGCGGAAGCGCTGGTTGCCTACCTCAACGACAGCGATCCATCGTCGGAGCTATCGCAGCTCGCGGGCCGGCTCGCCAGAGGCGTGTGGGCTTCGTTTCATGACTGGCTACACTCGCCTGAGGCTCCGCTGGCGGGAGCCACGACTCCCCACGCGGTGCGATTGATCCGGTGGCTGGGGAGCCGACGGCCACGACATCGTCAGCAACAGCTACGGCCGATCCGAATCGGTCGCGAGATGCTCCGTCGAGTTCACCCCTGATTGCTGCGAGACAGCGAGCTGGCCCCGTGCAATCTCGGGGCGTTCCTGCCGCTGCCGGCGGCTGCCCTTCGGCAAGCTCGATTGCGCCAGTCTCCACCGGCTGGCTAGGTCGCCAGCTCGTTCTCCAGCGCGACGTTGCCAAGACACGGCCAACGCAGCAGCTCGAAGTCGGCGCTCAACCGAGCTTGGCTTCCAGGGCATCCACCCGCTTGGTGAGCGCCTCGATGCGCTCGTCGCGAGCAAGACGCTGCTGACGCAGTTCGGAGACGAGGTCCTGGTTGGACCGAACGACGTCGAGGAGAGCCGTGGCAACTCGCATCTCGACTTCGGCAAGACGGGAACGAAGCTCAGCGAGATCGCCCCGGACCCCTTCCACCTCGCGTCGCACCACGTCGACCTTTTCGTCGATGGTGCCGACCTTCTCGTCGAGGCGGTCGAACCGCTTGAGCAGGAGGTCGTCCATAAATCCGAACCTAGCACGGACCGACGAGTTGGTCTTCCTCGGAACCCCATCTAGTCGATGAAGAAGTAAGCGATCTCGGACAGTTGCCGTTGGTCGACGCTAGGCTACAGGCGCAAGCGAGATTGGGTTCAGTATTGGCTGACGACCGGGTTCGGGTTGGGTGTCGGCTGCGACAGCTCGACGCACCCGACCGGAGCTCCGGACTCGCCGACGTCGGAGTGAATTTCGCGAATCCTTCCGTTACGCAACTCTCTCCAACCAGTAGCAGGATGAAGCGAACGGTGACGACGGCACGCGACCTACCCGAAGGAACCGCACCATGCAGATCAAGACGTTTTACGACACGCGCACCAGCACTCTGACCTACGCGGTCTACGACCCGGAAACCAAGGACGCGGTCGTCATCGACCCCGTTCAGGACTTCGATGCCCCGTCGGGCCAGCTCTGGCGGGAGTCCGTGGACGAGGTCATTCAGTTCCTGAACGACAACCACCTCAAGCTGCACTGGGTCCTCGAGACCCACGCTCACGCCGATCACCTCTCGGGTGCTCCGCTGCTCAAGGAGGCCTGCCCGAACGTGAAGGTGGCGATTGGGGCGAACATCACCAAGGTGCAGAAGGTCTTCAAGGGGATCTTCAACCTGCCCGCCGAATTCCCGACGGACGGCAGCCAGTTCGACCGGCTTCTCCACGAGGGAGAAACGCTCGCGGCTGGCACCCTCCAGATCGAGACGACGTACACTCCGGGGCACACTCCCGCCTGCGCCACCTACCGGATTGGCGATGCGCTCTTCACTGGCGACGCCCTCTTCATGCCCGACTCGGGCACGGGACGGTGTGACTTCCCCGGTGGTAGCGCCACGGACCTCTATCGTTCCGTCCAGCAGAAGATCTACACCCAGCCGGACGAGACCCGGGTCTTCGTCGGGCACGACTACCAGCCTGGCGGCCGTGAGGTGCGGTATCAGTCCACCGTGGGCGCTCAGAAGCAGGGCAACATTGCGCTGCGCGGCGATAGCACCGAGGCAGAGTTCGTGGCCTTCCGCGAGAAGCGCGATGCGACGCTACCCGCACCGAAGCTGCTCTTCCAGAGCGTTCAGGTCAACGTGGACGCCGGGCGCCTGCCGAAGCCAGAGGGCGAGCACGCCTATCTCAAGATCCCGCTCAACGTGTTCAAGCCCAAGGACACCGCCGCCGCGGCAACCCTCGACACGTGCGAGCCCGCGCAGCTGTCGGGCCGTCAGGGGTAGGCTCCGCCCCCGGTTCGGCTCGTCATACCAGCCGGTGCTCGCGCATCTTCCGCCACAGCGTGGATCGACTCATGCCGAGGCGTTTGGCCGCCTCGGTCTTGCGGCCAGCGACCTCCCCGAGGGTCTGGCGGATGCGGTCCGCCTCGGCGTTGTCCGGGGCAAGCGGGATCGAGAGCGCCGGGTCGTCCTCGGGAGGCGGCAACCCGCGCAGCTCGAGCGTCAGATCCTCGAGCTTGAGCAGGGGGCCTTCGCCGACCGCAAACGCGTGCTCGACGTTGTTGCGCAGCTCGCGCACGTTCCCGGGCCAGTGGTAGTCGAGCATCGCGTCGATGGCCGCCGCCTCGATGGCTTCGATGCGGCGCCCGCCCAGCGCGTTGAACTCGTCGACGAAGCGCCACGTGAGCAGCTCGACGTCCCCAGTGCGCCGATGCAGCGGCGGCAGGTGGATCGAGACGACGCGGACGCGGTACATCAGGTCTTCGCGAAAGCGCCGCTCGGCGACCTGCTCGCGCAGCGAGTTGTTCGTGGCGGACACGACCCGAACGTCGACGGTGACGTTGTCGATCCCGCCAAGCGGCACGAACGTGTGGTCCTGCAGCACGCGCAGCAGGCGAGCCTGGATGTCGAGGGGCATCTCGGCAATCTCGTCGAGGAAGAGCGTGCCGGTGTCCGCGGTCGCGAAGAGGCCACGCCGGTCGCGGATCGCCCCGGTGAACGCGCCCCGGACATGGCCGAACAGTTCCGAGGCGAGCAGCTCGGGCGTGAGCGTCGCGCAGTTGACCGCCATGAACGGTCCCCCCGCGCGCCCGCTGAGCTCGTGCAATGCCTTCGCCATGAGCTCCTTGCCGGTGCCAGAGGCGCCGCGGATGAGCACGTTCGACTCGGTACGCGCCACCCGCTCGAGCAACCGGAACAGCTCGAGCATGCAGGGAGCCCCGGTGATCATGCCGTGGTACTCGGTTGCCCGGCGTCCCGGATGTTTCAGCACCCGTTGCATCGCGTTGCAACATGGCGCCACAACCAGCGCTTCGCAAGCGATTTGTACTCCTTGCGGCGTTCCGCGCGAGCCACCGCCCGGGTGGGGGAGCCCCCCGTTTGACTCGGGGCGCGACGCTTGACCCCACGGTAGACTCGCCGGGTGGCTGCACCCTCGAGAGCGGCCGCGCCGAGTGACATCATGAAGACCATCGTCGTGGCGCTATCGCGCAGTGAGTGCACGGGGGACGTGCTGGACGAGGCGATGGCTCTCGCCGGGCGCGACCCCGCCCGCCTCGTCCTGCTCCACGTCGTCGAGCCCCTCGAGGCCGCCCCTTCCGCGCCGGCAGACGATGCGCCAAGGGCAGAGCTCGTCGCGAGCGCCGGGCGCTGGTTGGCGGGATTCGTCGAGCGCGCCAACCACGGTCCACACCACGTTCTCGCTCGGGTCGAGTACGGCAACGTGGTCGAATCGATTCTCGAGGTGGCCACGGAGCAGCGCGCAGCGCATCTGGTGGTGGGCTCCCGGCAGCGACGCGGCCTCGCTCGCCTGTTGCTCGGGTCGACGGCGCAGGCCGTGTCGAGGCGCGCCCCCTGCCCGGTGCGCCTCGTTCGGCACGTCCGAAAGCCCTCCTGCAAGGCGTCGAGCTGCCAGTGGTGCGAGGAGGGGGTCGACCCCGTCCGTGAGCAGCTCGAGACCGAAGCAGAGGGTTGAGGCGCGGGAATCGCGCCCCGGGGCTGGTGCCACGTCAGCTCGGGGCTGGATGGCGGGCGCCGGAGGCGCCCGTCGTCTCGGCTACGCCCCGGATCGTGACCGAGACGACCGCAGGCTGCGTGAGCAGCCGAGGACTCAACTGGAACGGTCCGGCCTCGCAGGCGGAGACGGGCGGGGCCAGGCGGAGTCCGGGTCGGGCGTGCGCCCTCAGCGAAACGAGATCTGCTCGCTCTCGCCGTCGAAGTCGATGCGGCGGCGGGGCAACCCCGGAGCGAGGCGTTCGAGCGTGGTCGTCAGGTGCCGCTCACCGAGACGCTCCAGCTCGAGCAGAACGTCGTCGGCCGCGACGCGCTCGAGGCGCGCGTGCAGCTCCTTGCGCAGGAGCAGCGCCACGGTCTTGCTCCGCAAGTAACGAAGCGCGGCGACGTGGTTCACGAAGAAGGCGCCACCATCGTTCGCGGGGCAGAGACTCGGCACCAGCGTGTCGTCTCGTAGCGGCGAGGGCGTGTGCACGTTCAGCAGCGCGAGTTCCCGGTGATCACCATCGAGCGCGACGAAGTCCGTGTCGTGCGACCGGGCCCAGTGCAGCTCGAAGAATGCCATCACGATGCTCTCCACGAGGTCCTTTCTTACCCGATAGAGCTCCGGTGAGGTGAGCAAGCTTCGAAGATGACCACAGCCGACGTGGCGCGGGTCCACCAGGTACGGGAGCAGACGCGACCGCAGCTCGGGAGGTGGCGCCGCGATCAGATCGAACGTCACTTCAGGCGAACGGACCTGCTCCGGAGTCACGACGCCATCCGCCACGAGCCGCCGGCCCAGAACGCCCAGGGCACCGGCGTCGGTGTGCAGGTAGAAGCGCCCCTGGGCCGCGACGACTCGTTCGAGCACCCACCGAACCTTGGCTCGGTCGAACGCCGTTCCCGCAAACCATTCGAGCACCCCGAGGGCGAGCACCAGCTCGCCAGCGTTCCCGCCGGGCGCCCCCACCGTGCAGTGGTGATGGCGCCCGTCGATGCAGGAGAGCCCCTCTGGTCCAGCGAGATCGGCGAGGGGTAGCCAGCGAATCGCATCCGGGGCGGTGAGGGCGCGTTGGACCGAGTCAGCAACGGCGTCTTCCATGGTGCGTCTCCCCTCAGGCCGATGCCGGCGCTGCAATCAGGGCTGGGGTGGGGTCCTGGTCCTCCTCGGGAGCGGACTGCGACTTCTGGACGGGTCGTTCGGCGGTGTCGCTGGCGGCCGCGTCCACCGCGTCCGCCACGTTCAGGAAGAAGCGCGTGCCGCCGAGCCGGGCGTGGAATCCGGAGCGCTTCATCACATCCAGAACGGGGCCCTTGGTGCCGGCGAAGTACAGGACCACGCCGCGCTCGGTGTAGTCGTCGAGCAGCTCATGCAGCGCGGCGTCCGCGCTCGAATCCAGGTTGTTCACGCTCGTGGCGTCGATCACCACGGCGCGGACGGCCGCTGCCTGGACGCGCTCTAGCGCCCGCACCGTCTCCTTGAGGAAGCTCACGTTGCCGAAGTAGAACTGTGCGTCGATCCGGAGCGCGAGGACACCTGGCGCGGGCTCTGCGTCTGGCCAGCGCTGCACGTTTCGGTACTCGCGAGTGCCGGGGATTCGCCCCAGAACCGCGAAGTGGGGCCGCGTCGCCTTGACCACGAACCAGAGCAGGCTGGCGCCGACTCCGACCAGGATACCCTGTTCGATGCCGACCAATAGGGTGGCCGCAAAGGTGATCCCGAGCAGCGCGAGATCTTCCCGCTTCACGTGCCAGAGGTGCCGGGCCTCCTTGACGTCGACCAGCCCGAAGACGGCGGTCATGATGATGGCGGCCAGGACCGACTTTGGCAGGTAGT
>JBNLDK010000160.1:0-125937 GCA_050304295.1 Polyangiaceae bacterium
GCCGCCCGTTGCCGCGCCGCCCGTTGCCGCGCCGCCCGTTGCCGCGCCGCCCGTTGCCGCGCCGCCCGTTGCCGCGCCGCCCGTTGCCGCGCCGCCCGTTGCCACGCCGCCCGTTGCCACGCCGCCCGTTGCCGCGCCGCCCGTTGCCGCGCCGCCCGTTACCGCGCCGCCCGTTGCCGCGCCGCCAGCGCCACCACCGCCAGACGCGGAACCACCGGCACCACCCGCGTTGCCCGGCGCGCCGGCACCACCCGCATTGCCCGGTACGCCGGCGCTACCCGCGTTGCCCGGCGCACCGGCACCACCAGACGCGGAACCACCGGCTCCGCCCGTGCCCACAGCCAGATCCCCCCGTCCATCCACCTCGCCCGGCTCTGCGCAAACTTCCTGGTTGGTGCAGCGCTGACCTTCGGGACAATCACCATCGACGAGGCATTCCCCGCGACATTCGCTGTCCGCCGCGCAGATCAGCGGGATGGGACAGTCCTCGTGACTGGTGCACTCCATCTCCGTCTCGAGCAGGCAGGTGCGCTCGTCGTTCGCCATCACAACGCAGCGAGCGCCGTCGGCGCAGTCACGTGACGTGGTGCACTGCACGTGGCAGCGGCCCGCCGAACACGAGAGACCCACCTGGCAATCGCTGTTCAGCTGGCAGCCTGCGCCCAGCTCCACTCTCGTCGTATCCGACGTCTTCCCGCAGGCCGCCACCCACAGCACCACCAGACCGACCCAGCCAACTCGCGCGACGCGCCTTCCGTTCCGCCCCATGCTCCGCATGGTCTAGAACACCGATCGGCTTGCCCGAAGCGAAAAACACCTGTCTCCGCGTGTCCAGCAGGGGCGAGGCGCCCGGAGACAGACCACCTCTGACCATCCGCAAAGGTTTTCTGCTTCCGCCAGCAACCTGCAGCCCGTACATTGTCGAGCAGGGTCGAGAAAGCCACGATCGTGTGGTGCCTCGAGATGGCCCTCCGGTCGAACCGGACTCGTCCGAGCGACGGTGTCTGGCTGGTGGGGAGCGAGATGTCTTTCGTCGCGAACGTCGGGTGCGGGTCACTGCTGCTGGGTTTGCTGGGGCTATGCGGGTGCGGTGGCAAGACGCAGGGTGACGGGCACCCAGCTGGTGGGAGTGAAGCGACCGGGGCCACGAGCAGTGGTGGTTCCGCAGCCGCCGGTGAGCCCGGAGTTGGCGGACGGGGCGGCGTCCCTGCTAGCACCGGTGGCGCCGCCGGTGCAGCCAGCGGTGCCACCGGTGCCACGGGCGCCACGGCGACCGGCGGTGCGGGTACGGCTGGTGCCCCCCCCAGCGACCCGAGCCACTTCATCTCCGTCTGGAACACAGCCGGCACCCCGAGATCCTCGGACGAGAATCAGATCTCCCTGCCGCTGGTGGAACACGGCACCTACGACTTCGTCGTCGCCTGGGGGGACGGTACCACGGACGAGATCGCCTCCTGGGATGCGCCAGCAACAACGCACACCTACCCCGCCGTCGGCACCTACACCGTCGATATCTTCGGCGTGATATCGGGCTGGCGGTTCACATACGCCGGCGTCGACATGCTGGAATTGGGGGACGCGGGGAAGCTCGAAGAGGTGATTCAGTGGGGAACGTTTTCGCTAGGAGACACCGTCTCCCAGTTCTGGGGCGCGGAGAACCTAGTGATCACGGCGACCGACGCTCCGGACCTGACGCAGACGACCAGCCTGAGTCGCGCTTTCAGCCACTGCCCGCGTCTCGGATCGATTCCCAGCCTCGACGCCTGGGATGTGTCTGGCGTCACGGACATGACCTACATGTTCAGCGCGAGCGGGTTCGACCAGGACCTATCGAGTTGGGATGTGTCGAACGTCACCAACATGAGCTACATGTTCCACAGGAGCACCTACAACCGAGACCTGTCGGCGTGGGACGTCTCGAACGTCACCAGCATGGCCGGCATGTTCGCTGGCACCACCGCGTTCGACCAGGATCTGTCAGCCTGGGACGTCTCGAACGTCACCGACATGGGTCACATGTTCCGGGAGAGCGACTACAACCGGGATCTGTCGGCGTGGGATGTCTCGAGCGTCACCAGCATGACCGAGATGTTCCTCTGGAGCGCGTACGACCAGGACCTGTCAGCCTGGGACGTCTCGAACGTCACCGACATGAGCTTCATGTTCATGGGGACCACCTACAACCAGGACCTGTCGAGCTGGGACCTGTCGAGCGTCGTGAACATGACCGGCATGTTCGAGGACAGCACCTACGACCAGGACCTGTCAGCCTGGGACGTCTCGGGCGTCACCAGCATGGCGCGCCTGTTCCGGGAAAGCACCTACAACCGGGACCTGTCGACCTGGGACGTCTCCAGCGTCACCACCATGGCCAGCATGTTCCAGCAAAGCGCCTACGACCAGGACCTGTCGGCCTGGGACGTCTCGAGTGTCACCACCATGGCCAGCATGTTCCAGGACGCCACGCTCTCCACGGCCAACTATGACGCGCTTCTGATCACCTGGGCCCAGCGCAGCGTGCAGGACGACGTCACCTTCGACGGAGGGAGCTCGACGTACAGCGCCGCTGCCGCCGATGCGCGGCAGTCCTTGATCGCCGACCACGGCTGGATCATCACCGACGGAGGGTGCAGCGGTCCGGGGTGCCCGGACGCCGCCAGCGGGACGTGACGCCTCCGAGAGAGTCGGCCAACCCCAGGCTCACTCCGGCCGCTCCTTCCGCACGGGGAGCGGCGCTCGGGGTGCACGGCGATTTGGGATCATCCGGTTCGAGATGCTGATGTCAGCGACTGCGTAGGACGCCATTTTAGGCTCGCGCGCCGCGTGCCCGAAAGAACGTGTAGCTGAAGGTGCCATCCTTCTCGGCGGTTCGCCGGAGGGCCGCGATGGCTTCGTCCCACTCTGCCCGGGTCATTCGCTGCGACTCCAGGACGTCGGCTTCGATCCCTTCGATCATGGCGGTGAACGTCGACAGCGTGAACCCCTCGACCATCTCCGGGTGTCCCGCGTCCGCGTAGACCACGCGGGGTTCAACCACGACGTCACGCACTCCAGCCCCGACCATCAGGGGGAAGAGCTCGCGTCCGATGAGCGCGTTGCCACCGCTCTGCGCCTGGAGGTCGACGAGGCAACGGATGGCCCTCCGTGCTGGCTCGTTGTCGGGGTGAAAGTACGCGGAACCGTGATCGCCCTCGATCACCGTCACCGACCCGCTCGGCTTGATGTAGCGAAGCAAGCGCTGAAGCAGGAGGACTGGCTCGGGCACGTGTTCCAGCACGAAGCACACGAACAGGTGGTCGAAGAGCTCCTCTCCGGGATCGTAGTCGAAGAGGTCCGCCTCGACGAACTCGACGTTCGTCACGCCACGCTCGAGCACCGCGCGACGGGCCAGGTCCAGGGACGCGGCCGAGCGCTCCACCGCAACGATCCTGGCTCCGGGGTGGCGGGTGGCCAGGGAGAGAGTCTGGGCACCCACACCGCACCCGGCCTCGAGCACCCTGGTGCCAGGAGCGAACGTCAAACCACCATGCAGGAGCTCCGCCAGGGTCACTGACTGGTCTTGCAGGCGCTGGGACTCTCGCGGCGAGTATCCGTGGACGTAGGTCATCTCGCTGGCGAGGCTAATACAGCAGTTCGCAAGTTCCTTCCGTGTTTCCGCCAGCTTTGGGTACGCCACCCCGGCCGACCTCCCGCCACACTCCCTACCCCCTTCCCGCGAACGCTCGAGCCGAGTGGGACACTCGATCGATGGGACACCGACAGGCCCCCAGCGAATGACGTAACGTCAGATTTGTCCTTTTCCCGCCCGGCGTAGCCCCCACTCGCTTACCTTTCGTGGATCGTCACGGGGAGGGTCGAGCACTTGCGTGAATCACGAATCCTCAAGGTCGTCATCACGCGAGACGACCGACAGCAGTCCCGACGTCGATTCATCCACCAGCTCCTCGTCGGCGGAACGGCCGTTGCCGCCGGGCGTGTCCTGACGAGTTGCAACTCCGAGGCCGACATCGAGACCGACGCCAGCGGTCGTTGCACGTGTCATGTTGTCTGCACTTGCGACTCCGACGAGGACGGGCTGGGCAGCCAATTCGAGGCCGAGTGGGAAGACGGCGTTTGCACCTGCAATACCGTTTGCACCTGCGACACCGTCTGCACCTGCGACTCGGAGTGCAGCAGCGATGGCGCGTGCAGCTGCGATTCCGTGTGCTCCGCCAACTCCCCGTGCTCTTGTGATTCCGTATGCTCTTGCAACGGCAATGTCGACTGCTCGTGTCAGTCAGTGGGCAACTGCCAATGCAACCAGGTATGCACATGCAACGTCGTCTACAGCTGAAGCGGGCTCGGCCATGCCAACGGGCGGCTCGCGCACTCGGGGCCGCAATCGGAGCCACACTTCTTCCCCTGCTGAGCACCACCCCAGCACAGGCAGCGGGCTCGATCTTCGTTGGAGGCGGATACCCGGCGGGGGTCAGCCGCGGCAAGGCAGACAATCGGTTCGCTGGAGAGGTCGATGGTTGGCTCGGTGGTGCGTGGATCCTCGCCCGTCGCGACGGTGTCGTGCCGCGCCTCGAGGTGGGTGGGGATCTCGGCTATCTCACGGCGGACAACGTGGTCGGCGATAGTCGGATCACCGGATCGTTCTTCTTCAGTCGCGTCCGCTTTTCCTACTTCCTTCCCATGAGCGCACGCACGGGATTCGAGCTCAAGACTCACCTGGGCGGGCACGGCATGCTGCTCGAAGGGATGCGATCCCGGGAAGGGGGAGCCAACATCGGTGTGGGCGTCGGCTTCTGGCTTCCGCTGCACACGACTGGTGAAAATCTTCGCACTGCCAGCGGCTTCTTCCTGCGCCCTTCGGTGGAGTACTCCGTCTTCACCACGGAGAACATCGGAGAGGCGCACTTCGTCATTCCCGGCGTCACTCTCTCGGCGACGTTCTGATGCCAGAGGTCGTCACTCCGCAAGCGGCATCCCCCTCGACCTGGCACCTCGACCCCGAAGTCTACCTGCTGCCCACGAGCGGCAGCGGAACGATGGTCTACGCTCCTCGTCGCGGACTACTCCTGGAGGTGGACACGGCCACCAACGAATGGCTCGCGACGCTCCACGACGGCGGCAGTTCCGCCCCGCCGTTTCTGGCCCAGACCGCGGACGAGCTGGCCCGAATTGGCATCCTGCGACGGCAGGGTGCCATGGATCGGCGCCTCGAACGCGCGACGCAACGCGGTTTCCACCCCACCCACGTCACGTTGTTCGTCACCGGCCGCTGCAACCTTCGGTGCGTCTACTGCTATTCCCACGGGGGCGAGGCGCCAGATCCGATCTCGCTGCCCATGGCAAGGACTGCCCTTGCTTTCGTGATCGACAATGCAAAAAAGAGCAACGTCGATACCTGCGCCGTGAGCTTTCACGGTGGTGGAGAGCCCACCACCGAACCGGCTCTCCTGCGCGCCATCGTGGACGAGGGCGAAGCGCTGGCACGGAGCGCGGGCCTGAAGCTGCGCTTTTCGCTGGGCACCAACGGGGTGATGCCCGTGGAGACGGCCCAGTGGGTGACCGAGAAGCTGCACGGCGCCACGGTGTCACTCGACGGCACCGCGCGCGTCCAGAACACTCAGCGTCCCAGGTTGGGTGGCGGCGACAGCTACGACGCCCTGGTGCGCACGCTGGCACTGTTCGACGAGAGGCGCTTCAACTACTCGCTGCGCATGACCGTGACGGAGAGCACCGTCGGCACGCTCCCGAGCCTGGTCGAGCACGCCATCTCCGTCAGCCAGTGTCGTACGATCATGGCGGAGCCCGTGTTCATCGTCGGGCGCGCCCTGGAGCTGGCCGTGTCCCCCCCCTCCGAGGACGACTTCGTCGAGGCCTTCATCGCTGCACAACGGATTGCCGAGCGGAATGAGCGGCGCCTGGTCTACTCCGGCCTGCGCCCGCAGCTCACGACCACTCGGTTCTGTCAGGCAGCGGGACGCTCCTTCTGCGTGACGCCGGACGGCCACGTGAGCTCGTGCTACGAGATCACGTCACCGCAGGACGAGCGTGCGGCACGCTTCTTCTTCGGTCGGGTGCACCTCGATCCACCACGGGTGGAGATCGATGAACGGCGCCTGGACTGGTTGGCGAGTCAGACCGTGGAGAACCTCAGCGAGTGCGCCGATTGCTTCGTCAAGTGGCACTGCGCCGGCGACTGTCTCGCCAAGGCGAGTCTGACAAGAGGCGAGGACCGCCGCAATCTGCGCCGGAGCCCCCGCTGCCACATCAATCGGGCCCTGACCCGGCACCACCTCGAAACCGTCCTGCGAGAAGGCCGCGACGTTCGCGAGGCGCTCCCCTCGAACTTTAGCCAGGAACCGATCGAGCTCTGTCGCGGCTTCGACCTCGAGGACCCAGGATAGTACGGCAGTTCGCCGGTTCCGGCGGTGCGTCGCGTGGACTACTGAGCTTCGGTCAGGGACAGTCGACCCTCACGATGCGCGAAGGACGCCTGAGCGAGCGCAGGGCGGCGGACTGAGCGCGACAATCAATCGGGTTGCCTCCGAGTCCCAGCACCGACAGACGCTGCCCATTCAACGGTTGGAGGTTGCGCACCTGGTTGCCGTCGAGAACGAGATGAGTCAGGCGGGTCAATCCCGCGAGGGGGGTCAGGTCCGAGATCCGGTTGTTCCGCAAGCTGAGCATCCGCAGATGCTCCAGCCCCGCGAGCGGGGTCAAGTCGTGCACTCGGTTGTGGTCCATGTCGAGGCGCACCAGGTTGGCCAACCCGGCCAAGGGGGAGATGTCGCTGATGTCGTTGTCGTTGAGCCAGAGGGACTCCAGAGTGGTGAGCTCGCTCAGGAACCCGAGATCCTTCAACTCGAGACCATCGGCGCCCAGGCTCTCGAGCCGAGTCAAACCAGAGAGGGGGGTCAGGTCGCGCACCTGGGTGTTCGCGAGATCCAGCTTCTTCAGCGCGTGCAGCCCCACCAGTGGCGTGAGGTCGTGGACCTGGCTGTCACCGAAGAACAGGGTGTGCAGCTGACTCATTCCGGCGAGAGGACCCAGGTCGGTCACATCGGTATTCAGCCAGAGCTGTACCATGCCCTTGTGCCTGCGCAGGGGGCTGACATCACTCACGTGCGTGTCGCGCAGCTCCACCCACGTGATCTTGGTGAGCGTCTCCAGCGGGCTCAGATCGGCCACCTCCGTCTCGTTGAGGAACACCCAGCGAAGCGCCGGCAGGCACTCGACGCCCCCCAGCTCCTTCGCTCCCGAACCGGAAGCCGTCAGTTGCTGCACTCCCGCGACATCCTTCGCGAAGAGCGGCCCACGGGGCCGGTCGATCTCATCGCGGACGACTGCCTCGATTCGTGAGTCGTCGAACGACACTTCGCCAGTGCAGTCCCGCACGCGCGTCCGCGCTGGCAGCGTGTCGTCGGTCGACGCGCCGTCAGTCGCGGTGACCTTCGGGGTCGGCGCGGCGGCAGGAGTCGGCGCGGCGGCAGGGGTCGGCGTGTGCGGTGAATGGGCGCTGCAGGCGCCCAGAGCCAAGGTCAACCCGAGTGGAATGATTCGCATGATACGGAAACCCAGCACGAAAACCCGGAAGTCCGTTTCGGGTTGCCGCAGTACGAGTGTACCAACACGGCTCCGTGGTGACGATCTTGGGGTGGCCGGTTCCGGGGCCATGGACTGCGCTCTGTGGATCTCCTTCCAACGCGGATGGTCGCGCGGCACCCACACGGCGGTGCTGTGCTCATGCGCCGGGGAGGGCGGGCGCGATGGAATCGGCACTCGGAACGCAGGAGCGCACCCGCTGATGCACCAGCTGGAGCTTCTGGGTTACCCCGGCGCCAAGAACGAAGGGGTAGGCATCTCGGTGACCCATGCTTCGATTGAGCTCGTTGTGGGCCAGGGTGAGCCAGATCCCTTCTGATATCAAACGATTGAACTCGGGATCTCGAGTCGCCGCAAGCCTGGTGTCCAGTCGTGGTTTCGGGCCACCCGCTGGCAAGATCCCCCACTGCTCCGCCGTCTCCACGACGTCGCACAGGTGCAGGTAGTGAGCAAAGGTTTCCGCCCAGTCTTCCGCCGGGTGGGATGAGGCGTACTGGCTGATGAAGTCTCCGCGCCAGTCCTGTCGCGGAGACTCATGGTGACGCTTGATGGCTGAACCGTAGTCGCATCGCTCGTCGCCAAAAGTCCCGCGACATGCCGCCAGACATTCCGCAGGCACGAGCCGGCTCCAGAAGTAGTGACCCATTTCGTGGCGCAGGTGCCCGAGGACCGTTCGGTATCGCTCGCCCATCGCTGCCTGCTGCTTCTCTCGTTCCAGATGGTCTGCCTCGGCGGCGTCGATCGTGATGATGCCGTTCGAGTGACCGGTTGTCGGTGTTCGCGAAACGCCAACCGCGGTATCTTCGCCGAGAAGATCGAAGGCGAGTCCATTCGGGTTGCTGGGGTGGCGCGGCTCCACGCGAAGTCCGACATGGAGAAGCGAGTCGAGGAGGCGCCGCTTCTCCCGCTCCAGCAGTCGCCAGCGAACTCGCAGTTCGTCGCGTGTCAGATCAGGGACAACCCGCGAAAGCTGACAGCTGGTGCAGTAGGCGTTGGAGCCCACTGCCAGCCAGTTACAGCCGTCCGCGCGGTTGGCACAGGCACGATGGCCGTTGGCACGCAGGCCGAGCAACTGCCGGGGCTCGAGATCGAACCCCAGTTCGAGCTGGCATCCTGCGCACCTCAGGGCGTCGAAGAAGAGCAGGTTGCCGCACTTCTCGCATGTGAAGACCTTCATCCGCCTCAGACTGTCTGCTGGCACTGACCAACGCAGGACTGCCAGCCGAAGCTCGCCCCGCGAAGATCATCGAATCGGGTGGGCTACGGTGGGGGTCGCATGCCCCCATGCCGCGTCCTAAATGACCGAGCGCGATTCTCGAGCACCTCATTATGAGGTCATTTTACGATTGGGGAGGGGTCTGGGACAGAATCCGCTCGTCAAGTTCGCTCGACCCTCACCCAAATGGGGGCTCGGCGAGAAGTGATCGACAATTACGCTCGCTCATCTAGGGATGCGTCTGGACAGCATCCCCCAGTCTGTCACGTAGCGCCTCGCGCAGAAGCCTGCCCGCCAGCTCGTGGTACTTCTGGAACGCTTCGCGAAACACATCGGCCCACCCAGCATGCTCCGCCATGCAGCGACAAACCAGCTTGCAGTGCTCCGCCCGGTCTTCCAGCGAGTCTTGCATCCCGCACTCCTCACGCAGTTCGGCGCGGCAGGCCTCGAGGGCCTCTGCAATGGGGTCTTCCGAGCACCCTGCCTTCTGTTCATAGCGAGCACTCCCGAGCAGCTCGTCGGGCTCGGCTTCATTCAGGAGCGTGATGGTCTCGGTCACGATCTGCTGGAGCTTGCGGAGGCTGATCTGGCTCCATGCATGGCGCAGCACGCTCGCAGGATCCGCTCGCGCTGTCTCTGACCCATGCTCCGCATGCGCTCGGTCCGCGTTCATCGGTTCTTGGTTCATAGTGCTGCCTCTCGCTTCGGACACCTCGGCGACATGAGCAGTGACTCAGGTCGGCGCACCGACTGGCGCTCCCTTCCCTTGTCGACCCCTCGTTGCGCGTCTTCGCAACCGTGAAGCGCCGCCGTTTCTACCGTGGCGGGCCAAGACCACCGGCCCGAGTATTCTATCGAGCCCAGAATCGTCCAAGCAAGTGGCCCCACGGCATTGCGACGAAGAAATGCAGCGTAGCACGTTCCAGGGGGCGCGTCCGACGGAACCCTCCGGTCGGAACCTTGGCATGCGAGCCTACTGCTCAGGCTAGTACAGCAGTTCGCAAGTTCGTTCCGGGTTTCCGCCGGGTCGACACTGGGGTGGGGGGCCGGCGGAAGCCCGGAGACGCACCCGTCCGAACTGGGCACCCGATCACATTGGTACCGGCGCCGACTGCTGGGCAATGATTCGCCACCGAGTGCCGTGGGCAACGGGAAGAAGCCGGGCAGCTTCATCGAATTCGCCCCGAGCATTACTGCGGGAAGCGGTTTCTCGCACCAGGAGGGCGCGAGCGCCACGCGGGATCCCTCAGGCAGCTTCGGGCCCTTCGGGTTGCTTGGCAGCGGTCAGCGCTTGGCGAAGGCCATCGAGGGACGTCATGAGCACGACGTTCTCGCCCACCCACTTGAAGACGTGGATGGGCACATCGACGAGGAAGCTGCGTTGGAGCCCCAGTTGCGCCACCACCTCCGGCTGGAGCCTCACGCGAAAGGCTTCCAGTCGCCAGGTCGAGGTGCACACCAGGTGGCCGCGGATCTCGCCGAGCAGCTTCCCTCCGCGCCCCAAGATGGCTCTTCCACGAAGTTTGTCATCCGATATGCGCATTCGTGGCTCGTTCACCACCGAGAGTGGGACTCAACCATGGGGGCGAGCCCTTTCCACTGGGCGCGCCGCCGCAACGCCGGTGCGGGCGCGGATCGCCCGCATCGCGCGGGAGAGCGCTCGTTGTTGGGGGTCGAACGAACAGATCGCCAGATCGTGGAGCGATTCCCCGGTCGTGACCCGAACCCGCCGACGCTTGTCGGCGCTCGCGACGGTTCTGGCGGAAGGGCGGTCGAGGACGCCCCGGAAGGACCACCACGGCTTTCCCCCGACGCGGAGATAGATCTTGGTGAGCATCGGTGGCTTGTGATCGTTGAAGACGGCCACTGTCGTCCAGTCTCCGGGCTGATTCCTGGCGAGTTGCTTGGCGAAACTGAGCCAGGCCCGCTCATCCACCGTCTCGGCGGGATTGCCGGGCCACGAGACGAGTGGACTCTCGAGGTCGAACTGCGTGGCAGCGGCAATCGCGCTGCCTCGGCTCAAGCAGTCCGCGATGAGTGAAGCTGGAAGCGATGGGAGCCGCGACTCCTCCCCGTCCGCCACCCCGGCGCTGACGGCGCCAATATCTTCCCCGTTCTTGCCTGCCAGCAAGAGCGCCCAGAGCTTGACCAACAGCTCGGGCTGGACCTCTGCCAGCGCATGCTCCAGCCGTTCACCCGCAGCGGGGCTGCGGCTCGCAGCATCGTCGCACCCTGACGCGCATTCGCGCGACAGTTGAATGACTTGGCGAAGAGTCAGCGCAAACCTTCGGCGGTCCCCCGCATCCGTTCTTCTCACGACGATCGGTCCTTTCCAGGCGTGCCACGAACATTGCGTGGACATTCTCGACTGCGAGACACCCCTCGCCACGGTCAGGGCCCTCTGCACGGAGATCCGGGAGTCCTTGGCCAGCACTGCGAAGAGCAAGGTCCGGTCCTCCGCTTTCCACCCCGCTTGGGAGGCGCGCGCGAGGACCGCAGTCAAAAGTTCGGTCGGGATCTCGTCGAGCGTCCCGGTGGAGGGTCCATCACGCGCGACGGCGCTGAGCCCACCCAAGTACCGGAGCAGAGTCTGCCCCATCGACGCTGACGTTCGGGGGCTCGGGGTCAAGCGCCATCCTCTGCGCCAGCGCGATCGTGTTTTCGCTCACGTCGGTGCTCCCGCCGCGCCCAGTATTCGCGGGCGCCCTGGTAGAGGAATCGAGCCACCCGCTCGTGGCCCACACGCTCCAGCGCATCGAGAGATTCTCCGGTCAGTTGGGGGAGCAGATCTCCCGCCAGGACGGCGCGTGCCTCGGTAATGGTGCCGGGCCACCCTCCGCAGATGCGCCGGGACTCGACCCGCAATTGCAGCAGGACGCGAGCTGCCCAGCGCTCTGCGGTCTTCTGTGCTGGACCGGCAAGCGGCGGCGGAAGCTCGACGACAGCTCGATCCTTCGACCGTGCCGTTCCCGACGGGACGTTGTCGCTCTCCTGAACCAATCTAGTAAACATGAGCTCCCTCGCCGCGCACGATCGGGCTCGCTCGCACGATGACTGCTGACACCGTTGTCCCCGAAAATGCGGAGACGACCGGGAAACAGCTTTCGCTCGAGCCGCTTGGGCCAGGTAGATAGCTAGACTGGTGACCGGAGGCCGTCACCGTAGCACCGTTGACAGGGCCATGCTCGAGAAAAGGGGGTCACCCGCTGTGTCTCGCGACTCCGGAGACGCCTCTTGCGGCCTGGTGGTCGTCGCCGCAACGCGCGGACCACTCTGAATGGCGGAGCGCGATTCTCGAGCACCTCATTATGAGGTCATTTTACGATTGGGGAGGGGGGACCCGGGGCCCCGCCGCCCGCGGGCCCCACCCGGTCATGACCGGGTGGGAGGGCGAGTGGGGGTGCGAAGCGGCGGGGGAGGGGTCTAGGACAGACCCCTCAGAAACAGACATTGAATGTGTCGAGCGAACTTGACGAACGGAGCTTCTCACCGAGCCCTCACCCAAATGGGGGCTCGGTGAGAAGTGATCGACAATTGCGCTCGCTCATTTAGCGTTCGCGACCGGCTCCGGATGAGTCGACAGGAGTGGGTTCTGGGGCTTCGCCCTCGGCCGGCGGGCGGTAGGGTGAGTCGCTGGCGGAGCTCGTGAAAGATCTGCCTGGATCGGTTGGGTTCCAGCGTCAAAGCATTGCGTGCTTTGCGCGTGAGCAATGGAGAGCTGTGATGACGAAGCGCCGAATGACCTGGGTGGGTCCTGTCCTGCTGGGGGTCGGGCTCGTGAGCTGGCCCGCGTGTGGTGGTGGTGACGACGACGACGCGTCGGGTAGTGGCTCAGCGCCTGGTGGTGCCACTGTGGCGACCGGCGGTGCCGACGTGGCGACCGGTGGTGCCGATGTGGCGACCGGCGGTGCCGATGTGGCGACCGGTGGTGCCAATGTGGCGACCGGCGGTGCTCCAGCTGGAGGAACGGGGGCGGCGAGCACCACGGGCGGTGCCCCTCCGACCGGCGGTGCGGGGGGATGCGAAGGGGGACCCCTGGCTGCCTCGCTGCCCGACTGCGAGATCGAGGTGCCTGCTGCCACGGGCGACTACCACCAGGACTGCGTGAATGTGATCAACGCGTGGCGGTGGCAGTGCCAGTGTCTGCCACCCCTCGAGCGCTGGGCCGAGGCGGAGAGCTGCGCCGACCAGATGGCGCAGTACGACTACGAAGCGAACGAAGCGCACGCGGCATTCCGGGCCCGCCTGTGCGATCCCGGGGGTCGTGGTCAGTGCGAGTGCCCCGGCTGGGGTTCTCCCGAGAGCATCACCCATCCGCGAGAGACCAACTGGGGCGGCGGCGAGTCCTGTCTCGAGATGATGTGGCACGAGGTCGACAACCCTGCCGGCGAACAGGGGCACTACGAAGCGATGAGCAGTAGCTCGCACGCGCGCGTGGCTTGCGGTATCTACGAGGCGCCCGATGGGGATGTCTGGGCGGTGCAGAACTACGATCGTTGATGGTGACTCACGCGTGACCGAGCCGGGCGCAGCCCCCCACCAGTTTGCGGCACTCGCCTGCGGAGTATCGCGGGAGCTGCTCCCCGTGGCGATCTCCCGGCTCGCTCAGAAGCTGAGCACGAGCCCGGTCTCCACCAGATGCTGGGTGAACGTACGGTTGTCGTAGTCGAGGTCGTGTTCGGGATCGTTTGCGTCGTAGGCCACGTTGGAGAATGACGCGAGCAGCTGATACTCGAGCAGCGCGGTGACGTGTCCGTGGCGGTCGAGGTCGAGCTCGGCGCTGGCGGCGCCTCGCCAGCGGGTGTCGGCGCGACGCTTGCGACTGCTCGGGACGCGGTTCAGGTAGCTCTCCTCGAGATAGACCCGGTATGCAAGGTCGCTGCGGACCCCCAGCGCCAGTCGTTCGACGGGGTACGTGTAGAGATCGACCGCGACCTGCGGTCCTGCCCAGCTGAGCGGAATCACATAGGTGGCTCCGGTGCAGTCGCTGGCGGCGCCCCCTCCCCCTCCCGGGCCGCCGCCGGGGCTGAGCGTGCAGCCTGGCAGCTCCCCCTCGGCCAGGGTCGTCCGCACCGTGCCCAGTCCGAAGTAGCGTCCACCTCCGGCGACCCCCAGCTCGAAGTGCTCCCACTCCTGGCGCTGTTCGACCTCCACCTTGGCGTTGAAGCCGGACAGGTGCTGCCAGTCACCCAGCCCGCGCGCGATCCCGAGGCGTGTGTCCACTCGCGTCAATCCTGGGCCCGGGTGGTCCCACTGGAGTCGCAGATCGAGGAACCCTTCGGTGAGCATCGGCTCGACCGCGTCCAGTCCCGAAAGCGAGAGCTCGCCACCTCCTCCGACTCGCACCAGCTGTCTCTCGCCCACTGCCGCAAAATAGTGCAGTCCGATTCCGTGAGTCTGCAGGCTCAGATCCCGAACTGGCGCGGCCGTGATCCCCAGCCAATCGCCGGTGTAGCCAATGCGGGCTGCCTGGCGCGACGAGAACGGGTGGGTCGCGTGCAGCGATGCGGCGGCGCCGACGAAGGCGCTCGCGCTGGACGTCGCCGAGGTCGAGCCCACCGTCTCGCTGACTCCGGACTGCGCTGCGTTCGAGTCGTAGCCGCCCGTCACTGCCAGCCAGCCGTGCCAGCCGGCTGCGGGCAGCCGGAGATCGGGTTCGGGAGTGCTCCCAGGGGGGACATCCGGGGACGGGGGCTCAGGCTCCACAGCTGTCGCGGCGCGCGCGCGCTGCACTGCCGCCCCGAGCTCGGCGTGTCGGGCCCGTTCGGCTTCGGTGTCGGGGGCGAGGGCCAGCTGCGCCTCGGCGAAGTCGAGCTTGCCGGTGTGGACCGCGGCGAGGCCGGCATTGAGACGCGCCAGTGTGGACTGGGTGGGATCGAGGTCGGCGGCGCGCAGAAAGCGCTCCTCGGCCTCGGCGAATCGCTCCAGGGCGAACAGGCAGGCCGCGGCGTTGAACTCGAGGCTCGCGCGCTCGATGTCGGGACCTGGCAGGGCGAGGGCAGTGTCGAACTCGCGGAGCGCGGCTGCCCAGCGTTCTGCACGGTACAGGTCGATCCCCTCACGTGCGTGAGCGAAGAAGGGGGGCTCGTCCGGGACGGTGGTTCCGTCGGCGCGTGGGGTGGCGGTGGGCTCCGTCTGGGTCAGGCCTGGCCTCGCGATGGCCAGCAGCGCAAGACCGAACGGCGCGACCCGCCAGTGGCGCTCCCATTCAACGTGCCAGGCGCGGGCCAGCTTGCCTCCTCGCTGCTGTTGACATCCCCTGGCGTTGGCGACGCTCGCGGATGCGTTCGCGCTCGGCGCGCAGCCCGGCGTTGCCTTCGTGGGCGTTGGCGGCGCGCGCGGGGGCCGCGGCGGCCGGGGCACTGCTGCGCGGCGCTTCTCCCGGGGATGAGTCAGGGGCAGTGCTCACGAGCTCGACTCGCGCGATCGACGGTGGCCGCGCCGCGACCGGAGCGGGCGCGGCGCTTGGCTCCACGATTGCCGGTGACGATGGGTCTGGGACCTCGCGCGATGGGATGGCGCCCACACGCGATGGATCCGCCGGTGCGTGACCGGACACGGCTCGTGCTGCAGCAACCTGCGCTGCGGGTGGTCCCTGGATTGCGGGACTCGGCACAGGGGAGGCGATCGGAGTTGCCGCGCGAGGGACTGATGGCTGCTGCCGCTGGGCGTGGTGCTGGGGCTCCGGCGGCGACACTGCGGCTGTCAGCTGCGTTGCCGCTGCTGCGGGGACCGGTGGCGCCCAGGCCGGGTACCAACCCGAGCCCACTGCCGCGGCCGCGGCGAGAGGGATGGCGGCCAGCCCGACTCCCGTTGCTACCCGCTGGCCCCAGCGCCTCCACCGGTGGCGGACCGCCGGCATCGACTCGGCGAGGAGAGCCGCGTGCAGTCGCGTCTCGAACCCATTGTCGGGCAGCTCCTCCCCAAGGCGGGGGAAGAGTCGGTCCAGATCCGATTGTTCCCAGCGAGTCACGGGTTCGTGCTCCTCTTCACGTTGGACGCAGTGGCTTGCGCGCTGGTTCCCGCGTCGGTCGACTCTTCGTCGGCGCGATTCAGGATCTCGAGGAGCTTGGCGCGTCCTCGCGAGATCCGGGATCGGATCGTGCCAATGGGTGCCTGCTCGATGGTCGCGACGTGCTCGTACGAGAGTCCCTCGATCTCGCAGAGCACGATCGGGACACGAAACCGCGGTGGCAATTCCCGGAGCGCGGCGCGTAGGCGTTCCACCTCGGTGCGGGCGGCCAGTAGCTCGTCAGGTCCAGGACCCGCTGGTGCGTGTTGGGACTCGAGGGTCGTTTCCCGGGCGCGCGCGTGCGCCAGCTTGCTGCGACGCGAGTCGACGAACGTCGAACGCGCCACCGAGTAGAGCCAGGTGCTGAGGCGACTCTGTCCGCGAAATCCAGGAAAGGAGCGGAACGCCTTCAGCAGTGCCTCCTGCGCGAGGTCGTTCGCCTCGGCCTGATCCCCACAGAAGGCGCGGGCGAAGCGCCGCAGGCTGGGGACGTGGGGACGAACCAGACGTTCGAATGCCGCCGGGTCCCCCTGACGGGCGAGCCCGAGGTCGCTGGAGTGATCACTGTCGGTCGCCATGGGGGCGGGGCACCGGTGGAAGGGTGCCGCTCAGGTGAGACGAAGTTTGTCTTGGATGGGTTCCACCTTCACTCATTTTTGCCCGCGGACCCGGATCTCACCTTCACGATCGTCGAAAATGTTCACGGATTGGCGTTCCTTCCTTCCACCCACCGGGGCCGGTGCGAGGGGCGAGGAACTCGCTTCCCCACCACTGCGTCCACCGATCGACTCACGGTGCGAGTCCACAGATGACGTAAGGAGAGGATCCATGTTCTGCGCGAGAGCCATCAGTATTGGTTTGGGAGTACTAGTCCTCGGTTTCGCGGCGATCGCCGCGGCCGGGCAGGTTGACCGAGTCGCCGTCCAGGAAGGGGAGCCAGCCACGACGACCAGTCAGGATCGCGCGATGGTGACCACGCGCGAGTCTGGGGAGGCGCAAGCGCCAGCCCCACATCGGGACCAGTCTCAGGCGCGCCAGCGCCAGCGGAGTCAGCGGCGTGCCGCCGTGGCGAAGCGGCAGCGTGCTGAGTCGAAGGAGAGCGCCAAGCAGGAGCGGCAGGAGGCGCGACAGGTCCGTCAGCAGCGCCGGGCGGCTGCCGAAAGTCGCTCGCAGCGACGCGGAGCAGCGGCCGAGGCGCGTCAGCGTCGGAACGAGGGCGGCCGCCAGGGAGCAGGACGCTGACCCAGGGAGAGCCAGCAGACTCGGGGCGAACGGAGCTCGTCCCGGGAACCACGGCGAAGGAGAAACAGATGAGAGCAAGAATGCGTTGCGTGGCGTGCCTACCCTTCGCGGTAGCACTTATTTCCATGGCTTGTGGCGGTAGCTCGACGACCAGCACTGCCAGTGATCTTCCGGCCGGCGGCGGCGGCGCGGGTGCTCCCGGAGGAGCCCCGGGAACAGGTGGTGTCGACGACGGTGGAGGCGTGGGCGTTGCTGCTGCCGGCGGGGTGGCCGTGGCGGGTGCGGCCGGGGCCCAGTTGCCGGCTGGCGGCGGGGTCGGAGGCGCCGACGTTGCGGCTCCTCGCGGCGGAGCTGGGGGAGACTTCGACGCTGGCGGGAGTGGTGGCGCTAGCGCGGGGAGCGGTGGCCTTCGCCAGCGCTGCGAGCGGGGCGAGATCAGCTGCGATGGCGTTTGCATCGACCCCCTGACGAGTGCGGAACACTGTGGCGCTTGCGACCTGGTTTGCGACGCCGACGAGGTGTGCGCTTCGGGAGCCTGCGCGACCGACTGCGGTGATCTCACGACCTGCGACCGGAGTTGCGTGGACCTGGCGAGTGACGACAACCACTGTGGCGACTGCGATGTGGCGTGCGGCGAACGCGAGATCTGTGCCAGCGGGGATTGCGTCTGCCAGCGCGGACTGACCGAGTGCGACGGAGTCTGCGTCAATCTCCGCAGCGACGTGCAAAATTGTGGGGATTGCGCCACGGCCTGTGCCGCCGACGAGGTCTGCACGAGTGGCGTCTGTGCGGCGGACTGCGGCACGGGACTGTCGGCCTGCGACGCGAGTTGCGTCGATCTGGCGAGTGATCCGTCTCACTGCGGCGAGTGCGATGTCGCCTGTCCTGCAGCCCAGGATTGTGTGGGCGGCGAATGCAGCTGCCCATCGGGCACTGACTGGTGTGACGGGCAGTGCGTTGATACTGCTGTTTCCTTCAATCATTGCGGCGAGTGCGACTCCCGGTGTGGTGGAGGAGAGGTGTGTGTCGACGCGCAATGTGAGAGCAGTGGTATCTGTCCGACGCATCAGACGCTCTGTGGACGCGAGTGCGTCAATCTGGAGACGAGCTCCTCCAACTGCGGCGGTTGTGGGGTGGAGTGCACAGGTGGGACTGACTGCGTGGGCGGGTCCTGCGTGTGTCCGGATGGTGAGATCGAATGCGGCGGCATCTGCGTCGACCTGCTCGCCAGCCCCGAAAACTGTGGTGCCTGCGATCAGTCGTGCGCGATCGACGAGGTCTGTGGCGCCGGCGAGTGCCAGGGCGCCTGCCCCTCGGGACAGACCGACTGTGCTGGAGTTTGCGTCGACCTGCAGACCGACGAACACGACTGCGGTCAATGCGGGGTGAGTTGCACCGGCGGAATGACCTGTCTCGACGGTCTCTGCGCGTGCACGGACACGCAGACACTCTGCGACGGACAGTGCGTCAACACCGAAAACAGTCGCTACCACTGCGGGGGATGCGACATCGAGTGTGCCGTGGGTGAAGCTTGCGTCGACGGCAGTTGTGGGTGTGCCGCGCAGCTATCCTCGTGCGCGGACACCTGCGTCAACCTCGACTCGAACCCGGATCACTGCGGCGCCTGCGACCAAGCGTGTGGGACGGATCAGGTTTGCGACGGAGGCGAGTGCGTGTGCCGAGGCACCCTGACCGCTTGCGGTGGGGATTGCGTCAACCTGCAATCCAATCCCGATCATTGCGGGGAGTGCGACAGCACGTGCGCCAGCGGCGAGTGCCGCGGCGGCCAGTGCCAGGCGCCGTGAATGGGCCCGGCGCGGGGTAGTCCGCGCCCAACGTGGGTCGAGCTGATGAGACCCGGGTCAACGACCCGGGTCTCGTCGTGTTTCCCCTCGGCTTGCGTCTGATCACTCGAACGCGAGCGTGCCGGCGTTGCGGAAGATGGGTGGCGGGGACTTGGCGACCCGCCGCCATGCGTCCAGCGCGCGCACGAGCTCGAAGTGGGCGATCGACAGGGATCGCTGCGAGTACCGCTTGGCCAGCACATCGGTGAGCTGATTGCCGCAGCGCTTCACGTCACTCAGCGCCGCGTGCTGTTCCGCGGTCAGCCCAAGCGTCACGGTTCGCTCGCCGCCGATGTCGAGCTTCGCGTGGTAGTTGCGGATGGCGATGACCATGAGCCCGGTCGCCTCGGCGAGGTCGTCCTCGCAACGCAGATCCGCGGCCTTCATGACTTGCATTCCCGCGCGGTGAAGGCGGACGAGCGCTCGCGCGACCCCCGGTGTCATGGCGGCGGTGACTTCTGTGCACATCTGCAGTTGCGCGGCTTCCATGATGGTGCGTGCGATTCTGTTCCGGGGTCCCTGACGCCTGGCCGATGACCGCAGGGATCCTAGTAGCGACGCGCCGTGGCGCAACGAGGGATGTTACTGTGGAAAAATCCAACGGAAGGAGACGCCGCGGTCATTGTTTCTCTGGGCCGGGGCCGGCTTGCCTACCGCGCCAACCAGTTGCGTTGGTTGAACTTTTCGTATTTGCCCCTCCCGGGCGAGAAGCAAGCAGTCCGCTCAAGCCAACCACAAGTTGAGACGACTGTCACCAGTTCGCTCTCCACCTGCGCTCGGCTCGACTCTCGGGCTTGCTCGACTCTCGGGCTTGCTCGACAAGGTGCGAGCCAAGCGCGGTGGGGACGGTTCCGGCGGCGATGTCTACGACATGGCGCTCGTGCGTCCCGCTCCTGCCCCGACTCGGGCGGTGCGACGGCCGCAGCTCCCCGTGGGCAAGCCCGAGCCGGCGTCGATCGTCGATACTCCGGGGCCGCAGATCGCATTGGCCGACATCCACGCGGTCGCCGCTTCCGAGCCGGGACACGAATCCATACTCTTGCCACCGCGTCGCAACCCGGTTCGAATCGACTCGTGAGGGAACTGCCGCGTGCAGCGCGGGGTTGGTGGCTCTGCGGAGTCGCTTGGCTCGCGGCTACTGGTTGCGGGTGCACGTCGTCCTGCGACGCGCGTGAGGCGTCGGAGCTGCACGGCAGCAGCGCGCGGCGGCAAGCGTCGGCAGCAGTCTCCGCCAGCAGCCCGCGGCCGGTTTCCTCGACCCCGCTGCCGCCCGCGGGGTCCGCGACAGCGCTCCCGCCTGCGGTTCCCTGTCGCGCGGCGGGCCGTCCGGGGCTCGTTTCACTGGCCACGATCGCCCGCGCCGACGAGGTCTTCTTGCGGGTCCGGGGCGACACCCTCTTCGCGCTGGCCTACCACCACGCGCTGGCGCGGACGAGTCTCACGCGCGTCCGCCGGGATGGACAGGGACTCCAGCGTCTGGGTCAGTTTGGTGGGCTGGGTCCGGTGGCGTCCTTCCAGCTGTTCGAGGACCGGGTCCATTTTTGGCGCAAGGGGGCGGTTCTTCGTGTCGACCCGGGATCCGGGGGTGCGGTGCCCATCGCCGAACGGGTGGCGCGCCCATTCGTGGTGGAGAAGCGCGGACTGTTCGTGCTGCGCTGCGGAGATGTGGAGCATCCCGACGAGCTACTGAGGGTCGACCCGCGGGATGGCGAGCAGACGCTGGCGGTGATGCCGGCGCGCAATCCCGGCAGCCACTGCGGCTTCCGCTACCTCACCGTGGATGAAACGACAGCTTTCGTCAGCGACTGGACCACGCGTCGCATCTATCGCGTGATGCTGGACACCGGAGCGGTCGACGTGCTCGTGGATCGACAGTCATTTCCTCTGCGTAGCTTCGTCGAGCCGCGCTCCCTGGTGTTCCACTCGGCTGACGGACTCTATCGCGTGCGCCGCGATGGAAGCGAGCTGACTCAGCTGAGCAAGCTGGGCAGTGTGCCGTACTCCACCGTTGTCAGCGATGGCGACGACTTCTGGATGTACTCGTCCATCCGCTACACCGATGTGCACGGGTTGTACCGCGTCCCCCCATCCGGCGGATCCGGTGAGCGCGTGCCAACATTCGAACCTTTCCTCAGGAACGATCCGCTCCACGATGCCGGGTTCGTCGATCTGGCGGTGGACGATCAGTGCGTGTACTTCGCACGTTCGGGGCACCCAGGGACGCCCAGCACGATGGTGTCCATCCTGGCCCAAGGAAAGCCACCACTTCGCGCACTCGGCAGCGCCGCTCCCAGAAATTGACACTCTGGGAGCAAGGTTCGCGGGGATCGTTCGAGTGCGACGATTGCGCGGCGGCGGAAGCCGACGTACAAAGTCCCAGCTGACCAGGAACTGGCAGCGAGCGGAGTGGAGGACCGGATGTTGACCAAGGCGAGTTGGGGGATCGTGCTCGTTGCCGGGCTGGTGCTGAGTGCGGCTTGCTCGGGTGACGATGGCGACAGTGGAAGCAGCTCGGGCTCGGGGGGCGCGGCAACCGGGGGCGCTCGTGCCGCGACCGGAGGCGTCGACAATCGCTCGACTGGCGGGCGAGCGACTGGGGGCCGCGGCAACATTGGCACCCCATGCGAGCCCGGGCAGACCATCGCATGTCAGCCGGGTTGCGCCGGGGACGGGTATGTATGCGCGGCGGACGGGTCGGGTTACGAGGGCGGCTGCGACTGCGGTGGTGGCACCGGTGGCAGTGGGAACGACGGGGGCCGGGCTGGCGCTCCGGCTAGCAGCGGGGCGGCCGGACTGACTCCAGGCGGTGCTCCCGGCGGTGGAGTCTCCTCGGGTGGGCTATCACACGGCGGCGTATCGGGGGGCGGCGCGCCCGGAGGCGGGGTTGCGGGTGTCGCCGGGACTGGTGTCGGAGGCCGCGAAATGGGTGGTGACGGGCCGGCCGCGGGTCGCGCCAGTGTGGCGGGCGCCGGGGGTGCGGCGGGTGCAGCTGGCGCCGGCTAGTGCCCGCGAACAGATTGAGACTCGATGTCGTTGGGTCTCCGACGGCGGATCTCGAGGGCCGCCGAGGCGGGGAATCGCGCGGCGAACCGTTGCGGTCAGACTCGGTCGACGCGCGATGAGGCGACAACGACGGGCGTTCGGCGCCGATCCGGACATCCCGAATCGGATCTCGGTGCGCTTGTGTTGGCGCTGAGGCCCGGTGCGCACTATGTATCCGGGTCGCAGAGTCTCCCTGACGGTCGCCCATGGAACAGCTGCTGGAACAGCTTGCGGTGTCGCTTGCCGGAAATGACGCGCTCACGATCTATCTCGTTGGGTTCTCCGTGATCGTGGTCTGTGGACTGGGGCTGCCGCTGCCCGAAGACGTCACCCTGTTGACGATGGGCTACCTGACCCACCTGCCGCTGCCCGACGGCTCACCACGCCCCTTCGCTAGCCTGCCGCTGGCGATCACGGCTGGTTTTCTTGGATGCATGGTGGGCGACGGCATCATGTTCTCGATCGGTCGTCGCTATGGCCTCGCGATCGTCTCCCACCGACCGTTCTCGTGGGTGCTGAATTCAAGGCGGATCGATCGCGCCAAGGCGTTCATCGAGGTACACGGTCCCAAGGTGCTCTTCGCTGCACGCTTCATGCCTGGAATCCGCTCCGTTGGGTTCTTCACGGCAGGGGCTCTGGGCACTCCCTACCTCCGGTTTCTCGCCTACGATGGCCTGGCGGCACTGGTTTCGGTGCCGTTCTTTGTCTGGGCTGGCTGGTACTGGGGCCATGACATCGACTGGGCGATCGCGCAGGTGCGCAAGCTCGAGCATGGGATGTTGCTGCTCATCGCGGTGGTGGCGGCTGCCATGATCGGCAAGGCGCTGATTGCGCGACGACGTCGTACCGCGGCCGCCGAGTAAGCGCGTTGTCCGGCGGTGTTGACTTTGGGGTCAGGCGGGCCTCAGCGCCGGGACCGAACTCTCGAGGTGTCCGGAAGGGTAGCCGGCTGGCCGTGCCGAGCCGTGGATCCCGTTCTGGGCGTGTCCAGATTGCGACAGGGTTATGCGGAGTGGCGCTGGGATTGGCGACTGTACTGGAAGCAACACGCCTCTCCTTGCCGCTCGACTCGAGCGCGACACGAAAGCTCGCGGCCCGCGTGGAGCTGCGTCCGCTGCGAGTCGAAGACGCTCCCCAAATCAGATAAGCTGATGGGATGATCTGGGGTCGGCTGATGTGGCGCAGCGTATTATTGGGTTCCGCTCTGGCGGCGGCGGTAGCTGGTGGGGGATGTCAGTCGACCACCTCGGTTGGTGCGAAGTGCACGGTTGGTAGCACCGAGCCCTGCGACTGCCCGAGCGGCAAGCGGTCCATCCGGACTTGCGGCAGCGATCGCGAGTTCGGCGAGTGTGCGTGCGGTGAAGGCGAAGGTGGGGCCGGTACGGGCGGCCGCGGTGCCGGTGGCGCGAGATCGGGCGGAAGCGATGCGGGTGGTGCGCAAACCGGCGGTGCCGAGACCGAGGCCACCGGTGGGGCTCCGCGCGGTGGGACTGCCGGCAGTGAGACCGGTCGTGGTGGTTCGATGTCTGGCGGGACGGAAGTGGGCGGCGCCGAGTCGGGTGGAGCGATTGCTGGCGGGAGTGCAGGGGAGCCCCCGACGACCGGCGGCGCCTCTGCCACGGGAGGGGTGGGCACGGGCGGCAAGGGCACTGGCGGCTCGGTACCGGGCGATCCCTGCTGTGCTCCCCTCGCGCCTCTGGGATGGACTGGACCCGTGCCGGTCCACGCCGTTCCGACGCTACCGAGCCAGCTCTGCCCCGACGGGAACCGTCCCGTCTTGCTGGCCGGGAGCGATGTCGGAATTGAGGCTGGCTCCTGCGGCTGTGATTGTGTCGGAAGTGTGGAGTGCCCCGAGCCCGCCATCGTCACCTGGGCCAGTGGTTGCGGCCAAGCAGAGCTGGTCACGCTGTCCCCGATCCCGGACTGCGCGACTGGCACATCGGACCAATCCGTCGTGCAGGGGAGGCATGTCGCCGGTACTGAGAGGTGCGATTCCAGCGCCCGTGGCACACCTGGTCAGGCATCGTTTTCCGTGAACTTCTTCGCCTGCGAAGCTCCTCCCCCACAGGTCGATTGCGGTTCGACTGCGGTCTGTGTACCGGCGCCGCCACCGCCCGCCCAGGACACCGCGGTCTGCGTCTTTCGAACTGGCGACGTGCCCTGTCCGACAACGGGATACACGCAGCGTCAGCTAGTGTTCGAGGACATCGTGGACGATCGTGCTTGTGAGTGCGACGCCTGCCAGGTCGACTCGGCGGAGTGTCGGGCCAGCGTTGCCGAAGTGTCTGGTGGCGACTGCGCGGCCGAGCCCAATCGCGAGTACGAAGTGACCAGCACGAGCACTCCTCGGTGTTTTCAGAGTCAGCACATCTCCGTCCTGTCGCCACCACCGACCGTGACCTGTACGCCGGGAGCTTCTCGAGAGTCCGGGGAAGCGACTCCGGATGGCCCGACCACTGTCTGCTGTCTGCCCTAGTCCCGGGAGTGTTTCAAAGCCCGAGCCCGAGCCCGAGCCCGAGCCCGAGCCCGAGCCCGATCGATTGAATGGGAATGTTCCTTGTCCAGCGGACTGGCTTTCCATCGGACCGAGAGTGCGTTCCATCCTGTCATTGGAGCGGTTGGTCAAGCTGCGCGACCAGCAGTGGTCGGCTGCGCCCTCGTCTGGCCTCGATCGCTCGCAACCTCTACACGGAACGTGCCGAACACCTGCGGCTCAATCCGAGTGAAGAGCGCCGTGGATTCCGGGATCAGGGACGAGGCGGACCACCTGGTCCCCGGCCGAGTCCTGGCGGTCCGTGCCCGCGATGGTGGGGGCCAAAGGGCCCCCGCAGGCCGCGCTGGCGCCGCTCCTCGACCAGCTCGTCGAAGGCTCGCTGCTGCTCCGGATCGAGCAGAGTCCGGATCTCGGCATCGATCGCCGCCACCTTCTCTCGCAGCGGCTGACCGCAGCCCTCGAACATCTCGCGTTTGAGTTGCTCCATCTCGGTGGAGCGCGCCGAAAATATCGCTTCGATACGCCGACTCTGTTCATCGGTCAGGTCGAGGCGCTGTTCGAGCATCTGCATCCGCCCGCCATGGTGAGGGCGGCTGTGGAAAGCCGCGGGCCCACCGAGAGAAAGGGTCGCGGCCGAGCCGGTCAAGGCACCCAGGGCGAACACCCCGGCGAGCACGGCGATGGCTTGCATCGTGGTTCGCTTCACCAGCCTACCTCCATCGTGTCGTAGGTCAGCAGGGTCTGGGGGGCATCGTTCGACTGTCGGTCCTGCAGTACCGCGACCGACACCGCGATGAGGGCGGCGAGCGCGGCCGCCCCCAGCGCCACGCGGCTGGCGACCAGCACCCCCGCGACCCAACCGGGTGGGGGAGCGGTCGCGACCGGCGCCTCATCCGCCGCGATCGCCTGCATCACGCGCTCGGGAAAGTCGGGTCGCGCTCGGACCCCCTCCGTGGCGGCAGCCAGGCGGGCGAAGCGGGTGTCGAGATCGCTGCTCTCATCAGTCATGGGCGTGCTTCTTTCTCAGGGTCGCGCGGGCGCGCACCAGCTTCTGCTCGACGGCGCCCTCGGTACACTGGAGGATGGTGGCGATTTCGAGCGAGCTCAGCCCCTCGACCGACTTGAGGACGACTGCGGCGCGCTGTTCCGCGGGCAACTCGCTCAGCCAGTCGTCGAGCTCGCGCAGGGCCAGTCGGGTCTCTGCGGAAGCGAGGCCGTCCAGTGTCCCCGCGGCGAGGGTCTCGCTCGGCAGGGGGCGGCGTCCGCGGCTACGAAGCGCGTCGATGGCGGCGTTCGAGACGATCCGGTAGAGCCAGGTGCCAACTGCGGCGCGCTGGTCGAACTGACCGGAGGTCAGGGCGCGATATGCCTTCACGTAGGATTCCTGCACGACGTCCTCTGCCTCTGCCACGGTGCCGAGGATCCGGGCCGCGAGACGAATTAGGCGAGCGCTGGTGGCAGACACGATCACCTCGAAGGCTCGAGACTCGCCCCGTGACACGCGCAGCGCAGCTGCTCGTAGATCTTCCAAGAGGTATTTCTTTCCGCTCGGATCACCGCTGATGCCGGTTCGACGCTGGGTGAGGAGCGTTCCCTACGCGTCGGAAAAAGGAAAGGCGGACGTAGGGCGGCGGGGGCGCGGAGCGTCGGACCCGACGAAACGGCCCCCCGCAAGACGAACCCGAGGAATCAAGATGACGACCCGCCCTTCCCCCCGAACCTTCACCATGGTGGTCGCTGGTGCGCTCGCGACCACCGGTCTTTTCGCCTGCAACGCTCCCCCGGATGGAGAGGGCGACTCCGTGACGCAGAGCCTTAGCGCCGATCCGAGCGCTGCCCTGGATCCGAGCGCCCGACCGCTTCGCGGTGGCCCCCGCGTCCCCGGTGGGAAGCCTGGCGGGAGGGGCGCGGGATTTGGTCCCGGTTCCGGACACCACGGACCCCAGGACCCAGGCTGGCTCTTCGACCGTTTCGACTCCGACGGCGATGGGAAGGTCGCGCTGGCCCAGCTCCCGGAGTTCAAGCGCGAGTGGCTGGCCAGCGCCGACACCGACGGTGACAGCATGCTCACGCGGGAAGAGATGAAGGCGCACCATGACCAGCGTCGTGCTCGGTTTCTGGCGGAGGCCGATACCGACTCCGATGGCGCGATCAGCGACGCAGAGCACGCGGCCTTCCGTGCGAAGCAGCACGCGCGCCGCTTCTCGGATCGGGACGCCAACGGCGATGGGTTCCTGACCCAGGACGAAGTCCCCGATGCCCGCCGGTGGGAACACATGAGCACCGCTGATGCGAACCAGGACGGACAGCTCTCGCTCGAGGAGATCCAGTCCGCGGTCGCGTCTGGTCGGCTCCAGCCCCCCGATCGTCCGCCTCATGGTTCCGGAATGGGTCACGGCCAACACTGTGGTGGGCCTCGCGCACGGGGAATGGCCCCGCCGGATTCTGTGGAACCGTGAAGCACGCTGGCGTCGAGCGAGCCGATCTTGGCGGATTCGTCGAAGGTTGGTTCACCGACGCTTCGAGCGACTGGACGGAGGGGCGGCGAGTCGCCGCCGCCCCGTCGAACATTGCAACGGCGCGAATCGAGCTGGGCGACAGCAGAAAGAGACCGGTGCAGGCTGTCGCCCTGGACGCGTCGTGCAACGCAACGAGCTCAGCACGAATGAACCTGCCGATCAGGTCGCCGTGCAGAGCCCGTCGGCGCATTCCTCGCCGCTGGGACAGTCGCAGTCGTCTTCACAGGCGCTCGGCACAGGCTGGGACGGAAACGCGCAGTAGCCAGAGACGCAGGACTCCCCCGTCGGGCAATCGCACGATCCGTAGCAGCGAACTTGGCAGGTGCCCTCGACACAGTCCTCGCCCGCCGCGCAGTCGTGCGGGGTCGTGCAGCCATCCGGCGACGGCTCACCAGCGCTGCCCGCGCTTCCGGTCGTGGTGCTTCCTCCCGCTGCACTGGCTCCTCCGCTATCGGCGGGGGCGCCGCTGGCGCCGCCGGAGTGTGTGACACTGCCGCCGGCGCCGCCGGCGCCGGTCCCTCCAGAGCCCCTGTCGGTGGGGTTCGGGGCGCCACACTGGATGATGACCGAGAGCGATGACTGGCACCGCTCCTGGGCCACACATGCGCAGGCGCGGCGGGTACCCGTGGCGTCGCGGTCGAAGGCGACGCTGCACTGGTCGAAGCAATCACCGTAGTCGCGTGCGCCGATAGCGCCGCACTCCATCAGATCTCGGCAGTAGTCCGTGCAGACGGCTCCCCCGTCGCAGTCTCCGTCGAAGGAATCGCAGTCGTCGTTCCAAGTGTCGTAGTAGCCGTCGCTGCCGTCGTGCACTTCCACCGAGCAAGCACTCAGCGCCAGGCAGGCTGTCACGAAAGAGCTCAGGATTCGTGAAGTCATGGCTCGTCTCCCGGGCGCAGCTGTCCCGCGCCGTCGCGGGCTCGGGGCCAGATTCGGCGGGGTTTCTGCACCTCCAAGCGTTTATGGGGTTCCGTTCCCGCGGGCAGGGCGTCTGTTCAATGCGGCTCGCGAGGGACAAATTCTCTCGACGGACGAGGCGGTTTCGCGTCCGACACGATCGAGTCGGCCGTCCGTCGGAGCGCAGAGAGGATTTTTCCCGTGGGCCAGGTGGTCCTTCCTGCTACCTTTGTCAGTTCTTGAGGTTGGCGCTGTTGTTTCGGGCCCCATGTACCGGGTCCGGGACTGAAGAAACCTGGGAGGCGATGGGATGAAGATCACGACTTGGATACCCGGAATGTCCGTTGCTTGGACTCTCGCACTGGTGGTGGGTTGCGGTGGAGACAGCAACGGGGGAAGCCCGTTTGGTACGGGAGGGGGCGGAGGCGCGGAGCCGACAGGTGGCTCCAGCACCGGTGGTGCTGTTCCCGTCACCGGAGGAGCCCCAGGAACGGGCGGTTCGATCACCGGCGGCACCAGCGGCTTCGGAGGGATGGGGGGAACGCCCACGGGAGGCATGCCCACGGGTGGCGTGCCCACGGGTGGCGTGCCCACGGGTGGAACGTCGGGTTCAGGAGGCTCAACGAGCGCGGGGGCCCCACCCACAGGTGGAGTCGGGGCAGGTGGGATCCCCAGTGCAGCGGGCACCTCGGGTGCAGCTGGCGACACGAGCATGGCGGGGCAGCTGCCGGTGGCTGGAGCCGGGACGGCGGGGATGTCCGCTGGTGCCGCCGGGGCTCCCGGTGGAGCTGCGGGCACACCGGGAGCGACTGGCGGGGCGCCGACGGGCGGCGTGACCGGTTCCGGAGCTGGCCAGGGTGGAGTCGGCGGGGCCGCGGTCTGCGCGGGCACGGCGACGGCCTGTGCCACCATCAATCGGAGCGACACCTGTGCTGCCCAGGCAGGCTGTCAGGGGACGGGCACCTGCTCCGGGGTGCCGGCCGGCACTGGCGGGGCTGGCGCGATCATGTGCGACGAGCTGGCGACCGAGGGGGCCTGCGATGACGCGGGCTGCACGTGGTCGACCCCGTGTTCCGGGACGCCCGGGACCGGCGACTGCTCGACGTACGGCTCGTCGCGCCGCTGCAACCTCGACCAGAGCTGTGTCTGGGATCCGGCGGCGAACGCCGGGAGCGGTGCCTGCGTCGACAATCTGCAAACGCCAACCTGCGGGAGTCTGTTCGTGCGGTCTCTCTGTGTGAACACGTCCGGCTGCATGTGGACCGGGGCGGACTTTGCCTGCAGTGGCGAGGCGCTGGGGTGCTCCGCGCTGAGCGCGGCAACGTGTGCGAGTCAGGACGGCTGCTCTCTGCTCTGAGGGACGGAGCCGGAGCTGGCGCGGTTCGCCCATCCCGCTTCGCGCGCGGATGGGCGGAGCCGTGCCGGCGGTCGACCCGCGCTATTCGATCTTGGCCACGTAGATGTCCTCGGCGACATCATGGTCGATGGCCAGCTCGGTGCCCTCGTAGCGGAGGCACAGTGCCGGAGAACGCTGGTGCAGGGAAATGATGGTCCCCGGGGTGAGCCCAAACGAGGTGAGACGATGCAGGCGTGAGTGGTGCTTCGGCTTGATGTAGCTGATCCGGCCCCGCTCTCCAGGTCGCAGACTGGTGAGCTGCACGATGGCGGTCGCGGCGATGCTCCGCTTGGCGTCGCAGCATCTTCCCGGAGGGATCGGCTTTCCGCTGGGGCAGACCGTGGGATGCCCCAGCAGCGTGCAGATCCCTTCCTCCAGCTCGGGAAGCAGCGTGTGCTCGACCTCGCAGGCGACCTGCTCCCGTTTCTCGGCACTCAGGTGCAGGACGGTGGCGAATAGCGATTCCGCCAGTCGGTGGCGCCGCACCACGCTTCGAGCTGCTCGTCGGCCGCTGTAGGTCAGGAGCAGGCGGTCTGCTTCCCGCGAGATGTAGTCGCGCTTGTGAAGCATCTCGAGGTCGTCCTCGCTCGGCTCGATGTGACAGCATCGCTGCACCGCAGCCAGCGTCGAGTCGCCCTGCTCGTTGGCACACCAGATCGCTTCCAGGAGCTCTTCGACGGGATCGTGCACGGTGGTCCTCCTTCAGTCAGCTGAACGTCAGTCCCAGTCCGGTGCAGGCGAAATTGACCACCGCACCGGCGAGCACGGCCCAGGACACGGTCAACGCGAGAACCGCAAACGCAGCCCTCACCCCTCGCTCCTTGATCAGCACGATGAGCGCGTTGAGGCAGGGCATCACGAAGGTCATCACCAGCAAGCTCACGACGAGCTGCAGATTGGTGAAACTGCCAAACAGCAGGTTGAGCTCGGCAGCGCCGCTCTCGCGACGGATCGCGGTCTTGATGAAAACGCGCACGGCGTCGTCAGGCAGGCCCAGGACGCCGCGCACGAACGGCTGCCCCCAATGCTCGACCACAGCGAGCCCCCCGATGCGGTCGAAAGCGAACACCAGCAGGCTGGCGGCCATGAAGACGGGGACCGCCTCCCGCATGAAGTGCCAGGTTCGGCGCCAGGTCTTCGCCCACAGTACGCGCAGACGGGGCAGTCGCATCTGTGGGATCTCGAGGATCAGGTCCGAGCGCTCACCGGGCAGTACCCGGCTGGTGACGACTCCGGCAACAGCGAATCGCAGGGCGATCACCCCGACGATCAACGCGGTGGCGGTCCATGGGAGCTTGCCAAGGATGATCATCATCACTGCCAGCAGTGGCGCGCAGGGCAGGCCGACCAGGATCAACGAGAGGATGATCTTCTCCTTTCGCGATGACATGAGCCGAGTGGTGATGATGGCCATCGTGACGCAGGAGAAGCCGAGCACCAGAGGGATGAGCCCGTGGCCGTTCAGCCCGAACTTGGCGAGCACCCGGTCGGAGAGGACCGCTAGGCGTGGCAGGTATCCCATGTCCTCGAGGATCGCCTGGAGCACGTAGAAGCAGACCAGGACCGGGAGAACCAGGCCAAGCGCGAGGAAAACCCCGGTGGAGAGCAGTCCGAAGTCGGGATCGAGGATCGCATCTCGCAGCAAGGGGAACGGTAGCAGGCCGACCACGGCGGTGGCGGGCGGCAGCACCCACCGCTCGAAGGCGAGCGCCAAGCGGTCGACGACGAAGGTCGCTCCAAAGATCCCAACCCAGTAGTAGGCAAGCAGCAGCACGCATGCCGCGATCGGGATTCCCGGCCACGGCCGCTGCGCCATTTCGCCCAGCCGGGTCAGAATCTGCGGCGGCTTCCCGGTGGTTCGTCGCGCACGGTTCGCGAGTTGCTCGGCGTGCTCATGGAAGGCATCGGAGATGAGCACGGGGAGAGGCGTGGTGTGCTGGGCCCGCGCCTTCGCAACGACACGGTTGGCCGCCGCGAGAACCGAATCGCCCAGGTGTTCATCGACCCATCGCTGCGCGTCGCGATCCTCCTGCAGTAGCAGGAGCCCCACTCCGCGTGGCGAGACCACGGGGTTGGCGAGGAGTTGGGTCAGCTTCGCGAGGGCGGCAGTGATGTCGGCTGGGAGGTGGGCCTCGAGGTGGACTGGACGCGGATCGAGCAGCAACTCGCCCAGCCGATGAACGCCCCGACCTTCCACCCCCACCGTTCCACAGCAGGGCACACCCAGCTGGTGGGAAAGCACGTCGAGTTCGACTTCCACGCCGGCGCTCTCCGCCTCGTCGAGCATGTTGACGGCGAGCACCATCGGCAGCCCGAACTGTGCCACCTCGAGTACGAGGGCGAGCGAGCGGCGCAGGTTCTTTGCGTCCGCCACGAAGAGGATGCCGGAAATCTGCCCTGAGAGCAGTAGATCCCGAGCGACCATCTCGTCCTCACTGCCCCCGCCCAGCACCGCCGACCCAGGCGTGTCATACAGGTGGGTGAGGCGAGGGCGTTCGCCCGTCGGCGCCATCGGTGTGCGGGACCGTCCGAACCAGCCACCGCGACCTTTCAAGGCGGGGCAGTCGGCATCTCCCAAGCCCGCGCTCGACTCCACGCAAGGGCTTGCGACCCTCGGCCACCACGGTAGGCTGCCACGGCGCGACGCGCAGCGCGGGCAGCGGGAGCGAAAGAGTCGGGGCGCGGCCCCGGGCCCCACGACGAGCACTCCCTGGTTGGCGGACGGGGTGCTGCCCGCGATATCTTGAGCGTGCGCGTCTCCGGCACAGAGCCGACCGAACAGCGTGGTCTTGCCCACGCTGACCGTCCCGATCACGGCGAAGCGTCGCACTTCCGGTCGCAGACCCGCACAACCGATATCGTCCAGGCGTTTTCTCGCCTCGGGTGGTGTCGACTGAGCCCCCAGGTGCGGCACGGGCAGCGGTGCCTTTGGAGGGGGGAGCTTCCGCGGGTCGATGCCGGATTCGCTCACGCGCCAGTCTCCTAGTACGGCGATGGGCCGAGACCCAGGTTCTCCCAGGTTCGGCGTGCAGCGGCATACAGCTCCACGATGGCGTCGACCCGGCGCATCGCCTGGGCCGCACTCCGCGGTCGATCCTTCGGATCGTCGGCGAGCAGTGTCGTCAGCAATCGGTCCAGCTCGGGGATAACGAGCGCGCTGGGGTATTCGCGGTTGTCGGTCGCGGGTCGCTCCGGAACGCGCCCGGTGAGCATCTCGTGGAGAATGCAGCCGACCGAGTACAGATCGGCACGTTCGTCGACCGCGGCGCCCGCCAGTTGCTCGGGGGCGGCATAGGCACGAGTGCCGACGAAAGCCTCGGTTTCGAGCATCGACGGACGTGAGATCGTGCGTCCGGTGCCGAAGTCGGTGATCTTCAGCGTTTCCTTGAAGTTGAGCAGGTTGGCTGGCTTGACATCGCGGTGGATGAGTCCGCGCTGGTGGACGTAGCTGAGGGCGGAGAGAATCTTCTGGACCTGGTGCAGCGCACGGAGCGGGTGGTAGATGCGCCCGGCGCGGCGCACGCGCTTCATTTCGTCTGCCAGGGTGCCCGCGTGGGCGAGCTCGAAGACGAGAAATGGCCGCGCCGCGTCCAGGTTCCAGGCGATCAGTCCGACCACGCCGTCGCCGGCGACGCGTGAACACCGATCGAGTTCCTCAGCGAGCTGGGCGCGCGCCTGCTCGCGATCCAGGAACACGCTGACCTTGACGGCGCAGAGTTCGCCGGTGGCCAGGCAGCGACCCAGATAGACTTCGCCCTCGCCGCCCGCGCCGAGGCACGAACGCCAGTCGACGACGAACCAGTGCCTCAGCATGGGGTCACGCTCCCACGGCGAGGAGTTGCTTGATGGCTTCCGAGTGATTGAAGCTGCACGAGCGCACGGTGCGCGCCACGTCTCGCGCTTGCTGGCGCTGACGCGCGTTGTCCATCGCTTGCAGCAAGAGCATCTGGAGTCCTCGCGGTTCGGAGATGGCGTCGTCCGCCTCCCAGCGCACGACGGTGGCGTCGGAGACCCCGAGGAACCGAGCCAGCTCCGACCGGGAGAGGTGGAGGTGCTTTCTCATTTCTTTGATTTTCGTGCCCCTCATGAGATTGACGTTTATGTGTGTTGTTCCCAGGTGGCAATAGCCTTGTTTCCCAGGGTGGCGAATCCTGCATCCGCCGTTGCAGATGTTCTCGCACATTAACGGACGTCTGCCCCCACAGCTGTCCGATCATTTGATCGAACATCTGCCCTGGCATCGGTTGTGACAGGTGTTTCAGATATTGATTTGTCTGAGTTGTAAATAATTATCTGTATTGTGGCGGAGAGTATTTGCGGTTAGCGATCGAACCGTCATGCGCCACCTCATCATCGGCACCGTTCTGATCGCCCTGGGTATCTGGGGCATGTTCGCTTGGTGGGAGAGCTTCGGTCTGGTGATGCGCGCGATGGTTCCCTTCGCCGCGCTGCTTCTCGGACTGCTCGCGATCCTGTCGAGCTACTATCGCCTCGCCGATGGTGGGGTGGAATTTGCCGACATCGACGACGAGGAGGATGGGGGCGAGTAGCCCGCCGCTCGAGTCATGTCCCACGTCTCCGTCGAAGACGTCGACCTCGACGGCCCGTTGCCGCCGGAGTTCTGTCAGAGCCGCTGGCGCGAGTTGCTGATCGCCTTGGTACTGACGGGGGTGTTCGTGATGGTGGCATCCGTCAAGACGTTCATGGACGCTGCAGTGGTTGGCAAGCCGGTGGCGTTCGTGGCGGCGGGCGTGCCGCCAAGCCAGCCCTTGGCGAGTCTGCGTCAGGCAGTCGTCCCCGTGGCGCAGCAGGTGATGACGAACCCACTCGGAGCCTGGTTCGCGGGAGCCGCGGAGGTGGAGGGGACTGTCGCTCCCAGTACCGATCCCAACGTGCGGCTGGTGCATGGGTCGGGGCGATTTACCTTCAACAATGTTGCTGAAGAGCTCCGACCGACGGTCGTTGGGCTGCGCACCGCCATCGGACCGACGCAGCAGACGGGTCGTGTCGGGTCGGGAGTCGTGATCGATCGGCGCGGCTACGCGATCACTTGCCGGCACGTGGTCGCGGATGCCACCACGGTGGTGGCCAGCCGCTTTCGGGATCCGGGGCGCTGGCTACCGACTCGGGTTGTTGCCACCGTTGACGATCTCGCTCTCATTCACATCGCGGACCAGGCGGCGTTCGTGAGCGCTACGCTGGGGGACTCGGAGCAGGCGCGGGTGGGGGACTGGGTGCTGGCGCTCGGGCATCCCTTCGGGCTGGGGTTGACCGTCACGGCTGGCATCATTGGTAACCGTCGCGGCAACCTCGTCTTGCCTGGCGGGCAGCGGCAAACGGGACTGATTCAGACGGACGCGCCGATCAACGAGGGATCCAGCGGAGGCCCGCTGGTGGACGAGGTGGGCAACGTGGTGGGCATCAACACCGCAATCTACGCCCCCACCGGAGTCTTCTCGGGGGCAGGATTTGCGATCCCGAGCAACGTGGTGCGCGGGTTCTTGCTGCAGGTGCTCCCGGATGCAGAGGCGCTGCGTCAGCCCGTGTCTGCCGTGCCGGCTGGAACTTGGGGGGTCGGCCTCGTCGATCTCACTCCAGACCTTGCCGCCCAGCTGGGCTACTCCGGTGGGGGCGTGCTGGTAAACAGCGTGGAGCTGAATTCGCCGGCGGATGTGGCGCAGCTGGTGCGCGGGGACGTCATCGTCTCCGTCGCTGGACAGCAGGTGTCGGACGTGAACGCGCTCGCGGCGGTCCGCCAGCAGCTGGACGGCCGTCAGCCCGTCAGCATGCAGATCTGGCGTCGCGGCATGACCTCCATGGTGACTTTGCGGACCTCTGAGGGTCCAACACGAGGCTGATCAGGAAGCGAGAAGGCGAAGATGACCAAGCTAGAACGGAGCCGGTTGAGAATTGGGGGGCTGATCGCCATCGGTGTCGCGCTGATCGCCGTTGTCCTGCCTCTCTTCTTTGACCTTGGGTCTTTTGCCAGCTCGACTGCACCTGCGGCAGCACCGCCGCAGAGTATGGAGCTGCGGGGCAACTGGCTGGGGATGTCCCTGGCGGCGGCGAACTCGCCAGCGGCTTGGCAGCTGGGTGTACCCCGTGGGATGGACGGGATTGCAGTCGTCGAGGTGTCTCCAGGGCCTGACCCGCGGGCGATTCAGGCGGGGCTGGCGCCGGGTGACGTCATCCAGGCAGTGAACGCCAAGGGCGTGGACTCGCTGTCCGAACTCTTCACCGTGACGACGCGACTGGACGGAGCCCAGCCCGTCCAGTTGCAGATCCGTCGTCAGGGCATGCCCATGAACCTGACGGTGCCCCCCGCCGGGTTCGCGAACCCGAACCTGCCCGCTCAGGCGTACGGCCCGATGCCGGGTCCTGCGACGCCGGCGGCTGCCCAGTACTTCCCCCAGGCCGTCCCCGCGGCAGCTTGGAATGCTGGAACGCCGGCTCCCGCCTATGGGCCCGGGACGGGCATGCATCGCTACGCACCTCAGGCGGGGGTTGCCGCCGGCTTCGCCCCGCAGGCTGCCGCGCCCCAGGCCGCTTGTCCCAACACCTTCGCCCAGTGAGGCGCTGCCATGTCCGAAGGCGTGATCAATCAGAAAGAAAGCGCCCAGCCCCCGCGCTGGCTCGTTGCCGCGATCGTTCTGATCACCGCTGCCGCGACGGTGTGGGCGATGTCGGCCACCAATCTCGAAGGATCGCGGCTCGCGTGGGACCAATTCGAGCAGAACGTGACGGGGATCTGGGCTGCTCCTCAGCCCCTCCCTTCGCCGTCTCCTGAAGGCGGATGGGCTCGGCCCGTGGCGGGAGTGATGGGGGCGCCTCCCATCGCGGCGGGGGCACAACCCCCCCACGCCGACCGCGGCACCTGTACCAGCTGTCACCAAGTGGTTTCTGCCCGCGGAACGCCGATGCCCGCGATCGCGCCGGGTACCCCATTGCCGCACGCCAACGTGGGCCAGTGTCGCAACTGTCATGTTGTCCAGCCCGCAGTGTCGAATCAGCAGAACGCGGTGCCCCAGCCACCGGTCGCACCGGTGGCGGGCTTCCCGGCGCTTGGACCCTACGGCAGCTTCGTGGCGGGAGCGCAGCCACCACCAGCGGGGGCCCCAGCATCGCCGGCGGTGGCGCCGCCGCCGCCGCCGCCGCAGCAGCCGACCGAAGCGGAGTGGATGGGACTCGAGGTCTCGCCCGGCAAGACGGGCGGCGGCGTGGTCGTGGCGGGCGCGGAGGCGACCGCGGCCCGCGCGGGCATGACGGCGGGTGACGTGATCTCGTCGATCAACGGTGCCCGGATCACCACCATGCTGGACTTCACGACCGCCACTGACAACGGTCGACTCGCGCAGGGTACGGTGGTCGTCAAGCGGGGCACGCAGCGTTTGGCCTTCGAGCTGGGTACGTCGCCAGCGACCCCACCACTGACCCCGCCAGCGGCGCCGCCTCTGGGCGCGATGCCGGGCGCGATGCCGGGCGCGGTTCCGCCTGGCTATGCCACACCGTCGGCCGCGGCGGCGCCTCCGGTGACGAGCCCGCAGGGGATACCCGGAATGCCGCCCGGAGGAAGCGTCATCGGCCCTGGAGCCCCCGAACGACGATTCTAGGTGAACCCATGGCTCAGATTCTCATCGCCATCTTCCTGACCATCGTGCTGGTCGTCTTTGCGATGTCCAACAGCCATCACGTGTACCTGGGGTATGGGTTCGGCGAGCCGATCGAGATTCGCCTCATCTTCCTGCTGGCGGTGACGTTCTTCAGCGGCGTTACCTTCGCGTGGTTCTGGCGGATGTTCTCCACCGTGAAGACCAAGCGCGCGGCACGCAAAACCCTGGTCAAGGTCGACGGAGCAATGGCCCGCGGAGCTGACAAGTGACCGCCACCCGGTCTGCACAGAGGCTGCGTCGGCTGCGGGGAGAGGCCCTGCGATTCGCTGGATTGGCGCTCGCCATCAACACAGCGATGGCGGTCACCAAGATCGGTGTTGGACTGTTCTCGGGCAGCCACGCGGTGCTCGCCAGTTCGCTCTACTCCATCAATGATCTGCTCTCCGCGATCGCAGTGGCGGTCAGTCTGCGGGTGGGGGTTCGCCGTCCCAACGAGCGTTATCCCTTCGGCTATGGGAACGCGGAGTTCATTGCGGTGGGGATCGTGAGCTTGGCGATCGGGATGGGCGTTGTGGCGATGTTCGTCTTCTCCGTCGCTGATCTCGTCAAGGGGGTAGAGGCTCCGCCGCACTTCACCGCGATGACGCTGTCCGTGGTCAGCATGGTTGTCTGCTACCTGCTCGGGCAGCGTGGGCATCGGCTGGCGGTGGCTCTCGACAGCCCCGCGCTGGCCACGGGAGCCGAGCATCATTATGCCGATGCCCTGGGTTGCGTGGCGGCTCTCGCGGGGGTGGCGGGGGCGATGGTGGGGTATCACTCCCTCGACCGCATCGCCGCTCTCGTCGAGACGACTCACCTCGTTGCCCTCAGCGGGGCGCTGCTGATGCGCGCCACGCGGGGACTGATGGACGCTGCCATCCCCGAGGAGGATGTGCAGCTCGTCCTGGACGCATGTTCCGACGTCGATGGCGTCGAGAGGGTGGACACGGTGCGCTCGCGGCAGAGTGGGAGCACGGCCTGGGTGGATGTGATCATCGCGACGGGTCCGGGGACCAGCCTCGAGCGCATCTCGACGATCCGTCGGGACGTCGAGCAAGCGGTACGAAGCGTGCTCGGGCACGGGGCGCGTCCCCAGGTGAAGTTCATTCCGCGAGGGATGACCTCGAAGCTGCGCACCGTGGAAGGAGGCGAAGTTGAGCACTGAAGCCGCCACATGTGCCGCCAACTCGGAACGAGGTCCCTGCGACCGTTGCGCGAAGGTCGTGCCCTGGCTCAGCTTCTGGGGCAACTTCGGCCTTGCCGTCTACAAGTTGCTGGTTGGGACCCTGGGGGGAAGCTCGGCCTTGGTGGCCGACGCGATGCACTCCCTCGCCGATACGGTGGGAAGCGGCGGCGTGCTCATCGCCACCGGCGTTTCCTCGCGGCCCGCCGATGCGAAGTACCCGTATGGACGCGGCAAGGCCGAGTTCATCAGCGCCGTGTACGTGTACACGGTGCTGGCCGCGTTCTCGCTGGGGGTCATCTACGCTGCCATTCTCCAGATCCGCAGCGGTAACGCCGACGCTCCTCACTACCTCACGATCCTCGGGGCGGTCGTCAGCGTCATCTACAACTACCTGATGTATCGCTTCGCCAGCTGTGTCGGGCTACGCATCCACTCGCCCGCGATCATGGCCGACGCATTCGAGAACCGCACTGACGCGATCTCGTCGGTCGCCTGCATCGTGGGGATCATCGCGGCCTTGGTCATTCACCCGGTATGCGACGCCATCACGGCACTGGTCGTGGGCGGCTTGATCCTGCACAACAGTATCGAACAGCTGCGAGAGGCCGCCTCCGGGCTCATGGACTCGGGTCTGCCTCCGGCGCACGTGGCGGACATCGAGGCGCGAGTGGGGCGACGACCCGAGGTGGCGCGGGTCGTCTACGTCAAGAGCCGCCAAGTGGGCGCGGGCTACTGGGTTGACGTGGGCATCGAGCTGGCCGCGAAGACCACACTGAAGAAGGCGGCCAGCGTTGCTGCGGACATCGAACGTGAGATCGCATCCCGGACGAATGTCTCGCATGCGGAGGTCTATTCCTTCCCTGCACAGTCGGACCTGGCGCCGGACGAACTACCAGCCGTGACTTGAATCGCAAGAGAGGATGGAGAGGTGAGTAATGCGGAGACCAGACGCAACTGCTGCCAGCTTGGCACGACCTGTTCGCCGGCGAGGCAAGGGACGCGCGGCGGTGGCCCGAGACGATGGTGAGGACCCGGTGACGACGACGCGCCTCAAGTCCCAGAAGCGACGGACAACCCCCCCGCAGGTGGCCCGGCTGGTGTCTGCCGACCGGCAGTCCACCGAGCCCCCCGTCAGTCAGCGCCGTTCCAGCCCCAAGTCACCGCCGAGCGGTCCGGTGCCGGGGCTCCGGCGCCCGGAGGCGCGCGGTGGTGACGACCTCCGGTACCACCTGGCCAGCCTGGTCCGGATGTCGGACAACTTGGTCGCCAAGGCCGTCGAGGCCTACGATCGGCTGTTTGCGCTGGACGTGCGCGACCAGGCCGAGATCCACCTCCAGATGGGCGCTGACCTGGCCCAAGACGGCAATGTGAGGGGTGCCATCGCCGCGTTGCGCAAGGCGCTGCAGCTGCGTCCCGACGACGCTCAGATTCGCGTGCGTCTCGGCGAGCTCTACCTGACTCGCCGCCACGCACCCGAGGCGGCGCTCCGCGAGTTCGTGGCGGCGGCCGAGCAAGGCGCCGACGACGCCAAGTTGCACCTCATGAAGGCGGAGGCGCTGAGCAGTCTCGAGAGACACGAGGAGGCCGTGGTGGCGCTGGAGAGGGCGCTCGAACTGGACCCCCAGTCGGCTGAGGCGTCATATCGCCTCGGGGTCGCCCTCGATGCGGCCGGCGAATTCAAGTCCGCGGTTCAGGCCTTTCGGTACGCGATCGAACTGGCTCCCCACGAGGTGGTCTATCATCAGAGTCTGGGTCTCACGCTGGAGAGTGCTGGGCGGCGCCGCGAGGCGATCCGGAGCTTCAAACGAGCGCTGGAGCTCGAGCGACGACAGGGGCGCGATCGCTAGTCGCCGGTGGAGGTAGTGCGTGCAGACGGAGCAGCTACTCGAGCGGTTGTACCGAGTCCGGCCGCGGCGACGCGGACCTCGGTGGCATCACCGGATCGCGCGCTCGATCCGGACGAGGATCAACGGGCACGCCACGGTGCTGGCGGTGGGCTCCGTGGTCGTGGCGGCTTGGGTTCTGGCGCACATCTTCTTCTACAATCAGCTCATCAACCTCGACTACAACGTCCAGACCTCGTGGGCCCAGGTGGAGGCATCCCAGATCAAGCGCGACCATGTCCGGCGCAGTCTGGCCCGCTTGCTGACCTACTACGCCGCTCACGAACGCACGCTGATGAAGGATGTGACGCGGATGCGGACGACAGAGGTGGAGCCTCCGGCGCAGACGCCCTCGCCGACCCAACTGCTCGCGGAGCTCGACGCGGTGGCCGAGCAGTACCCCAGTCTGCGCCTCACCGAGACGGTGCAGGAGGCGACGAAGACCGTGGTGGCCACGGAGACCGAGATCACGCAACGCATTCAGGAGTACAACCAGGCGGTCAACGTCTACACGACGGCTCGCAATCAGTTTCCCGGGATGCTGTTCGCGCGGGTGCTCGGATTCCCGCACCGCGACTACTACATGGCCGAGGACGCGCAGACTCTTCAGTATCGCGAGATCGATCCGTGAGCCGCCCCCCCGTTGCCATCGCTCTGTCGCGAGTCTCCGGCGCTGCTGCTGCCGCGGCGCTGGCGGCCTGCTCGGCGGGGCCGCCCAGCGGGGCGGTGACGGTTCCTCCGGTTCCTGCCGTGCCGAACGTTGCGGCGCAGCAGTGGGTGCCCAGCTGGTCGCTGCCGACACCCTCGTGGCCGCTGGTGGAACCCCCGGCGACGGTGGGATCGCCGGAGGTTCTCCCGGCGGTGGTGGCGAGTCCTGAGGTCGAGCCCGCCGTCCTTGCCAACCCGGAGCCCATTGCTCCCTCGGGATCTCCCCAGGGAGGATGGAGCACCACCGACGCGTTTGGCGCTCCACCCGCCCCGCTGCTCGATCCTCGTCGCTTCGCGGAGGCTCACTGGCAGGGACTCGAGGTCATCCCGAATACACCTGCGCTGGCCAAGGCGTTGGGCATCCCCCCCCATCTGGTGGGCGTCATCGTTGACGACGTCACGCTCCCCGCTGATCTCCAAGGGTTCCAGGCTGGGGATCTGGTGACGAGCGTGGCGCAGGTTCCGACACCCGATCTGCTCCAGTTCGTCGCGGCGACGACCCGGGTTCGCGACCGGCGACGCGCGGAGGTGGAGGTCTGGAGGCAGGGAGACACACAGCGCCTCGTGCTGACCGCGCTGTTGACCCACCTGGGTACCGCGAACGGAGAGACCGCGTCGATGATACCCCCGACTTCGCGCATGCCACACCGCTACCGGGGGCCGTGCACGAACTGCCATCGGATTGGCACCACGGGCCAGCTCGCAGTCGACCCGGGAGACCTCACTGCGACCACTGCGCCAACCATCCTGCCCGGAGCCGTTCGCCCCCATCGGGACTTCGGTCCCTGCACCGCGTGTCATCGGATCCAGCCATGAGTCACGAGTCCGCTCACGGCACGCTGCGACGCCGGGCGCTCGCCTTCTCGGCGCTGGGGATCGTGATGTGCGTCGTGCTGCTCGCGATCTTCGAGTCGGTACAGATGCGGGCCCCCGACCAGTACACGACGATGGAGTTGCTGGCCCGTGCGGAGAGTCTCGGTCGGGCGTTCTCGTGGCGTGAAGCGCCGGCACTCGTGGTGTTCGGGGTTGCGGCGGGGATCTTCGCCGGGATGCTGGGGATGGGTGGGGGGGTCTTGAAGGTGGCGGGCATGCTCATCCTCCTCAAGCTCGACATTCTGCTGGCTCGCGCCGTCTCCCTTTCCACGATGTTCATCGCGTCGGTGACGTCGGCCTGGGTGCACCACCAGAGCGGGGCTGTCATGTGGGAGGTGGTGCGTCCCATGTTGCTGCCAGCGGTTGCTGGCGTCATCGGAGGGGCAATCCTCGGGGATGTGCTCCCGCGCGCAGTGCTGACGCACTTCTTTGGATTCTTCGCGCTCTTCTTGGCGCTCAACACCATGGCCTACACGTTTGCGGACCCCCACGAGTCGGCGTTTGCCGATCCGAACGTGACGCGGCTCGACTCCGAGCAGCGGGTGAGTGGGTGGAGCGTGGGGGCATTGCATGGGTTCGTCTGCGGACTGCTCGGCATCAGCGGGGGAGTCATCGCTACGCCACTCCAGCAGAGCTTGCTGCGGATCCCCGCGCACAACGCGGTGGCGAACTCGGTCACCGTGTCGGCGTTCTGCACCGGTGTTGGAAGCACCATGGCGGCAGTGTGGGGCGTGACCAACCACGAGTTCGAGTTCGCGGATCTGGCCTTCTCGACCGTGTGTATCGGCCTTGGAGCGGTGGTGGGCGCCCGGTTCGGTGCTTCCTTGACCGGTCGCATCCGTGCTGCCCGGCTGAAGCTACTCTTCGTTGTCGTTTGCATCGGTGCTGGCCTGAGCATTCTTCTTCAGTAACCCGTGACCATGAGAATCATCGCTCCCTCGTCATCGAACCTCACCAGCCAGGCGCTGTTGACGCGTGTCAAGCGCATCGCGGACGCTACCGATCGGGTGTTCGTCTCCCTCGCCGAGGGAGTCGGGCGGCTGGGGCCGTGGCAGCGTGGCCGCTCCTCTCCGCCGCCCCGCGTCGCCTCCCTCGGGAACGAGCGCTCGTCGCGTCGGGCGAGTGGCTCATGTGGCCCCCCCGATGGCGACTGCGAGTGTGCGCGGCGATCTGCCGCCGTCTCCACCTTTGCCTCCGATACGCCGGGTCCAGCCGGAGTGATTCCGGTACTGGAGGCACTCGACCGCGTGATGAATGCACACGCCGACCAAGGATACGCGAGTCTTGCCGAGGATGAGCGCTTCTGGGGCTTGATTCGCCTCCTTCGAGCGCTTGCCGATGGTGACGGCACCCTGGAGCTAGCCCAGGCCACCCGCTTTGACGAGGGGGGACTGGAAATCGACGTCGAGGAAGACCTCTCGGAGCTTCGGTCCGAGAACGCACTGAATGACCAGTACGACAAGCGGACGGGTCAGCGCGAAAGGAGCAGGTGACGAAATGCACGCAATCTGGCTCGTTACCATCATTTTTGGGATCGTCGCTTCGGTCATCGCCTACGGTAAGGGGCGCAACAGCTTGGGGTGGTTCATCGCGGGTCTATTGATGGGACCCTTCGCCCTCGTCGTGGTCTTCTTGCCTCCCGAGGAGAAGGAGGGGATGTTCGTCAAGTGTCCGGCCTGTCGAGAGGTGATCCGCGAAGATGCGGTCACCTGTCGGTACTGCCACGCCGTCTTCGAGACTCAGTAGCCGCGGCTCGTTCTGCGGGGGAAGGAAATCGCCTTGGGCAATCACCGACGGCCTCTCAACGACCCGCGCTCCGCCCGAGGTGCGTCGTCCGGGGCACGGCTGCTGAGCGCGGTCGAGCGGTTGATTGACGACCCGGACACGCTCATCGCCGAGGTCGAAGTCTCTCGTGAGGCAGCACGAGCGGAGCTTCCTGGCAGCGAGGCGCAATGTCGCGAGCTGGTGGCCACGCGCCTGATCGGCGAGTACTCGAACCGATCGGCCCTGGCGGGCGGGCTCACCGCTCTACCGGCGGTTCTTCCCGGCATCGGTACTGGCGTGGCGCTCGTTGGGGGATTCTTCGCAGATGTGGCGCTCGTACTGAAGCACGAGGTCGAGCTCGTCCTCTGTCTGACGTACCTCTACGGCTACGATATCCGCGAGCCGCGCGAGCGGTGGCTCGCCTACGTGATGGCGGGGGCGCGCGTCTACGAGGCCAGAACTGGTCGCAACTATTACGTCGATCTGGTCGAGGCCGAGCTCGACGCACTGCCTCGCTACGCGCCCCGCCAGATCAGCAAGCTCGCCCTCACGATCTTGGGTCGGCTGGCGCTGGTGAGTGTCTCGAAGGGCTTGGTGCGGGCGTTGCCCTTCGTGGGCATCTTCGTGGGGGCCTCCACCAACAAGCTGTTGACGTCGAGTGTTGGCTGGTGGTGCGTGGATGCCCTCGAGCGACGTCAGGGAGGGGACGCGGACACGGACAGCGATGTCGTCGACGCGCAGCGAAGGTAGACGATTCACGATGGGTGATGTAGCAAGCGAGCCTGGCGGCGAAGAACTGCGGCACTCACTGTGGCCGCAACCAGGCGAGGTTCCGCGCAGGGTGGTGCGCTGTCGCCACTGTGGCACGCGCAATCGTGTCGGGGTCCCGGAGGCTGTGTTCCAGAGTGGTGACTTCGTCTGCGCGGACTGTGGTGGTGCGCTCTTCCTCGGTCCGGAACAGCCATACGAGTTGCTCTCGTCGGAATCGTACCAGCATCCCCTCGATCGTCGCTCTCTGGCAGCGCTGCGATCGATCCCGGGACTTCCCGCTGCGGTACGCTGGCTGCTCGAGCGATTCGGAGACCGTTCGGCCCAACTGATGTTCATGTCCGAGGCCATCCTCTGCGACGAGCAACAGTTTCCGGAGTTGGTCAGCCTCGTCGAGCGCGCCCGCAGTCGGCTCGATCTTCCGCGCCGCCCGACAGTGTATCTCGGTGAGTCGCCCCACATGAACGCGCTCACCACCGGGGTGGGAGCCCCGGTGATCGTCATTCGCTCGGCGTTGTTGGACCAGATGGACGACGATGAGTTGCTCGCGATCCTCGGTCACGAGATCGGTCATCTCCAGTCTGACCACCCCCTCTACCAGAGTCTCGCCCAGTCGATCGTGATGGCGAGCACGACGACGTCGGAGGCGATTCGGCTCGTGGCCTGGCCACTCCAGCTGGCGCTCCTGCGCTGGTCGCGCCACGCAGAGTTCACCGCAGATCGCGCTGCTCTCCTTGCCTCTCGCGACTTGCGCGCGTGCCTCGAAATGATGTTCGTGCTGGCCGGAGGGAATCGTCCGGGGACCGCGGGCAGGACGAAGATGCAGCTGGGCCATTTCGTCGAGCAGTGTCGTGAACTGCGGAGGATGGAGTCGCGTCAGAACTTCGACCGGTGGATTGGTGGCTACATGTCATTGGGGCGCACTCATCCGCAGTTGGCTCGCCGGGTAACCCAGCTCGTCCAGTGGGTGGAACATGGCAACTACCTCAGTATCCTTGCCGGAGACTATCTCCGCTGCGAACCGCGTAGCGTGGCGCCGGCCGAGCTGAAGCCGAAGCCGGATGGTGGACCCAAGGTGCAGGGCGACGACGAGCCTGCCACACAGAGCGACGATGGCCTCGGCGTGCAGCCAGAGAATGGGGCCAGTGAAAGGAGGGAACCGTGAACCTGAACCAAGAACCACTGACCTCGGAAGTGTCCGATCGGCGACGCAGCGGGGGGGCGGAGACGGTGGGCGATGGTTCGCCGGCGCGCAGCCCCGGAGCGGCCACGTCGGACACCGATGCTGGCGCAACCGGGAGTGCCGAAGTCCTCGAGCCAAAGGTCCTGGAGCATTGGCGACGGATTACGGGCGAGCTTCACGGCAGCGGCCGGGCGGCGGCGGAGGAGAGCGAGCGCTGGTTTCTCGCCGCCGTACGTCGCGCCGAGAACTATGCGCACTGGCTGGAGGCGGGTGTTGACGCTGCGGCGTATCGTCTCTATCTCCGCGCCCGGAAACACGGCTGGCGTCGCCTCAGCGCGAGAGAGCGCATCGAGCGCGCGTTGCGGGCCGAGGTCCGACGAACTCGCGCTTCCGTCGATCCCGAGGAGTTCTCTGAGTTCTCGGCGCGCATGGCCGCGTTGGTCGATCTCGTGCTGAGGGGCGCTCTACCGCTCAGTAGCATCGCTTTCGAGGAGGATGACGGTGCTCCCGAGCCCGAGTACGCTGCCGACCCCTCCGCCACTGCGGAGTAGACCGCTGCTGAGCCGATGACCCCCGGTGCTCGACAGAACCTCGTGCTGATCTTGCTGGTACTCATGCCGCTGGCGGGGATCCTCGGGTACGTGATGTGGCTCCTGCACACGCCCAGTCCCCGGCAGCGGACGCCAGTCGTGCTCGAGCGGAGTAGCCTGCTACCGCACCGCTATGCGGGTCCTTGCATGAACTGTCACCGGATCCAGCCCAGCCACCCGATCGCCATCAACACCCAGAACGCATCGCGACTGCGCCTGACCGACCGCGATCGGATGCTGGTCTATGCTGGGCAGCGCGTGGACACTCCTCCGGTGGGGCTCGGGACGCTCACCCCGGCGATCACTCGCACGGACATCCTGGCGCATTCCTACGTGGGGGTGTGCTCCAACTGCCACGTGGTGCTCGATATTCACCCATCTCCGCTATTCATGAAGAAGGCGATGCTGCGCGCGCGTCAGCCGCTGCTCGATGGGAGAATGACGCCCGCCCAGATCGCGCACGCCGGGGCGCAGCTGGATCGCACCCGTGCGATCGTGCGCGACGCGTTCGGCTACGTGGCACTCGCTTCGTTGCTGCTCTCGGCGGTGTTCATGGTGATCCGCGCCCTACCTCGCGACGACACCGAGGGTCGGCTTCGCCTCAAGACCTGGCTACTGGTTCACGAATGGTCGGCAGTCGCGTTTGCCATCTCGACCTTCGCGCACTGGTACTACTCCGATCGTGGCAACAACTTCCTGCACGTGGCCTTGCTGCTCGTGGCCTGGCTCACGGTGGAGGGACTCCTGATGCGGGGACGCATGACCAAGGGGCGCGCCCATCGCAGCTTGCGCATGGTGCACACGCAGCGCGTACTCTTCTTTGCGGTGGTGGCCCTACTCGTGATGGGGCACTTCCTGTCCAACCTGGCTTGACGCTGCGCCCCCGCCGCGAAACGCAGTGTGGCGCGCACGCCTGCCGCGTTCACGTCGGGATGGGTCGCCGGTCACCGTCGTCGGCGATTCTGTGGGAGCTTCAAGGGGCGTGGGCTCAGTCGAGTTCGTCGACGAGCGCCTCCGCTTCCTCAGCGCTCTTCCGGTACAAGTAGATTCCCGCTGCGGTGAGTCCCAGCGCCCCCAATGCCAGCACCGGGCCCAGGGCACCCAGTCCCAGTCCCAGTCCCAAGCTGAGTCCCTTGCCGCTCCAGATGGTTCCCTTGGCGGCTCCGCTCAACGCGCCCTTGGCTCCCCCGAGCGCACCCTTGGTTCCCCCGAGCTTGGCGGCCACTGCCGACCTCTCGCACTCCACGCTGGCACCATTGGCCAGGAGCGACTTCGTCTCGACGGTGGTCTTCGCCGCCGCAGTCTTCGTACCCGCCCCATAGACCTTGGTCTCGACGTCGATGGCATGCAGTCCCTGTACGCCGACACCCTTGGTGGCGGCCGCTCGCGTGAGCTCCACCTCCGTGGCCTTGGCAACTCCGCCCTTGCCGAGGATCGCCAGATGCTGAGCGAGGGATGGGTCAGTGGCGACCGCGCCCTTGTACTTGATGGTCATCGCCGGAGTATGCATGTCTCGCTCCCCTCCGCGTTTCTATACGCGAGGCTCTCTCGCCTCTGCTAATCTACTCTTGTCAGCAGTGTGAGGGAAGGGACTTCAGGTCCACGAGACGGCGCCCGCGTGGGCCCCTCGAGAGCAGCCGTGGGAACGGAGGACGCATGGACAGTGAAAAGCCGCACGCGGCAGCAAGCGATACCTGGGTGTCCGGTGCGGGGCGAACGCTGGGCAGAATGGCTCGGCAGGCGGCTGTCGAATTCGACGAACTCGCCAAGCATGCAAAGCGGGCCTTGTCCCTGGGGGGAAGCGAGGGCAAGTCCGTTCGGCGGCGAGTGAAGAAGCCTGCGCGCGCCGAGGTTCTAATTGAACGACTCACCGCCCTGGTGCATGACGCCGAGGCGGGTCAGACGCATCTCCTCGCCGAGGATCCTGCGTTCTGGTCTCTGGTGAGCCAGCTTCACCAGACGCGGGTGCACCGCTCGGTGTCGATTAGAGCTCCTCGCCCAGACTCCAAATCGGACGCTACGGAAGTTTCTATTCCGAAGGTGGGGGTGGCGAAATCCGCCACTATCGAGGCGTCAGCCGAGAAGGCCGATGCCAGTGCCACGACTGCGTCGGCCGCCGCGACCGCAGAGATCAGTGACGCGGTGGAGTCCGGGGCTCCCACCGCACCAGAATCGTCCGGAATGACATCGTCCGCAGAGACGTCGTCCGCAGAGACGTCGTCCGTAGAGACATCGTCCGCGGAGACATCGTCCGCGGAGACATCGTCCGCGGAGACATCGTCCGCGGAGACATCGTCCGCGGAGACATCGTCCTCCGCAGTGTCAGTCGCGAGCGAGGAGTCCCCAGCGGTCGCCGCCGACTCTGCCGAGCCAGAGCGTGCGGCGGAGACGGCAGCGGAGGTGAAAGCGTCCTCGACCGACACCGAGTCGTCGGAAGCTGTTGCGCCGGGCGCGAAGCGCGCCTCAGCCGCAGAGGACCAGGCGACTGTCGCGGGAACTGCCAGCACGTCGGATGCGGACCCCGAGTGAAGGCGGCGTCGGGATCGCGAAGCCAGTGCTGCACTTTCCTTGAGTGCGCGTGACACTTCTGTCTACCATCCGTGCGTGGACGCGAGGACGCTGCGCGAGATGCGACAGTCGCTCGCCCTGTCCAGGGTGGAGCTATCACGATTCCTGGGCGTATCGGAAGCTACGGTAGCGCGTTGGGAGGCGAGCGAACGCCCGTCGGAGCCCAGGGGGTTGCAAGCGTTCCTGCTCGAGCTACTTGCGGATGCGCACGACGCGAAGGGCGCGGTCGAGGTCGCGCGACTGGTGCGACGTGGTGGGATCGACTACCGCAGCAGCCTCTCCACCCTGCTGGTGTCGACACAGCGTGCGGGCGGAAGCATGACGGAGCGTTGAAGTCGCACGTCGAGACGCTCGAAGGCGTCTGGCGACGGCTTCCCCTGTCGAGTTTCGCCACTACCCCCAATGACCTGACTCGGAACGGGACGTGCCGTTCCGTCGATGGGTCGTGCCGGGTGAGATGCTTCGAGAAGGGTGATGCGGCGGCCTCACTGGGGTGCGAAGATTGAGCCATGGGTCGAAGCTGGAGCGTCCACCCTCGCATCGAGGATGAGCGTAGCGAGATCCTCCGCATGATCGCTGAGCTCCGAACGACCCGGCAGCGCAACCGCGCTGCAGTCGCGCGCCCGGAACGTTCGAGCGTCGCTCAGCTGCGCGGACGAGGTGAGGCGCGTGCGGTGCGCGCTCCCCCGCGCGTTGCGCCGGGTCCGCTCTCGGCGCCGCCGCCGTCGCGAGTTCGTGGCGAGCCGCACCGGTCGGGAGTCGATGGAACGCTACTGGCGCGCATCGAGCAGCATCTGGAGCGCGTCGAACGTCGCCTCGCGCGCCTCGAGAAGCGACTCCCGTCCCAGGTGCCTCCCGCCCTGCCACCAGCGAGCGCCTACGCGATCGCCGGAAGGCTGCGACAAGATCTTCTGGGCGACATCCTGCAGCTCTTGTCCTCCAATCAGATGAGCGGGAAGTTCGTCGTCAAGAATGGAGGAACCGAGAGCGCGCTGTGGTTCGATGACGGGCGAATCTGTCACACGGAAGTTCCAGGGCTCGAAGGAGAGGCCGCCTTCTTCGCGGTGTTTGCTTCCCGCGAAGGCGAATACTACTTCGAAGAAACGACCGATCTTCCGGCGGAGAAGACCATCACCTCCAGCACGCAGTTTCTCATTCTCGAGGCACTCCGCCAGATCGACGAGAGTGAAGCAGAGTGAAGAAGCAGAGTGAAGGAGCAGAGTGACGCCGAGTGACGCGGGTCGGCCCCCCGGACCTGCTCTCTGGCGGTGACCAAAAAGCGCCCTCCGTGCGCTCCGCTGCGGCGCTCAAATGGTGTTGTGTCCGCGTTCTGGCGGGCGTACACCTGGGAACGTGGCAGACGCATCGCAAGGCATTGTCCCGATTGGTGTGGACCTCGGAACCTCGACGAGCAAGTTCTCGGATGGGTCTCGGGTGCTCTACTTCTCCTCTGTTGCGGGTGATCCGCTGACTGACGCGCTCGAGGAGAGTTGGCGGCGGATGAATCGCTCCACCGATCGTAGCTGGTTGAACAATCTGGCCGTCTGGGACGAAGCGCGTAGTGCCTGGCGCTATGTGGGTGCCATGACGCGCAACTCGCAGCGCCAGCAGTGGTTCACCGAGGGAGGCGTGCTGCAGAACTTCGAGGATGCATTCCTCTCCCTGCAGGCGGGGCTGTTTCTGCTGGGTGAGAAGCGCGGCACATCGCTCGGTCACGTGGCACTTGGCTTCGGTGTTCCCATCAAGGCCGGTGAGGAGGCCTCGGAGAGATTTCTCGACTACGTTCGTGAGCGCTTGACCACGGAGAACGATCAGCGCGTGCTGAAGATCCGAGTCAAGAACGTGGCTACCAACGAAGAGCGAGAGGACGTGATCCAGATCGCGTTCTCGCTGCCCCAGTTCCAGGCGTACGGCATCTACATGCTGCTGCTCTTCTCGAAGTTCGAGATGAAGCTCTACAACACCTATGTCATCGACATCGGACATGGGACCTGGATCAGCTTGCCCATCGCCGAGAACGAGGCCGACATCGCGCTGGCGGATTCCACCCCAAGCGGCATCCACACGATGACCAGCAACATCAGCCGCGCCATCTTCGAGAAGAGCGGGCAGAAGGTGAAGATCCAGGAACAGCGCATCATGGAGAAGATTGCGCTGGGCCAGCGGGAGATCGATGTTCCGGGAGCAGGCGTGGTCAACTTCGAGGCCATGCTCGATGCGGAATGTGAGGGACTGGCCGACGACATCATGAAGAAGGTGCGCCTCGACGTTGGGGCGCTGGGCGCGAAGGGTGTCGTGCTCGACTACGTTGCCGTCGCCGGTGGAGGGGCCAACCTCGTTTTCGAGAAGGTGAAGAAGCGGGTAGCCGAGTTCTTCAACTGGGATGCGCCGATGGCGGATGAGCGGATTGTCGGCAACGAAGCCTTGGTCGTCGAGCCGCGTTACGCGAACTCCGTTGGACTGATGCTTCTGGCGCGTGACCAGCTGGCCATGGATCGCGACGAGGACGTCGATCCCACCATCGCCATCACGGAGGTTGTTGGCGGTCGTCAGTGAATCGCGGCAGATCCGGCGCTCGAACGGCGTCGAACCAGCGGGAGGTCCCGGGACGGGCCTCCCGCTGCGCATTTGTGCACCCCGCCGATCCCAGCCGGCCCGTTATTCCGACCTTCTGCCCAGCGGTTGGGGTATGCTGAATCTACCCTGAGCGCTCTGCGCCAGAATGGTTCCTATGTCGCGGTCTTCACGAGCGAACGGCGAGCATGCGCGCGCGGGCGAGCGGCGCCCCGCAGCGGAGTCGAGGAAGCTTGACTTCCCGCTGGGTCGCGCGCTCGGAGCGGTGGCTCGTGTGCTGGGGCTCGTCGAGCGTTCCCCTCCGCCACTTCCCAAGAGCGGAGGCGGCCTGGACGTCTCTCGCCGTCGGGTTGAACAGGAGGTGGCGGCGCTGGAGTCCCAGCTGGAGGGCCTGCACGATCTCATCACGCAGGGTGGGGTCGCGCCCGGGGCCAGTGGGCGCGCAGATGTCAGCACCCTGATCGGCGAAGCTCGCCGCTTGCGGGAGAAGCTGCAGGACAAGCGACACGAGCTGGCGCGCGTCGAGCGCCGTCTCAGTCGGGAGCGTCGTCTCGAACAGCCGCGCGGCTCCGCGAAGAACGGGACCGCGACTCCGTCGGAGGAATCGCCGACCTCGATGTGGAAGCGTGCGTTCGCGCCGCGTACCCGTGGTCAGCTCTCGCCCCGTCAACGGGCCGTGCTGAAGGTGTATGAGTCAGCGACCTTCACCAGCCGCGAGGAGCGAAAGGAGTTCCATCAGGCGGCCCAGGACTTGCTGCGGCGCGACGAGAACGTGCGGCGCGAAGCAGTGATGCGTGTGGGGCAGTGGCAGAACCCGGCGGCCCTGTCCTTGCTGGCGATTGTGGCTGACGACCCGAGCGAGCGGGTACGATTGACGGCGCTCAACGCCCTCGCCAGCCGACAGGATCCGCAGAGCGCAGGCACCCTGCGGAGGTTCCTCACGGATCGGCATGCTGCGTGCAGGGCTGCCGCGGTGCGCGGCCTCGGCAGCCTGGGACTCGATCGGGTACGAGATACCGAGTGGCTCCAGGCACTCGAAGATCGCGATGACTCCGTGCGCCGGACGGCCGCGGTGGTCCTCGGGTGGAACCGGGGGGACCCCAACGTGCCACGTGCGGTCTATGCGGCGCTGACCCTGGCGCTCCGGGACGAGTCCGAGGCGGTTCGCGTTGCTGCTGTCGAATCCCTCGCCAGCCTCGGACAAGAGCGCGGCGTCTTCCCGCTGCTGCTCACTGCTGAGGATCCCTCGGTGGCCGTACGTCGCGCGGGACGGCAGGCGGTCCTGCGTCTCGTCGACGAAGACATCGAGGTTATCTGTTCGGAAGTTGAACCCGAGGCGCGGGTGAGGACGCTGCGTGCCTGGTGGGCTCGCAGCCGTCCCGACTGCATCTTGCGGCTCGCCACTTCCGCGACTCCCGTACGCGAGCGAGTCGTCTCCGACGCGTTCGAGTCCGTGCCGGTGCCCGCGGACCTCACGCCGCCCCGCGTCCCGTCGGCGCCGGACCTGCGGCAGCCCGAGCCGTTCGACGAGCTCGACGAGGAGCCGGTGCCGGCGGCGGCTCCCAGCTGGACCGCTCACGCGCCGAGCGAGGTGCCGGAGTCCGAGCCACCGCCAATGCCCCGTGCGGCGTCAGCGGCGCCGAGCAGCGCGCCGGCTCCTGCCCTGCCCGTCGACGACGTGCCGCCTTCTGAGCGGGTGGTGGCCGCACCCTCGCGAGTGGCGTCGGCCGTGCCCCAGCCCGCAGTGGCTCCCGCAGCTGCCGCTGCGCCGTCCGCGCCGTCGCAGGACAACGAGGTCGACGTCGACGCCATGTTGGGCGACGCCGTTGGTCTCGGGATTGCTGCCGAGGCGGCGGTGGCGGACGAGCTGGCCGACGCCGAGGGAGAGGAGTTCGAGAGCCTCTTCGGTGACGAGGGTGGCCTGGACGGAGCGGGTCCCGATCTTGGCTTGATCGCTGATGCCTCCGACGCCAAGCCGACGGGAGTTCGAGCGGTGCCGACGCCGCCACCGGAGGCTGACGGCGACGATGCTGGCGTCTTCGACGGTCTGCTCGATGAGGGAGCGGAGCCCGGGAGGTCGGCCGGTGGGGGGAGACGCTGATCCCGGCACGAGACGCTTCGGAGGATCTGAACAACAGACCAGTGGTGGATGGACCGAGCACGGCGCCGCGGACTGATGCACTATAGTCAGTGCAGGCACCGCTGACACCGCTCCGTATTCTCAGGAGATTTCCTCAGCCTTCCCATGTCGACCATCGACACCAAAGCTCGGCAAATCAACTGCAAGCTCGTCTACTACGGCACGGGGATGGGGGGGAAAACCACGAACCTCAAGGTGATCCACGAGCGAACGAATCCGAAGCAACGCGGCAAACTCATCTCGCTCGAGACGGAGTCCGAGCGGACGCTCTTCTTCGATTTCTTCCCCATGGCTGCCGGCAAGCTGATGGGGTTCGACCTGCGGTTCGCGTTCTACACGGTGCCTGGACAGTCGTTCTACAACCTCACCCGTCGGACCATCCTCAAGGACGTAGATGGGATCGTGTTTGTCAGCGATTCCCAAGAGGAACGTGAGGAAGCGAACATCGACAGTTACCTCAATCTCCAGGAGAACCTGCGAGAGTACAAGCTGGACGTGACCGACGTGCCCCACGTCATCCAGTACAACAAGCGGGATCTGGACGGCATTCTTCCAGTGGAGCAGATGCGCCAGGAGATCAACACCTTCGGCGTTCCCGACTTCGAGGCAGCGGCCATCAAAGGCGAGGGAGTGTTCGAGACGCTGCGCACCATCGTTAAGCTCACGATCGACAAGGTGAAGAGGGATGTGATGAAGTAACCCACGGGCATCGGTGGTCCGTGAGCACGTGGGTGCTGTGGGTGCAAGGAGAAGCGCATGTCGCAAGGTTCAGGTCAGTCCAGCGCCTATGGTTCCCGTCCTGCGTCGACTCACGCGGGGCAGCGAGATACCGGCGCGGTCCTCCGCGAGATGCAGACGCTGGCCAGCGTGATCCAGCAGCTGGAGGCTCAGCAGGATCGCCTGATCGGCGCCAACGCTACCCTCAAGCAGGAACTCGAGAACGAGCGCCAGGCGCACCTGGATTCAGTGTCCAAGGCCGACGAGGTGCGCGAAAGGCTTCGCCAATCGGAACACGAGCTGGCGGATCGCGAGAATCTGATGGCCGAGCTGGGCCACGTTTCCCGCGAGCGGGATCGGCTCACCGTGGAGCTGGAGGGGCTCGAGAAGAAGATGGCTGACCGCGCTGGGGAGCGCCAGGACCGTGCTGCTCTCATTGCGCGGCTCCAGGCCACGCGCGAGGACCTAGTCGCCGAAGTGGGGAGTGTCGAGGCGCAGTTCGAGCGTGCCATGTCGATGGTATCCCAGCTGCGCGCGCGACTGGCTGCAGTGCAGGAGGAGATGGATTCGTTGCATCAGCAGTTGCGCGACGCGCACGAGCGACTGGACATGATGGATGACGAGCGCGGGGCCCTCTTGCACGAGGTCGACCAATCGCGTGCCGCACTCGATGAGATCCGGCGTTCTCTGGCGGACGCCTGTCTGACATCGGGTGCCGGTGCGGAGTCGATCCCGAGCCGATCGTGACGCCGAGAAAGGTAGCTGACGCCGACGATGACCGACCCCTTGCCAGCCGTAGCCCGTCGCATTGGCTTCAACGAATCCGTCGATCGTGACGGTCGCTCGTTTCATGTACAGACCGAAGTGTATGCGCGTGATGGCCTCGTGATAAGGACCACGGTGCACGAGGGTGGCACGGTCCTGCACACGGATCGCCAGACCGTTGCCGCGTCGGACGATGTACTCGACTACCTCGAGGAGCTGGCGCAGGCGCAACACGACGGGTGCGTCGAGCGAGTGCGGCGGGCAGTCATCGGCTGAGCGGGGAGGCAGCTCTCTCCTCAGCCTTCGCGCGGCACCCTATCGTGCGGATGCTTCAGTGAGCTCGGCCCAGAGTCGGCGATCGTTGGGCGGCATGGCTTCCAGCTCCAGCCCGAGCCGAAAGCACCCTTCAGCGGCTGGCCGCACGTGGCACACGCGACCTACCGCGCTCAGGTTGCCGGCGGTGGTCATCACTTCGAGCATCAGGAGACTGCCCTTGCCGATCTCCCGAGGCGTGACGAGCCCAATGCCCGAAGCTGAGAGGTCGCAGGAGCGAGCGACGCCCTCCTCCGGTCCCTCGCAGGCTCCATCCTCGCCGTTCTGGAGGACGCGATACCAGATGAAGTTCACATACCCTCGCCGCGTCGCACCGCGCCGGTTGGCGGCTGGGGAAGACGATGGCGCGGGCCGCGAGGGCGACATGAGTCCATTCGAGGGTAGCAGACGCTTTCTGGGAGGTCGATCTCATTGGTCGTCGGGTGTCAGCCCCGGCGGGACTCCGCCGCGCCAGCCCCGAACGACCGCAGCCGGTGCGACTGCCGCTCCGTAGTCGGGAGTGGATTCGACCGGGACGCGCAGGATGTTGGGCTGCAGATAGTGCAGATAGGTACCCATTCCCACCACTGCGGTGACCGCGCCGATGATGGTTGGCAGCAGGCGGCGCTCGACTGAGACGAAGACGGGGGAGCCGGCCACCAGGCGATGATGTCAGCGCGACCGTCGCCGCGGCGAGCGATCTTCCTGAGCGCCCGCGACCGTTCGCGGGGGTCGGGGGCGGCTGCCGCCGCCTCGTCTCGTTTCAGGACGGTGGCGCGGGGCAGCGACGACGTGGACTAGATCGTCACGCTCTCCATCTTGGTCGACACCTGTTCGAGCTGCTCGAGGCTGGTGAAGCCGATCGTGAAGCCGTGGATGCAATCGAGGCGGGTCACGTGCTCGATCGCCTCGTCGAAGCGGTTCACGGCATCGCCCTGCCCGAGGATCTTCATCCCCAGTACGCCCTTTCCGCTCGCCTTCATCGTCTCCAGTTCCGCGATCACGGTCTCGGGATCTGCGTCCATGTGGAGACCAAAGGGATTGATGCGCGCGAGATCCACGTCCACCCACTCAGTCCGCGCGGCCAGGCGGAGCGCCTCCAGCGAGTGGCACGAGACCCCATGCGCGCGGATCTGCCCGCGCTGCTTGGCGGCTGACAGTACCTCCATGGCACCTTCAGACTCCGTGGTCCACGCACCGCTGGTACGAATATGGAGCAGCAGGATGTCGATGTAGTCCGTGCCCAGCTCGTCCATGAATCGTTCGAGATCCGCCTCGGCCTCCTCGCGGGTCTCCGCGAGAGTCTTCGTCAACAAGGTGACGTTCTGGCGCCCGACCTCGCGCATTGCCTCCCGGACCAAGGTGTGGGAGCCGTAGGCGTCGGCGGTCTCGAAGAACCGGATCCCGCGTTCGTAGCCCTGAACCAGCAGCTGCGAGAACGCCGCCCCCATGCGTGTCTGAGCGGAGGAGCCGTTGAAACCGGTTGTTCCGCTCCCCATGGCGAGGCGGGAGGTGACGATGCCGGTCGAGCCGATCTCCACGAGGTCGTAAGGGCTCCGAGAGGAGCCACCACCACCGCCTGCATGCCCGGTGCGATCCTTCGAGTGGTCGTTGGTGCCGCAGCCCACCGCGACCGCGCCCAGAAGGCCGGCGAGCACCTCGCGGCGTGTGGGGCGGTGCTCGTGGGGAGCGTGGAAGAGCCGCAGTCGCTCGCGCGGGCTGAGTCGAAGTCGACGCTTGCCAATCGGTATGCCTGCCACGTCCAGTTCCCTTCACTCGTTGGGCTCGACCCTGACCCTCCGGCGGAGCCAGCCGACCCAATTATCACAAGGATGGCACGTCCAGCGGCGTCTCGTCGACCGTTTCTGGGTGGCGATTTCTGGGTGGCGCGCAACGAATGGCACGGTTCGCAAGGTTCATGCTCTGAACGATGCTTCATCACAGCGGTGCCGTTCTGCGGAGGCTCGTGACTCCCACTTCGGCTCGGCGTGGGCACTGTCCTGTGAGATGAGCGAGCGAGGAGGGGCGCCGCCGCTCAGGCGGTCGATACGTCGATTCGGCAAGCGGCGTGCGACGGCGCTGGTCCCGACCGGAGTCGTTCGGCCGCACCGATCACCTCCAGGCAAGAGTGGCGATCACGCCACGGTGATCGCTCGCGCGGCTGAGTGGGGCGAGGCGTGCGTCGAGTGCGACGAGCTCGGGCGAGTAGAACACGTAGTCCAGGCGCACCAGCCACTCCGGTACCGGGACACCGAGGATGGTGGGGCGTGAGCCTCCAACCTCACGTGTGGGCGGACCCGGGAACGTGTGCCCGAAGCCCCACCCAGCGACGCGCCAGCAGTCCTCGAGCTCCTTCGTGATCACCGCGTAGGCGCGGTGTTGGTCGGTGGCGTTCAAGTCGCCGGCGAGCACGATGGGATCGCCGCGCTGTTGCGCTCGGGCAGCGAGGGCGCGCGCCTGTTGCTCGCGACGCTTCAGGTGCTGTGGCCCCGACGCGGCGTGGAACGCCACGAACACCAGGGGGTGCCCCGCGACGTCGAGGCGTGCGACCAGGGGCGGCGATTGCCACTGGGTCGTGGGCAGATCCGTCTCGCGTTCGAAGGGGTACCGGCTCAGCAGGCCCGCGCCCGACACACCGCGCCGCGGCACGAGCCACCGGTGAGGATACATCTTTGCCAGCCCCCGCTCGATGGCGCCGGAGGTCTCGAGATTGAGCTCCTGGAGGGCGACCACGTCAGCATTGGCCTCACGGATGACGCGGAGGGTTTCGTCCGCGTGGTGGTTGTACCCGAGCACGTTGTACGTCAGTACGGTCAGCTTGGGTCCCTGGCTGTGCGGCGTGTGGTGGGGCCAGAAGAGCGGTCCCCAGAAGAACGTCCAGAGAGCTGCTCCCACGCCGAAGACCAGTGCTGGCTCTCGGCGTCGGGCCACCACCGCGACCAGGAGCACCAGCGGGAGCGGGAGGAACGCCAGGTGGAAGAACGCGTGGATGGCGAACAGCGTGGGGGTCTGGTCGCCGATCCCCAGGCGCGTCACGAGCAGAGCGCCGATCCCCAGCGCGTAGCCGCGCACGCTCCATGCGACGAACGAAGTTCTCGAGACGGACGTTGGGGGCGACCCGCGATCGGGCGTGACGGATCGCCCCACGCGGTTCGGGGAGGGCACGTGCTCAGGTGTAGCAGACCCACGACGCGGGTCGATCAGTGCGCCGTGGCCCGACCCTGGCTGCTGGCGAGCCTGGCGGGCGCTGCTCACCCGCTGGACGGGATGGAAGGGCGGTGCGACGGACGGCGAGATACCGGCAGAGCGGGCGACGCTTCGGTTCTTCATCCCCGCTTGCCAGCGGTCCACGCGGCGCGAGTAGAAGGGGCGCCGTCAGGTGAACGGTCGATCCCGGATGAGGCTGCTAGCCGCCGGAGACCGACCGCAGTTCCTGCGGGCAGTCGATCGGTGCGAATCGGATGTCGGGATTGTCCGCCATCTGTAGCCATTCGATGTACCAGTCGCATCCTGCCATCAGCTCCGGGGAGTTCCCGAAGGCGCCCTGGCACATGTTGCGGATGCAGCCCGCATCGGGTCCGCAGGTCGAGCGGAATCCGCCATACTGCTCCCCGAGGTTGTTGCCGCCCCACTGGGTCGAACACCCGTTCATCGCTCCCACGCCGCCACCGGGGATGAGGATGTCGAACTGGTTGCCCTCGATCCCACCAATGTTCGTCACCTGAACCACCATCTGCTTGCCGTCGATGCCAGGGGTGGGGGTGCCACGACTGCTGTTGCCGGAGAAGCGGATCTGGAAGCAGCTACCGCAGGGGGCGCCGTTGTAGGCGGCGAATCCGTAGGACAGACGGTCGCTGACCGCCCAGGGTGCCCAGCTATGGCAGGTGAATGCCGAGCCCCCTTCACAGCCGTTGCGTGCGTTGTCGTCGACGCCAATGTTGTTGTCGTTGATGTCGCAGCTGTCGACTGGGTTGCTGGCGTTGGCGCTCCACCCGCAGCTGGGCTTGCAGCAATCCCAGTAGCGAGTGGCGAAACCGTCGGTTCCACCCTGGAGGTCAGGCAGCGTTTGCCCACTACCTCCGGTGGGTGCACTTCCTCCCGTGGGTGCGCTGCCCCCCGTGCCTGACGTGCCGCCGGTGTTGCCCGACCCGCCGGTGCCGGGCGTCGACCCGCAAGCGCCGCCCGATGGTTCGATGCTGTTGATGCAGAAGTCGAAGTTCCGCGACTCGGTGTTGTGCCCGGGCACCATCACCATCACGGCGCTGATCGATTGCCCATTGTAGGCGCTACCGGCGTTGTCCCAACACTGAGTGTTGAACTCGCTCCAGGGGATGACGCCGGGACCCGAGTAGACCGCGCACCAGCGCGTGTCAGAGGAGTCCTGCAACGTCTGGAGTTGGATGCGCAGCTCCGAACCGCCGTTGTTTCCGAGGTCGACGTACAGACCACTGCCGTCCGCAGGAACCTCGAGGATGTCCGTGTCGTCTCCTTCCGCCTGCCCCACATTGATCCCGATCGCGGCGTAGCCACCGTAGTCGTCCCGCGGTTGCACCGTGCCGCTGGCGCAGAGCTGCGTGCCAGCGGAAACACTGTCGAACCCGCTGGGGCTGATGCTGCTGGCATCGTCAGCTCCAGTCCACGCATAGCCGCTCCAGTTGCACACGGAAACAAAGCCACCCTCGTCGACCGTGTAGTCCGCGTTGCCCTTGTCCGATCCACCTGTGCCGCCCTGGGAGCCGCCCGTGCCGGGTTGACTGCCCCCGGTTCCTGGCGCAGCGCCCCCGGTGCTGGGCGGGACACCGCCCGTGCCCGGAGACTGACCTCCCGAGCCGGTCACCACACCACCGGTGCCCGGGATCCCGCCGCCCACGGAACCTGAGCTTCCGCCCAGGGGGGTCGCGCCGACGCCGCCAAGCTGGCTGCCGCCGCTGTTGGACAGTCCACCACTCCCGAAGCCGCCGCTGCCAAACGCCGGAGCCGCTCCGAAGTAGGTGTCGTTGTTGTCGCCGCCCCCAGAGCAGGCCAGTGCGAAGAAGAGGGCCGAGGTGGCCGAAAGAGCCTTCAGTTGCATGAGGTACTTTCTACGCGAAGAGAGTGTCTACCGAAGCATAGCCGGTGGTGAGCCGTCTAGATGGGACACGCCAGTGAGGCCATCGTTCGACTTCCATCATCCGCCCTCACGAGATTTATCTGGCGCCAGCTGCCCATCGATCCGTTCTGACGGGAATGATGCTGCGATTGGGTGGTCGACCTGGTCCCCGGTCGCCTGGTTCCCTGTGGAGCAACCCGAGCAGGCTGCGTGGAGCCCTGCCAGGAAACGGGAGCTGAATGTGCCGGGGCTTGTGGAGCCGCTTACGGTGCTTGTGAGGACCCCTGCCTGGACACGTACGACGGGTGCGTTGGTGGCTGCGCGCCAGTTGGCATCTGCGAGTGAGACCGCGGTCGAGGCAGCGCGAGCTCACGGCATACGACGCGGCCGCGCACCGGTGGCTACAGGTACTGTCGCAACCACTGCAGAGCACTCTCCTCGGAGGTGAAGAGTCGGGTCGGCTTCACGGGCCGGTTGAGACCGATGAAGAAGTTGCCAATCACGCGACTCAGCGCGGAGTTGGTGATCAGCGCGATCGCCTTCTCCGCGCCTTCACGCTGGTCACCTTGCGCATAGTAGTCGCGCGCTGCCTTGTCCATCGATCCAATGTGGGTCATGTCGAGCAGCAGCGGTCGTTCGATTGCTCCGCTGATCGTCACGCCCGCCTGCACGTTCTCCCGCGCGGTCTCCAGCGTTTCGCGAGCCCCCGCGCGAAAGGCGGCACGCGTGATGCCGTCTGCGCCGAGCCAGACCGTGGCGGTGCTCGTCTCGATCTGCTTTCGTCCCATACCGCCATCCCCACCAACCGATGTTCACGAGCCCCTGGGAGTATAGGCAGAATCGGCGGGCCGAGTAGGGCCGGAGAGGCTCCAGCGTCGCGAACCGAAGCCTACTTCTTGAAATGACGCGCGAAGGGATTGTTGGAGAACGGCCCGGGCTCCCGCTTGCGCGACTCGGTTTGCGGGGCGCGTGGGCCCCGCGGGCCGGCCGGGCGCCGATCTCGTCCTCCGGTGCGTTCGTTTCCCGCGGGGGGAGGGCCGTCGGTCCGTGGTCGCTCATCGGTGCCCTGGCGGGCGCTCAAGCTGATGCGGCGACGCTGGTGATCCACCTCCAGCACGCGGACCTGGAGACGGTCGCCCACCTTGACGACATCCGACGGGTTCTTGACGAAGCGATCCGCGAGCTGGGAGACATGCACGAGTCCATCCTGGTGCACGCCAACATCGACGAACGCCCCGAATGCCGTCACGTTGGTCACCACCCCCTCGAGCACCATCCCAGGTGCAAGGTCCTCTAGGGTCCGGATGTCGTCGCGGAAGCGCGGAGGCTCGAAGCTAGCACGCGGATCGCGTCCCGGTTTGTCGAGCTCGGCGAGGATGTCGTCGAGGGTGAAATCCCCCACATCGCCGCTCCGGTAGCGTGCTCGGTCGATGCGGGCCAGAAGCTCCCGGTTGCCGATCAGCGACGCGACGGGGACTCCCAGATCACGTGCCATGCGCTCGACCAGTTCGTAGCGCTCGGGATGCACGGCGCTGCCGTCGAGAGGGTGTTCCCCGTCGCGAATGCGCAAGAATCCTGCGGCCTGCTCGAAGGCGCGTGGTCCCAGTCCCGCGACCTGCAGCAATGCCTGCCGACTGGGGAAGCGACCGTGGCGATCGCGGTGTGCGACGATCTTCTTGGCGAGGGAGCCGTTGATGCCCGAGACACGCGCCAGCAGCGGCGCGCTGGCGGTATTCAGCTCCACGCCGACCTGGTTCACGCAGCTCTCCACGACCTCGCCCAGCTTGCGCTCGAGCAGCACCTGGTTCACGTCGTGTTGGTACTGGCCGACGCCGATGCTCTTCGGTTCGATCTTGACGAACTCGGCAAGGGGATCCTGGAGACGTCGCGCGATGCTGATCGCTCCGCGCACGGTGAGATCGAGGTTGGGGAACTCCTCGCGCGCGACATCGCTGGCCGAGTACACGCTGGCCCCGGACTCGTTCACGAGCGCGCTGAACAGTTCCGTGAGCCCTTCTTCGCGGATCAGGTCGCGGATGAACGTTTCTGTCTCTCGGCCATGTGTGCCGTTGCCCACCGCCACCGCCCGCACCGGGTATGCTCGGCAGAGGTCGCGGACGGTGCTCTTTGCTCGCTCCAGCGCTGCAGCGCCGGTGACCAGATTGAATGTGGTGTGGGCGAGTAGCTTGCCCGTGGCGTCCACCACTGCGCACTTGCAGCCGGTGCGTTGCCCCGGATCGATGCCCAGCACCGCCTGGGCGCCAAACGGGGCGGCGAGCAGCAACTCGCGCAGATTCTTGGCGAAGATCTCCACTGCTTCCCGGTCCGAACGCACCTTCAGCTCGACGCGGGTGTCCACCTGCACCGAGCTGAGCAGCAGGCGCTTGACCGCGTCCTCGGCAGCCTGCTCGAGGTGCTCTGCCCAGGGAGACTGGCGGCGGTAGGGTGTGCGACCGAGCACGAATCCCCGAAGCGGTTCCCAGTCGAGCTCCAGGACCGCGCGGAGGACGCCCTCGTTTTCACCACGCCGGATCGCCAGGAAGCGGTGCGATGGGATCCTGGCTACCGGCTCCTCGTAGTCGGCGTAGTCATCGAACTTGGTGCGCTGCTCGCGGTACTCCTTCTGCTTTTTCACCCGCACCGCGGACTCGGTCAGGTATGCATGACGGAAGCGCTGCCGGATGTCGGCATCCTCGGCGATGCGTTCTGCCACGATGTCCCGGGCTCCGCTCAGCGCGGCCACCGCATCGGGGACCTCCCGATCGGGGGCGACGAAGGCTTGGGCCTCTGCCGTGGGGGAGCCCTCCGCGGCCTGCGCCCAGATCCGCTCCGCGAGGGGTTCCAGCCCTCGTTCGCGAGCCATGATGGCCCGGGTGCGGCGCTTCGGCTTGTAGGGAAGGTACAGGTCCTCGAGCTGGGTCTTGCTCCGACAGGCCAGCAGCTCGGTCCGCAGTGCGTCGGTGAGCTTGCCCTGCTTGTCGATCTCGCGGAGCATGGTCTGTCGGCGCTCCTCGAGGTCCCGATAGTAGGCGTGCTTCTCCTCCACCTGGCGGATCTGGACCTCGTCGAGCCCACCGGTGGCTTCCTTGCGGTAGCGGGCGATGAAGGGCACGGTGGCCCCCTCGCTCAGCAAGCGGGCCACGGCACCTACCCCTGCCGAGGGTAGATCGAGATCTTCGGCGATCAGCGGAGTCGAATCGAACGGCGTGGTCATCGGGGGGGCGATGCTAGTCACCCCACCCGGCGCCGTCGAGTCGGACCCCGCGGTCGCCTCGTCTCTCGCCCGCTGAACTCGGAAGCTCGGGAAGCGACCCGGCTCGCGGTACATGACGCTGGCGGGGCAAGCGGGGCCCAGCCCGATCGATCAGCGGTGTTGCAGGCGGTACCGCTGGCGCGCCTGCGCCTGTTGAGCGCGTTCCCGTTGCTCGTCGGTGTCGAGTACCAGAGGTGGAACGGGGTGGGGTGCCCCGGCATCGTCGAGGGCGACGTACACGACGAAGGCGCTGTTGGTGTGCGTGACCTCGCCGGTCATCGGGTTCTCGGCGGCGACCTGGACCTCGACTTCCAGCGACGTGCGTCCCACGTAGGTGACCTCTGCAGTGCAGCAGAGCAGGGAGCCGAGGCGAACCGGGGACAGGAACGTGATCGAGTCGATGGCCACGGTCACGCAGGGTCGTCGCGCGTGGCGCATCGCGCAGATCGCACCCGCCTCGTCGATCATCTTCATGATGATGCCCCCGTGCACGTTGCCGTACGGGTTGGCGTGCTCGGGTAGCGTCAGCTGCTGGAGCTGGACGCGAGACATGGACGGGGGCTTGCCGGGCTTTGCGGTCACGTTGCTGCGTCGAGCGTAGGGGCGCGAGTGGCCGTGATCAACGTCAGCCGTCCCGAATCTGGCGCCGACACTCGCGTCCCCAGGGCGTCGAGCGAGCTGGGGGTGTGCTCGCTCAGCGCTCAGGGGGGCGGGGTCTCGGGTCCGGGAGGGGGGGGCGGGGCGGAGCTCGGAATGCTCGCTCAGCGCCGGCGGCGGCTCGCGAACACCAGGCCGAGCAGGGCGAGGAGCCCGAGCCCGGTCGTGCCCGTCGCGCCGCCGGGGGTGGCGACGGCACAGCCGCCGCTATCGCTGGAGCCGGAGCCGGTGGTGTCGCCGGTTGCCTCGGGGCCCGGATCGGACGGGTTGGCAGCGGGGGCTTCGAGCAGATTGACGAGGCTGCGTTCGTCGTCACTTGCGCTGCCAGCGACGCCGTCACTTCCCTCGAGCATGCCCCACATCGGTGGCAGGCACGTTGGCGTGGGCGGCTCGGGCACGGGGCAGTCAATGCCTGGTGGGCAGGCGGTGGGATTCACACCGTCGGTGGTGCACTCCCAGTCGACCGGGCACTCGTCGCCGTTCGGGCACTCGATCTCATGTGGTTCGCAGTAGTTCCTTCCCGTCGGCTCGCAGCTGCAGCTCTCCTCGGGCGGCACGGGCTCGATCGGCTCCGGCATCGGATCGGCGTCCGGGCGGTCCGGATCCGTCCCGCCCGCGGATCCCGAGCAGCCGCAGCTCTCCTCCGGGACGCAATCGAAGCCCGCGCCACAGTCGGCTGCCTCCTGGCAGGGAGCGACGTACTTCGGGGCACAGAAGCTGATGGACTCGGTCTGGCAGGAAGTGACGGGCTCGGGGCATTTCTCTCCCGGTCCGCAGAGGGCGACATCGCCGGAGCAGGACTCCCACGTCTCCTCGATGCAGACCAAGTTGGGATCGCCGCAGTCGTCGTCGGTGGCGCAGGGCTTCGGGACACAGGCCGTGTAGCTCTCGGTCTCGCAGGTGCCGCACTCGGCGGGGACGGGGTCGCCGGCGGGGACGTCGCAGTCGGTACAGCTCTCGAATGTGTCGCGGACACAGCGTAGTCCTGCGCCGCAGTCGGCGTCGCTCTGGCACGGAGGGGCCACGCAGCTGCGGATCTCACCCGTCTCGCAGACCGGCTCGGGGCAGTCTTGCCCGGGTTGGCAGGCCGGGGCGCTGCATCCGCCAAAGGCCCCCGTCACCTCGCAGAGCAGTTCTCCGTCGCAGTCCGCATCGACCTTGCAGTCCGCTCCCTCGGGGGCCGCCAGTGCGGTGAACGACAGGGTCAGGACAGCCGTGAAGGCCGTCGAGGTGGCGAACGCGCGGTAGGTTCTCATCTTCGTGCTCCCTTGATTGTGCCAGTCAGGCACTCATTTGTGCAGCTCGCGTGCCAGGCGGTGGAGCGCCTCCGAGAGCTCGAAAAGGCTGAGATCGAGGCCTGGTCGGGGGTCCAGGACCACGACATCCTTGCCCCAGTGTGCCACGGCGGCCAGGGGAGGGCCGTCACGTAGTTACGTGGGAAGCGAAAAACGCGCTACGTTCCGCCCCACCCGGTCATGTGGCCGGGTCGCCGACACGGTCGATGGACCTTCTCTACTTCGTCATCCTCGTCAGCTCGCTCATCTTCGTCCACGAGCTGGGGCACTTCGCTTTCGCCAAGATCTTCGGCGTCAAGGTCCTCACCTTCAGTCTGGGCTTTGGCCCGAAGGTGCTCCGGTTGCGTGGTCGCGAGACCGAGTACTGCGTCGGGCTTCTGCCGCTCGGGGGCTACGTGCGGATGCTCGAGGAGTCGAAGAGCGACATCGTGATGCCCGAGGACCGGCACCGCACCTTCGAGTCACTGGCGCTGTACAAGCGCATCGTCATCGTTGTTGCCGGGCCGCTGATGAACCTCCTATTCCCGGTCCTGCTTTACTTCTCGGTGTTCGTGACCGAGACGAGGGATCTCCCCCCCACCGTCGGTGTCGTGCTGCCCCACCATCCGGCTGACGGCAAGCTGATCCCCGGCGATCGCGTGATGTCGATCAACGACATCGAGGTAGGCACCTTCGACGAGCTGCGCCGCATCGTCGCGCGGAGTCCGGGCGAACTCTTGCGGTTCAAGGTCTTTCGCGACAATCGCCACGTCGAGGTCGAGGTGCTCGCCGAGGAGACGATCCGCCTGGTTGGCGGCGCCGACCATGAGAACCAGGTGCGGGCGACACCGTTCGACATCGAGGAGCGGGTCGGCACCATCGGGATCATGTCGAGTGCGCCGGCGCCGGTGATCGGCATCCCGGATTCGGATTCTCCGGCCTATCGCGCCGGGCTGCGGACCTTCGACGTCGTGACCCAGGTGGCGGGCCAGGAGGTGCGCCGGTACATGGATCTGGTGCGCCTGCTCGACGGGAATCGCGGCGAGACTGTCCCCATCACCTACATGCGCCCCGTCTCCGTTCCCGACGCACTGGGCGGGCTGGCGGGCATGGCGGTGTTCGAGGCCGGGGTCGTGGCCATGACCCCGGACCCGAGCGGTGATGACCTCTTCACCAGGACGGGGATCGAGTCGGCCGATCTCTACGTCGCCTACGTTCGTGAAGGTTCCTCCCTCCACAAGACGGGGCTGCGCTCCGGAGACAAGCTCCTGGCGCTCGACGACGAGCCCATCCCGGCGTGGTCGTCGTTCATCGAGGCCGTCAAGCGGGAGAGCGATCGACCCCACCGGATCGAGTTTCTGTCGGCTCACGATGGGCGCAAGCACTCGGGGACGTTCGAGGTGCGACGTGTCGAGTTCACGGACGAGCACGGGCAGCACTTCGTGGTCTACGCGCTCGAGAGCACGGTCATCGATCATTGGGCTCCCGTTTCGCCGGAGGCCGAGGTCGATCACCCGGCGCCCGTGCGCTATGCACTGACCAAGGCGATCGACGAAACGGTCAAGGTGACACGCTTCACCGCCGTGCTGTTCGTGCGCCTGCTCCAGGGGCGCATCAGTCTGCACTCGCTGTCGGGGCCAATCACCATCTACAAGGTCGCCGGCGAAGAGGGGAGGAAAGGACCGGGCTATTTCGTCTGGGTGATGGCTCTGATCAGTATCAATCTCGGACTTCTCAACCTGTTGCCGATTCCGAACCTGGATGGCGGACACCTGATGCTCTTCGCCATCGAGGCTGTGTTGCGCAAGCCGATCCCGCTGCGGGTGCGTGAGGTCATGCACCTGGCGGGAATGGCGATCTTGCTTCTGCTGATGGTGTTCGTCTTCAAGAACGATTTCGAGAAGCAGGGGGATGTGATCATGGGCCAGCTCCGGGAGCTGGTGCGCTAGTGGCGAGTGCGGCTCGTGGTGGTCGGTCACCGGCACGGTCGGGTGGGTCGGGACGGCTGCCCACGGCTCGCGAGATCGCGGTGCGGGTGCTCGGGCGAGTGCGCCAGGATGGTGCGTTTGCCGCGGCTGCGCTCGACGGGGAACTCCGGACCTACCCCCAGCTGGACGGACGGGAACGCGCGCTCGCCACCGAGCTCTGCTATGGCTGCTTGCGGACTGCTCCGGCGCTCGAGGCTCGACTCCAGGCCTTGGCACCGAGGGGGATCGCGGGGGGCGACGACCGGGTGCTGCGGGAGCTCATCGTCGCCGCCTATCAGATCCTGTTGCTCGATCGGGTGCCTCCATATGCGGCTGTCGACGCGGCGGTGGGTGCCATTCGCGCGCTGCGGGGCAAGCGAGTGGCGGGGTTCGTCAATGCCGTCCTGCGCCGCCTGTCGGAGCAGCGCGGCACCGTGGACTTTTCGACGGCCGTGCTCGAGAGCGCGCCGACCTGGCTGCGGCAGCGCCTGACCGATGCTCTGGGTGAGGAGGCGAGTCGGTCCCTGCTGGGTGCGGTCGAGCGGGGGACGCCGCGGCTGGCGGTGCGGTTCCTCGCGGGACGGGAGCGGCCGCAGTGGGTCGAGCCGCTGGCGCGCGGTCGGGCTGCGCCGGACGCCTACCTGCTGAACGGCTTTGGCGACCCACGAGATCTCATCGGGTGGGACACTGGCGATTTCGTGGTTCAGGAGGAAGGCGCGCAGGTGCTCGCGCTGGCCGTCGGGTCTCGCCCGGGGGAACGGGTGCTCGACGCGTGCGCGGGGCGGGGGCAGAAGACCTCGTTGTTGCAGGAGCGGGTCGGTCCGAGCGGGACGGTGTGGGCGACCGATCTCTATCCGGCGAAGCTGGCGGCGCTGCAGCGGGAGTTCGAGCGGCTGCGGTTGGGTACGGTGGAGACCCGGGCCATCGACTGGACCGTGGGAAGCGGTGACGTTCCTGACGATTTCGATCGGGTGCTGGTCGACGCGCCGTGTACCGGCGTGGGAACATTGCGGCGTCGTCCCGAGATCCTGCACCGACTGCAACCAGCGGATCCAGCGCGACTGGGGGCGCTGGCGCGGCAGATCCTGATTCGCGCCGCGGGGCGCGCCCGACCCGGGGGACGGGTCGTGTTCGCGGTGTGCAGTGTGCTGCCGGAAGAATGCGAGGCGGTGCTGGAGGGGGTTGCCGACTGGCTCGAGCCGGTCCCCTTCGACGCCCCCGAGGTGACCGCGCTGGCACCGCCCGATGCGACGAGCTTCCGCTTGCTGCCGGGGCAACAGGGAACCGACGGCTACTTCGTGGCGAGCTTCCGTCGTCGGTAGGGCGATTCCCCGGCGGGGCCGAGTGGGTCGGCGGCGAAGGCGACCCAAGCCTGGGACTGGAGCTGGGTCGTATTGGGTATGCGGTGGTGTCACGGGACCCTGGCGGCCTGTGTGTGGGTCACGACGGTTGGGATGATGGTGGCCTGCCAGGGTCGGGGGCGGCTGCGCGAGATGGACGCCCGTGGGGACCGTCAGCGTCATGCCGCGTCGGGGGTGGTGGGCGCCGGGTCGAGTCGAGCGTCAGCAGGCTCTCGCTCGCTGAAGTCCGTCGGGGGGTCGGCGTCCTCACAGCCATCACGGGCGAGCGATATTCACATCACGCGGCAGGCAGCTCTCGCCGGGGGGCTCCCGGGAGTCGACTTCAGCGTGGGTGGGGTGGGTGAGGATCTCACGCGCAACGTGACGCCGCGCGCCGGGACCTATCTCTCGCTCGTCGGTCCTCCCGACGACCCCGTGCTGTTCGTCGTCAAGCCCCACGAGTCGATGCCCACGGCAGTCTCGCTGGAGCGCGCCTTTCGGCGTTGGCTGGGGCGGCTGCCAGAGGCGCAGCTGCGCGAGGCAGGACCGGTGGAGTCGGTTGCCGTGGCCGGGACACCGCGCCCGGCTCGCGCGTACCGGGTCGTTTCGGCGTCGCTGGTTGTCGATTGGTGCGTCACTGCCCTGGCCGAAACCGAGGGTGGCGGTAGCGCTCTACTCGTGATGACCCGGGCACCCGCGAGCGATGACGCGCTTCCGCGGTGCGCAGTGGTCACCAGGCACCCGCGCCTGGCTCCCCTGTTGGCGACCCTGCGGCCAGGCACGTGACCCACGGCGCGGCAGCCGCAAGACAAGACCTGCCCGTGGCCTCCACCAGGTCGCGGCGTAGGCGCATCGCACACCGCGACCGGCGCTTTGGCGACCGATCGCAGTGACCGGGACTGGGGTCGGCGACGGAGGACCCACGACGGGTGCGGGGTGCCGAGCGACGCCTGCTGGGGGCCCGCGGGAGCCGAGGGCGCCGTTGTCCATTCACGTGTGCTAGCCTCTGCGCCCCCCGAACGAAGGGGACGGAACGCACGAGGAAAGGATGGATCGGTGAAGATCACGATTCACGGCGCGACAGGGCGCATGGGACTGACAATCACGCGGCTGGTGCAGGCAGCGGAAGACATCGAGATCGTCGGGGCCGTGTGCGCTCCGTCCGATCCGAGCCACGGCCAGGATATTGGCGAGCTGGCAGGGATCGGGCCGCTCGGTGTGGTGGCAACCGCCGACGTGGCGGCGGCGCTGCTGGGTGCCGACGTGGTCATCGACTTCTCACTGCCGGTCGCGGTGCCGGCGCTGGCGGCGCAGGCCGCCCGCGATCGGGTGGCTATCATGAGCGGCACGACGAACCTCGACGAGATGGCCCAAACGGCGCTCGACAAGGCTGCCGAGGTGGTGCCCGTGCTCTGGGCGCCCAACACGAGCCTGGGCATCCAGGTGTTGGCCGAAGTGGTGCAGCACGCGATTCGAAGGCTGGGAGCCGACTTCGATGCAGAGATCGTCGAGTTGCACCATCGGCGCAAGGTCGACGCACCGAGCGGGACGGCGATGCGGCTTTGCCACGCCGTGCAGGAGGTGCGGCAGGGGCTTGCGGTCGTCCATGGGCGTGAGGGCGACGTGGGCGCGCGACCCATCTCGGAGGTGGGGGTCTTCGGGGTTCGTGGTGGTGATGTCGTGGGCGATCACACTGTCTACTTGCTCGGCCCTGGCGAGCGAATCGAGCTCACCCACCGCGCCACGAGTCGTGACCTGTTCGCGCAGGGTGCGATTCGCGGTGCCCGGTTCGTGGTTGGTCGCGCTCCGGGGCGCTACACGATCGCTGACGTGTCAGGTTGATCGTGCGGCGCGAGCTGGTGGTGGTGGTGCTCGGCTTCGTGAGCGGGGCTTGCCGCCCGCCGCCCCTTGCCCCGGCCGACACCGCTGTCCGGGTGCCGCCGACGCCGGCGGCTACTGCGAGGGAGCAGGCTCCGCCGCGGCGCTCGTTGACCAACGAGTTGGCAGACAATCATCGCGAGTTGCTGTCCCGGCTCGAGGCACAGGGATGGATCGTCAACCGCACCATCGAGATCGATCGCGGCCCAGCGGTGGTCGTTGTCTCGGAGCCGGGCCGTGGCGATGCCGAGCCGATGGTGAGTCGGGTCGATGTTGCGGGCCCGGGAGCCTCCCGCGAGCTCTTCCGGGAGACGAGTGTCGTCGACCTGGTGCGTCATCCGGTCGACGAGTCCCTCGTCTGGGACCTGCGAGGAGACGGGGGGAAGCAAGTCGTAGTCACCCTGGTGCCCTGTGGTGCCAACTGCGGTCTGCCGGAGTTCTGGGTTCTGGAGCTGGGTGACGACGGTCCGCGCGAGATGTCTCCCGCTCCTCCCTGTCCAAGCTGTGTGGTTGGCAAGACCGCGGATGGGGTGCCGGTCCTGGTCGAGGACGTCGAGCTGACCATTGCCTCCTGCGCCCGGGTCTCCTGCGGTCCCACCTATGCATTGTCAGTGACGGTGCCCAAGCTGCTCCTGTGGGATGGCTCGCGCTTCTCGGACACCGCAGCGGCGCTGCGTCCGGTGTACGAGTCGCGTCATCGCGAGCGGGCAGTGATCTCTTCGGCCGCAGCCTGCCCCGTGAGCTCGCTTCAGGCTGCCGCCGAGCTTTACTTCCAGCTGCGCGTGCTCGGGATGGCAGCCCGCGATGCCCGGCGCGCGGTCGATCGAGAGTATCCGCCGCGCCCCATGTCCCCTTGTCTGAAGACCCACGCGCTGCTGTCCACACCCCGGTCCTGGGACGCGCTACTCGACGAGCTCGAGGGAGTGGGGATCCCGGTGCTCGAGGAGTAGAGCCCACCGCTACCCGAATGCTGTGGCGAGGTCGAGCTGGGCGGCAAGTTGGGGGCGCCCGTACTCGGCGGGACCGGCGCGGACGCGAAGGTTGGGGCGGCGATGGTAGTCGCTCGGGCAGTGGGTGTGCCCGCACAGCACCAGCACCTGGATCCCCGGGTGCTCGTCACAGAACCGCTCGAGCGCGGAGCCCATCAGACCGCTGGTGAACCACGGAAGGTAGTCGGCGTCGGCGGGCTGACCTTCGTGGAGCGCGACCTCGGGAAACGGAGGCACGTGGGTAGCGAGGATAACTCGCTGATACCCGTCCCGGACCGCGTGCTCGAGCTTTCGATGGGCCTCGTCGGCGTCGAACTCGGCGCGCGACTGGATGACCATCAGGAGCGCACCGCGATTCTGGCAGCGCCCCAGCTCGGCGATTCGGCGAAAATCGTTGAGTCGGATCGGAGAGGTGCGGGCGTTGCCGTTGCCCCCGTCGTACCAGCCCCCCTGTCCGATGAGTGCGGTCGTGGCGTCGAGGCGGATTGGGCCGCACCGATCGAGAAAGACCAGCGAGTTCGGCAGCCCGCCGACGCGCAGTTCGCGATGCACGCCGCGCCAGCTTCCACGGTAGTAGTCGTGATTTCCGAGGACGAAGTAGATTTGACGCTCGAAGCCGGAAGCCAGCCGGCGCAGGTCGTCCAGCAGCCGAGGCGCCTCGGAGATGTCGCCCGTGACAATCAGTGGCGCGGGCGGATCGATCTTTGCCCAGGTGCGACCCAACGCGGTGGTCGCGTCGTCCGAGAGGAAGTTCAGGTGGGGATCCGTCACCCACAGCAGACGCGGTGAAGGGGACTCGACCATGTTCCTTCAAGGTGGATCGATCCCCCGCCGAGGAGGGGGCAGGCCGTGGGGAGAGTCTGGAGGGCGATGCACAGACGAGGGCGTCCGGCGCGTTCGCGCCAGGACGCCCCGCCCTGGTTGTGGCAGGCGGTGGTCGAGCTGCTCAGGTGGCAGAGGGGGACGCGACCGGGGATCGCCCCCGACGCCTCTGATCGAGGAAGAGGGAACGTTGCCGTTCAGTCGTCGTCATCCTCGTCATCATCGGCGTTCTTGGCGTCTGCTGCGTTCGCAGGGGGTTTCTCCGAGGTTTCTGGGCGCCGCTTGGAGCGTCGCCGTCGCTGGGCGCGGGGCGCGTCGCTGTCCGCGTCGTCCGCGTCGTCCGCGTCGTCCGCGTCGCCGGATTGAACCGCGGGTGGGTCGTCGTCCGTGGCCGGTCGCTCCTCGCTCGCGACCTTCTGGGTCGTCCCGGGCTTTGCGCTCTTCTTCTTGGAGGCCTTCTTGGCGACCTTCTTGGAGGCCTTCTTGGCGACCTTCTTGGAGGCCTTCTTGGCGACCTTCTTGGAGGCCTTCTTGGAGGCCCTCTTGGTGGCCTTGGCCGGGCGGGGTGCCAGGTCGTCGTCGAGATCGTCGTCGTCGTAGTCGTCGTCGTAGTCCTCGTCGCCAGCGGCTTCCGCGCTCGGGCGGCGGCGAACGACTTTCGATTCCCAGGAGGACGGCTGGCGGGTGCGGAAGGCCCAGGTCAGTCCGTAGATTCCGATCAGCACGCCGGGCACGCTGAGCCACTGACCCATGGTCAGCATCTGCGCTTCCTGGAGATCGGTCTGGTACTCCTTGAAGAACTCGACGATGAATCGCCCCACGAAGTAGAGGACGAAGAACAGCGAGATGAGGGCACCCCGCGGACGCTTCTCCTTGCCGAGCGCACGGTCGAAAACGAGTAGCGAGCCGAGGACCACGAGTCCCAGCAGCACTTCGTAGAGCTGGCTCGGATGGCGGTAGATTTCGGCTTCGTCCATCCCCCAGCAGTCCATGCCTCCGGTGGGGCAGTTGTCGGCCCAGTCCGCAGGACGCTGACCGAGGATCTGCCAGCAGCCAAAGGTGCCGTCGGGTCGCGTGTCGCAAGTCTTCTTGAACCACACCCCCCATGTGCCGCCCTCGATCTCGCGGCCGACGATCTCGGAGTTCATGAAGTTGCCGAGGCGGACCAGAGCCGCCCCCAGGGCGGCTGAGAAGGAGAAGCGATCCGCTCCCTCGAGGAAGGGGACACGTCGTCGCGACGCGAAGAGCCACATTGCAACGACGAGACCGATCGTCGCCCCGTGGCTCGCGAGTCCGCCCTTCCAGATGTAGAGGACCTCGATGGGGTTATCGAGGAAGATGTGGGGCTCGTAGAAGACCACGTGACCGATCCGGGCGCCCGCCAGTACGCCGATCACGCCGTAGATGATGAAATCGCCAGCCTCTTCGGCCCCGCCACCTCCGCGGCGGATCTGCCAATTGAGTAGCGCGTAGCCTCCAAGGAAGACGGCGACGAAGAGCAAGCTGTAGTAGCGGATCTGCACCCAGGGAGCCCAGTCGCTCCAGATGAAGGCGAGCACCACCGCCGCCACCCCCAGGGTGGCGCTGAAGAGTGAGCCCCCCTGGTCGCCGTTGCGGCGGGACAGGAAGTAGCCCACCCCAGCGAAGACCGCGAGGGCGACCATCGCGTAGACGAAGTTGAGGGTGAAGCCGATGGCAACGGGGTCGGGATTCCAGGTGAACTTGGGCAAGACTCAATCCTCGCTTCGAGGAAGCCGCGGTAGACTGTCGGGCGGCCGGTTTCGCGGGCGGAGAGTAGCGGACGCGGTGCGGAGCACAAGCGCGGTCCGGTGGCGCTGGCGTGCGCTCAGAAGGAAAGGGTGCGGCTTGCCAGGGTGTCGTCGCCGAAGTGGGCGGCAACGGCGGCGGAGTCGCGCGCTTGCTCCAGAAAATCAGCGCTTTCTGGCAAGCCTGGGAGGTGGTCGACCACGAGGCCGGACCACGGCTCATCACCGGAGACAGTCACCCCGATCTCGACGCCCGACGGGGGTACTCCGAAGCAGCCGTACACGCGGTAGCCCCCCACTCGCAGGCCGGAGGCGGGCTCGCCCTCGATCCTCACCTGGACGGGGCGGTTCTCGGGTACGTGGAGTGACACGACGCGGGCGCCCCGCGAGGAGCGGACGAGCGCCACCACTGTCCGATCGACCGATGACGAGCTCTGACGCCGGATCTCGATCTCTGGTGCAGGCAGGCGAGGGCCAGAGGCGGGCGCGGCGAGGGCACGCAGCGGGGCACCTGGCCAGACGTGCTCGGTCGCGGGGACGAACGGAGCGGCGGCGAGCAGCGGAGCCGGGGGAGCGCCGAAGCTCGCGTCGAGTAGCCACTGCGGGGTGTCGTCTGCGGGCTGGTGGTAGGCGAGGCTGGTCCATCGGGGGCTGGTTGCGGTCGCTGCCGGTAGGATGCAGGCTGATGTCAGCGCGAGCACCACGAGTCCACCGACGGTGGCGGTGGCTCGCCCGAGCCAGCGGGGGTCGAGCTGGGTCAGCGCAGCGGCGGCGAGGCCCACGGGCAGTGCCGCCGCGACGGCGTTGATCGGTAAGGCGACGAACCCGATGGCGGCGTATAGCTGCACGACGATGGGCCACCACAGGAGCCCGGCGGCCACGACGGGGAGCAGCTCGGTGGCGTTGACGCCGGCGTTGGCGGCTGACCTGCCGGTACTTGCCGCGGTGGCCGCCCAGGCGAGCGCGCTCAGCGCACCCACGACCGCTGGCACCAGGAACAGATAGCTGGCGCCCGGGAGCCACCACGAGACGGGAATGGTGAGGAGTGCCCAGCCACCGAGCGCCGCGACCGCGAGCTCGCCGCGCTCGAGCCGGTGGCCGAGGCGTGCCGCGAGGAGCGCGCCCAGTGTCGCCAGTGCTCCGATGAAGACGTGAAGCGCCGCCGGGAAGGCCACCCACACGAACGGAAGCGCGCCAATGGCGCGCAGCGACAGGTACCCCGCGAGTGCCACCAGCGCCACCAGGATCAGTGTTCCCAGCCAGAGGACGAGCCCCAGCGCGATTCCAATTCCGGTGACCTGTCGGCGCCACCCGAGTGCAGCCACTGCGGCGACGAGCAGCAGCAGCGTGAGCGCGGCGAGCGGGCGGGCGGCGGTGGCGGGCCACCAAAAGACGACGCCGGCGAGCAGATCGAAGTAGACGGCCTGCTCTTCCGCTTCGTGGGTGCGCGCCTCGAGGTGGTCGGTGGCGCGCACCAGGGCGAGCGCGTTGCTACCCTGGTGCTGAACGCTTCCGAGGCTCAGGTTCGCGAGCGAGTCGAGGCGCGTGTGGTAGGCCGGAGCGCCGCCGAGGAACGCCAGATCGTAGCCGCGTACTCCCGCGGCCAGCAGCTGACTGAGATCGGTTTCGTTGGGGAGTCGCGTGAAGATTTCTCGCGCGAGCGAGCTGGCGACGGGGCGTGGTACCGCGAAGACGGACAGCGCCGCGGTCGCGTCCGGACTCGTTCGAAACAGTGTGCTGGGGCCGCGCGTCCCCCGCGCCTCCAGGTTGATGACCGTGTCGATGCGCGACAGCGCCGGGTGCTCGCGGACGAAGCGTCGAGCCCCGAGCATGCCCACCTCTTCTCCATCGGTGAACACCAGGAAGAGCGTGTGGCGCAATGGCGGGCCCGCCTGGACCGCACGAGCGATCTCGATCAGGGAGGCGACGCCAGCGCCGTCGTCCGCCGCACCCGGGCTCGCTGGGGCCGAGTCGTAGTGAGCCATCAGGGCGATGGCTCGTGGGGTCGCTCCCGGCAGCTCGGCGACGAGATTCGTCACCGGGGCGCACACCCCGAAGGAGCCGCACTCGAAGCCCGTCTGGGGAATCGGTTCGAGTCCGAGGCGCTGGATCTCGGCGACGAGCCGCTGCCGGACGGCGTGATTCTCGGCGCTCCCCACGGGGCGCGGGAGGGGAATGGGGCAGAGTCGCCCGAGCACGTCCCGCGCGCGCTCCGCGGAGAAGCGATCGGGCGGGGCAGTGCGGGGCAGCGGGGCGGGGGGGGTCAGTCGCCAAAGCGCCAGAAGGAAGGTGAGGGCGAGCAGTCCGCTTGCCAGCGCAGCCAGAGGGAGGCGATCACCGACAGCGGTCGAACTCGCGCCGTCGGTGGACATGGCTCAGAATCCGATTTCTACACACCCCGACCGGCTACCGCTTCGAGCGCCGGTACATTTCGGTGGCCAGGCCGGTTGGCGGTGTGGGCCGACCGGAGCGCGGGATTCCGTGGTGCAGGACTGCTCCACGAACTCAAGTCGCATTTGGAGTTGTTGCACCTGCGTTTCGAGCGCGCGAATCCTGGCCTCGACCGAATCTGGACTAGCTTGGCCGCTGCGTGGCCAGGCCGTCAGCGCCCCCCACACGCCCAACGCCACCACTGCCACGGATACTGGCGCCAGGCGGCGATCTTTCCAGAAACCCTTCATGCCTCAACGGTAGCCGGCTCGGCGGGGGCTGGCCAGCTGTCCTTTCCCGAGCGTCGCTTGACCCGCGGCGGTGGCGTTTGTACCCTTTTTCTCTTGAGGATGGCCACGGGGGCACGTCTCCCGACCCGTCAGTACTAAGATGGTGGATTCCGTATACCCTCGACCCGGAAGGCTGATCGCTGACAAGTATCAGCTCGACTCGATGATCGGGGAGGGAGCGATGGGGACTGTCTGGGCGGCGACCCACGTCAACCTCAACCAGCGCGTCGCGGTGAAGCTGATCCTGCCGGAGTTGGCCGATTCGGAGAGTGTGCGGCAGCGCTTCGAGGCCGAGGCGAAGGCTGCGGCAGCGTTGCGTTCGCGGTTCGTGGTCCAGGTGTACGACAGCGGGATCAACGAGGAGGGGGTCCCATACCTGGTGATGGAATACCTCCACGGCGAATCGCTCGAAGATGCCGTCGAGCGCGCTGGCGCTCTCCCACTCGAATACGGAGTGCAGGTCGTGGCCCAGGTCGCCAAGGGGCTCGCGCGAGCGCACAGCGAGGGCATCGTCCACCGCGACCTGAAACCGGCAAACGTGTTCATGGCGCAGACCGACGATGGAGAGGAGGTCGCCAAGATCCTGGACTTCGGCATTGCCAAGTTCCAGCGGGAGGGGCCCAACGTCTCCGCGACCGCGACCGGCACCGTGGTCGGGACGCCGCTCTTCATGAGTCCCGAACAGGCGCGCGGAAAGAAAGGCATCGATCACCGCAGTGACCTCTACTCCCTCGGTGCGATGACCTACTATTTGCTGACCGGGCAGCACGCATTCGGGGGCGAAGCGCTCGGTGAACTGATCCTTGCCATCTGTACCAAGCCACTGCCCTCACTCGTCGCCCTGCGTGCGGGTCTGCCGCTGGGACTGGACGCCTGGTATCACCGTGCCTGCGCGCGTGAACCCGACGACCGCTTCCAGTCAGCCGAAGAGATGATTGCTGGACTGGTCGAAGCGACCGGACTCGACGACTCGGTGCTGCGCGCTGCCGGGGTCGTGACCCGAATGACGGACTTTGGCAACCGCTTCGCGATGCAGTCGTCGCCCGACTTTGGGGGCTCGGGAACGCTGCCGGGCGGCGTGGCCGATTCCAGCGCGGAGCGCGCGATCGTCGATGTCGGAACGCTGCAGTCGGAGCCTGGCCTGGGCCCTGCTACTTCCGCCGAGACCGTGATGGTCGGCGCGACTCACCCGGGCGTGTCCCGGACGTCGCCCTCCCAGCCGCCACCTCGCCGTCGCTTCCCCGTGGTGTTCGTGGTGGGGGTATTGGCGTTTCTGGGGGTTGGGGCGGTAGTTGCGGCGCTGGCTCTTGCGGGCAACGCGGCGGAGTCGCCCGTGGGTGCCGCACAGGTGGACACGGAGACGCCAGTGGTGCCCGCAGCGGCTGCATCCGAAACCGTGCCGGACGAGCCCACGCAGGAACCAGAGTCCGTGGCGCCCACCCCGGACGAGCTCTCCGCGCCCGAGTCGGAGGACGAGCCCGAACCGGAGCTTCCCTCCACGCCCGAGTCGCGGCCAGTCGCCAGCAAGCCCATAGCGGGACCGGTCGGCAAACCGGTGACACAGAAGCCTGACGGAGGTAAGCCGACGGGAAGTCAGCCGACGGACAGCAAACCGGCGGACAGCAAGCCGGCGGACAGCAAACCGGCGGACAGCAAGCCGGCTGGTGGCAAGGGAATCGATATCGGCTTTTAGCTTGGCTCGGGAGACAGACGGGGATGAACGACATGCGGATGCGGTGGTGCACCGGTGGTGCGCGACTGGTAGTGGCTGCGATGGTGGCAGGACTGACCTGGGCGGGAAGTGCTCGTGCTCAGACCGAGGCGGAGAACAAGGCAGCGGCCCGTGAACTCGGTATCGAAGGCATCCAGCTTGCGATGGATGGCAACTGCGCGGCTGCGCTCGACAAGCTCACCCGCGCTCACCAGCTCTACTTCGCACCAACCATCGCCGTGTGGCTTGGCGAGTGTCAGATCCAGCAAGGGCAGCTCGTGGCGGGTACCGAGACCCTGCAACGGGTCGTGCGGGAGCCACTGACGTCCAACGCACCTGCCGCCTTCCGCTCCTCGCAGATGCGTGCGCAGACCCTCCTGGACGAGACCCTGCCGCGACTCGCCAAGCTCACCGTCAACGTGGAATCGCCGGCGGGTGCTCAGTATCGGGTCACGATCGATGGGAATGCGCTGCCGGGTGCCATGATCGGTGTCGCTCGTCCCATCGATCCAGGCGAGCATCAGGTGGGAGGCACCGGCGAGGGCCTGACGCCGGTGACCGAGACCATTGCTCTTCCCGAAGGTGGGAGCGACGTGCTGACCTTGACGCTCATTCCCGCTGAAACAGGGGCAGAGCCGAGTGCCCCGGTCGTCACGGAAACGCCCACCACGCCTGTCGAATCGGGCGCGGACCAGGGCTCCGAGGCAGGGGGATGGGGCAACCAGGGGTTGAAGGTGGGCGGATACACCGCGCTGGCGGTGGGTGGCCTGGGCATCATCGCTGGTTCCGCCTTCGGCGTTTCGGCGACGAACAAGCGTGGTGATCTCGACGGCGTCTGCGAGGAGCGCGCCTGTCCACCTTCCGCGCGGAACGACATCGACGCGATGAAGTCGGCAGCGACCGTGTCGACCATCGGGTTCGTCGTCGGTGGGGTGGGCGTTGCGGCCGGCGTGGGCATGCTTGCGCTCGCCGGAAGGACCCGGCACGAGCCCCCGGTGGCGCGGGTTGAGCGCCGCCGACTGCGGGTCACTCCTGTCGTGGGTCTGGGCAGCTTCACGATCGAAGGGAGCTTCTGATGGCCCGTCGTCAAGGCGCCACTCTGCGTCGCCACTTGGTGCTGTCGCTGGGACTTCTGGTGGGGGTGGGCGCTTGCGGTCAGCTGCTCCAGGTCAGCGAGTACGAGGTCGTCGAGGAAGACGGGGCTGGCGGGACGGACAGCGGAGGCACGCGCAGCGGCGGTGTGGCGGGTGATGTCGGACTGGGTGGTCGCCACTCCGGGGGCAGCGAACCCGATTCGGGCGGCAGCGCCGGATCCCCGGCAGGCGGAACCGGGGGCACGTCTCGTGGCGGTGCTGCGGGCGAGACCGGCGGTGGGACTGGCGGGTCCACCGGGGGCACGGGAGCAACGGGCGGGCAAGTGCTGGCGGGAGGCGCCGCGGGTCGCGTCGCGGGCGGTGCCGGCGGGGCCTCGGGGGGCACCAGTGGTGGCGAGGGCGGGACCACGGGTGGCATCAGTGCGACCGGCGGTGCCCCTTCGGGCGGTGCGGGGGGAACGTCTCCGGTATGTGACCCGCTCGACCCGGTTCCCGTTTGTGGTGCTGGTTCTCGCTGCATCCCGCAGCGGGACGCGACTGCCCCGCCCACGTGTGTGGAGGGCGTGGGGGTGCGCGAGACATACCGCTACTGCGCACGCATCGAGAACTGTCAGGCCAACCTTACCTGCGTGCAGATCACCCCGGACGAGCCAGCGGATCCCAACGCGGACCCGCCCTTCCCGGGCAACTCGGACTCGAGCGTGTGCGTCCAGTGGTGCCGGGTGGGGCACGCGGAAGACTGTGCCGGTGCGACCGAGCAGTGCTTCCGGCTTGCGTCGCCGCGGCACATCGGGAGTCAGGAGTGGGGGATCTGCACCCCGCCGGACCCCCCACCGGACGCACTCTACGAATACGAGCCACCCCCAGGCTGGATCTGCGACCCCTCCTACTGGGGTCAGGACGGCTACTGCGACTGCGGCTGCGAGGTGTTCGACCCGGACTGCTCGAGCGACACGGTGACCTTCGATGGGGGGTGCAACTGCGCCGTGCCTTCCTGCGGCAATGACGGGTCCAACTTCGGGTGTACGCCTCGCGTTGACACCACGAACAACGCGCTCTGCAGCGAGTGGAACTGGACCTGTCCCGCGAGCTACTGGGGAGACAACGACTGCGATTGTGGCTGTGGCGAGGTGGACGTCGATTGCTCCAGTGCTTCGCCAACGGTCTGCAGCTGGTGCGGGACCGGGTCTTGCGCTGCCACCAACCCGCCGGGCAGCTGCGACACCGACCTGCTCGACCCAAACGACAGCTCGATCTGTCTCTAGACCCACTCGCTGGCGGGCCTCCGCGCTAGCGCATGAGGCGTCGTGCCTTGAGCGCCGGGTAGATCCGCCGGGCGGTCTCCCAGGCCAGCGGATCGGCAAAGCGGACGTGCAGGTGTGTCCGGTGGCCCCAGGTGTGGCGGATCGGCGCTTCGGTGCGGCGCTCCATGCCGCCGAAGACCGAGTCGAGCCACTCGGGGGATTCACCCTGCCGTTCGGCGTGTTCGCGCAGTAGCTCCTGAACCTGGACGTCGATGAAGATGTACTCGACCGTGGGATCGGCCACCAGATTTCGCACCAGCGCCCAGCTCCGCGCGCGATCGAGGTTCTCCGCGGTGGCCTTCACGTACCACTTCTGCTCGGTCGTGTAGAAGTAGCTCACGTCCGCGTCGAGACCTGACTGGTGACTCCGGTGGGGTCGGAGCCACCCGCCCTTCTCGCGGCTCAGATCGCCCAGGTGGAGCGGAGGCGTTTCCGGGAACTCGGCGTGCACGGCTGCGAGCGCACGCCGCAAGCCGGCGAGGGTGGCGGGGGTGGCCCAGGACCGATCGGGGTCGACGACCTTCCAGAGCTCGTTCGTCTCTGCCTGCACCGCGTTGAACAGCTGTCCCCGATTGGGAGCGCCGAACGATGCGGTGCCGAGTCGGCGGGGATCCTCGTCGAGCAACGCCGCCAGCTCGGTGTCGGACAGAGGCGCGAGTGGATGCGGAGTAGGGACGATGGCGATCGGCGCGAGGTGAACCGGCAGTGGCACGTTGTCGGCGTGAGGTGCCCCGTGGGGAGCCGGGGTCGCCACGGGCTCGCGACCCGAGGCCAGGGATTCGGCTGGTGCGTCATTGGCTGCCGCGGGCTGGCAAGCGACGGCAAGGACGACGACCGGGAGCGAGCTGCGCACCACTCCAGTATACCGCGTACGGATCGAGCGCCGAGTCTCGTGGCTCCCATCGGGTGCCGCCGACTTGCGGTCCAGTGGAGGGGGCAAACCGAAACTCGCACCGAACTCGCAAGCACCAGTGCTAGGCTGGTGGGTTCGAGGACGTTCCCGAGGACCCGTGACAGAGAACGGAGAACAGCGCCCAGGCCGTGGCGCACGAATCGGACAGCTCCGTCGCTGGCTAGTGCCTGCCGACCTCACGCCGCTGCTGCGTGGCATGCCCGGGCGACGTCGCGTCGCGTTCGAGGCGGTTTGGATGATCCACGCGCTCGTCGTGGTGCCGCTGGCGGACCAGGGGCTTGCTTCCTGGTTCCCGGGCGTCGGTGTGGAGGCCTGGTGGCGCGGCGGCAATGCCGTCCTGCTGGCGGTTGCGGCCCTCGTGCTGGTGCGGCCCGATGCGCTCTGGCGGTCCGGGCTCCAGTGGGGGGCGGTCCTGCTGACGCTGGTGGTGCCGCTGCTCGCGTTGCTCGCCGTTCTGGGGGTCGAGGTGGGCGCAGCGCCGGGGCCGCGCATCGGGGTGACGCCGGTCGACGTTCCCGACCCGGCGGAGCCCGGGCGTCGCGTGGTCGAGGTGGACAGTGTTGTGACCGGCGCTCCGGCGGCTGGACGGTTGCAAGCGGGTGATCGGATCCTCGCGATCAATGGGGTCCCCCTCGACGCGGCAAGGCCTGCCGAGGATCTCGTCGCGCGGGCGCAGAGTGCTGCGCTTCCTCCTGGACCGACGATCTTCACCATCGACCGACTCGGCCAGCGTCGCGAAGTCGTGTTGGACCTGCCCCCGCTGGCCACCGGCTCGAGGCTCGCAGGAGCGTTCCGCGCCACGTTCCTGCGCAACTCGGCGCTGCTCGTGATTCTGGCGCTGTTTCTCTGGCGCGATGCCCAGGGCCTCGATGCGGTGGGGCTCGAGCGGGAGTCGTTCTGGGAAGCGACGCGCTTCGGGCTGCCGGCGCTCGGATTGCTGATGTTCAGTCACTTCCTGCTGTCGGTGCTGATCGCTGCTGTGGCGCTGGGCGTGGGCGCCGAGGTGGTCGAGGCGGAGGTGGGGCAGCGGCGGATAGTGATGGACACGCTCCTCGCCGAGCGCCTGGCGTGGACAGCGGGGATTGTCGTCGTGGGCAGCATCACCGAGGAGGTGGTGTTCCGCGGGTTTCTGCTGCCGCGGCTGCGCCACGCGCTGGGGAGCTGGGTCCTGGCCGCGGCGGTGAGCGTGGTCGCATTTGGACTGGGGCATCTGTACGAGGGGGTGCTGGCCACCGTCCAGACCGCGGGGATCGCCGCGGTGCTCAGTGTCGTGTTTCTGCTGCGCCGGCACCTGATGCCTTGCATCGTCGCTCACGTCGGCTTCAACACGCTGGCCCTGTTTCTAGCCTACTTGTTCCTGCAGCTCGGTCTCTTCGAGCGGCTTGGCGAGATCTTGGGATCTTGAGCCCCGAGTTTGGTCTGTCGAGCTGGGGCATTGCGCCCTGGGGGTTGCCGAGACGAGGCCCGCGACGCGGGCCCCTGGCAGGAAAGGAAGGGGGTGCCAGCGTGGTTTCGCCCGGGGTGACCCCCGCAAGGTGACGAGGCCAACCTGGGATTGGGACGACGCCGACATCCCCGCGCGCCAGTGGGGCGCGAGGCTTCGAGTGTTGTCGTCGCGAGGGATGCGCTCCGGGCGAAGCGGTGCTGGTGGGCCAGGGCCTGGTTGGCTAGCATGGTGCGCATGGGCCCGGCTCGACTGCAGACCATGCGCATCATCTGGGGAGCGATCCTCTGGAGCACCTTTCTCTACCTCTTCGTGGTGTTCTTTCTTCGCCAGAACGGCACGCCGCCGGCGGAAGGGGGATCGCCGCTGATGGCGCCCCTCTTCGCCGCGCTGTCGGTGGGACTGGCGGCGGCCAGCATCGCGCTGCCGCGCGTGCTCCAGCGTACGCAGCTGCGGGCGAAGCAGTGGCGCGTTACCGAGCTGCCGCCGGGCGAGCGGCTGTTCTCCGACCGTCGGGGGCGCAGTCGCCATTTCGAGGATCCAGAGCGAGTTCGAGCCGAATCTCTGCCGGTGTTGCAGAGCACGTTCATCATCGGGATGGCACTGGCCGAGGCGATCGCGCTGTTTGGGTTCGTGCTGCTTCTGTTGGGCTTCAGTTGGACCTGGGGGATGCCATTCTTCGCGGTGTGCTGGGTCTTGATGCTGGGGCGTTTTCCCTCGCAGGCCAAGCTAGATGAGCAGGTGGAGGCGGCGTATGACGCCGACCTGCGGCGTCCAGCGGAGGAGGCCCCGCGCTGAACGCGGGGGGCAGCCGAGCATGGACATACTCTTCGAGATCTTCGCGGGACTGGCACGCAAGGGCCCCGGGAGCCGTGAGGAGACGACTCGCGCGTTGCGGCTCTGTCACGAGCTTCCCGCCTGCCCGCGGATCCTGGAGATCGGTGCCGGATCCGGAGTGACTGCGGTGGACCTGGCTCGTCTCACGGCGGGGTCGGTCACGGCACTGGAGTTGTCGGACATCTACGTCGAGGAGATTCGAGCCTGCGCTGACCAGCACCAGCTGGCTGATCGGATCTCGGCGGTCCAGGGGGACATGCGCGAGCTGGACTTCGAGGACGAGAGCTTCGATCTGTTGTGGTGCGAGGGGGCGGTGTACTTGATGGGATTCTCGGAGGCCCTCGGGAAGTGGCGCCGCCTGCTCACGCCGGGGGGATACCTCGCCGTCAGCGAGGTCGTCTGGCTCACCCAGGACCGCCCCGCGGAGCTCGTCGCGTTCTGGGCGGAGGAGTACCCAGGCATGCAGACCGCCGACGCCAACCGACGATGCATCCTGGAGGCTGGGTATTCAGCCGTTGGGGAGTTCATCATCGCGGACTCGTGCTGGCAGCAGTACCACGCCGGTCTGGAGCGGCGCCTCGATGAGCTGGAACCGACCGTGGCTCGCCATCCGGAGGCGAGCTCAGTCGTGGCCGATCTGCGTCGGGAGATCGCGCTCTATCGAGCGTATCCAGGCGCGGTCGGGTACGCGTTCCACGTGGTGCGGAAGGGGTGAGGGAAGCTACCGCCGCGGACCTGTTTCCCGACGGAGCTCTGCCCCGACCGCGGGCAGCTGCAGCGGGAAGGTCTCCTTCAGGTAGGCCTCCACATCGAGCAGTCGCTGGGTGCGGTAAAGCACGGCGGCCAGCGTTGCCAGTTGGCGCGGTCCCAGCTCCTTTGCCCATCGCCACCAGCGCGTCGCATGACGTGCGCTGAGCACGTTCCGTCGCCAGCTCTCGACAAACAGCTCGAAGAAGCGGCGGCGACCGAGGCGCGGCTCGAACAGTACGTGGTTCATGTCGTAGTGGGAGAAGTCGTGATCGCGGATCTGCGCGCGCAACTGCTCGAATAGCGGGGTTCCCGGCAAGGGAGTCAGGACGGTGTAGCCGAGACGGGTCAGCTCGAGGCGGTCCGCCAGCGCCCACATCGCCTCAAAATCCGCCTCGTTCCAGTTGGGGTCGACGACGAAGTTCCCGGTCACGCCAAAGCCGAGGTCCCGCGCCACCCTGAGCCCGGCCTCGGTGGAATCGATGGTGAGGTCCTTGTCAAGCTGCGCGAGCGCCGCGTCGGTTGCTGCCTCGAAGCCGAAGAAGATGTCGAAGTGACGGGCCAGAGGTCGCCAGCACTCGAGCAGCTCCGGACTGCGGGCGACCGTGTCGAGTCGCGCCTGGACGAGAATGAAGTCCTTCGTGATGCCGCGGCGCGCGAGCTCCCGCGCGAGCTCGAAGCTGCGCGGCTTGGGATGGAAGAAGAGGTCGTCGACGATGAAGACGTTCTTGCCGGTGCTGGCGAAGTCGCGGCAGACAGTGTCGATATCACGGACGCGGTAGGTGCGCTCGTGCCGCCGCCAGGTCGAGCAGAAGCTGCAGCGGTAGGGACAGCCGCGGGCCGTCTCCACCGCCCAGATCGGCTGCTTGTGAACACAGAGATAGCGGGAGCGGTAGCGTGCCACGCTCTTTCGATCGGGTAGTGCAACTGCGTCGAGCGGCTCCGGATCGCGCGACGGTGCGAGCGCGCTCCGGGGCACGTCCGGGCGCGATACGGTCCTGGTGGCCCCGGAGCACCAGACGAGGCCACCCAGTGCGGTGGGGTCGCTACCCGTTTCGAGCGCGGTGGCCAGTTCGACGACGACCCGTTCGCCGTCGTCCGTGCACACGGCATCCACTGGGCCATCCAGGAATGGCTCGGGGAACACCGACGCGGAATGTCCACCGACGAGGATGAAGCTCCGGGGGACTCGACGCCTCAGCTCGCGCGCGAGCGCGAGCACGCCCGGTATGTCGACGGCGTGCAGGCACGCGATGCCCACCAGCTGGGGCTCGCCACGCGTCAGGAGTCGTGTCAGTCGAGGTGCGAAGCGCAGGTCCGCTACCTCGACCTGGTGACCGCGTGCCCGAAGTGCCGCGGAGAGGTATTCCAGCCCGAGCGGCTCGACTCGGAAGAAGGGTCCCAGTCCGAACCGCTCGTTGGGGGACACCGGACGCAGCAGCAGAACACGCAAGCGATGCTGGCTATAGCCGGGATTTCGGGGCGGTGGTAGCACCGATCGAGTCTGCCCCGCCCACCTCCGGGTGGCGTCGCGTGTGTCGTTCCCCTGGCCGCGCCTCGAGGAGGAAGAATCGGGCCGCCAGACGCGCGGGTCGATCAGTTCCAGTTGGCGGCGACGCGCAGCGGCGCTGGCGGCGCGCCCCCGACTTGCTCCAGGGCTCGCGCGAAGACGCTCTCGGGCTGTGCCCCCTGAATCGCCACCCGATCGGCGAACACGAAGAAGGGCACGCTGGTGATGCCGGCGCGTCGGACCAGTCGCGCGGCTTCGCGGACCGCACCAAAGTCGCGTTGCTCGGCGAGTCGTTTGCGGACGGTGTCGGGGTCCATGCCAGCTTGCCGAGCGATGTCGCTCAGAACCTCTGGGTCACCGATGTCGCGTCCTTCGCAGAAGTACGCACCGTAGAGTCGGGCGAGGGTGGCGCTGCCCAGGCCCGCTCCTGCGGCCCAGCCGAGCAAGGCATGCGCCGGGACAGTGTCGGGCACTACCTGCATCGCGTTGAAGTCAAAGGGAATATCGAGATCCCTCCCGATCTTCTCCAGTCGGTCGAACATGCTCTGGACGATGCGGGGGCTACCGAACTTCTTCGCGAGAAGCTCATCACGCGGCACGCTCCTGGTCACCTCGGGATGGAGCAAGAAAGGCAAGCGCTCGACAGTTGGCACGAGATCCGAGCGATCCGTGACAGCCCGCGTGAAGCGCTGCTCCCCGATGAAGCACCAAGGGCAGACGAGGTCGAACGCGATGCGCACCCGGACCGGCGTCATGCTCGATCGCCTCGGGCCGCACACCTGGAACGTCAAGCGTCTGAGCGTCCGGCGCGGGACAATTTTGTCTCGTCTACGGTGCCAATCACTTGCGCTGATTGAATACTCCGACTTCCCCCCCTTGGCTGCGGGGCGAAGTTTCGGAAAATACCACCTCTCTCAAGTGGCAGTGGTCCACATTGGCGATCAACGCCAGCGTTGCTCGCTGCAGGCTACTGGCCCTACGCACCGTGCGCGGGTTGCGATCCGCTTTGGGGGGTCTCATGTCACTTCAATGCCCAGCGCTCCGAGCTGACGCTCTATCTCTGCTGCCCAACCGCGATTGGCCCGGGGACTGGCGGGGCTTGGGTGCAAGATCGTGGCAATCTCGACGTCGTCGGTGAGAGCCGACCGAGCTCGCTTCTCCGCGAAGGCGCCAACCCCGATCACCCAACGCGGAGCCAGCTCCGCGACGGTGTCGCGGAGTGCCTCGTCGCAACGCTCGAACAGCGGTTGGCGCTCCTCGGCCGGCAGCCGGTCGGGGGTGCGATTTTTCGCCGGTGGCTCGATGAACACCAGGGGGCAGTAGTTGACGACGAAGAACCGCTCGAAGAACCGCTCCGGCGACCCAAACCGATCGCGCGCCCAGCCCCACAGGCGTGAACCGCTGACCTCGGCGCGTTGGCAGTCGAAGCCCGTCACCGGGCGCTGCGGGTGCTCCACCCGGGGTCGCTGAACCGGCGACTGGATGCCCATCCAGTCGCGGACGAACCCCACGTCACCGAAGGGGACACCCGTCTGCGCCATGCCGAACGGCCCCGGGTTCATCCCCACCAAGACCACTTCTTTGGAGCCCGTCCCGTAGCGCGTCAGGTAGGCCTCGTGGGGCTGCTGGGCGTAGCTCAGCGGGTTGTACACGTGAGTGACCGGCGGTCCGAACGTCAAGGTGTGCACGGCGGCGCTCAGTTCGCGACTGATGGAGACGAGCGACATGGCGTGCTCCTACCGCGCCCGGACGACGACCGGAAGGTTGGAGCTATCGCTGGGGCGCCTTGTGGGGTAGCGTGCGGGGGTCGCTCGGGGTGCAGCGAGCTGCTGCTGAGAGAACCCGTCGAACCTGATCCGGCTCGCACCGGCGTAGGGAAGCGGCACCCCGCAAGTGCCGCTGCCCTGTGAGAAGCAAGAGGCAGAGGAAACTACAGCATGACCCAATCGCTTCCGCGCCATGGCGCGGCCAATCCGTCTTCGGCCGCCGAGGGAACGAATCCAGGATCCTTTGCGCTTGGTCCCGATCTCGGTGGCCCGCTGACCTACGCCTCTCCCGACACCCCCGGCATGCCCGCGCCCAGCGAGAAGACGGCGTGGGACTTCATGCCCGAGGACTGGCGGTGTGAGGGAGGGCGATGGCTTCCACCCGAGGGATTCGTCCCCCGGACCCAGCTCGAGCATGCTCGACTGGGTCTAGTGACTCCGGAAATGCGTCGGGTGGCCGAGCGCGAGCCTCACCTGTCGGCTGAGCAGGTGCGCGATGAGGTGGCGGCTGGGCGGCTCGTCATCCCCGCCAACCGGCGGCACCTCGAGTACGGTCTCGATGCGACGGCGATTGGTCGCAGTACCCGCACCAAGATCAACGCCAACATGGGGGCGTCTCCTGTCTCGTCGGGAACGGAGGAGGAGGTCGAGAAGCTGCAGTGGGCGGTCCGCTGGGGTGCGGACACGGTGATGGACCTGTCGACGGGTGGCGACCTCGACGCCTGCCGGACCGCGATTGTCCAGAACGCCGCGGTGCCGATCGGCACCGTTCCCATCTACTCGATGATCATCGGTCGCAAGATCGAGGAGCTGACGCCGGCGCTGATCCTGGACGGACTGCGCCATCAGGCGGAGCAGGGAGTCGACTACTTCACGATCCACGCTGGGGTGCTTCGCGCCCACCTGCCGCTGGTCGAACGGCGCCTGATCGGTATCGTCAGTCGCGGGGGATCGCTCCTTGCCAAGTGGATGCTGACTCACGACGCCGAGAACCCGATGTACACGCACTTCGAAGCCATCTGCGACGTGATGCGGGAGTACGACGTGACCTTCTCTCTCGGGGACGGGTTGCGTCCCGGAGGGCTTGCCGACGCCACTGATCGGGCGCAACTGGCGGAGTTGGCGACGCTAGCCGAGCTCACGGAGAGAGCCTGGCGCAAGGGCTGCCAGGTCATGGTCGAGGGGCCCGGCCACGTCCCCTTCGACCAGATCGAGTACAACATGAAACTGCAGCGGCAGCTCTGTCACGGGGCGCCGTTCTATGTTCTGGGGCCGCTGGTGACGGATGTGTTCCCCGGCTACGACCACATCACCAGCAGCATCGGTGCGACGGCTGCTGCGTACCATGGTGCGGCAATGCTCTGTTACGTGACGCCGAAGGAGCACGTGGGACTGCCCAAGCGGGACGACGTCAAGCAAGGCTGCGTCGCGTACAAGATTGCTGCCCACGCGGCGGACGTAGCTCTGGGTATTCCTGGCACCCGCGACTGGGACGACCAGCTGACGAAAGCTCGCGCGGCGCTGAACTGGGACAAGCACTTCGAGCTCTCCTTCGATCCGGACACGGCGCGCGCGCTCCACGACGAGGATCTCGACGTGGATACCGACTTCTGCGCCATGTGCGGTCACGACTGGTGCGCGGTCCGCATCTCGAAGGAGATCGTGCAGTTCACGAGCGGCAAGGATGCGTCCATGCAGCGCGCCAGCGTGACTCGGTCAGCGGCGCTGACTCCCGAGCAGCAGCGAATCCTCGAAGAGCGCGGAGCCTTGAGCCCGGAGGAGATCCACCGCCTTGCCTCGAAGACGAAGGTGGCGGTTGGCGCCGGTGGCGGGGCAAAGGCCGCGTGCCATAGCGATCTCTCGGCTCGCGAAAGTGCTCGCTCGTGGCAGGGCGATCAGCTCGTCGCTTTGCGGCCGTCGCGGTGACGGGATTCGTTTGCACCCCGGTTGTCCGGGGTCAGCCTTGGGGCGCGTCCCCGGGGAAGGGACCGTTCGTGGCTGATTCCAGTGCTGGCAAGGGGAGCTCGAGACCGATGAGCACCCGAGCCAGGTCCTCCGGCAATGGTGCGAGGATGTCGAGGGCGACACCGGTGACGGGGTGGGGGAGACGCAGACGGGCGGCGTGAAGTGCGAGGCGGTTCAGCTGCCAAGCTTCGCGGTAGTGGCGGTTGATGTTTCCCTTGCCGTAGCGCACGTCTCCCACGATGGGGTGACTGAGGTGCTTGAGGTGGCGACGGATCTGGTGCAGTCGGCCTGTACGCGGGCGGGCTTGAACGAGACTACAGTGCTCCGCTGGGTTGGCGGACAGGCGCCAGATTTCCGTGACGGCCGGCTGCCGTTCCCGACCTCGATCCGGGCGCAGCGGATGATCGACGACGACGTGTTCCGGTGCGACGCCGCGGACGAGCGCCAGGTAGGTCTTCTCCACCTTCGCCTCGGCGAAGCACGAGCTTGCGGCGGCCGCAGTGGTCGAGTCGAGCGCGAAGAGCAGGATCCCGCTGGTTGCGCGATCGAGGCGGTGGACGGGGTAGACCCGCGCCCCGATCTGGTCGCGAACGAGCTGCAGTGCCATCGGTCCGTCGCGCGCCCAGCCCCGGTGGACGGCGATCCCGCTGGGTTTGGCCACCGCCACGATCCAGCGATCCTGGTAGAGCACGGGGACCGGGGGCGGGGGCGCCGCTTGGGTCAGCATCAGTCGGTTGCGCTGGTGCCGCCCGCGAGCCTGCGGGCAGCATCGATCCAGCCGTCCCGCTCGATCCGTCCGGGGGCGACTCCGAGTCGAGCGGCCAGGTCGGTCACCCGTGCGGGGTCAAGCGCGGCCAGATCTGCGTACCGGTGAATTCCGGCGCCTTGGAGCTTCTTCGACAGTTTGGGACCGATCCCACGAATGGCCTGCAAGTCGTCGCCAGTGGAGTCGGCGACCTGGGTGCGGGCGGTCTCGAGCTGCTGGCGGAGGTCCTGCTCGGCGACTCGAGCCGCCTCCAGCTCTCTCCGGGTGGTCAGCTGCTCACCCTCGAGATCGCGGACGCGCGCTTCGGCCTCGGTGAGCAGCTGCTCGGCGAGGGCTCCGTGCTCTTCAGCTGCGGTGAGCTGTTGCCGGGTGTTGGAGAGGAGCTGCTCGGCGAGGGCACTGCGCTTCTCGGCCTTGGCGAGCTGTTGCTGGGTATCGGCGAGCAGCTGCTGGGTGCTGGCGAGCTGGCGCTCGGCGGTAGTGCCGCGTTCCTCGGCCTTGGCGAGCAGCTGCTGGGTGCTGGTGAGCAGCTGCTCGGCGCTCGCCAGGCGGGTTCGCAGCTGCTCGACCTCCACCGCATGAGCGGACTGCACCGCCGCGGCAGCGCTGGCTGAGGCTCGCGGCATGGTCCCCGCCGCGAAGCTGTTCGGTGCCGGCTGGGAGACGGCCGGCGTGCCGATCGCGGGTGATTCGGTGTCACCCCACCCATCGTCGAGATCTTCGAGCTCGATGGGCAATGCCCGGCTCTTCATCCCAGGCAAGGGCGAACTGTTCACCCGACCGCCGCTGGGTGGCGGGACGATCGGGACCACCCGGCGACTGGTGCGCTGATCCGCCATCGACGTCCGAAGTTCCCTCAGATCGAGAGTTTGGTCCAATGCGCAATCGCTGTGGTGGGGGAAAAACTGCGATCCCCAAGCGGGAATGGGGTTCTGACTGGAGTAGAATTCCGCAGTCTTGTTGCTCGTGGCGGATACTCCCGGTGGCGGTGCCGAGATTGCCAGTGGGGATGCCGCGCCCGCGTTTTTCTCTCGGCGGTCGTCGGGTGGCCACGTGGCGCTCAGCAATCTTGCAGCAGGCCCCGCAGGCGGGGAGCCGCGATGCGATAGGTAGTGTGGCAGTAGTCGCAGTCGAGCTCCACCGGTTCGCCATCGGCGATCATCGCCTCGAGCTCGGCGCGGTCCAGCGTTGCCAGGGCCGACATCACCCGGACATCGCTACACCAGCATCCGTACCGCACCGCTGTCTCACCGAGCAACGTGAACGGGTGGTCCTCGGCGACCATCTCGACCAGGCTGCGGCCGCTGAACTCGTTGTCGAGATAGGGGCCCACCGGTCCCAGCTGTTCCAGGTGGGCGGTCATCACTTGCACGCTTTCCCGGTCTGCCTCGGGGAGCAGCTGCACCATGTAGCCGCCCGCGGCCACGACGGTGTCGCCGTCGACTAGAGTTGCCACGCGCGCGATACTGGTTACCTGCTCGGAGGATTCCATATAGGTCATCAGCGCGTCGGAAAGACTGCCCGATTCCGGTAGCTCCACGACGCCCCGGTTGAGGTCGCCGTTTGGCAACGACCGCATCATCTGCAGGTGCGCGCCGGGCCCTAGCTCGATGCTCTCCGCCCCGGCCGCAAGCTGCACCAGCGCCCGGGTGTCTCCACTGGGATTGGAGTCGGCGACCAGGGTGCTCTTGCCATCGGTTCCGCGGAGGATGGCCTGCACCCGATACCCCGGGGCCATCATCTCTCGAAACAGAATGGCACCCGTGACGAGCGAACCAAGGTGGCGAGCCGTGTCCCCGACTGCGTGCTGGGCATGTACGGCACCCGCTGCAGTGCTCGTCGTGCGGGCGGCGATGATCCGGAACGAGCCGTTGTCGAACATCGCGCGCACGACCTGATCCTCTGTCTCAGTCATGTCGCGAGCCTACACCAGAGTTTGGCCGGGTTGAGCTGCGCTCTGGCCGCTCGAGGACGGCTCTGCGAAGCATCCTGACCCGACGGGTGCACCGTTGCCCGACGTGAGCGGAACGAGCTCCACCGTCGAAGCCATCAGTTGAGGGTGGACTCCTCGTCCTCGAGGTCGTCGACATGCAGTGGACGGGAGAGGCAGTAGCGTTCCTCGAACCAGTTGGCCAGGTCGACGCGCTTGCAGCGGACCGAGCAGAATGGGGCATGCGGGTAGTCGCGGGGGACGTCCGCGAGCTCCGTGTCGCAGATGGGGCAGCGGATCTTCACGGGCAAAAGATAACAGCCTCGACCCCAGACGGAACCCGGTGGTGGCGACGGGCTGGTGCGCTCCTGCGAACCTGCTAGCATCGGCCGCCCTGGTGCGCGGGCCGGACTGGCAGCGCGCGGGACGACGATGCTGCGATCGAGTAGCGGTCACGAGACGAGAGCGAGTCATGCCCGAAGCCAACAAGAAGTCGATGGACGCGATCATGGCCCTGTGCAAGCGACGGGGCTTCATCTTTCAGGCCTCCGAGATCTACGGCGGTATCAACGGGTTCTGGGACTACGGACCGCTCGGGGCGCAGCTGAAGAAGAACCTCAAGGACGCGTGGTGGAACGACATGGTGGTCCACCCTCCGGTCGGGCCCGATGGCAAGCAAGTGACGATGGTGGGGCTCGATAGCTGCATCATTCAGAATCCCCGCGTGTGGGAGGCGTCCGGCCACGTTGGTGGATTCAACGATCCGATGGTCGACTGTCGGGAGAGCAAGCGTCGCTACCGCGCTGATCACTTGCAGGTGCTCACCGCGGAGGGAGTGGACCGCGGGTATGCGTTCGTCGACGGCGACGAGGAGGGGCGAGACAAGCAGCTCAAGCTGCTGGGCAAGTATGCCAAGCGGAAGCTGACGTCCGATGACGTCAGTGTCGTGGCGCTGCAGTCGCTACCCCAGGCGGCTCTGGCGACGACGGTCGGACCCGACACGAAGGAGCCCGGAACGCTGACCGAGCCCCGTGCCTTCAACCTGATGTTCAAGACATTCATCGGGGCGACTGCGGGGGAGGACGACGTCGCCTACCTGCGCCCGGAGACCGCCCAGGGTATCTTCGTCAACTTCAAGAACGTGCTCGACACCTCCCGGGTGAAGGTTCCGTTTGGGATTGCGCAGATGGGCAAGGCATTCCGCAATGAGGTCACCCCGCGCAACTTCACGTTCCGCTCGCGCGAATTCGAGCAGATGGAGATCGAGTTCTTCTGCCATCCTGACTCGACCAAGGAGTGGTACGCCTTCTGGCGCGACCTCCGGGTGGCTTGGTGGCGGGCAATGGGGCTCGACGGAGAGAACATGATTCTCCGGGAGCACGATCGAGACGAGCTGGCGCACTACGCCAAGACCGGCGCCGGAACCAGCGACGTGGAATACCGCTTCCCCTTCACTCATCCCGGATTTGGTGAGCTCGAGGGAATCGCGGATCGCAGCAACTTCGACCTGTCACAGCACCGTGAACACGCCAAGGTGAAGCTCGAGTACTTCGACGCGGAGCTGCAACAGAAGTACGTCCCGCACGTGATCGAGCCATCGGCGGGCGCCGATCGCGGAGTTCTCGCGATGCTCTGCGAGGCCTACACGCCGGACCCCGGGAGGCCCAGCCAGGTGTACATGAAGTTCACCCCTCGCATGTCGCCGATCAAGGCTGCCGTGTATCCCCTGGTGAACAAGGATGGAATGCCCGAGATCGCCGAGCGGTTGCATCGCGAGCTGAGTGAGCGTTTCGGGTTCGTCGAGTTCGACGTCAAGCAGGCGATTGGAAAGCGCTATGCTCGCATGGACGAGGCCGGGTGCCCTTATTGCTTCACCATCGACGGTGAGACCGCCGGGGATCAATGTGTCACCGTACGGCACCGCGATACCTTGCAGCAGGACCGCATCGCGCTCGACCAGGTGAGCACCTGGCTGGCCGAGCGCCTGTAGCACTCGTGTCGTCACCCTACGGCGCTTGGGCGCGGCGGGCGACGAGCAGCATCCATACCGTGAGGACGACGACGCCGACCTTCTGAATGGCGGGCAGGCCCCGATGGGCTAGCTCCCCGTACCAGATCGTGGGCCAGTAGAACCCCAACCCGACGAGCAGGACGATCACCAGAACGACCCCCACGATCTCGTGGGGGCGTGGGGGCAGTCGGATGCCACTGGTGCTCATTCCTAGCGCGACCAGCTCGAGGAGGCCCGCGGCTGGGATGGCTACGGTGTGAAGCCGCGCATTGGGTACTGCAAGCCCCCCGGCCAGGGGAATCAGTCCGAGGAGGCCGAACCAGCGACTGGCTCTTGCCCGCGCGGGGACAGGGTCGGACGGAGTACCGTCGGAGGCGTTCCCGGTGGGCGAACCGACGAGCCACCACGCCGGAACCAGGGCCAGGATGAAGAGCGCCATTCCGGCCCGTCCGAAAGTGGATCCCACTGGATTCGGCGCTCCGTTGAGCGCCTGGCTGGCCATCAGATCGCAGAGAAAAGTGTCCAGGAACGAAGCGCCTTCAGTCTGGAGATTCCAGCTGGAGCCGCCCGGATACCATCGGGATGCTGCCAGTAGGCACAAGCACCCCAGCGGAGGCAGGGCGTGGAGTACGCGCACGGCGGCTCGACGGAGGGAGGGCACCGCAACAGTCTATAGCGGCCGCTGTCGAGGGTGCCCGCCAATGTGAATCCGTGACCTTCCTCGATCCACGCAAATAGGAGAAGGGCGCGGCGTTCGTCGAACCCGCGCCCCCATGGGAAGTGACCGAGACGGCGGGCGGTGGACTGGCTAGGTGCCGCCCGCGAAGCTGCTGAACACTGGCAGGTGCGTGCTCGTGGTTGGGAGAGAGGAGCGACGCACCCAGGGGAGGATGGCTTGGGAGGGGGACCCACCGTTGGGCTGATGGTGGGTCCGGTCAGCAGCTCTGCCTCGGTCTTCTGGCTTCAGGAACTTGGTCGTTTGGTGTCACCTCCGGGTCAAGGGAGCGGTGCCCCCGGGCTCGCCGGATTCGGCGTTGATGTCTCCAAGCTCTGCAAGGGGCGGGCCAATGTGAAGATGGCCAGAAACGAAGGGAACCTGGTGGTCCAGATGTGGATGCGCGCCATCTCGTCGAACTCCGGTGGGCCCGCGCGTCAATTTGACACTTGGCGCCGTGGTCCGGCCTCCGCGCGGCACTGGCAGGCCGGCAACCCTCCGACTTGCATGGTCCATGCTGGGTCGTTCGCAGAAGCCCCCGCGGGGGATTGTGGGCACTTTCTGGCCCGGTCCAGGGCACCTTCTGGGGCCGCGAATCCAGTGTGGCGTCTAGCCTGACAGATCGGCGAGCGCTTCGCGGGCGGCTGTGACGGTGTGCTCGACGTCGGCTGCCGTGTGCTCAGCGCCGATGAATGCGGCCTCGAACTGCGACGGGGGCCAGTAGACACCTCGCCGGAGTAGCCCCGCGTGCCACCTGCCGAACCTCGCCTTGTCGCTCGCCGCCGAGTCCGTCCAGTTTTTCACTGGGCCCGGGTGGAAGAACAGGGTCAGCATCGAGCCGACCCTCTGGACGCAGCCGGTTGTGCCGGTGTCGCGCAGCGCCGCTTCGAGTCCCTGCTGGAGCTGTGCGCCTCGCTGCTCCAACGTGGCGTAGACTTGGTCGTCCAGTAGCTCCAGCGTCTTCATTCCCGCCGCGACCGCCACCGGATTTCCGCTCAACGTACCCGCCTGATAGACCGGCCCCAGCGGCGCCACCTGCTTCATGATGTCTGCTCTCCCGCCGTAGACGGCCAGCGGCATACCCCCACCGATGATCTTCCCCAGCGCGGTCAGGTGCGGCCGCACCCCGTAGCGCTGCTGGGCGCCGCCCGGCGCGACACGGCACCCGGTCATCACCTCGTCGAAGATCGCCAGTGCGCCGTGAGCCTCGCAGGTGGCCACCAGGCCCTCGAGGTAGCCGGGTTCGGGTGGCACGCAGCCCATGTTGCCGGCGACGGGCTCGACGATGACCGCAGCGATGCGCTGGCCATCGCGGGCGAACAGCGCACGCAGCGCATCGAGATCATTGTACGCCACCGTCACGGTGGTCGCGACCAAGTTGGCGGGAACCCCGGCCGAATCGGGGGTTCCGAAGGTCGCGGCGCCGCTGCCTGCCTGGACGAGGAGGGCATCCGCGTGCCCGTGGTAGGCGCCGTCACACTTGACGATCACGTCGCGTCCCGTGAATCCTCGCGCCACCCGCAGGGCGCTCATCGTCGCCTCGGTGCCACTCGACACGCAACGAAGCATCTCGATGCTCGGGTAGCGCTTCTGGACGAGTTCCGCGAAGTCGACCTCGCGCTCGGTGGGGGCACCGAAGGAGAGCCCGTCGCGAGCTGTCTCCGTCACAGCTGCGATCACCTCGGGGTGAGCGTGCCCGAGGATCATCGGTCCCCAGGACGCCACGTAGTCGATGTACTCGGCGCCGTCGGCGCCGAAGATTCGGGAGCCGGCGGCCCGCGTCACGAAGACCGGCGCGCCTCCCACCGCGCGAAACGCCCGGACTGGGCTGTTCACGCCACCGGGCAACAGGCGCTCGGCGCGGTCGAGGATTTGCTGAGACTTCGGATCGGTCATGGGTCGTTCTACTCCTGCAGTCGGCGGGAACGGTCGTTCAAGAGGGCCATCCAGGCGTCGAGGCGCTCATGGGCGTGCGCGGGCCAGACGAGTCGCGAGAGGCGCCCCAGCAGATGTGGCGTGTGATCACCGGCGCGAGACCGGTTGCCGAACACTTCGCTGGCCGCGTCCAGGTTCTCGTACGCAGCGTCCTGGTCACCGCGCACCAGGCTGTACCACGCTCTGGTCAGCAGGAAGTGCTGACGGGGTTCGGCCTCCTGAATGTGAATTTGCTCGCACTGGGCAAGGACGCGACCCGCCTTCTCGCGTTCGTGGCGAGCCAGGTACGCCTGTGCCTTGAGGAGCTTCGCTTCGAGCACGCCCCAGGGGTCGCCCATCGCCCGATAGATGGCCTTGGCCCGGTCGGCGTGCAGCTCGGCAAGATCGATGTCGTCGGTGTCGAGCGCGACCATGGCGAGCAGCCGCTCGCAGGCCGCCTGCCCCCGCGGGGTGCGCAACGCGTCGAATGCGGCCAGCGCTTCCTCAGCGCCGCGCTCCGCGCTGTAGTAGTTCATCAAGCGGTGCTCAACGTGTGCCAGGGAGGCATCCGCCTGTGCGATCCCGAGTCGGTACCCGGCCCGTTCGAACTCGCTGCGCGCCTCCAGGGTGAGGCGTCGCGAACGTTCCGTGGCGCCTTCCGAGTGGTCGATCCAGCTGAGCAGCAGCAAGCACTGCCCGCGCCCGAGCGGCTGACTCAGCTGGGCGAAGTGGCGCTCCGCGCGCTGGATCCAGTCGCGGGAGTGCTCGTAGTTGCCCAGCAGATACTCGATCTCACCGGCCACGGCCTCGCACTGGGCGAGGCCCAGTGGATGCTCCAGCGCTGCGAAGATGGCGTGCCCGCGCCGTACGAGTTCGAGCCCGCCAGTGCTGTCGCCCTGCTCGCTCGCGAGGTGTCCGCGCTGACGCAACGTATGCGCGAAGCTTTCCTGGTCGCCGATCTGTTCGAACAGATCGCACGCGGTTTCTGCGTGGGCGGCCGCGTCCTCGACGCGACCCACGTGACGGAGCGCCTCAGCCTGCCAGCGGTGGCGCAGTGCCAGGGAGCGACCGGACAGGTGTCCCTTGAGCAGGTCGAGGTCGGAGAGGGTGGCGAGCGGCTCGCGTGCTCCGTTCCAAGCATTCTGCAAGAACTGAAACAGCAACTCGGCTGCGTCGTCGGGCTGTCCCGCGTAGAGCAGGTTGGTGACGCGGAGGCGAATGATGCGCCGGGTGTTGGCGAGTGGGTGACCGGTGAGCGCTTCGGCGGCGGCGGAGAAGATCTGCCGATGATCGGGGCGCTCGCAGAGCCGGCCGAAGAGGTGCTCCTGCAGCAGCGCGTGGGGCCACGCATAGCGTCCCGGACCGCGGGGGAGGATCAACTCGGCGTCCTGGAGGCTGAGAATGGCTTCGTGTGCATTCAGCTTCAGGGAACGCAGCAGGGGTACGAGCACACTGCGTCGAATGTCGCCGCCGAGCGTGGCCACCGCGTAGGCCGCGAGTCGGTGTTCAACGGGGACCGCCTCGACGCGGTTGTCCCACAGGTCCGACGTGGTCTGTGGGCGCACGGCCAGCACCTCGGCGGGGACCCGGTAGCGACCGTCGATGAACTCGAGTTCGCGGGCCAGCGCCCAGGCGTGGAGCTGTTGCAGCGCAAACAGAGGATTGCCTCGCGAGCGTCGCGTGGCCTCGGTCACCGCGGCGTCGTCGAGTGGCAGCGAGGCGCGCAGCAGTAGCCCCGTAGACTCCGAGTCCATGGCCTTGACCTGGATCACCTCCCCGTCCACTGCCTCGCGTAGCTGGCGCAGGCGCTCCGCCGCGTCGGGGTCGAGCTGGACGTCTTCCGACCGCACCGTCGCTACCATGACGATGCGTTGGCCGGCTTCCTCTTCGTGCAGCCGCAGCAGTCCCTCGAAGGTATGGTCCGGAGCATGGTGGAGGTCGTCGAGCCAGAACAGCAGGGGGCGGTCGCCGGCAATCCGGCGCAGTGCGTAGCGGATGACGAGTCGCCGCGTCTCCAGCGTATCCAGAGCGAATCGCACGCCGCTTGGCCCCACCGGGGCGTCCTTGCCTGACGGCGTGGGACTCAGCCACTCGGCGACCCCCGCCACCCAGGTACAGCCCTTCTTGTCGCTTGGCTTGACGTTCCAGCGTGCCATCAGGGAGCGTTCGATCGCGTTGCGGTCGGCTCGCTCGAAGTTGAAGTGGTACGCGACCGCTCCCATCATCCCGTCGAACAGCGTGGGCATCTTGCGATACCGTGCGCGAAGCGGGATCAGGGTGCCCTCTTCGTGGGCTACCTCGCACAGCCACTCGGCAATCCGGCTCTTGCCCACGCCTGCGGGTCCCAGCATGATCACCAGTCGGTGCTGCGGTCCGACGCCGTCGACCACATCGTCGCAAATGTCGCGCAGCCGCTGGCGCACTTCGTCTCTCCCCACGAGGGGGCTCGGGCGCATGCGGAGCAGCCCCGAGGCGTGCGACTGGTCCTGGGTGATCGTGGCCAGTTGGGCGGGCAGACTGGGCTGGGTGGGGAGGACGTCCTGGCGGACCGCGGTCTCGGGGAGGCTGTAGTCCTCTGGCTCGACCTCGGCGCCGGGACGCCAGCGGCCCCACTCGCGGCGTGCGTCAGAGACGAAGTCCCAGCGGTCCCAGGGTCGCTTGGCGAGCAGGCGGGTGACAAACGCTCCCACGTCGGGTGGTGCCTGGATGGCGAGCACGGGCGTGGGGGGTGTCTCGTAGGCGTGCAGTCGCAGCAGGTCCTTCGAGTCGCCGGAGAACGGCGCGCTGCCGGTGAAGAGCTTGTAGAGCACGCAGCCCAGGGCGTAGAGGTCGGTGGCCCCGCACACGTGGTGCATTTCGTGCTGGATCTGCTCCGGAGCCATGTAGCCCGGAGTTCCGGCTCCCGCGTGCGGGGCAATCGAGACGGCCTTGGCGCCGTCCAGTCGTTCGTCGTGGAAGTCCTGCTTGAGCCACGCCAACCCGAAATCCAGGATGCTCACCTTGGGCGGCTGTCCGCTAATCTCCTGGACCAGCACGTTCGAGGGTTTGAGATCGCCGTGAACGATGCCGCGTGCGTGCGCGTGCGCGAGCGCGCCGAGGATCTGGTCGACAATCGACCAGATGAGAGGAAACGACAGGCGGCAGGTGGTGAGATCGTGGAGCGACACCCCAGTCGCGAGGTCCATGACCAGGAACGGGGTCCCGTCTTCGAGCTGGCCATAGTCACGCGCAGCGACGATGCCGGGGTGGTTCAGGGCGGCCAGCGCGCGGGCCTCCTTGTAGAACCACATCAGATAGTCGATGGCGAGGTTCCCTTCCGGAACGATTACCCGTTTCAGTGCGACGCGCTTGGTCGTGGCCAGGTCGTGGCATCGGTACACGATGCCCATCCCCCCCTCGCCGATGACGTCGATGACCTGGTACCGGGAACCGACGACGTGCCCCGGCAGTACCTCCTTGGGGGTTGCCCCGGTTGCCGGGTGTCGGGCTGCGGAAATCAAGTCCGCTTCGATGGCTACCGAGTCCGAGCTCGCCTCTCCGGCTCGAGCACCGACTCCATCTACACGGGTCGGTCGCGCCGAGGCGCCACCTGACGCCACCGCTGCTTCCGCTTCCAGTCTGGGCCCCGACGCGATCTGCGTGTCATGCGTTGCGACGCTGGCGTCCTGTGGAACGATCGCGGGTGGCGTGCCCTGGGAGGGCTCGATCGCGTCGCGTGGCTTCGACCTGCCACTTCTGTCCGCCGGGTCGGTCATGCAGGCGGGAGTGTATCCAGCAGCTCGCTGCCGTCGAGCTGTGCCGGCATCGCTGTCCGGAGATCCATCCGGGTAATCACCGCGCTCTTGGTCCGGGTGCTGGTCAGTCGAACCCGGAAGGCCAGTCGCCTGGTCTGGGAACTCGAGCCACATGTCGGTGTGACGCCACGGAAGGGAGCTTCGGGCCACATGCTAAATTCCGGGCGGCCGTTAGGCCGTGCGACGAGCCCGCTGATGCGAGGTTTGCCCGCACCGCCTCGACCCCCAGGACGGCACGTTGCTGGAAAATGCCCCGAATGGCTGCCTGGTGCAACCGGGCCTGGAGCGGTAGCTTCCGCCCATGACCGAGCGCAAGGACCCCTCACTCTCCGAGTTCGATCCAGAAATTCACACCCTCATTTGTGACGAGGAGCGCCGCGAGACGGACAAGATCCGCCTCATTGCCAGTGAGAACTATGCCTCGCGTGCGGTGCTCGATGCTTCTGGCTCGGTGCTCACCAACAAGTACTCGGAGGGCTACGCCACCAAGCGCTACTACGAGGGGCAGGAGATCATCGACCAGGTCGAGCAGCTCGCCGTCGATCGATTGAAGGCCGTCTTCGGCGCTCAGCACGTCAACGTTCAGCCATACAGCGGCAGTCCCGCGAACCTGGCTGTCTACTTCGCGTTCTGCCAGCCTCACGATCCCATCATGGGTCTGGGGTTGCCATTTGGAGGTCACCTGACTCACGGCTGGAACGTCAGCATCACCGGTGCCTACTTCCAGAGTCACCCCTATGGTCTGCGCCAGTCGGACCATCGGATCGATTTCGACCAGGTCGCCAAGCTAGCGCGCGAGCACCGACCCAAGCTTCTCTGGTGCGGGCATTCGGCGTACCCACGCACACTCGACTTCGCGAAGTTCCGCGAGATTGCCGACGAGGTCGGGGCAGTGCTGTGCGCGGATATCGCGCACATCTCCGGACTCGTTGCCGCAGGGGTTCATCCCAGCCCAGTGGGAGTAGCGGAGATCGTGACCAGCACGACTCACAAGACGTTTCGGGGGCCTCGCGGCGGCATCATCATGTGCGACGAGAAGCACGCGAAGGCCATCGACAAGGCCGTGTTCCCAGGCCTGCAAGGTGGTCCGCACAATCACACCACGGCGGCCATCGCCGTGGCTGCGAAGGAGGCGAGCCAGCCCACATTTCGCACCTACGCGGAGAACATCGTGGCCAACGCGAAGACGCTGGCCGAGGCGCTGGCGTCGAAGGGCTTCACCCTCGTCACGGGTGGCACGGACAACCACCTGGTCCTACTCGACCTGACGAACAAGAACATTTCCGGTCGTACGGCGGCGCGCGCCTTGAATCGTGCTGGCATCGTCCTGAACTGCAACGCCGTCCCGTTCGACCCGCGCAAGCCGTGGGACCCCTCCGGTGTCCGAATCGGGACAGCGGCTGTCACCTCCCGAGGAATGGGTCGTGACGAGATGCTGGCGCTCGCCGACTGGGTCGAGGAGGTGGTGCAGGCTCCCGACGACGAGGCGGTCTCGAGCCGCGTGGTGCTCGCGGTCAAGGAGCTGTGTGCCCAGTTCCCGGCGCCCGGGATCTCGTCTCGATAATCCGCTGTCTCTGCCTTCGACGCTCGGGCTTGCGCGCTACGCGGCCGGTCGCGCGCCGGGCTCCCGTCTGGTACCATTGACGTTGGTGCAATGGGTCTAGAACTGGGAACTCGGCGCCGGGTGTCAAGCTACGAGTTGGTTCGCCTCATCGGCAGTGGGGCCGTCTCCGAGGTCTACGAAGCGACCCGCACCGGCGCACGTGGCTTCAGCCGCCGGGTCGCGCTGAAGCGCATCCTGCCGCAACATCGACGCGACTCTCGGCTCGTGGAGATGTTCATCACCGAGGCGCGCATCTCTGCGTCCCTCAGCCACCCCAATCTCGTCCATGTGCTCGACTTTGGTGAGTGCGACGGTGAGCTCTTCCTGGTGATGGAGTACGTGGACGGCGTGAGCTGCCGCGACCTGCTCTGCGCGGTCGAGGCACGGCAGCAACGGGTCGAGCTTGGACCGGCCCTCCACATTGTTCGGGAGGTACTTCAGGCGCTGGAGTTCTTGCACACCCGTCGCGATGACCAGGGGACCCCCCAGCATCTCGTGCATCGAGACGTGGTTCCCGGGAATGTGCTGCTGGACCGCGCAGGGCAGGTCAAGGTCGCCGACTTCGGCATCATGCAGGGGGACACCGTTCCCAGTCGAACCGAGCCGGGGGAGATCCGCGGCCGGGTGGGGTATATCTCGCCCGAGCAGGCCCGGGGCGAGTCGCTCGATGCTCGGAGCGATCTCTTCATGGTTGGGGTGCTACTCGCGGAGCTGCTGATCGGGGGTCGGCTCTTTGCCGGCGATACCCAGTTGCAGGTGATGGCCAACGCGCAGCGCGCGGATTTGTCGCGCCTGCGCCAGCACGGGGGCTCCCTCCCGACCCGGCTTCGGCTTCTGGTCGAGGCGTTGCTCGCGCCCCGCGCAACTGACCGACCGGAGTCGGCTCGGCTTGTCGTGCAAGGCATCGAGCGGATTGCGGAGGTGTATGGGTTCGAGCTGACCGACCACGCGCTCGGCAGCTACCTGCGCGACTCCGGTCTCGTGGCCCTGACGACCGACGTGCGGGACTGTCACCGTCAGGTCGCCCCCGCCGCTGCGCCCACTTCGGCTCGACCGGGGAGGCGACGCGGCGCTGTCGCCCACCTGAGCACCCTGCCGCCGCGACGGCAACTCGCTCCGGCTCCCTCGGAGGCGCCCGCGACGCTTCGCGACGTCGGGAACGTGATTCGGCTGGATCGACGGGTCACGACGCTCCCGCCGCCGGAGCCTCTGGCCGCCACCTATCGATTGCGTTCGACGCCCCCAGACGCCCCGCCGCTCCCCCTGGCCAGGTTGCTCGAGTTGATCGCCACCGGGCGAGTCCCGTATGCCGCCGAGCTGTCGCGCGATGGTGGCCCGTTCCAGCCGCTCGGCTCGTTCGCCGAGCTGGCGCGCCTGGCAGGCCGCGCTCCCTACCGGTTCAGTGAGCGGCTCGAAACGCGTGCCGCGCGGCCCCACGAGATCCAACCGGGCACGGTGGCTCGGATTCTGTTCACACTGGTGCGCAAGCGTCGCACGGGACTCTTCTGCGCCAAGGGCGAGGGGCGGCAGGTGCGGATCTATCTGGCCCAGGGGGCGCCCGTGTACACGACATCGACCGATCCCTCGCACCTGCTCGGCGAGTGTCTGATCCGAGGCGCGCGTCTTGACCGGAGCGCCGTCGAGGGGGCGATCGAGTCTGCCTGGGGGAGCGATCGAAGGATTGGGACCGTGCTGGTCGAGCGGGGGCTGGCCCACCCCAACCAGGTGGTCGCGGCGGCGGTCGAGCAGCGGCGCGAGCGACTCGTCTCGGTTCTTCGCTGGACCACCGGCACCGCCTTCTTCCTGGATGGGCTCGAGTGCGGTCAGGCCCCCTCGTGTCCGCCGGTGGCTCCCCTGCCACTGCTTACCGATGCCGTCCAGCAAGCTTTCACGTTGAGCGACTTGAACCGGCTGCTCGATGGGTTTCACGACGCGTACATCGCTCGAGCACCTGCCGCGGACCAGCTGACCATGTCGCTGGGGCTGTCCTTGGCGTCGGCTCGAGCACTCAGTCGCGCCCACTTCGCGCCCACCCTCGAGATGCTGGTCCAGACGTTGGCCCACGAGCGGGTGGCGGATCCCCGGGAGACTCTGCAGGCGGTCTTCGTCGGTCTCAGTGTCGGAGCGCTGTTCTGCGAAGGGTGGGAGCGGCTCGCTTGAGTGGGGTTGCTTCAGCTGCCGGCGGCGCGGATTAGAGCGTAGATCGCCCATCCCATGGCGCCTGCACCGGTCGCCACAACCAAGACTACGAGGAGCCAGGACGCGCGGGGCCCTTCGCGTTCCGCGGGATGGGATTCGGGGGGACGCGGCTTCTCCGGACTCACGGGCCTGCTCCCAGGGAGTGGAGGATGGCGGTGGCGCCCGGTCGTGCCTGCGGGTCGCGGTCGAGCAGCTGGGCGCAGAGGGCGTCGAGGTCCGGGGGCGTTGCGGGGACGAGGCTGCGGGCAGTGGGCGCCTGCAAGGTACGCTTGCGGACGAAGATCTCGTGGTCGTTGCCGGCGAAGGGCAGCGCTCCCGTGAGCGACTCGAACATGAGCACGCCCACACTGTACCAGTCGCTGGCGGGCTGGCGGGCGCGCTCGTGCTGCTCGGGTGCTGCGTGGGTGGTTGCACCGATGAGGGTCGGGTGCTGTCGCGCCGAGATCGGCTGCTGCTCGCTTGCGAGTCCGTAGTCGATGACCACGACTCGTCCTCCGAACGCGACCCGGACGTTGCCCGGATGGAGGTCGCGATGGACGAGTCCGGCGGCGTGGAGCGCCTCCAGACCCTGGACCAGTTGCGGCAGCGCCTTGCGAAGGCGTTCCACGCCGGTCGTGCCGCAGCCGGTGAAGGCCGACGTCGAGGGTCCCTGTGCGCCGCCGCGCACGTAGTCGACGAAGCTCGTTCCCTCGACCAGCTCCATCGTGAAGAACGCATCCTGGTCTTCCAGGAACAGGTCATGGCAGCGGGCGATGTTCGGGTGCTGAACGCGCGCCAGGGCCGCGTACTCGCGACGCAGCGCCTCCCGGTGTGGACTGCTGAGTTGTCGTGCGCGCACCAGCTTGAGGGCGACGCGCTGCTGGGTCTTTCGGTCCAGCGCCGCGAAGACGTCGGCCAGCTCCCCTGTGCCGAGGCGGCGGAGGACGGTGAACCGTCCCCCCACGCCGACCAGGCTTGGCATCGAGTGCGGCATCGCTCAGAGGGTCTCCGCGCCCTCCGCTCGTTTCAAGGCGCGATCGATGGCGCTGGGGCTGAAACCCACCAGCAGCTGGCCGCCGACATCGATGATGGGGATCTGCGCCGTGCCGGGCAGGTTGGCTTGCTTGAGCTTCTGCTGTAGCTCGGCTCGTGCCAGCTGGTTCTTTTCGATGTCCTTCAGCGTGACGGGGGTCCCCCTTCGCTTGAGGTAGCGCTCTGCGTCGTGGCACGGCTTGCACCACTCGGCGCCGTAGATGACCACTGCGAACTCGCCGGGCGTTGCTGGGTGCGGTGGGGCCGCGGAGGTCGAGGCGCTCGGCGCCAGCGCTTCCAGGCGTTGCTCTCGTCGCTGCGCGCCGATCTCGTCCCACTGGGCTCGGGTCATCGTCTTGACCGGATAGGTTCCGTTGGCCGCCTTGGCGCGCAAATCAGCTACGTAGACGAGTCGGCCCGTGCCTTCTTCGCGGGTCGTCTGCACGACGCGGACACGCTCCCGACCGGCTTCCGGGACGTCGGTGGTCTTCTGAACGACGTGGAAGTCACCCTTGGCATCGACCCACGTCAACAGCAGGTTGGGGGTGCCGTCCCGGAGCTCCAGTGGGGCAAGCTCGCTCGCTTCCGGAGTGGACGCTGTCTGTTGTGCCCCATCTTCTCCGCGCCGACCGCAGCCGAGCCCGGTGAGCAGCACGAGCAGCGCCATTGCCAGACGAGTGCCGGCGACTGGGCCGCGCCGGCAGGTCCACGCCCGGCGGGGGTGGGGCCGGGCGGTTGGCACCGAGGCATGCGCGGATCCATGGCCCTCTGCTGGGGTCGACTCTTGGGCATCTAGCTGCCGCAGGGGATGCATCTCGGTATCCCTAGCACCAGCGGAGCGCCGGAGCAGCTGCCCGAAACGTTCAGCCCGCCTCACCCGGCGGGGATGCCGACTGTTCGCCAAGTGCTGCACGGTAGAGTTTGACGCTGGTCTCGCGAACGAACTCGACGAGCCCGATGAGGATGTAGAAGCTTGGCAACCAGACCAGCACGAACTGAGGCTTGGCCGTGAAGTGCCAGACGAGCAGGCTCGAGCCCACCCCCAGCAACACCAGCACCAGGGTGCTGCGATTGACGCGCAGGTCCTTGAAAGAACGGAACTTGACCGTGGAGACCATGAGAAGACTGAGCGCAACGGTCACGACCAGCAGCGGCACCGTGTAGCGCTCGTGGCCGAGCGCGCCTTCGAGCGCATGGTTGACGACGAGCAGGGAGACGAGAATGCCCGCGGCCGGGGGTATGGGGAGCCCCACGATGTACTTGCCGGGCCCCTTGGCGTCGGAGTCCACGGTCATGACATTGAAGCGGGCGAGGCGGATGACGCCGCAGGCGACGAACACGAAGGCGGCGGACGTCCCGACCCAGGGGAACCGAAATAGCGCCCACTTGTAGACGAGCAACGCCGGCGCGACGCCAAACGAGATCACGTCGGCCAACGAGTCGAGGTGGAGCCCGAACTTGCTCTGCGTCTTCGTGAGTCTTGCGATCCGCCCGTCGAGCACATCGAACAGCATCGCGAAGATCAAGAGGACAGCGGCGGCGTGGAAATCTTCCACGGACGGGTTGTCCCGGGCCACCGTCAAGATGGCGGTGAACCCGCAGAAGACGCTGGCGAGCGTCACCAGGTTGGGCAACACCGGCAGGGTCTTCTTCAGATCAACTCGTCGGCGGTTCCGGCTTCTTCTGGTTCTGTGGCGACCCACGATCCTACCCTACCATCTTGACGCCCGGTGCCAGACCACTCACTTATCGAAATGCGCGGGTTTGGCCTGGTGACGGTCAGAAGCTTGGCCGACGACCTGGTGCCAACCTACGATCGCCACGCTATGCGTGGGACGCACTCCATCTTCGCCGGCTCTTTTGGACCGGTCGTGGCGCTCTTGCTGGTGTCGAGCACGGGATGTGCTGGGCAACGAACCGCCTTGCAGAAACAGGTGACGGGGCTCGAGGAGGAAGTGACCGTCCTCCAGAACGCCAACGATCGCCTCGAGGAGCGGATCGCGGCGCTCGAGCTCAACCAGGTCACACGCTCGCGGCCGACCGAGGAGGCTTCCGAGCCAGGACGACCCAAGCTGAAGGTGGTCAAGCTGGCTCCAGAGCCTGGCGTGGCCCCACCGCCCAAAGCGGAACCTTCCCCGGCATCCAGCGCCGAGCCCGCTGGCGGCGACCCCTCCCCAGACCCTCCCCGACCGTTGATCCATGGGACCGGGGAGCGACTGGAGACCAAGATGCCCGAGGGGCCGACCAGCGCCCTCCAGCCCGGCGCTTGGCGGCGGGACGCGCGCCGTTCGGTAGGGTACGATGAGTCGCGCGTCGGGAGGGCTCGAGCATGAAGCGCAGGTGGAGCATCCGTTGGGGCCTGGGGTTGGCACTGCTGAGCGTGGCTCTGCCGGCAATGGCGCAGGACACGGCTGTCGATCTGCCGGCCGATACCAGCGAGGACGTTCCCGAGATGCCCGCGGGAGCCCCCCAGGTCGAAGTCGAGGTCACTCCGGGAACAACCTCGACCACCACGACCTACACACCCTACGGGCTGCCGGCGCCAGGGACCGACATCAACGCCAACTTGCCGTCGAGCTCCCGTCCGCTCACCGCGGGGTCCTCTTCGGGTGACTCGTTCGATCTCGGTGGCGGACCGAACGAGACGATGCGAGGAAACTCGAGCTCCGAGCCGATCTTGAACCGCGGCAAGCCGGGGCTGCCAGACTCCCATACGGTGGAGAAGGGGGACACGCTGTGGGAGCTCTCCGCTCGGTACTACCGCGACCCCTACAAGTGGCCCGAGGTCTGGTCCTTCAACCCACAGGTCCAAAATCCGCACTGGATCTACCCGGGCGACCAACTGCGGATGCGCCCGCGTGGAGGGACCAGTCCCTATGACCTGCTGTCGGGGGCGGTCGACTATGGCGGGGCGCAGGTTCCGCGCGGGACCGTGTTTCTCCGCAACCAGGGCTACATCGGCGATCCGAAGAACGACACCTGGGGCATGGTGGTCGGAGGGTTCGAGGACCAGGAGCTCTTCTCCTTTGGGAACCACATCTACATGATTCTCCGTCCGGGTGTGGAAGTGCAGCCGGACCAACGGCTGACCCTGTTCCGCCGCGTCCGCAAGCCCCGGCGGGCGCCAGGGGCGCGGCAGCCCGCCGGCGAGATCGTCAAGGTGCTCGGGACCGTCAAGATCGAGTCGTTCGACAAGGAGAAACGCGTTGCCCGTGGCAAGGTGACCGAGTCGCTCGACCTGATCGAGCGCGGGGCGAGCGTGGGGCCCGTTGGGCGGAAGTTCGACATCGTCGCCCCGGCTCGGTCCGAGGTTGACGTCTGGGCCACGGTCCTCGATAGCTTCTATCCGCGGGTCTTCTATGGGCGCCACCAGGTCGCATTCATCGACAAGGGGAGCGAGGACGGCCTGGTCCCCGGCAACCGCCTGTTCGCCATTCGGCGAGGAGACCAGTGGCGCGAGACGAAGCTCGTCTCACGGCGTATCGGCAAGCGGCGGATGGTGGTCGACGTTCCGGAGTGGACACGCCACGAGCCCATCCCGTTCGAGGGGCAAGAGAGCGATTTTCCAGAAGAAGTTGTCGGTGAGCTGCGGGTCATTCGGACCCAGCGATACACGTCACTCTGCGTCGTCATCGAATCACCATACGAAATGGAGATCGGCGAGAAGCTCGTCGCCCGGAAAGGGTACTGAACCGCCGGCTGACTCCAGCCGAGGGGATGGCGGTCAGGCGCAGCGACCGGACACCTGTCCGCCGGTGGCAGCCACCGGGTGCTTTCGGTGGTCGCAGACCGCCGCGGCATGATTAGATCGCTCCGATGCGAAACCGCGTCTTCTTCCCCCAGCAGGCGCTCGATATCTGGCTCGGGCAGGGGCTCGTGGAGGTGCAGCTGAACGAGTTGGTCATCCGGGCGGCGCGGCGCCGGTTTCGCATCGTGGACGCCATACGTGTGCTCCGCGAGGTGACCAGCGGCCAGGACCAGTACGACATCGTGGGACAGGTCAAGAGCGTGAACTTTCTGACCGAGCTGGGTGCCGAGCTGCTCGGGTCCTCGATGGTCATCGGCGAGAGCGCCTATGAGGTCGTGCCGGGATTCCTGGGCACGCCGGTTGGCGCCTTCGTCGAGTACCAGGCCGAGAGCCCGGATCAGAGTCGGGGATTGCAGAGTGACGAGGAGTTGCTGGCACGCTATCTGGTGCCACACCTGGTCTAGTTCATGGATGCCCTCGTCAGGCTCAGCTTCATCGTTGCGGCGATCGGATACACCGTGGCCGGCGTGCTCTTCTTCGTCGACCTGGCGGCGCGGCGCGGGGTGCCGTCCGTGGTCCGATGGGCGCCACGAATCCTGGGAGGCGCTGCCGTCGTTCACCTGACGCACGTGGTGGCGGCCAGCGTTGCGACGCAAGCCTGCGCCGTCTCCACGGTTCCTGGTGCGTTGAGCCTGGCCGCGCTGATTGTCGTCGTTGCCTATCAGATCTTCTGCCGGCGGGAGACGCTCCAGAGTCTGGGCGCGTTCGCCGCGCCGCTGGCACTGACTTTCCTGGTGGGCGCGGAATTCGTGCGTGCCGAGCACCCGATCGCCCAGAACCGCGCGCTCCTGGCCGTGCACGTGACGGCCAACCTCGTCGGGCTGGGCCTGTTCTTGCTGGCGGGGGCGGTGGCCGTGCTCTTCGTGCTGCACGAAAGCCGTCTCAAGCGGAAGCGGTTGGACTGGATGACCGCCAAGCTGCCTCCGCTGGATTCCCTCGAGCGAGCCCAGGCGCAGCTGCTGACGGTGGGCTTCCCGCTGCTGACCGTAGGCATCGTGACGGGCGCGACCTTCTCCGGGGGGCTCGACACCGCACCGGAGATCCTTCGCGCCGTGCTGGCCTATGCCGCCTGGATGACGCTGGCGGCGGTACTGGTGCTCCGCGCCGTGGCCGGGTGGACCGGTCGTCGCGCGTCGTACGGAGCGCTGATCGGTGCCGCGCTGGTGGCGCTCGTGCTCGTCAGCTACCTGATTCAGCCGGCGCTGGGGGACGGCCTATGATCGGCGTCGTCGGACTCTCCCACAAGACAGCTCCCATCGAGGTTCGCGAGCGCCTGGCGCTGCCTCGGGATGTCGTGCCTCGGGTTCTGGAAGACCTGGCCAGCGCGCCCGCGGTGGGTGAGGTCATGCTGGTCAGCACCTGCAACCGGGTCGAGGTGGTCGTCGCTCCACGGGGAGAGGAGTCGGTCGCTGCCGCGACCGCGGCTGTGTCTCACGCGCTGGATCAGCGGGCGCCCGGCGTGGCTGCTCATCTCTACGTCCACCAGGACATGGCGGCGATTCGCCACCTTTTTCGTGTCGCCGCCTCCCTCGAATCTCTGGTCCTGGGGGAGCCGCAGATCCTGGGTCAGGTCAAGGACGCGCTGGCTTGCGCGCGAGCGACGGGGACGGTGGCGGGACGCCTGGAGCGGGTCGTTGCCCGTGCCATTCGAGCCGCCAAGCGCGTGCGCACCGACACTTCGATCGGCACTGGGCAGGTGAGCGTGCCGAGCGTCGCGGTCGACCTGGCGCGCCAGATCTTCGGTGGTCTGCAGGGGCGCGCTGCGGTGCTCATCGGGTCGGGAGAGATGGCCGAGTCCGTCGCGCGTCTGCTGCGGGGCGACGGGTCGCAGATCCTCGTGGTGGGGCGCAACGAGCATCGGGTGACCGAGATTGCGCGGGCCACTGACGGCGCCCCGCGCGCGTGGAACCAGCTCGAGGCCTCGCTCATCGAGGCGGACGTCGTCATCACCAGCACCTCGGCGCCAGTACCGATCATCACCAAGGACCTCGTGGCCGGGCTGCGCCGCCGGCGACGCGGCCGACGACTCTTCTTCATCGACCTGGCCGTGCCGCGCGATGTCGATCCCACCGTCGATCAGATCGACTGGGTATTCAGCTACAACATCGACGACTTCTCGCGGGTCGTCGCGGAGTCTCTTTCGGCTCGAGAGCGTGAGGCGGAGGAGGCCTCGCGGATCGTCGATCTCGAAGTGCAGAGCTTCGAGCGGTGGGCCGAAGCGGAGCAGGTGACTCCGGTGCTGGTTGCCCTCCGGATGCGAATGCGCGAGATCCTTGAGCTGGAGCTCGAGCGGTCCCTGTCCGGGCGCCTCAAGCACCTGGGCGAGAGCGAACGCGACGGTCTGAGAACCATGCTCGAAGCTGCCACCAAGAAGATCATGCACAACCCCACGATTCACTTGCGCGAGCTCGCTGCCGATCGGGAAACGGACAGCTTTCGGAGTGACGCACTGGCCGACGCGCTGATGGAACTGTTCGAGCTGGAGCCGGTCTCCGATCGACCTCGACGCAACTCATCCCCGACCAACAGTGCGCGTCCCTCGGAGATGGCCAGTGATCACGGCGAGGCGCGTGGCTTGAAGGGGGTCGGATGAGCCACGAATCACTCATCTTGGCCACCCGGCGCAGCCAGCTGGCGCTGGCCCAGGCCCGAGCCTTCATGGCAACGCTGCGCGAGGCCCAACCGGGCGTCGAACTGTCCGAGCTGCACGTGACGACCACCGGGGACCGCGTGCAGGACCGCGCACTCAGCGAGATCGGTGGCAAGGGACTGTTCATCAAGGAGATCGAGCAGGCCCTGCTCGACGGTCAGGCTCGCCTGGCCGTTCACTCCTTCAAGGACGTGCCCGCGCAGCTGGCCCCCGGTCTGCAAATCTCGTGCGTGCCACTGCGCGAGGATCCGCACGACGCGCTCGTCACCCGGACCGGGCAGGGTCTGAGAGAGCTCCCCGCGGGGGCCCGGGTGGGAACCTCGTCGTTGCGCCGCCGGGTGCAGCTGCTCCGCGTGCGACCGGATCTCGAGGTGGTGCCGTTGCGTGGCAATGTCGATACCCGCTTGCGCAAATGCAGCGATGGAGAGGTGGACGCCATCGTGCTGGCCTGCGCGGGTCTCAATCGGTTGGGGCTGGCCGAACGCGTCACCGAGCGCCTCGACGCGGATCTCTGTCTGCCTGCCGTGGGCCAGGGCGCCCTGGCCATCGAGACTCGCTTGGACGATGCCCGTGCCGCCGAGCTGCTGGCTCCCCTGAACCATGTCGCGACGGCGGTGGCGGCGGCTGCGGAGCGCGGGGTGATGGTCGCGGTCGATGGCAGCTGCCAGATTCCCCTCGGGGGGTACGCCGTCAAGGATGGCGGGGAATTGTGGCTGCGAGCGTGGCTCTCCGAGCCGGACGGCACCCACTTCAGGCGTCGCGAGGGCCGGTGGGCTTGGACCGAAGACCCTGCCGAGGCAGCTGCCCGTGGCGCAGAGCTGGGTGCAGCATTGAAGGCTGGTTGAACGCCGCCACCTGCCCGGCGCGGAAGCCTATTGAGTCCCACCCCGAAAGAGGTGGTATGGTCCCGCCATGTTCCGTATCAGCAGGATCCTGGTTCTGGCCCTAGTGGGCCTTTTCGTCATGCCGCTTCTGACCGCCTGCGACAAGAGCGGCAAGGGACCCAAGACGGCGAGCGTCACCGCTGGTGAAATGCCAGCTGGTGGCGAGTGGACCGGCGTCTACTACGATCCCTACTACGGCAACCTCCACCTGGTTGCCGAGGGCGACATGGTCACTGGCAAGTGGCGCAAGGACGCGGGTGACTCCTGGGGTGAGCTTCAGGGGACCGCGGATGGCAACCTGCTACGCTTCGAGTGGGTCGAGCACAAGATCGGCATGATTGGCGCTTCCGCGGCCACCGAGGGCAAGGGGTATTTCGTGTACAAGGAGGCGAAGAACCCCAGCGACCCAGATCTCATCGAAGGCGAGCGCGGGATGGGAGAGGACGAGGTCGGCTCGAGTTGGAAGGGCATCAAGCAGGCCAATGTGGTGCCCGATCTCGACAGCGTCATGCCCGACGAGGTGGAGGAGCGAGGCACCACCGACGGATGGGATGACGAGGGCAATGCCAAGCCGGCCGATGGAGACGAGCCGAGCGTGTTCGGCGGTGGTGGTGGTGACGACGAGGACGAAGAGCCTGCGCCGTCAGGCGACGACGGCGACACCGAGTTCTGAGGCCGCCAACGGGGTCGCCCCGCGGGTGCGCTGGCGCTCGGGATGGCAAATAACGCGCTTTTCCGCCGGGGGAAGCGCGTTTCTCATTGGGGCATGCTACTGCGCGCGTCCGCCCTATCCGGTACGGCGGGTACCGGCACGTCGGGCTTTCGCTTGACGCGGATGTCCCGCTGCTCGTGACGAGCGGCGGGTGTCGGCCTTGCGGGGTCGCGCCTGGTGGTCCACGGCCGCCTCGAGGAGTGCGACAGCACCCGAGAGGAGTTCCTCCCGGTCGTGCTCGATGGGGTCACCTTGGGCGAGCTCCCACTCGACGAGGCAACGGAGCACCCCCTGGTTCTGCATCCGTGGCGGGAGTCCGCGCTGGACGTAGATCCGCCAGCACTGGCCCAGGCGTACCAGCTTCGTGTGCGCGTGGATCGTGCCGGGTTCGGCGATCCGGATCGCGCGAGGGCCGAGGCACGCAGCCACCAGGAGCTCGACGGGTAGGGGGCGCTCCAGCGCCACTCCCGCGCGGCGGCAGAGCGACTCGGCCAGCGCGTACTTGCGTTCTAGCGAGCTTCGGTCGGCATCCCCCGGCTCCATAGCCGAATGGTGACGCGAGTTGGGGGGAGGACCAAGACTGAACGTTGGCACCGGTGCGAGCCGATACTTGGTTGGACTGAAGCCGAACTGGTACCGTGCTCGGGTGGTGCGTGCTTCCAGCCCCGACGTGGAGCTCGAGCGGCTGGCTCGGCGCCTCGAACTGGCGATGTACCTGCATCGGGGTGGGCAACCACAGCTGGCCCTGTTGGCCGTAGAGGTGCATCCGCGGGTTCTCTCCGAGACGATCGAGCCCGCGGAGGCGGATCGGCTCGACCTCGCGGTGCGGGACCGCATCCTCAGCGTGCTCGAACCCACCGACTCGGTCGCGCGAGTCGGCGCGCTGCGCTACGCGGTCCTCGTCGAGCGCGCGCACCAGGGGGCGTACGCGATGCGGGTGGCGGACGATATCGTGACGGTGATCCGTCATCCGATCGCGGCGCGCGAGGGGCGCACGCCACTGGTGGCAAGCATCGGGGTGAGCGTCTTCCCTGATGACGGCGACGTGCTGCCCGAGCTGTTGCCATGCGCCGACGCTGCGCTTCAGGCGGCGCGGATGAGCGGGGGGGACCTGTTTGGCTTTTACTCTGGATCGCTGAGCGATGCTGCTGCGCGCCGGCTGGCGATCGAGCGAGCGCTCCCCGAGGCCGTCGAGCGGTGTCAGTTCACGCTGGCGTATCAGCCCCAACTCGATTCCCGCGACGGAAGACTGGCCGGGGTGGAGGCGCTGCTCCGTTGGACTCACCCGAAGCTGGGCGAGATCCCCCCCGCGGAGTTCGTTCCCGTGCTGGAATCCTTGCAGCTGATCGAGGCGGCGGGGGGCTGGGCGCTGCGGGAGGCGTGTGCTCAGGCGGTGGACTTCAGTCGTGGCGGTCGTGACATCAAGGTGGGCGTCAACATATCTGCGCACCAGCTGCGCGACCCGCGGTTCGCGGATCGGGTCCGCGCCACCCTGTTCGAAACTGGGCTTCCGTCCTCGCAACTCGAGCTGGAGCTGACGGAGACCGTCCTGCTGGAGAACGAGCCCCACGTGCGCGACGCGCTCGCCTCGTTGCGTCGCGATCACGTCCGGGTGGCGCTCGACGACTTCGGGACCGGGTATGCGTCGCTCGCGTACCTGCGCCAGTTCCCCTTGGACACGCTCAAGATCGACCGCCAGTTCGTGCGCGGCTTGCCAGTGGACGCGATGAACGCGGCGATCACCAGCGCCATCGTGGCCATGGCCAGGTGCTTGGCGCTCGAGGTGGTCGCCGAGGGAGTCGAGAGCGAGGCAGAGGAAGAGTTCCTGCACAGTCTGCATTGCTTCGTTGGCCAGGGGTTTCGCTACGCAGAGCCCATGCCCGCCGACGAGCTTGCCGCCTGGCTCAAGACGCGACCCTGGGCCTGACCACGAGGCCGATCGGGGTTGGGGGGCCTGGCCGTCACTCCCGTTTCGACCCACCCCTTGCCTCGCCGGAGCGGAACCCCAATGCTAGCGGCGTGCCGCGTCGGACCATCGACCAGGAGAACCAGGCGTCGGCCGTTCCAGAAGTGGGCGCCCCTCGCCTGACCGAGGGCCCCATCGGCTGGACGTTGATCCGCGTGGCGATCCCGACGGCGGTGGGCATCGCGGCGCTGATGCTCTTCCAGCTGGTCGACACCTTCTACGTTGGCATGCTCGGTTCATCGGCGCTGGCCGCGATGGGGTTCGCGTTGCCGGTGACCCTGTTCGTGATGCACGTGGCGATGGGGATCGGCGTCGGGGCGACTGCGATCATCTCTCGTGCGGTGGGTGAAGGGGATCGACAGCGGATTCGGCGCCTCACCACCGACACCTTGATGCTGGCCAACCTCGTCGTTCTGGTCGTGGCCCTCGGTGGGATTTCGACCCTGCGCTGGCTGTTCGCGCTCCTCGGGGCGCCCCCGCCCATCATCGACATGATCGCCAGCTACATGGTGCCCTGGTATCTCGGCGTCGGGTTGCTGGTGATCCCCATGGTTGGGAACAGCGCGATCCGCGCTGTCGGAGACATGAAGACGCCGATGGTGATCATGGTCAGCGCGGGCTTGGTCAACGCGGTGCTCGATCCGCTGCTCATCTTCGGGATTGGACCCTTCCCACGTCTCGAGCTCACAGGGGCTGCGCTGGCTACCGTGGTGTCCTGGGCGACCGCTTTCGCCACCTCGTTGTGGGTGCTGGCGCGGCGGGAACGGATGATTTCCTTCCGTGTTCCCCGTCTCCGTCAGGTCTGGGCCTCCTGGGCCGCGGTGCTCCAGGTTGGCGGTCCATCTACGCTGACCCAGCTGATGCAGCCGCTCGGAGCGGGGGCACTCACCCGCCTGGTGGCCGAGTTCGGCCCCGCTGCTGTGGCGGGATACGCGGTCGGTGCGCGAATCGACACCCTGGCGCTGGTTGGGGTTTACGCTCTGAGCGCGGTCTCGTCCCCGTTCGTGGGGCAGAATCTCGGGGCGGGACGCATGGATCGCATCGCCGGTGGCCTCCGATTTCTCATCCTCGCCTGTCTGGGCTGGGGGTTGGGGGTCGTCCTGGTTCTGATCGGGATTGCCCAACCCGTGGTCCGCGCGTTCAGCGACGACGTCGTCGTGGTCCACGCTGCAGAGACCTACCTGCAGGTACTTCCGCTGGCCTACGGATTGCTCGGAATTGCTACGGTCGTTGGCTCGGTCCTCAATCCTCTCGGACGACCGATGCTCTCCACGGCGCTGGCGGTCATGCGTTTCGGATTGGGACTAGCGGGAGCCTACATCGGAATGGGACAGGCCGGGCTGGTCGGGCTCTTCGTGGGACTTGCGGCAGGCTTTGCTCTCAGCGGCGCGATCGCCTGGTTCGTCATCGCCCCGCTCACTCGCGCTCGGGGGGAGGGGCTGATTCCGGAAGCCCTTCGCCCCAGAGCGGCAGAGTAGATATTTCTTCCGTCATCACCTTCCCTTCCGTCGATCGACCCTGGTCTTGTGCGAGCCTGTCCGCAGGCGGCCTTGGCCAAGGTCGGGCATCGTTGGTCCTGGCGAGCGCGTCGCGGCTGTGGCAAAAAGCGAAACTGTGATGATGGCCCAGGGTCCTGCGAACGGCTTTCCATTCGGCGTCACCAGCCTGGTGGGGGGATCGTCCACCTCAGACGGAGGGAAGTGGTGACGGTGCGCACGCTGGCGGTGGTTCGTCCCGACGAGCCGACCGATGATGAGGTTGCGCGACGCGGGTGGGCTCCCCTGCTGGACGAGTCCGTGGAGTCCTGGCCGTTGCCGGCCCGCATGATGAACTGGTGTCGCCGCAACAAGATCACTCGCATTGCGGAGCTGGTGACGCTCTCCGAGATCGGGATCTCGGGTGAGCGAAATCTCGGTCTCCGGACGCTGGCGGACACCCGTCGGCTGATCGAGTTCAGGTTTCGCGCACCGTGGGAGGAGGTGCGCCGCGCCGCGCTTGGAGTTGGGTCCGGGGCTGGCCACTGGTGGGGCTGGGAGGCTCTGGCTGACCTCGTCCCGGAGGAGTTGGCCGCGCTGCCCGTGCAGGAGTTCCGCTTGCCCAAGCGCATGGTCACTTACTGCGACCGAGAGGCGTTGCTGACCCTGGGCGATCTCGTTGCCATTCCGCGCAGCAAGCTGGTCGAGAGCCGCAACCTCGGTCTGACCTCGGTTGCTCAGACGGAGCACGCGATCCGCGACGTGATTTCCAACCTGGAGGCCCAGCGCAGCCTCTGGTCCCAAGGGCTGTTGCCGAGCTGGGAGGCAGCCCTGCGTCACCTGTCACCCACTGCGCGGCTCGTGATCAAGCGTCGCGCGGGCCTCGATGGCCCCCCCCAGACCCAGGCGGCGATTGGAAAATTTCTGGGAGTGACGAACGTTAGAGTGCGACAGGTCGAGGCGAAGCATCTGGAACGGCTCCGCCGCCAGGGGGCGTGGTTGGACTTCGTCCGACATCGGTTCGCTGACGTGATGGAGACCCACGGTCGCGCGGTGTCGCTCGATCAGTTGACTTCGGATCCCTGGTGGGCTGGCTTTGCGGGGCAGTCGGATGCGCTGGACTACTTCTGCCGCTATCTCCTCGGTGACGAGTATCGGGTCCTCGAGCTCGACGGGCAGAAGTACCTGACGACGACCACGCGCCAGCAGTTTGAGCGTGCCTGGACGGACCTCCGGCAGGCGGCTGCGAAGGTCGTCATTCCCGTTCCCCTGCGCCGATTCCAGAAGCTTGCGCAGCGGGCGGAGCCCCGGGTCGGCGTGGCCCTGGTGGAGGTGCTGTGGGAGCGACTGCGCCCGCTGTTGCACATCGACGGTGAGGGCAGCGAAGAGCCGCGGGTCGTGGCGTTTGGGACCAATCGCGCGGTGCAGGCTCTGGCGCTGCTCCGGGCGTCGAAGGTCCCGCTCCCGGTCGAAGAAGTCGTGGCGAAGGTTGGACGGTTCAACCCAACCGAGGAGATGCTCCACTTCGAGCGGGGCTTGATCGGTGTTGAGGAGCACTTTCCCGACTTCCGGCGGTGGCAGGCGCGTATCGTGCCGCTGGCCCTCGACGTCATGGAGCAGAAGGGTCCGAATCGGATGTGGACCTGCGGCGAGCTGCTGAGTGAGATCAGTGAGCGGGGCCGTATCCCCGCCTGGATCGGCCACTGGCACCTGGCCAGCTTGCTGCGTCGCAGCGGACGCCTCGAATACCTCGGCTATCTGCGCTTCGTGTTGCCTCGGACCGCGGGGTAACGACTGGAACGGCGCCATCGACCACGCCCTCTCGGAGTGCGCGCCCACTTCGCGGTTGGCCCATACCCGGACCGCAGCGGCTGAAGATTCGAAGCTGCGAAGCGCCCGACCGGCGTCTACGCGGGTGTGTTCAACGAATGTTTCGTTTGTTTCCGGTTCGGCCCCTCTCCGGTGGCAGGCGCATGGCCGCGACCAGGACCGAATGGTATGCTACCCGCTCGCCTTGGAGGGGGCTGCGGGGTGGGCGCATTGACAACGGACACTGGTGCTGTCGTGGAGCGATATCTATCCGCCGTCCTCGACACGGATCGGGACCGCGTCTGGCAGGTGGTCGACCAGGCGCTCGCCGACGGACTGACGCCCGAACGGGTGGTAGTCGACGTTGTGCTGCCGGTGATCGAGCAGATGGTTGTCCTGCTGACCTCCGACCAGGAAGTGAACCTCGCCCAGCACTACATCTCGGCGCGCACTGCGGAGGAAGTCACCGACGCGATGGTGCAGCGCTTTGCTTCACCACCGGTGGCCCGCGGGGCGGTAGTGGTCGGTACGGCTCGCGGGGACTTCCACGGGCTCGGGCGCAAGATCCTGTCCTCCGTGCCCACTTCTTCACCGTGCACGACTTGGGACTCAACGTGCTGGCCCGGCGCTTCGTTGACGTGGCTGTCGCCCAGAACGCGCGTGTGATTGGGGTCTCGAGCATGATGATGCACACTGCGAACGGCCCCGAAGGCCCCCGAGCTGTTCGCGCTGAGCTGCGGGAGCGCGGGCTAGAAGACCAGATCCACCTGGTGGTTGGCGGGGCGCCGTTTCGTTTCGACGAGCAGCTCCACCTCGAGGTCGGCGCAGAGGGGACAGCGGAGTCGGCGCTCGATGCCGTGCAGCTCATCGCTCGCTACTTCCCGGAGTCCGCTTCATGCTGACGCCCATGGAGCGCTTCGGTACGCTGGCGTCGGGCCAGGTCCCCGATCGCGTACCGATCGTGTGCGACCTCGAGGGCGCGTACCTTCTGCTTCGTGAGGAATACTCCTACTTGCTCGCGCTCCACACCCCGTGCTCCGGAGATTTCACCGCGGAGGCGGAACGCATCGCCCAGGAGACGGGTCTCCCGTTGCGGTGGGAGCGAAGCACTCTCGACCGCCTCGAGGCCGCCTTGATCCCACTGTTCGAGGACCAGTGACCGAACCCGGGGACATGGTGACTTTGCCCCGCGCTGAACTCGACGAGTTGCGGCGGCGTCTACATGCGCTTGGCAAGCAAAAGGCGGACCTCCAGGTCGTGGTGGACTGGCTCTCGCGGATCGAGCCCGATGCCGATCTCGAGCGTATCATCGACGCTGTATTCGACGCCCTCATCAACACCGTTGGCGGGGAGGACATAGTCCTCTACTTTCGCATCTCGGGTTGCTGGAAGGTGAAGGACCTGTCGGGAGCGCTACGCGAAGTCGACACTATCGAGGACGAGCTGGCGCTTGCCGCCATGGCGAAGCGACAGACGGTCGAGGGAGAGCGGTCGACCATCGACCTGTTGCCCGGCATCGCCCTGTCGCGCAGCAAGTGCTCGTGGGCGTTGCCGCTCGTCGCCGGACGCGAGTGCGTCGGGGTGCTGAAGCACGTTGGCGTGATGACCGACTTCGGCGACCAGCTGAAGTGGGAGCTGCAGCTGTTCGTGAACCAGCTGGCGCTGCATCTCGAGCGGAGTATTCGCAGCGAGGGCTTGGTGATGAAGGCGAATCAGGAACTCGAGCGGGCAAACCGCGAGCTCGAGCAAGCGAACGCCCAGCTGCGGCGCGAGGTCGAGGAGAGGCACCGCGCCTGGAAGCGCGCCGGAGACCTCGAACGTCAGCTGTGGCACCTGCAGAAGATCGAGGCACTGGGTACCCTTGCGGGGGGGGTCGCACACGACTTCAACAACGTGCTCGCTGCGATCATCGCGTCGGCGGGGCTCGCGCTCCAGGACCTGGCTCCGGAACACCCGGCGCACGAGTCGGTTTTGCGACTGCTGCAGGCCGCCCGACGTGGTGCGGACCACACCCGGCAGATCCTCGCGTACACGAGGCGCACCGACGTGGAACGTGCTCCCGTCGATGTGGGCGAGATTGTACTCGAGGTGCTCGATCTGCTCCGCGCCAGCGTGCCGGCCTTCGTCTCCCTCCGCGCTGATCTTCCGGAGGAGTCGTCGAGCGTGACCGGCGATGCCTCCCAGATCCACCAGGTCCTGTTCAATCTGTGCACCAACGCCGTGCACGCGATCGGCCAGAACCCGGGGGAGGTGGTCGTCGCAGTCGACCAGGTCCAGCTCACCGAGCGCCTCGCGCACGTGCACGGCACGGCGGACGCGGGCCCGTTTGTTCGTGTTGTCGTTCGAGACAACGGTCCAGGGATCCCCGACCAGGTTCGGGCCAGGATGTTCGATCCCTACTTCACGACCAAGGGACAGGACCAAGGCTCGGGAATTGGCCTCGCGATCGTTGACGGCATCGTGCGCGACCACGGTGGGTTTCTCCAGGTCAGGTCCCAGGAAGGGGAAGGCGCTACGTTCACCATCTTCCTGCCGCCCGCCCCGATGGCCAAGCGAACCTTGGCGGCGGAGTCTTCGTCGACTGGCGGGGGAACGGGTCGGGTGTTGCTGGTGGATGACGACGAGATCGTGGGCTGGGCCACTCAGCGCTTTCTTCAGCGCGCGGGCTACGAGGTGGAGCTGTGCAGCTCGCCGTGCATCGCGCTCGAGCAGTTCCGGGAGGACGTCACGCGGTTCGACATCCTGGTGACCGACCAGGCCATGCCCGAGATGCCCGGCATGGAGCTGGCCCGTCGCATGCGCCGACTGGTCCCGATCCCGGTGGTCCTGTGCAGTGGCATGCTCACCGAGCAGGACCACGCGGACGCCGCAGCGATCGGCATCTCGGCACTGCTCTGCAAGCCGTTCGACCCGCACACGCTCACCTCCGCAATCCGTGCCGCGATGAAGTTGGCCTGAGCGAAGTTCAATTCGTCAGCCATCAGGCGAGGGTTGGGTTGGGGTGTGATGTCCGAGTCAAGTCCGGTCAATTTTCGCGATGACCCGCCGACCGGAACCTCAGCTAGGCCCCTGCAGTGGGAAGCGCGCTGGAGGGACGGTCTGCCATGCGGGTGACGTCTTGCTCTCACCGTCGAAGTCGAGTCGTTGTCTTGGGAGTGTCCGCCAGCGGCAAGTCGTGCGTGCCCAATGACCTCTTGCCCAGATTCGGGTGGACGCCTACGTTGCGCTTCGAACCGCCATCCCTGCCAACCTTCGCTTCGCTTCTGAAAGAAGATCGGTGTTTCCCCTCGAGCTGGCAACGAGCGCCGTCATCGTTGGTGCCAGTCTGGTCGTTCAAACGACCTCGCCCGATGCCCTGTGCCCGGATCTTGGTTCCGCGCGGCAGGCGGTCGCCGATCGTCTCGGGTCGCTGGAGGTGGACGCGGAAGGTTGGGTGGCTTCCTACGTGGTCGTTCGCACCTCCGGTGGGCGCGGGGACCACCTGCGTCTCGAGCTGCGCGATCCCGAGCAAGGGGTTCGGCTCGTCAGGGAGATCCCTCTCGACCCGGGAGCTTGCCCCACGATGGCGGTCGCTATCGCGCTCGTGCTCGAGCGCTTCTTCGCCGACCTCACCGCGATGGACCCGATGGAGGAAGATCGGCCAGCGGAGCCGGCCGCGGTGCGCCCATCCAGTTCGTCGATGGTGGAGACGCCGGCAGCAGTGCCGCCTGGGGCTTCTCCGGCCCGTTCCACGTCCCCGATCGCTGAGCCCGGGGTGACCGAGCAGACTTCGCGATCCAGCGCCGTCCGCCGATCGTGGCGATCCTCACTGGGGTCGGCATTTGGTGCTGGATTCTCCAACGTGGACGCCGATCTTCGCCCGGAAGCTGGAGTTGTCGTTCGTGCCGCCGGGCCTCTTCACCTCGAGCTTGGGCTTCTTGGCACTTTCAGCTGGCGAGCCCGCGAAGAAACAGGCCAGGTGGAGGACCCTCGCCAGGTTTCCCCTCCACAGAACGTGGAGTACCGCGCCTTCGCCCAGTCGCTTCGCCTGTTCTCGCACTATGGGGTCGGTGATCGGGGCTGGAGCCTGAGCTTGGGGCCCGAGGTGCTCATCGGATTGGAATGGGCTTCCGCGGAGCCGTCGTCGGTGGACGGGCCGAAAGGCAGGGTGCTGCCCGGACTGGGTGCCGGGTATGCGTTCCGTTGGCGCTTGGGGAGCCTGCTGTCGCTCGGCTTTCTCGGATCAGTCGATTGGATCCCGACCGGAAAGGTGAGGCGGTTCTTCTTTGTGGGGCAGGAGGTACTGCGTCCGCGGCGGGTGAGCGGGTTCTTGGGGGTCACTCTGGAATTTGCGCCAGGTCAGTGAAGGTTCGGACCTTGCTCGGCTCAAACCACACCGGAATGGAATGCTCCCTGGATCTTCGGTGCGCCGGCGAATGGTCGGAGCGTACCCTCGTGGAGCGCTGCGTTGCCGGGGAGATGGTGGCCTGGCGGCAGCTGCACCGTCGGTACTATCCGGTGGCGCGTGCTTTCTTGCGTCGCATGGGCGTCTCGCCCCAAGAGGTGGACGACGCTTGCCAGGACGTCTTCCTCCAGGTCTTTCGGTCGCTGTCGTCCTTCCGGGGGGATGCTTCGCTGAACACCTGGCTGTATCGGGTTTGTTTGACCCAGGCCTCGCGTCGGAGGCGCCGCTCGAAAGCGTTCGAGGTCATCCGTGGACTTCTTTCGCTGGAGAAGCGGGCCGACCGCGTCGGACCGGCCGAGGTGTCGGATACGGCGCTGCAGACGCGGTTGCAGGCTGCTCTCGCTTGCTTGGGTGACGGAGAGCGTGCCGTCTTCGTGCTCTATGAGCTGGAAGCCGTCAGCGGCCGCCAGATTGCGGAGGTGCTGCGGTGTCCCGAGGCGACGATCTGGAGGCGGTTGCACTATGCCCGGCGCAAGGTTCGTGCGGCGCTGCTGGGGGCGGAGCCATGATCCCCTTCGAGCCCTCCCCGCCGCGCCTGGTCGAGACCGAAGAGCAGCTGGCGTCGCTCCTCGACGCGAAGCTCGATACGGGTACTGCCTCGGATGAGGTGCAGGCCTGGGATGCGCTGGAGCAACGACTGCAGCGCCAGCCGTGGTCGCGTCGCGTTGGTTGGTGGGTAGCGGTGGCGGCGACTGCTGCGACGGGGGCCGGGCTCTGGGTCAAATTCTCGGAATGGCACCGTCCCCTCCCGGTGCCAACGATAGCTGCAGAGACCTTGCCGTCGTCCACGCCAGCGGCGCTGCCCTCCGGCAGTTCGCGACTCCCCGATGGGTCAACGGTGCGACTCGACGCCGACAGCGTGGCGACGGTGACCGTGGCCAGCTCCCACGAAACTCGAGTTCACCTCGAGCACGGTAGCGTGGGCATCGACGCGATCCGCCAAGGGCCCGAGCAGAGGTTCGTGGTCGAGGCTGCAGGCCACGAGTTCCGTGTCGTGGGGACGAAGTTCACCGTGACGACGGCGCCTACTGGTCCGCGACTGGCGGTCGAGGAGGGGACCGTCGAAGTCTGGCAACCTCCGCAGCGGCTGGCGCGGGTCGTGGCCGGCACCCAGTGGCCCGCATCGCAGGACTCGGAGCCGTCTCCGCCGGAGTCGGCTCCGAGACCCACCACCTCCGCTCCAGCGCCTGCTGAGGAGACGACGCAAGACTGCCTGCGCATGACGCGGATCGGTCACACGAGTGAGGCGGAGGGGTGTCTCGAGCGTCGGGCGGGCGGGGCGGCGCTCGACGCCGAACTCGCGCTTTACGAGTTGGCGCGCTTGCGGCACAACGTGCGGGGTGACTCGGCGGCGGCGATCGCCACCCTACAGCGCTATCGTCGTCAGTTTCCAGGGGGAGCTTTTCGCTCCGAAGCCCAGCTGACCCTCATCGAGCTACTCAGTGCCAGCGGCCGCGCCGCTGAGGCAGCGGCCGAGGCAAGCGCGGCGCTCAGTGCTGGTGTGGCCCCAGAACGGGCCGGGGAGCTGCATCTGGTCGTCGCGCGGCACCGAATCGACAGCGGCGATTGCGCGAGCGCTGAATCCCACCTGCAGCTCGCTTCGGGGATCGCTCAGGACCAACTGACCGCGTTGCGCCGGAGCTGCCAAGGGGGCGATGCTCCTTCGGCCGTGTCCGCCACTCCGGCTGGCAGTGCTCCGGTGGACGATGATGCGCATTGAGCGGGCGGGCTCGACTTGGTCTTGGTTGCTGGCCTGGCTCGTGGGAACCGCCCGTCGCGCTCGCTTCGCGTGAAGGTTTGACGGGGCAGTGGCTCCAACCGAGCGGTGGGAGAGAGGAAACATGGCATTCGACGAGCCCTGGACGAACGAGCGAACGCGACACCAAACTGTGCCTCTGGTGGTTCCGAGCCGCGCTGCTCCCGAGCTGGCTTGCCCGGGCATACGTCTTGGCACCTGGGGTCTTTTCGGTGTTCTGGCCGCGCTGGGCACGGCAGCGTGCGGCGATGTTTCGCTGGGTCGGCTCCCGGACGGTGGCGCGGACGGGCCTCCCGGTGGGGGCGGATCGGTAGCTGCCGCTGGGCACCCTGGTGCCGCGGCGCGGGATGCTGGCGGTGCTCCGTCCGGCGGCTTCGGCGGTGGGTCTGGCGCGGGTGGAGATCCGAGTACGGGCGGCGCGCCGAGTGCCGGAGGCGCACCGAGCATGGGAGGCGCACCGAGCATGGGAGGCGCACCGAGCACGGGAGGCGCGCCGAGCACGGGCG
>JBNLDK010000161.1:0-24463 GCA_050304295.1 Polyangiaceae bacterium
GCGCCTCGAGCGCGTCCGCGAGGCGCGGGTCGCAGCCGCTCAGCGGGCCGCGGCGGATGCTGCTGCAGCGGCGAGGGCCGCGGCGGTGGTGCGCGCCGCGGGCGTTGCCGAAACGGGTAGCGCCGCGGCGGTGGAGACAACTCCCCCCGCGGTCAAGCCAGCGCCTGCGCGTTCCCGACCAGTCGCCGACGTGCCGGAGGCGGTGGGCGACGCCGGTGAGGAATCGGCGGGAGATCCAGCCCCCCCAGAAGCCCGGGAGTTGCATGAACGCATCAACCGGCGGGTCGAGGAGCAGAGCGCGGAGTTCGCGCACTACGACGAGTACGAGCTTGAGCCGTTCCAAGCGGCGGTTACCTCGCCCGTGGCAATCTACCCGAACGCCACCAACTTGCGTTTCCACGCCATGCTCAGCCTGCTGTACGTCGATGCGGGAGGGGTCGAGGGAGCGGCCGCCACTGTGGGCGTACACCGGATCCGCGGAAACGTGCGCGGGGCAGTGGCCGCGGGGATCTGGAACGATGTGACAGGGTCCCACTACGGTGCGCAGGCGGCGGGGATCGGCAATCGCGCGGGTGGTCCGTTGCGCGGAGCCGAGGCGGCGGGAGTCTTCAATCTACGTCTTGGGGCTGTCCAGGGGGCCCAGCTGGCCAGTGTGTTCAACTTTGCGGATGCGGTCGAGGGTGTGCAGGCGGCCACCTTCTACAACCACGATTCCCACGATCTTCTGGGCGTGCAGGCGGCGGCGATTGCCAACTATGCGGGCGGGGACGTTGCAGGAGTGCAGGCAGCGGCGGTGGGCAATCTGGCTGACGGTTTTGTCGAGGGTGCGCAGTTGGCCGCGATCACGAACCTGGCACTGGGCAGTGTTCGAGGCGTCCAGATCTCGTCGATCTACAACCAGGCCCGGGACGTTCGCGGAGCACAAATCGGTCTCGTCAACGTGGGGCGCGACGTCGATGGTACGCAGATTGGTCTTGTCAACATCTCGCGCCAGCTGGATGGGTTCCCAGTGGGGCTCGTCAACATCTCGAAGATGGGACGCTATCAGCTCGTGCTGTGGCACGAGCGGAAGGCCGAGCTGAATCCCGATACGGTTGGGGCGGGGCTCAACGTGGGCGTCAAGTTCCTTGCCGGCAAGGGGTATTCGCTGTTCGGCTTCGGGGGGGACGGTCGTGACAGCACCTACGCGTTCAACGCCGCACTCGGGGTTCGCTTCCCGATGAAGCCGCTCTTCATCGAGATGGACATCATGTATCGCGGCGAATGGGATACCCGGCTCGCGAGCGAAAACGACGCGCAGGCAGTGCACTATCGCGGCAAGCTGGGGCTCGAGATCGTGCCCGAGCGCTTCGGCGTGTTCGTCGGCGGCGGCGTGCGGCACGCGTTCCTACCCGATCCTGGGCAGGTGCGGATGGAGTTTGGTCCCATTGCGCTGGCAGGAATCGAGGTGTTCTAGTGTCTCTGCGCGTGGCGTTGCTCGTGTGCCAGCAGCCAGGCCTTGCGCTCGATGCCACTCGCGTAGCCGGTCAGGCGACCGTCTGCACCCACGATGCGGTGGCAGGGGATGACGATGGCGATTGGATTGCGATGGTTGGCGCCGCCGACCGCGCGCGCGGCCTGCGGATGACCGAGGCATGCCGCGACCCGGCCGTAGCTGCTCGTGGTCGCGTAGGGGACGGTTTGCAGTTGACTCCAGACGCGCTGCTGAAAGGGCGTGCCGCGCGGAGCGAGGGGGAGGTCGAAGCCTTGTCGATCACCCGAGAAATAGGCCTCGATCTGCCTTGCCGCCTCCCTGAGCAGCGGCGAACCGCGTTCACGACCGGGGGGCGTCCCGAAGTGAACGCAGCGGACGGCCGTCTCGTCCGCGCAGATGGTGAGCCATCCGACAGGGGTGGCCAGACTCGTCGTGTGCCACCCGGTTTCGATGCGCTGTGCCTGGAGCATAGGTGTTCATTCTCCGTGCGGCTGTTCGGCCGATCGCTAGGAAGAAGAAAGTGGGGGGCGGGATGAACAGTTCTTTGCGCGGCGGGCACGAACCATTGATTTGCCTGAATTCCACCCGCCCTTGGGTCCTCGGTGCCCTGATTCTCGCTTCCACGGTGTGGTGCGAAGTGAGCGGCCACGCCATCCCGATCTGGGGTCGAACTTCTGATATGACGACCGCCGACCTCCATTTCACGGACTACGGGCTCGTCAGCGTGGAACAGCCGGCATCATCGCTCATTGATCGCCTCCGCAGCGCCGATCCATCGGCTGTGGGCGAGGCGTACGATGAACACCACGGGGCGGTGCGGGCGTTCGCGAAGCGCCTGGTCGGCGACGCGGCGGCGGCCGAGGACCTGGTGCATGAGGTCTTTGTCACCCTCCCCCGGGCGATCCGCCGGTTTCGCGGGGATTCCACTCTGCGCACGTTCCTGATCTCGATTGCCGTCAATCACGCTCGTCACCATGTCCGTGCTGCGAGTCGGCGCCGCGCTGCCATGGATCGGATGGCGCTCGAACCCACCCACGGCGCGGTTTCCGATGATCCGGAAGTGGATGCGCGCCGACGCGAGCTCGCTGCGGCGCTGACCCGGGCGCTCGACCAGCTTCCGGTTGATCAGCGCGTCGCGTTCGTTCTTTGTGAGGTGGAGGACCGGAGCTCGCGCGAGGCGGCAGAGATTGCCGGTGCTCCCGAAGCGACGATTCGCACCCGACTCTTCCATGCCAAGCGCAAGCTCCGCGCTACACTGGAAAGGGAAGGCGTCGCATGACGGACGACATCCTGCGAGAGGCGTCGCGAGCGCTGCATGCGACCACCGAGGGGGCTGACGAGAGCGCTCGGTTCACGCGTGCTCGGGTGCTGGCGTCGCTGCACCAGCGCCGGCGTCGAAGGTCCACGAAGGTCGCCATGGTGGTACCCCTGGCGGCGATTCTTCTGGGGGGCTCGGCGTGGGCGGCGTCGGGCGGCAAGCTTCCCACTGTTGTCTATCAGATGGCGGAGGTGGTGGGGATTGCCGCGCCTCCCTCCGAGCCGGTACCGCAACCGACCGGGGCGGGGGTGGGAGCCGGAGGCCCGGCTCCCGAAGCTGTCAATCCCGCTGTTCTCGACCCCTCCGAGGTCGAGGCGGACGACCCGTCAGAGCCCGAGGTCGAGCCCGAGATCGAGCCGGAGCCGGTCGTCGAGGAAGCCAGAACAGCGGCGGCACGTGAGCCGACGGTGGCACCGAGTTCGCGGAGCGTGCGGCCCCTGCCCCGCGATGCCGAGGGAACGAAGGGTTACGAGTTGTATCGACGGGCTCACCGACTGCACTTCGAACAGCGCGACTCGGCGGCAGCGCTGGCCGCTTGGGACGAGTATCTCCGGGAGTCGCCCGGCGGGCGCTTCGCACTGGAGGCCAGCTACAATCGAGGCATCTGTCTCGTAAGGTTGGGCCGCGCCACGGAGGCCTTGCGGGTGCTCGAGCCGTTCGCCGATGGTCTCTACGGGGGCTATCGGCAGGTCGAGGCCGGTCAGCTTGTGCAGGCGCTCAAGGGCGAAGAAGCGGACGCTGGATCTCCGCCCTGAGGGGCCCTGCCGCCGCAGAGAGGCTAGAGGCGTGTCAGGTGCCGCCGGCGGCGGCCCTCTACCGACATTGGCAGCGCCAGGAGCGTTCCTGAGAGCTACGAGCCGAGATTGATCGAGCGGTCTTGCCTGGGAGGGAGGTGCCGCTTGTTACTCACGCAGGCGGGCGATGGTGTCAGCCACGTGCTGGAGTGACTCGAAGCGATCGGCGGGGCGCTTCGCCATCATCTTGAGGATGACGGTATCCAGGTCGGTGGGTAGGTCTGGATTGAGGCTGCGTGGCGGCTCGGGCTGTCGCTCGATGTGCATCATCAGCAGGGGCATCATGTCCGGGTGCGAGAACGGGACCTGACCGGTGAACATCTCGTAGGCTACACAGCCCAGCGCGTATTGATCAGCGGCGGGTCCTACCGCCGAGAAGTCACTGATCTGCTCTGGGGCCATGTACTCAGGAGTTCCGGCGAAGGTGCCCACCTGGGTCTTGCCCGGTTGGTAGGCGCTCTTCGCGATCCCGAAGTCCATCACCTTGATGAGTCCGCTGTCGGTGACGAACAGGTTCTCCGGCTTCACGTCGCGATGGACGATACCCATTTCGTGCGCCGAATGGAGCGCGGCCCCTGCCTGGGTCAAGCAATCGAGGCCCCACTCGAGGTCGACGGGTTGTCCCAGGAAGCGTTCCAGGCTGTGCCCGTGCAATAGCTCCATCGTGAAGTAACGGTGTCCGGCGTGGATTCCGATGTCGTAGACTTGGATGATGTTGGGATGCCGTAGCTTGCGGCATAGCTTGAGTTCCTGACGGAACCGTTCCACCGCATCGTTCAGCGACTCCTGCGTGACCAGCTCCGTTCCGAACACCTTCAGGGCGACGAACTCATCGAGCTCCAGATCGCGCGCGCTGTAGACTGTCGCCATCCCGCCACGCCCCAACTCGACCTCGAGCTGGAAGCGGTCGCCGAGGATGGTTCCGCAGCCAATCGCCCGCTCGTCGGTTTCGTTGGCGGCTGGCGGTGTGGAGACACGAACTTGGATGGGGCGGTCACTGCTGGGGGGGCGCCGGCTGATCCTGGTGGTCCCGCCGAGTCCACCGAGTCGCGCCGAAGCCTCCGGGTGGTCCGGGGAAAACGCGAGGACGGATTGGAGAGCACTCCGCGCGGCCTCCGGATGCTGTGTCTCCAACAGCGTGGCGAGCCTCAGAAAGAGTTCTATCTCCTTGTCGCTCTCCACCGGTCGATCGAGCAGTGGTTGCAGGAACTGCACATGGTCTGTCGTGCATTCCCCGAGCCGGACCAGGAGTCGGGCGGCAGTTCGGGCTGCCACCGCGTACCGTTCGTGCCGCGGAGCGACGCGGGTCAAGTGGCCCAGCGCTCGCGGGAAGTCGCCGGTCTTGAGGCGGCAGACGGCGGCTTCGTACTCGAGCCCCACGCTGGCGAGCACGTCTGCCGCTTCGGAGGCCCGCCCTGTGTCCATCAGTCCCCGGGCACGGGTCATGGCCTGCGAGCGAGGCGACCTCGAGTCGGGCGGCGCGACCTCAGCCGCGGGCTGGTGGTGAGCCATCGCCGCGGCAGGATGATTCAACGACATTACTGTCGGGTGGGAGCCCACGGCTTCCGGAGACTCCGAGTGTGGCGCCGAGACGGTGATGGCGGGCTGCGCGACCACCGACGGGGCGGCTACCGAGGGGACTGCGACCGAACCCGGACCCGACGTGGCCAGTCCCGTCACCGTCGGACGGGCGCGTGAAAGTGCGGCTCGCTCGCTATCACCCAGCGCCTCGAAGAGGCTGGCGGCTGCGCTCGCGTCGCCGGATTTTTCCAGGTAGGTGGCCGCAACGCTGACTAGCTTGCGTTCCTCCGCGTTCAGATTGGCCGCGTTCCTTGGGTCCAGCTCCATTTGCTCGACCAGCAGGCGACCCGCCTCCTCGTAGCGGCCCTGCATCGCCAGCATCAACGCTCGGTGGCGTAGCGCACCCAGGCGCTTGGTGCGGGTCTGCGGCCGTCCCGGGGAGGGCTTGAGGGATGGGTCCTTTTTTTGTCCCGCGGACATGGGCGACGAGGAGAACGAGGATGTTCCAGCAATTACCTTTAGCCTGGGTCTGCCGCCAGCGCCACCCTAGCCCTTCTCGTTCGCCCGGGAACGTACAGGAGATCGATGCATGGCGACCGGGCCTGGTATAATCGTTTGGCTGCCTCGCGGGCGACCTCATTGATGAGTGACGACGACCAAGAACGGATCCAATCCCTGAACGAGATCTTCGCCGCTGGCCGTCGCGTAGCGGAGGAGCTCCACCAGGAGAACATCGAGCTGCGCCGCCGGATCGCGGAGCTTGAGTCGGGGGGCGCTGTATCGGCCAACGGTCACCAGGCCGAGCGAATCAGGGATCTGGAGACCCACTATCAGGAGCTTCTGCAGGAATATTCCGATCTGGAGCGCCAGAATTCGAACTACCTGAGCTTGTACGTGGCGTCGTCGCAGATCCACGCCACCCTCGAGTTCGAGGAGGTTCTCCGCAACATCAAGGAGATCATCATCAATCTGATTGGCGCGGACTGCTTCAGTATCTACCTCTATGAGGAGTCCGGAAGACGATTCCGTCGAGCCGCCTTCGAGGGAGCCGTTGACCCCGCTGACGAGATTATCAATTTTGGCGCGAATCTGATGTCCCGAGTTGCCCGATCCGGCGCACTCTGCCTCGATGCATCCACGGCCGACCTGCCGAGCGGCCAGCAACCCATCGCGCTCCTGCCACTGAACATCGGGTCGGAACCCATCGGGGTGGCGGTCCTGTTCAAGCTGCTCGTTCAGAAGGAGGACTTCGACGCCTTTGACATGGAGCTTTTCAACTTGCTGTCTGCCCACGCCGCCACCGCCCTGATGTCCAGCTCGAAATACCGACAGCTACAGAACAAGACTCGTACCCTCCAAGGGCTGCTGGACCTCTTCAAGACGGGAACCTGACGATGGCCATCGAGGGAGCCCTCTCTGACGTACTGCTGCTCGATGTGCTGCAAGTGCTCGGGGTGACGGCTCGAACGGGTCGGCTGGTAGTGGAGCAGGTCGACCAGCGCGTGGAATTGACGTTCGCGTCAGGGCGACTCGTCACTGCGCGTCTGGATCCGCCCCGCTATCATCTCGCGAGTCATTTCCTAGACCAGGGCTGGATCGATTTCGACACTCTTCACGAGGCACTGAAGCGTCAGGGGCGTGAGGAGTATCATCGCCTGACGGGACAGATCCTCATCGAGATGGGAGCCCTCACTCCAGAGCAGCTGGCTGCTGGGCTTCAGCACCATGTACGCGAGGTGCTCTGTGAGCTGCTCTCCTGGACGCGCGGGGCGTTTCACTTCGAGACGCTGGAGGCGGACGCCGTGCGCGAACTCGAACAGCTCGGAGTGGGACTGGATACTGACGAACTTCGTCGCCTGGCGGCGGATGCGCGCGACGAAGACCCAGAGGCGCCGCGCGATCCGAGCACCGGATTTGGTCGTCCACTGGATGACGCATCGTGGCTCTCGAAGCCCCGGCTCGCACTGATTGTCACCGACGATCTTCTGGTCCGACATGGCCTCGAGCTGAGACTTCGCGCCAACGCCTTTGCGCTGGTCGCGACGCCCGGGGTGCAGCAAGTGCCGGACCTGCTGCTCGCGACCGATGACCCCGAGCCGGTATTGCTCGTCGATCTCGACCTTATCGGTCGTGAGCGCACTGGGGCGCTGCAAGCGTTTCACTCGCTGCGCAAGCTTCGCGAGCGCTGGCCCAACTTGAGAATCCTCATGTTCGGCCGACAGGTTCCCGAAGGCTTCTATCGCTTCGTGCTGAGAGAACGGCTCGACTGCCACGTTCCGCGAGCTACTGCCCGCGCCGAAGAGGATATTCGCGTCGTTCGGGACTTCATCGAGGTCTTGGGACGGCTAGTCACTGACGAGAACCGACGAGCCAGCGACTACCCGCGGGATTCAATAGTACTTTCCGGCTTCCCCTGAGCCGTTTTGCTGCGACTGATCCGGTGCTCCCTCCGGGGCCCGGCCAGGGCTGGCCCACGAGCGTGGTGCTCTCGCCAGATGCATTGGGTGCTCGCTCGTTCGTGGCGTTGTCTGCTGTTGCTCAGCAGCAGCAACAGGATGCTGTCTGATCCCTCTGGTGGTTCTTTTTTCGCTCTGTGGACTTCACAGGGGAACGCGGGTGCCGTGAATCACTTCGACGGTCTGTTGATGGGGGCGAGACATGGGTCGAATCGAGTATCTGCCGGTAGGAGACACCGGCACGACGAGGTGGGTGACGTCCGCGAGGGGGCAGCGCCGACGCGCCCGGGCCGTGATGGGGTGGGTGACGTTCGAGCCTGGCCTGCAGGCGCAGCTGCTCGAGGCGGAGTCTCTGGTTCGCCGATTGCCCCGGAATGCGGATGCGGTTGGGATGCTGCGTCTTGCGTTCCTGGCGCGTGACCGAGATCTCCTCGACACCGCACTGACGAGGGCGCGCGAGGCCGAGCGGGGTCGAGGCGCGTAACGGGTCAGATCTCCGCTCGGCAGCAATCCGCGCGGGACCGGCTGGCCTCCCGACTGGACCAGGTTCCCGTGGTCGCGTCTGGTGCTTGCCGCGCTGGGGGGTGTCGTCACCGTGATACCCTGCTGTCGTGAGGGCTGAGGACCGGCTGCCCAGTATTGCGTCGCTACTGTTGCCCTCGCCCTGGAGCATTGGGCTCGCCGTCTTCACGGTCGGGTGGCTATTGCTGGGGAGCGGTTGCACGAGCACGCTCTTCCTTGGAAGTGGCATGGTCTCGGTGCTGCTGGGGATCTTCGTAGTACCGGGGGGAGCACTGGGCGCGTTCCTTGCTGCTCTCGTCAGCCGCACTGCTTCGGCCCGGGCGGTGATGATGGGAGTGACGACCCTGCTCTTGGCGCTGGGGGCATTCCTGGTGTCGATCAGCGGTTTCGATCGGGGTTTCGATGTCGGGTCGTTGCTGGTCTCGATCACCCTCTATGCGGTGCCGATGGCGGTCACGGGTACCTTGACGCTGTTCTTTGGTTCGCGCGCTGGACAGGAGGTGGAACGGCGCCTTGCCGAGCGCCGCGCCGAGTTGTTGCGGAGGGAGTTGGTGGTGCGAGGCGAAGCCTCCTTCGCCGAGCTGGCGAAGGCATCCGGTATCTCCGAGGACGAGGTGGACGACGTCCTCGACCACCTCGAGGCCAGGGGATGTCTCGACGTCGAGCTGGACACCCACACTCGACGAGCATTTACGGCGGAGCGTTACGCTGGCAAGGAAGACGAACTGGTGGCGGTGGTCAACGAGCGCGGCCGGGCCGCCATCTACGACGTGGCCCGGCAACTCGGGTTGTCGGACGCGCGGCTTCGTGATCTGCTGTATGCGGCCCTCGAGCATCGTCGCTTCTCCGGGTATGTCGACTGGCGCCGAGGAATTGTCTTCTCTGCGGACGGGCGACAGCTGCGCGCAGGTCGCGCGTGTCCCAACTGTGGTGGTGCGATGGACCTGGCCGGAGGCGGCGTCATCGCGTGTCCCTACTGCCGAACCGAGGTTCTGGTGCAATGAGTCGAACTGACTTGCCGGTTCGTCCGCTATGGCATCTGCTGCCCTCCGGGTTCAGTGTTCCCTTCGTTTCTCTGGGGATTGCGTGGTTGCTGCTGTTCGGATCCTGCAGCGGAGTGGTTGTCGTTTCCGAGGTAGCGAGCGGCCAGGCCACTGGCGAATCACTCGAAGGACTCGGGGGCGTGCTTGGGCTGCTGCTGGTCCCGGTGAGCGCCGTACTGTTGTTCGTGGGTGCCGTGCTGGCGGGCCGCTGGGCGGCGCGGGGACTGTTGTTTGGCGTCACGCTACTGGCCCTAGGCTTCGGGTGGTTCGCGCTCGCCCTGACCGCACTTGGCTCGGAGGATCCGGTTGCGGATGTGATCATCCCCACCATCCTGTATGCGGTTCCGGTCGGCGTCGTTCTGGTAGCACTCCTGCTCAGTGTTGCCTTGGGCATTCGCGACGTACGGGCGGGGGTGGCGGGGGCGCGCCACGCACGGGTGAAGGACTTGCTGGCGGCCCGCGGCGAGCTCGACTACGCGACGCTGGCCGCGGAAACTCGTCTCCCCGAGGCGTCGGTGGGGGGGTACCTGGAAGCATTGTTGGCGCGGGGCGAGATCACGGCCAAGCTCGATCCCGAGGCTCTCATGGTCTTCTCGCCGGAGCGCTATCGACAGAAGCAGCGCGACCTGGTCAGCGTGGTCTGGGGGCGCGGAAGGGCCACCTTCCAGGAGCTGGGGACCGAGCTGAGGCTGTCGCGGGCTCTGCTGCACGAGTTGCTCGTTGAGGCCATGCGGCAAGACACATTCACGGGATTCTTCGACTCACGCCGCGATGAGGTTGTCTCGGCGGCAGCCGACCAACTTCGCCATGGCCGCGTCTGCCCGTCCTGTGGCGGGCAAATGGATCTGGCCGGTCACGGGCTGGTGGTCTGTCGGTACTGCCAAGCGGAGGTCTTTCTTCCCACGGATTGAGACTTGCGGTCTATCCACGGACCGCGGTCCGCGGAGCGAACTGTCATCGCATCCTCATCGGCTTTGACGCCCAGTAGTGTCGGAGCCCGACTTCCCCGAAGTCCCCGCCCTGCAGGCCGAGTCGATCGGGGCTACTGATGACCGGTATGAACGTCACGCGGAGTTGCAGCGTGTCGTAGAGCCACCAGCGGACGATGGCGCCGCCACGCCAGATGAGAGTGTTGTCCCGTTCCGGGATGTAGATGGCCTCACCCACTGCGCCGAGGGAAAACCCCGAGATGGCGCGGATGGGGAACGAATAGCCTACCTGCTGGCGGACTGCCCACCGTCCATGGATGACGGCGGGAATGCTCTCCAGGTAGGTGGCGCGCTCCCGCGGAGCGCGAGCGACTCGGATCCCTTCTGACTCGCCGTGGATCTCGCCGAATCCGATGGGGATGTTCAGCTCCAGCTCTGCGCTCCACGCCACATAGTTGGCCCGCTGCCCATCGATGATGAGTTCTACGTCGCGCCGGTCGTACGAGTCCTGGAGGGGCAAGAACGAGCGACGGAAGCTGTAGAAGTAGAGGGCTCCACCTCGCAGCTCGGCCACTGGGTGTTCCAGGTGCAGGCCAGCGTATCCGCCAGTCGCGGTGCTGGAGAGGATGGGGTTGGCTTCGACGCCACCCCACGTGTAGTGAGGGCGCCCGTAGCCGGTCGCGAGACGGGGCCGAAGATAGGCGAACCCCACATCGCTCTTGGTCGAGACGAACCACCGAGAGGGACCTGTCGACCACGGTTCCGCAGCGCTCGCCACCGACGACAGGGTCAGGAGCAGCGCCCCAGCTGCGGCGACTCGACGCCGCAGAATGGTGGGCGCCGGCTTCCGAGTCGGTGGCGTTTGGTGGACAGAGGCCCGGGATGGACCCGCCACCGGAATTTGCGTTCCCGTCGCAGGGTTTCGCTCGCGCACTTGCCTCGCCGGCGCTCGAGGGGTGGGCGACCCAGACTCCGCGCTGCCCATCTAGAAGCGCCCTCTGAGCTGGAGCCCGTGGGCAGTGGGAAGGATCTGCAGTTCCGCGGTGTTCCCTGGATCCGACCAGCGGGCGGCGCGCGGCGGGAGTCGGTAGTGCAAAGAGGGGACCAACCAGCCAACCAGGCTGCCGATGGCTGCCCCCGTCATCACGTCGGTGAAGTAGTGACGGTCGCCAACGATGCGCAGCGTCCCTGTCGTGCTGGCGAGCACCACGCCGGTGGCGCACGGTATCCACCGATAGCGTCCGCCGTGCAGGGGCAGGTGGCGGTGGTGAGTACACGTTGCCGCTGCCGCGCTGAACGACAGAGCTGTGTGCCCGCTGAAGAAACTGCGATACCGATCGCGCACTTCGCAGGAGGCGGTATTCTCTGGCAGTTCGTCTGTGCCACACACCGATCCGTGCGGCCGCTGACGACCGACGAAGTTGGCGAAGCTTTGCTGGACACCCAGGGTGAGGAGGAACGTCTCACTGTCGATCATTGCCAACTGCCTCGCCGTGTCCGGGCTGTCGCGGTACCACGCGGCGTTGACGAGCGCGTCGCCGAGCAGGGGATACGAGAGGTTGAGCGACAGGAGCACATCGCTCGTGTCACGCCCCGCGCGGCGGGCCTGAAAGCTATCCGGTCGGAGGGCGCTGCGTACCTCGTCATCGATGCCCAGTTGCGGGTCGCTCGTCGCGGTCTCGGTGGGGCCGACGACGAGGGCCGTGACGGTCAGCGCGGTGGCCCCCACGGTGACGACCGCATCGCCAGGGCCAAAGCGGCGGGCTGTCCACGTCAGGGGAGCGCCCGCGCCCCGCACTGCGGTCGCGGTACCCTTCACGGTGGGGGTTCCTCGCGCGGCCACGGGGCTGAGCAGCCCCGTGGCCATGAGTCCCACCGCGAGCGCGTGGCGTAACGTGGCGGTGCGCCATGTGGAGGGAAGCCACGGACACCGGGGGGCGGGGGGAGGCACGGCGGTTTGGACGATGACGTTGGCGGCGCGAAGGGAAGCCAGGTGTCGTGCAGCGCGCTTCGGGGTCCGAACTCCAGCGGCGCATCGAGGGCCGCGACCAACCATGCAACGAGACATCCCTCGATGGGCCTTATAGCCGATCCTCGTGGGTGGGGCGAGACGACCTGGGCACCGGGCGACGGCAGCCGGTTGCGCTGGGCGGCCCCAGTTGGGTTATTATTTACGCATGCGTCTTGCCGCTACGGTCGTCCTGGCTTGGCTCAGCGTCGGTTGCGGGTATGCCCCGTTCACCCAGGCGCTCCGGGGGCCTGGGGGGCTGGACGACGAACGTCTCCGGCACGTGCAGTTCTACATGAATGAGAAGTGCGTCTTCGAGCGTCAGGTGAACACGCTGTCGGGTGAGGTGGCGCGTGGTCGCTTGGAGATGCGAGAGGGTCGTGCGATCGACGTCGTGCGCGTCCCCAAGCACACGCCAGGCGTGGTCGAAGCCGTCTGGCCTGACCAGCTGAGCGTCAGCTTCGCCCCCGGGACGTGGTTCTACTTTGGCATGCGCCGGCGGGAGGGGGCCGGGTCGCGGTACTACCTGCTGGGTCGTTTCGACGAGCAGACGCGGCGCTTCGCCGTCGACTATGGCGGTCAGGTCTACTACCAGACGAGCGAGGATATCTGCTATCTCGAGGTGCGTCGCAGCGTTCAGAGATCGCGGGCGAAGGATCGGACCACCCTCCGTGGACGCCGTGTGGGGGAGTGAGTGAGAGGCGGGGGTAGGGCACCCTGGGAGCGACCAGCGCACCGCCTCCAGGAGGACGTTGGAGACGCTCCCGGTTGCGCCCGGCGCCGTCGCTGACTACACCCCCCCCAGTGCCCAAGATCATTTTCGAGGCGAATCGTCGGGAGCGGTTCAAGGAGGCGAACGTTGCGGGGCCGGGTGAGCTGGTAGATCTGGCCGATGAGCTGCTGGCTCCGGTACCCTTCTCCTGTCGGTCCGCGACCTGTGGGACCTGCATCTGCCAGGTTCTCGAGGGAAGCGACTTGCTCGAAGAACCCGGTGACGACGAGGCCGAGTTGTTGGAGTTGATGGGGGCGCAGGGCGCGCGACTTTGCTGCCAGGCTCGCTACCGGGCGGGCGAAGGAGTGGTTCGGTTGCGGGCGCTCGATCCCGGACCTTCGTCGCCATCTTCGGCCGATGGCTAGATCCCGTCGCCCTGTCATTGCCGTCATTGGCAACTCGACTGCTTCCGACGAGGCGGTGGGCGTGGCTCATCGCGTGGGCCAGCTGATTGTGGAGCGGGGATGGCGGCTCGTCACGGGAGGCCTCGGAGGGGTGATGGAAGCGGCATCGCGCGGCGCCCACGAGGCGGCATGCTACCGGGAAGGCGATGTGGTTGGTATCTTGCCTGGACCGCTCGCCGTGACCGCCAATGATTGGGTCGACGTGGCGGTGCCGACGAACCTGGGGTTCGCTCGCAACGCCCTGGTGGTGGGGATGGCGGACGTCGTGATCGCTGTCGGTGGAGGCGCTGGCACCTTGAGCGAGTTGGCCATGGCGTGGCAGCTGGACAAGCCCATCATCGGGATTCTCGTTGACGGGTGGAGTCGACAGTTGGCGGGTCGACCGATTGATCAGCGCGAGCGGCCTCCGATCATCGCGGCGAATGATGCGATGGCGGCGATCACTGCGGCGGCCCGCTGGCTCCCCTCGGACGACCGCTGACGCATGCCGTCGTGAGAGCGCTCTCACCCACAGCGCTCACCTGAACCGCAGTGGACTGCGACCGTGTGACCACCTGGAGAGCTGGCAGAATCCGTGAGGGGTGCGGTGGGGGACGCCTCGACAACGACGTTGTGAGCGCTCCCACTGCCCCAGCGCATTGTGGATTCGCCGTCCCAGGCGGGAACTTCGCGCGTGGCTCGTCAGCGCGCTAGCGCGCGTTGCGGTTGGCATCAACGACAGTCCGATCGGGGCCGGCACCGACCCCTCGTGCCGCAGCTACGCCGGATCGGAACGGGCGTCGCCGGTTGCGGCAGGGGCGTCGTATGGTAGTTTTACACTGCTCGCCGGCAGCGGAGTCCTCGCATGCACAAAGTGCCGAACCGACGCAGCGTGTCCAACAGCGGACTCCGCCGATCCCTCGTCCGGGTGGCGGCCGATATCGGTGTCGTGGTGGCGCGTGCCAGCGGGGACAAGTGGCATGGAAGGATGCTGGACCTGAGCGTGGGGGGGATGCAGGTCGCCTGCGATCGAGCACCGGACTTTGGCGAGTTGTTGACCCTGGTGGTGCAGCTTTACGGGGGAGGCCCGTGGCTGCTGTTGCCGGGTACTGTCCGCTGGTTCACCAGCCGCGGATTCGGTGTGGAGTTTGGGATCCTGAACCAGCACCAGATCGAGGAATTGGCCCAATTCATCGACCGCGAAGGGGAGTCATGAAAGAGGGCACTGCGTTCCTTCGTAGCAAACTGCCATCCGTGTCACGCCTCAGTGCGCTGTTGCTCATTCAGTGCCCTGACTTGGCGTCACGGCGCCGCACGATTTCGTGCGCGTAAGGTCCCATCATTGCGAGCCTGGCGAGTAGCCAGCCTGGGTCCAGGTTGGGGGCGACCCGGAGTGCCGCCTCGAGCAACGGGGCGGTAGCGCGGGAGAGCGGGTGTCGGGCGGCGTAGTGCAGCTCGAGGGTATACTCGACCCACTGCCCCTTGCGGAGGTTGAGCGCGAGCAGTAGCGCGAACTGTGCTGCAGATTCGCACATGCTTCGTGAGACGGCGAGCCCAGTGCGAGCGCCCTCGAGCAGGCTGCCGAGATGATCGCCGAGCACGATCTCGGCCTCGGCAGGACGCCCCTGGCCCAGCATGCGGGTTGCCACTCGGCCCAGCACCGTCAGTGCTTCGTCGCGGTCCGTGACATCGGACGCTGCACGCGGCGGCTGTGTCTGCGGTCGCCTGGGGCGTGCCCGTGGCTGCTCGTCGATGCGGTGGACGGAGAGTTCGCTGGTTCCGACCAGGATCCGGTCGCGCGGATAGAGCAGCTGGGGTTCGAAGACGCGGCGCCCGTTGACGTAGAGGCCGTTGACACTCATTAGATCCTGGATCACCACCCGCTGGGGAGAGATTTCGATGCAGGCGTGTTCGCGCGAGGCGTGAGGATCGCGCAGGACGATGCGGCATTGCCCGGCCCTGCCGATCAGGACGCGCGAAGCGAAGAGCGCGTAGGCCCCGTCCGGAGCGTCGAGGTACACGGAACCTTGCAACGGGACCAGGTGGTCACGATGCGCCGGTGGTGGACGGACCTGACAGCTCGGCGGTTCCGGGACTCGAGGGGTGATTTGCGCCAGCCAGTCGTCCATGCCCCATGGCCAGCCTACCGCGATGTGGCGGGAAGGGCCACGTGGTTGGTTGGCGAGCCCTTCCGCCCGACGTTTCCGGCCAGCTTGGTTCCTGCCGCACGGCCGGGGGTGGCTGCGGGGGAAGGGCTGGTCACGGGTTGGGTGGGGCGCCATGATGCGGCCGATATGGCGCTTCATGCAGTGATCATCCTGCTCACGGCGGTTGGGATCTTCGTGTTTTCGCACCTGCTGTCGTCCGGTACCGACGCGCTGGGGGAGCGGTTCAAGATCAACCCCGGAGTACGTGGTGCAACTCTCGACGCCGTGGGTAGCTCGTTTCCCGAGCTGTGCACCGTGGTCGTGGCGCTGTATCTCGACGCCTTCGACGCAGGCCTGGGGACCATCGCTGGCTCCGCCCTGTACAACATCCTGGTGATCCCCGCGGCCAGCGTGCTGGTGGCGGGACCGCTAAGGATTCAGAAGCGCGTCGTGCGACGGGACGGCTTCCTCTACGTCGCTGTCGTCGTCGCGCTGATCCTCGCTACCTGGTTCGGGCGCGAGGGGCATGGTGAGCACGTGACGCATGAGTTGAGCGCGTGGGTGGGAGCGGCGGCGCTCGTCATCTACGTCGGCTACGTCGTGTTGCTGGTGCTGCAGGCGCGGCAGAAGTCAGGGATGCCCAAGGACGTCGAATCAGCGACTGGGAGTTTTGCGGCGACCGGCACCGGCGGTCGACCCTTCAACGGGTGGAAGGTGGCGGCGGCGGTGTTCTTTGGGATCGCCGGCATCGGGCTGAGTACACATTTCCTGGTCCACTCAGCGCTGGAAGTCTTTCGCGCGCTCGGCTTCAGCGAAGCGGTGGCGGGGGTTACCCTGCTGGCTGCCGCCACGTCCTTGCCGGACACTCTCCTCAGTGTGTTTGCAGCTCGGCGAGGTGACGCGGATGGTGCCGTCGCGAACGCATTCGGGTCGAACTCGTTCGATATCCTCGTCTGCCTTGGGTTGCCGATCGTCGTAGTCGGAGGAGTGCTGGTCGACTGGGACCAGAGTTGGCCCATCCTGGCCTACCTCCTAGCTTCGACTGTGCTCAGTGTGGCCTTCCTGGTGACCAACTGGAGCCTTACCCGACGCGAGGCCGCGATCATGGCTGCGCTCTACCTGACATTCCTGATGCTGGCTGTCACCGGAGTACTCTGAACAAGGGCTGTGGTACGCTGGCTCGCCATGGCGGTGAGGTGGGCCGAGCGGCTCGGGGGGGCTCTGTTGCAGGCGGTGGTGGTGCTGCCCGCGATGATCGCGCTGGTGCCTCTTTCGGCGGCCGCGAGCTTCGGCCCCGAGGCGCTGGCACGCGGTGAGCACCTGAGGTGGATCGGGCTGACACAGCAGCAGTGTGCAGGCTGCGCGATGTGTGGCATGTCGCGTGCGCTGTCCGCTTTGGTTCACGGGGACCTGCTCGCCGCCTGGCAGTATCATCCAGGTGTCTTCGTCACGGGTCCGTTACTGGTCACCGTGGTCGTCACTTCCTTCTGGGGGCTCCGACGCATTCGGCGGGATCCCCCTCGCTTCATCTCGGATCGGGTCGCTGAGCAGACCCACGCCCAGGAGACCGCGCGCGCATGATGCATGAATCACACACCGTCACTCAGCAGACGATGGCACAGCAACCGCCGGGAGGTTACGGAGGTCCGCCGGGGGGCTACGGTCCGCCTGGGGGCTACGGTCCGCCTGGGGGCTATGGACCGCCCGGAGGGGGGCCGCCGCCCGGCGGATTCTCCCCTCCACCAGGCGGAGCTCCCGGTGTGGCGCCCGGCCCGCCTCCCGGGGCCATTCCCGGAACGGGACCGATGGTGCACGCGCCCGGCGCGGCACAGAGCGCGCCGTTGGGGCTCATGATCGCGACCGCCGTCATGATGAGCCTGGGGATCCTCGGTTCCATCCTTGGGTTCATTCCCTGTCTGGGGTTGCTGAACTGGGGGGCAGTGCCGATCAACCTAGTGGCCGTGATCATGGGCATTGTTGGTCTCTCCGCTGGCCCACGCAAGCTCGACGGGACTCGCGCGCACTTGCCGCTCTATATCGTCGCGTTGTGTCTGGGGCTGGTGTGCGCGCTCGCCAGCACTCTGCGTTGCGCTGCGGGCGGCTTCATTCTGTAGAGGAGCGATCGCAACGGTCGAGCCTGTCGGCGAGGCCTCGGGCTCGGACTTCGGGGTCTGGTGGCGCACCAGAACTCACCAGGCCCCGGTGTTTGGTGGCAAGTCCCTCCTGGCGCGTTCCTGCCGGGCTCGACCAACGGCCCACCACGGGGTGAACGAGCTTGCCGGAGGCTGGATCGATCGAGACTGCGAGCGCCAGTCTCGGTCGCAGGATGTTCGACTTTTCGGTGATGGTGGTCACCGCGAAGCGTGGGCTTCGGGCGCGTCTTGGGTGACGATGATGTCGGCCCCCTCCGCGTCGTCACGCAGAAAGTCGGAAAGGTAGATGTCTGGGGTCGCACGGCCGTGTTCGCGCACGGCACGCGCGGCTGCGTCGAAGAACGAGGCGAGCTTTTCGAGCATCGCGGCGTCTGCGTGCAGGATGACGTCAGGGAGTTGCACCATGCGAGACTCGCGGCCATCGCCGGTCTCGAACATCAGCACGAGCTCTCGCTCCCCCAGCGGTTCCGTGGTCGTGCCAAACGCGGGATCGACCTCCATCGCCTGCAGGCGTCGGTCGAGTTCGGCGAGCGCTCCGTTGGTTTGCGCGAGATCGAACTGCTCTTCGTCGAAGTCCGCGCCGGCGAGCTGAACGGCATCCTCGTGCTGCTCACTGCTCGGATCGGCGAGATCGTCGAGCAGCATCATGTAGCCAGCCGGACCTCCCGAGTCCTCCACCGGTCCGCGTCGGGCTCCATCCACACAGCGGAAGCGGGGCTCGTCGCCAGGGATCTCGACGTGGCCCAGCACCCGGATGATGTGCTCCCACCCATCCCCGAAGTCGTATTCGTAGACCAGCTTGGTGCCGGGCTCGACCACGTCTGCGAGTCGCAACCCGTCGTAGTCGAGGGCATCGGCGGTGCCTTCGGGTGCAAAAGAGCGAACCCCAATCGAGAACTGGTGGCGATGACTGTTCTCCCAGTCGAAGGCCAGCTGGAGGGCCAGGTGGACGTCGCACAGCTCCGCGCTGACGGGGACCCAGAGCCGTCGCCAGATTTCAGGCTCGACGTCAGCGATGCGGACATCCAGTTCGAAACCTGGCACGCTTTTGTCCTGGGCGGTGCGACTGGCGGAAACCCCGCTGCTTGGGGCCTCACTCGGCGAGCGCTCGTCACCCTTGGCCGTTGTGTTCCTGGCCGTGCGCCGGGCGCTTGGCTTTTTCACCGGGGCCGATTGGGCGCTCGTCTTCCGGGCGCGTGCCGCGCGCTTGGTGGGCGCCTTCTTGGCGGCTTTCGTTGCCATCGGTTGCCCCTAGCGTTTCGCGCCCATGAGCACAAGACGCGTATACGGCTGGGGATCCGCGCATGGGGTTCACGCGCAGCGTGGGGGCCGCGTTTCGGGCGTGCACTTCGTGCGCGTCGACACGTGACCGTTGCGGCGTCGCGGCGCCGGCCTTTGGCCCTCACATTGGCGTGCCGCGCCACCCGCGGACGCGGACCGGTCCAAGTTGCTGAATCCTGCTATCCGCACCCGAACCTGTTCATTGTCCGGGAGACGGTGTAAGTATTTCCACGACATGACCCAGGGTAGATCCTCTCTCGTCAACGGCCGCGTCGGCCTGTTTTGGGGCCCGCGTCAGAAGCCCTTTGCTGATTGCTCGCGGGACGTGCTGGCCACGCTTTCGGTTCTACAGTCGAAGGGCTTCGAGAAGTTCTTCCACGGTGGGCGCCGGCGAGGTGAGGTGATGAAGCGCGAGGTCCAGATCCAGGCGGACGCGATCCGGGCTCTGCTCACGGAGGGTGCCGATCACGGTGACGCGGAGATCGGCATCGAACCGGAGCTGGGGTGGTCACTGAGCCTCTGGTCGGGCGATCCTGCCGAGGCCTACTCGGTCTCGTTCGTGTGCGGCGCCTACTCGGCATGGGCGCGGAACAGTGTGACGATCGTCCTGCCCACGGTGGGGCCGCGGAGCCTGACGAGCGACTCTGCGCGGGCGCTCCAGATCTACGAGCGGCTGGTGGAGATATGGCAGCCCGAGCAGGCCGTCGTGTGCCAGGGTGACATCGAGTGGCAGGACGGCCGCTTGACCACCGAGAACGAACCGCTCGTCCACTTGGGACGCTGACGCTTGCGTTTCCGGATTCCGTCAATGGCAGAATCCTAGTTCGCGCGGAATCGAGGGTGACGGTGTTTCGCGGTGCCGTGCCTGACGAAGAGAAGCTATCCTACGCGAAGCTTGAGGAGTATTCGCGCCTCGAGCGTCAGGTGTCATGCACGGTCGCCGATGCCCGAACTGTGGGGAATACCTGGACGAACAGGGGTGCTGTTCAGAGCGAACCTGTCCCACCAACCTGAAGACGCGCCTGGATCTCCAGGAGAAGTCCGAGCGCACTGTTTCCGATCGTTTTCAGGTTGAGGTGCCCGCACCACGGCCGCTTCGCCTGATGCGGCGTGCCCGTCGCAACTAACCGGCGGTCAGCGCGGCAGCTTCTTGCCCGGCGCGCAGTTATGAGCAACCCTGTTGGGGAGGTGGCTAACCCCGGGAGGTGTTCGATGATTCGCAAGCTAGTGGTCCTTTCTTGCGCTGCGGCGCTTGGTTTGGCGGTTTCCGCCACAACGCAGTCGGCACAGGCGCTCCCCGCCGTGGCGACTCAGGATGATGGAACGTGTCGCGACTGTCATACCTTTGGCAGGTCGAATTCCGAATGGCACGGGCTTCATCTGGACGTGATCAGCGAGTGCACCGTATGCCACACCACCGTCGGTGACACGCCGCAGACCACCAGCGCCGGGGATGGTGACTCGTGTGCTGGGTGTCACGATTCGCGGGGACTCGCGATGCTGCATCCTGAGGCTGCCGGGTGCGCCACGTGTCACACCGCGGAGCCCCCTCCCGAGGGCACCAACGGTTCGTACTACGGAACTGGTTTCACCACGCTCACCGACTCCTGCGCTGACGGCCTCGACAACGACGGCGACGGTCTCCGCGACGAACTCGATCCCGACTGCATGACGGGTGTCGGCGGCGCCGGTGGCGCTGGCGGCATGCCGGCCACGGCCGGGGTGGCCGGTGTCATGAGTCAAGGAGGGGGGCCATCCGTCGCCGGTACGGCTGGAATGCCGGGCATGGCAGGTATGCCTGGGGTGGCTGGCGTTCCCGGAGGAGCCGGCGACGTTGCGGTCGCCACCGGTGGCGCTCCTGCGCAGGCAGGCTCGGGCGCGACCACGGGCGGCAGCAGCACCACGGGCGGCAGCAGTACCACGGGCGGCAGCAGCACCACGGGCGGCAGCAGCACCACGGGCGGCCGCGCCACAACGGGTGGCTCTTCCAGTCAGACCGGTGGTCGTTCGACGACGGGCGGGACCACCGCGGGGGGAACGACTGGCGACGCCGGGGCCACGCCGACGGTCGGCAGCAAGTCCGACGACGACGGCGGTTGCGGTTGTCGCACTCCGGGGCAGGGCAGTCCCGTGCGAGGTGGCCTCGCGCTACTCGGGCTTGGTGTCGCTGCGATGTTGATGCGGCGGCGCTCGCGCGGCTGAGCTCTTGCAAGCCAGCGAATCGTGAGCTGAGGCGCCCCTCCGGGGGGCGCCTCAGACGCGTATGGCGGGGGACTTCAGTTCAGGTGCTCGGCCTTGCCAGGAGAGAAGCGTCCGCGGGTCTCTGGGGCGGAGGTGGAGGCGAGCAACACTTCTAGGTTGGCGATGGTGTGAGGTTTCTCGAGGAACCCGACGACATTGGGCGACGAGAGCAGGTCGGATGCGTCGGCCGGGTGAAAGCCGCTGGTGATCACGACGCGCACGTCGTCGCGCAGGCGCCGTAGCTCGTGAAGCACCTCCTCGCCCGAGAGCTCCGGCATGGTCAGATCGAGCAGGACGAGGTCGATCGAGGCTGACTGCTTTGCATACAGGTCCAGACCGCGAGTTCCGCTGTCGGCCGTCAGCACCCTTTGACCCAACTCGGTCAGCAGTCGCCCTGTGACCAGTCGCACGGCGGGCTCGTCGTCGATCAGCAGGATGCCGCGTGGGGTCGCTGGGCGCTGCGCGGGGGGGGATTGGCTACTTCGCCGCGGGGTGCTGGGGAGTGCAGTGGGCAGAATCACGCCAAACGTGGTCCCGCGTTCCGACGCCGATTCGACACCGAGCCACCCGCGATGGGCGCGGACGATACCGACGGCAGCTGCCAGACCCATTCCACGACCGGTCGACTTGGTCGAGAAGAAGGGTTCGAAGATCCGCTCCCGGACGTCAGGCGGAATGCCGCTTCCGGTGTCCGTCACCGAGATGCGAACGTATTTTCCAGGCGCCAGCCCTGGGTATTTGTTGCTGCGCGTGGCTAGACGGAACGGGGTTGTCGTCAGGGTCAACCGTCCCCGTCCGTTCGACATCGCCTCGAGGGCATTCAGCACCAGATTCGTGACGACCTGCCGCAGTTGGAAGCGGTCGGCAGCCATCTCTGGGAGATCCCCCGCCAGGTCCAGGACCAGTCGCGCCTTGGCGTCGATCGTGGCGTGCAGCAACCGGAGTGCGTCGCGGAGCTCGACGTTCACGTCCATGGCCTCGATGGCGAGACTCCGCCGTCCGGCGTACGCCAGCATCTGTCGACTGAGCTGAGCAGCCTCGTCAGCGAAGCACTGGATTTCTGCCAGGCATTCGGCCAGCTGCGGTGGCGCACCCGGCGGGACCTGCCGCCGCGCCAGTTCGGCGTTGCCGACCACTCCGCTGAGCAGATTGTTGAAGTCGTGGGCGACGCCTCCCGCCAGGACTGCCAGGCTCTGAAGCGATTGGCTCCGCTGGATTTCGCGCTCGAGATCGTGCTGCCGTCGTTCGCTGGTGACGCGCTCGGTCAGATCCCGGATGACGCGCAGGGTGTGGGCTCCGCCCACTGCGGAGGGCGGCAACTGTGTCTCCGTGACCAGCAGGGGTGTGGATGCGTTGGTGCGCGGAACCGCTTCATAGCAGCGCCGCTGCCCGGGTTCGGGAGGGGCCTCCCGTTCAAAGATCAGTAGCTCGGACAGGCGCTGGCCCTGGATTTCGGAGACCTCTTTCGCCAGCGTCGTGGCCAGCGCATCGTTGGCAAAGACGAGGCGGTCATCGGCGTCGAAGACCCCGACACCTTCCCCCAAACTCTCGACCAGCGCCCGGTGCAAGCTCTCGCTGCGTCGCAGTGTTTCCTCGCCCCGCTCGCGTGCGGCAATGGCGCGGGCCAGTCGGTCATTGGCGAACCGGAGCCGCCGACGTGAGTCGACGACCACGCCCAGTCCTCCCGCGAGCGTCAGCTTCGCGAGGGCAGCGATCGCGGCGGCTGCGATCCCGGTCTCCGGTCCCGCGAGCGCCATCGCCGACTGTCGGTCCAGCACGACCACCACCGCCACGGCAGCGATGGCGCCGCGAACACCGAGGAGCGCGCCGGCAACGAGGCAGGGAACCAGTCCGAAGAGGAATCCGGGGTTGCCGATCGCGCCGTGGATGACCGGGAACGCGATCCAGTACACGCCGAGCAGTCCGGCCACCAGCGCGGCCCGCTGCAGGGTTCGCGGGGCGCCTGCCTGGTGTTCGTCAACCGATGCCCCCTCCGCACCGGACGGAAGCGGCAGTCCCCGGCTGCCCTCAGCAGGTGCGCCCATGGCGGCGCGTAATAGGTCGACTCCAGGTCCCGATCAAGGTCGGGTTGGCGCAGCCAATGCCAGTTGATGCAAGCTGAGACGATTGATGGGGAGCAGGTCTGTGGTGGTGGCGGCGGCTACCGCCACCACTCGTCTTTTCCAAGCTCGCGCGAACACCAGGTCAGTCGCCGCCCATGAAGCCCTTCATGGCTCCGAAGGCCTGACCCGCCAGTCCGGCGGCCTCGCCGAGATCGCTGCCACTCCGGTCCAGACGCTCTGCCAGGTCCTCAAGCTTCGACACCTGCGCGAGCAACTGGCGGTTGAACGGCCGCGAAGCGACCTCGTGGTGGAAATAGAGCATCGCGCGGATCAGGCAGATCGGGCGAACCACCAGGTCGCGCTGCAGTCCGACGAGGATGAAGGTGGTGATCAAACCGAAAAACAGTCCCACGAATCCCGCTACGAAGATCGGGATGAAGGCGGCCATTTCGGCCGGCATCCCCGAGCTCGAAGTGGCCAGACTGGCGGACGTTATGGCGTAGGCCGCCCCGCCCCAGCCCCCGATGGCGGCGAGCCCGCCGAACACCCACACCGGGAGGAGCAACAAGCCTTCGGCCACTACCGAGAAGAGAATGGTCGATAGCATCTTCTTCCAGGACTGGGTGGTCTGGGCGAACGCGTGGAGGACGACGGTGTCGATGTCTTGCTGCGGCTGGCCCGGTTGGCGAGTTGCGAAGACGTAGGAGATCATCACCCAGGAGAGGTAGCGCCGTGCGTTCTTGATCAGGGCGCGGAGCCAGCGCGCGAGGCTGCTCGGTAGGAATGCGACACCCGCCGCGATCGAGTCTTCGACCGATCCCAACACATGGTCGAAGTTGCGTTGGTAGTTCATCACGTTGCCGACCTCGCCGAAGACTTGTTCGGCGAGCGCGACCCCATGTGCGGCTACGCCCTTACCCTGCGTTTCGAGGCGTCCGGTCCGGATCAGCTCGGTGACGACGGCGGTGTGCCCCACGTAGGTCTTGATCACCCAGCCGCTCGTGAACCAGAGCCAGACCGCGGCCACGAGCATGAACGGAACGCAGGCGATCCCTGCGACCGTCGACCCTCCCAGCTGGTTGCCGATGACAGCTGCCACGAGCCCGACGACGAGGAGTCCGATGCCGACACCGCTCACCAGGAATGAGGTGAGGGCGCGGCTGATGGTGCAACCCAGGGTCTTGAAATAGAGCGAAATTGCCTTGCCCCAGCCAGGTGGCCCGAAGGCCACCGCATACTCGGCGCCGCCGGGGGCGACGGCTGGCGTGACTGCTGCCGGAGTAGCGCTCGGGGAAGGCGCTGGCTGGGGTGGCGATGCCTGGGGTTGGGGGGCGGACTGCTGGGGATAGCCCTGTTGG
>JBNLDK010000162.1:0-7527 GCA_050304295.1 Polyangiaceae bacterium
GAGGGTCCCACCCGACTCCTCGAGGGGACGGCGGTAGGAAGCAGCCTCGGTCTGCTCCTCGGCGGTCTGGCTGCACTCACCCTCGCCGCGACGGCAGGCGGTAGCGTGCTGGCGATGGGGCCGGTGCTTGCAGCCTTCACAGGGATGGGGATCGGTGCGGCTGGCGGCGGACTGGCGGGGGGATTGGTCGCGATTGGCGTTCCCGAACACGACGCGATCGAGGTTCGCCAGTGGATCGAGAAGGGGCAAATCCTGGTTGCGCTTTCGACGACGGACGAGGCGCAGGCGGAGAGCGCGCGGCGCATTCTGGTGTTGCTGCAGCCCACAACCGTTCGCGTCTATGCCGCACCGACCGGCGAAGACCAGGCTCGGGAGTTGGCAGCCCGTAGGCAGCAGACCGCGGCATCGGGGTCGTAGATCACACGACCGAGGGTGGGTGGCGACGGGCGAATTCGCTCAGGGCCATGGCGACGGCTTGGACGACGTCCGCGTCGTGGCCCTCCGCAAGGTAGCGGAATGGGATTTGCGGAGCGCCCTCTCTAACGAGCGTAACGGAACGCACCAGTCCATCCGCATCCCGCTCCACCTGCCCGAGCGAAACGGCGTGACTGTTGACGTCGACCAGTGGCCGCCGCGGGATGGGTGCGCTGTGCGCGGGCCCGGCGAGGAGAACGCGGGCCTGCGCGTGCACGCTCTGGTACTTTCCGTTCGAATCCACGACAAACTCGCTGGGAATGTCGACCGGGGGACGACTGCGGGAGGTGTTCGGCATGGATCAATTTCCCAAGTTCGCTACTCTTGGACCACTGCGCTCCTTTCTCGGGCGCTTCGTGTTGGGTGGCGCGTCGTTCATCCAGTCAACGGCAACGCTGAAGTCACGATACGGGAAGTGTCGAACCTCGGCATTCACCAATCGCTTGGCGAAGATTGCGGCCAATTCGGGGAGTCTGCCGTCGATGACCAGGGCGAGTCGGCGGATCTGGCGCCCATGGTCACGAACGAAGCGTGCGTGGCGGAGGAAACTGCCCAAAGATTGCCAGCCGGGGAAGCTCGTGGCGTGGATGATCACGCCGTTGAGCTCGCCAACGTCTGTCTTCAACCAGGCTTCGACCGTCGCGTCGATCGTTTCGATGTCCTCGGCGTCGATGTTTCGGGTCGGTCGAATGACGAGCACTCCGGAGCTCGGAAGGAGCTCGTGCGGAATGCGATCTGGGGCGGCCACGTCAGCGAGCCATCCGGTCGCCTGCTCCCACTCGGCTTCGCTGAAGACGCGGAGTGGACACGGGGCGATTGATGAAAAAAACGACGCGGCGCCGCGCATCCAGCGCGCATCGCTGACCAGCGCGCACCGCTGGAGCGCGCCGAGAGAATGTAGTCCAAGTCCTAGGCGAGCATCCTCGAGAGCCGCTCCGGCCGTAAAGTCGGCATCGGTGGCGACGTGGTAGAGGAAACGAATCTGGCGCCCGCCTCGCTCGGCCTGCTCGAAGATGGGCCAGACTTTGGTGCGGTAGTCGCGGGCAGTAATCTTGCCCTTGGCGCTGACGCCTTCGACGCCAGCGGGAAGGTTTCGTAGTCGTTCGATCATTGGCGGCTCCTGGTGGAGGGTGAAGTCAGGCGATGCGCCACGTACCCTGGGTCAACGTTTGCGCAGAGGCCGGTGGGTCGAAGCGGATGAAGCCGCGGGCTTCCAGCTGATCGACGAGTAGTTCGGCCTCGACTTGCGAACAGTCGAGCTTTCGAACGAGCACGTCTCGCATCAGCGTCTTGCCGCGGACGTAGTCGAGCGGCGGCGTGCCCTCGAGCGCTGGTGCGATGAGCACACATAGGTCATCGAGGGTACGGCCGCCGAGTTTCGAAACGGACGCAACAGTCAACATCACTCCTCGAGGACTGGCGCCAGTTCCTGCCCGGTGATCTGCGCCGGGTCGGCGCCGGTGGTTGTCTGGTCGCTGAGCATCAGGTACGCGACGACGACGAACGCGGCCGCAAACGCCACGATACCGGTGAACACCAGCACCATGCGAGCCGCTCGATCGGCTTCGATCTTGGCGACCTCACGGTCGATGAATTGTTCCGTGGGTGGGGTGACTGAAGACATGGCAATCCTGAGGTGGGGATGAAGTGTTCGCTGCGGTGAAGGTGCAACGCGCATGCCAAACGCTTCCGACCGCGAGACTCGGGCCGCTCCGAGGGCACGCGCGGCGGTGTGTTGTGTCACAGCGAGGCAACCTGCCTCGGTCAGAGCGGCGGACTGACGACTTTGGAGCGACAGCAATGTGGTGTGAGTCTTGCTTGGAGGACTCGTATGTCAGTCCTGTCTTCGAATGCGCGAGTGGCGGCGCTCCGTGATGAAGCCGCCCGTGCCGAGTCGGCGTCTGGTTCCGAGCGCGGCCGTACATACATCGAGGACGACGTCGTGTCCGTCATCGCCCGCATCGCTGCCGAGAACGTCGACGGTGTTCACCAACTCGGTGAATCGAGCCTCCGCGGTGTCACCTCCAGGCTCGGTCGACACGGTGGTGTCGACGCGGAGGTGGGGATGAAGGAGGCTGCCGTCGACGTCGAGATCGTCGTCGAGTTCGGCTACCCCATCAAGGACGTTAGCCGGTCGCTGCGAGAGCAGATCATCTCTACTGTGGAGACGATGACCGGCCGCCGCGTCGTCGAAGTGAACGTGTTCGTGACCGACGTCCACGTTGGCAAGATGGAGCGCCGCCACCGAAGGACTCTGGAGTAGGCATGATCAGTCGCAGTGCTCAGTACCCGACCGTCAGACTCGATCACCGTTCCTGGCGCGCTCGTCTCCCGCTGGTCCTCGCGCTCGTGGTCTTCGTCGTGTGGGATGCGGCGTTCCTTTTGACCCTGCTTGGGGCGCTCGAACCGGCTCGTCTCGATCCCTGGGGAGTCGCCTCGCAGCTCGTGGGGTTTGCCCGCTCGGCCGAGGGCGTGCATCGCCTGTTGCTCGTCGGGGGGGCAGCCATCTCTGGACCTATTGCCGTGTCGTGGCTCTTGCGTCAGCTGCGACCTGGCGACTCGTCCACTCGCCATGTGCTCCTCGCTGATGCAGAGGGTTTCGTGCTCGTCGACTCCCAGGGCATCGAGTCCGTTGCTTCCGGAGCGGCGCTTCGCGCTCCCGGCGTCGTCGAGGTCGACGTCGAGGCCTATGGAGCGGGGAGCAGTCCCGTTTCGATCCAGGCTCTCGTCGGCATTCATCCCGGCGCCTCGGTGGAGGCTGCAGGGAGGGCGGTCCGCGACAATGCGCGAGCCGCAGTGGAACAGCTCGTCGGCCTTCGCGTGAGCGATGTCACCGTCGACGTGCGCGTGCTCGAACCAGATGAGCTGGGTCGAGGTCTGGTGTGAGCATGCCCCGGGGACCCAGACGTCCCGAGGAGGGGCGTGTCGTTGCTGGGGTGTGCGCCGCTTTGGCGCGAGCGTGGAGCATGGACGTGACCCTGTTGCGTCTCGCGTTCCTGTTGTTGGGGCTGGCTTGGGGCTTGGGCGTGATCGTGTACTTGGTGATGTGGGTTGTCATGCCCCCCGGAAACGGGCGATCCAGCAAGGCGCGATCGAGTCGCTCGCGACGCTTCGGCAGTATGTGGGGGGACGTGCGTGGATCATCGCGGCGCCTCGTGGCAGCCTGGAATCGCGCGGGAGGCCGCGCCGCTGGCCCGTTTCCCGTGAATCGTCGCTGGATGGGGCTTGGTCTGGTGCTCGGGGGATTGTTCGTCGTTCTCGGCTCCGTTGGGCTGTTCGCTTGGGTTACCCCGGTCCGGGCAGTCGCACTGGCCACGATGGCGGTTGGCGCCGCCATGGTGGGCAGTCTGGGCGCGGGGGTGAGGTCGGACCAATGGTGACTGGAAGGGATACGCGAGTCCAAGAGCTAGCCACCGTGACGGGAGCGTTCGTGCTGGTATGCGGGGGAGTACTGGCGGTAGCGAGTTCGTCGGTGGCACCGCCCGAAGAGCGGCCGCCCGAGGTTGTCGAGATGCAGAAGCACGCGGAGGAAGCAGGCACGGCACTCCAGGAGCGCGACTACGATCGAGCAAGAACCTCGATCGAGGCGATGTGTTCCCAGGTCGAGTCGCTGCCGCAAGGGTCCAGTCCACGGAGCGACCGGCCCAAGAGTGAGAAACCCGTGACGCTTGCCGAGTAGCCGAGTGCGGAAAGGAAGGTGGATTCCCTCTCATTCGACGCGCCCCCCCCCAGCGGGCGCGCTTTGAGCGAGCAAGCGTGCAGAGGGCGTGCGAGAGTTGAGCCACGCTTTGGCTCCGGCAGCGCTCTGGGCATGCCGCGATCCAGTCCCGCACCGAACCCTGGCACGTGTCACTTCGCCGCATCGTAGCGATGTGCGCCGCGGCGGTGCGATCAGCGCGGGTCGGCCACACCTGAACATCCCTGCGTCGGGCGAGTGGCATCGCCCTTGCCTGTTGGACCCGCGCCGACCGCGAGTCGGTGAACCTGCGTGAGCCACGCTACGGGAACAAGGCCATGGACCGTCTCCAAAACCTGCACGAACTTGGACAAAGCTACTGGATCGGTGTGCTCGGGCGCGTAGATGCCGTGCCAGGGCTCCGGCGCCAGACGCTGCTCTTCGCGAACGCTGGCGAGTTGCTTTCGCAGGCGGTCGGTTCCGATCACGGGCCCACCGAGTCTGCGGCCCTCGCACCAACTGCCGCCCTCCGTACTCCCGCGCGCTCGGGCTCCGCGATGTGGAGCATCCGCGTCGGCACGGCGAACTCGATCCCTTCACGCTCGAACCGGTCGTAGATGCCCAGATTGACCGCTTGCTGTCGATCCATGTACACGTTGTAGTCGGGAGACAACACGTAGAACACGGTCTCGAATTCGAGCGCGTAAGATCCGTAGCCCTTGAAGTGGCTCCGATCGAACCTCACGCCTTCGCAGGCTTCGACTGCTTCCCGCACTAGCCGGGGAATGAGCTCGAGCTTGGCGAACGGAGTGCCGTACACCACCCTGAAGTCGAACACGACGCGGCGCTCTCGCATCCTGCCGTAGTTGTGGATGCGACTTTTCGCAAGATCGGAGTTGGCGAAGACGATCAGCTGACCACTGAGTGCGCGCACACGCGTCGACCGAAGATTGAGTCCTTCGACGACGCCCAGCTCGCTGCCGACGATGATGAAGTCGCCGATGTCGAACGGGCGATCGAAGAATAGACTGACCGCCGCAATCATGTCCCCCAGGACGTTCTGCACCGCCAGAGCGGCGGCGACACCACCGATACCCAGGCCAGCCAGGAGGGCTGTCACCTCGATGCCGAGGTTGGCCAAGACGAAGACGACGACAATCGACCAGATGAGTAGCTTGCCGACGAAGGCGAATGTCGCGACGATGGTCCGCATGCTGGCGCTCTCGGCTCGATCACGCTGTCGTTCGAGCACCGTTGCCAGGCCGGCCTGGGCCCACAGGGCAGCCTGCAGGACGCACGCGACGAGCACGACCTCAATCACCCAGGCGTTCACCCAATTCGGAACCTTGAGCACCCAGACACCAAGAGCGACCGCGATCACGACGGCGAACAGGTGCTGGGTCTTGGCCAGCACGGAAACGACGACGTTGTCGATCGCGGTCGGGCTCTTCTCCGCAAGTCGCTGGAGTTTTCCCCGCGACAGTGTTCGGAGCAGCTCGATGGCGGTCAAAGTGACCATCAGCGCCCCCGCCGCCAGGAACCAGTCCATCGGGTCGTTCCAGGAACTCAGAATTAGCCACAGGGGCCGAACGTGCCGATTCCAAAGGGCGTCGAAACTCATCGATCGGGCTAGCTAGCAAAGCCGGTGCCAGTTACAGAGCCTCGCGCCACTTCGCGTGGATACCGTTGGCACGCCGCTTGCGCGAGAACACCTGATTGACGAGCGTCAGATTCGTCAACTCGTCGGTGACTTGCCCGGGGGAGTCGCTGGCCGCAACGACGTCCACGTCTGCCACGAGCGGCCGAAATCGCCTCAGACTACCGGCGAGCCGGACGTCGGTGGTGGTCGGGCTGCCACGCAGGCGATCAACGATCTCGTTCGCCATGGGCAGTACTTCCGACAGGGGCCGTCGCACCTTGGGGCGAGGGTGGTGCAAGGCGGGGCGCACCGGAAATCCGTTGACGTGGCGGATGCAACATATTCCATGGTCTCCTCAGTCGCGACAGGATTTCGATGGGTGATTATGAACGCGAGCTCTGACTCCAACGCCGATGACGACGCCTTGCTGCTCCGCGCGTGGCACGAGGGGGATCGGAGTGCTGGCCAGGCGCTCATTCGCCGCTACCACGAGCCCGTCACGCGCTTCTTTCGAACCAAGGCATTCGAGCACGCCCAAGATCTGACACAGCGCACGTTCTTGGGGCTCGCCGAAGCGAGGGACCGCTTCAGCGGACAGTCGAGCGTGCGCGCGTTCCTGTTCGGCATCGCGCGCAACGTCCTGTTCGAGTTCTATCGGAGCAAGAAGAAGCACGGCGCCGAGGCCCCCGACTTCGCGGCGGAGTCCCTGGTGGATCTGGCGCCCGGCGTGTCGACCCAGGCTGCGGAGCGCTCGGAGATGCGCGTGCTGCTGCAAGCGCTGCAGCGAATCCCCGCCGACCTTCAGAGCCTGCTCGAGCTTCACTACTGGGAAGGGTTGAGCGGCGACGAGCTGGCGGCGGTCTTCCAAATCGCGCCGGGCACGGTGAAGAGCCGGATGCACCGTGCGCGCGGCCTCCTCCAGGCGGAAATGGGCCGCGTTGCCGCGAGCCCATCTCTGATGCAAAGCACCCAAACCGTCTACGCGGCGTGGCTCGAGCGAGCGTCGGATCGCCCCGACGCTCGCTAGCACTACTGCCCCAAGTTGGTCGCAGGGTTCACGGGGCGAAAAGCAAGCGGGGCGGGGGCCCCCGGCGCCCGCAATGGGGCGCGGATGTTGGGAGGGGGGGCCCCACGAAAGTGGGGGGAGGGGCTGCGCCACCCCTCCAGCGAACTCCCAAGAAGAACGGCCGAAGGCACGAACAGGACAAGGCGCCTCCCAGCGGACTCGTCCTTCAGGCCAGCAAGACGCCAACAACCTGGGGCAGTAGTACTAGCAGCCTTTTCCCCCGCCGCCCCACTCACCAGGCAACGTCATCGCTCGCGTTGAGCCTCCACGACGATCTTCGCGAGACCTCCCTCGAGCTTGCCCACCGCGTCGTCCACACCAACGTCGGTGTTGATCTGGAAGGCAACCGCGACGCGGTGCTCCGGGTAGTAGCGCAGGCTCGAGACATACCCCGGTATGGTGCCGCCGTGCCCGTAGCTCGGCCCGAGCGGCGTCTGCTGGTGGATCGCGACCCCCGCTCCGTAGCGGACGCCCGATGCAACGGGCACGGAGCGCATCAGCTCATCCAGATAGTCCTTGGACAGCGCGCTGCCCTCGTAGAGCGCGCGCGCCCAGACGGCGAGGTCACGCGGGGTGCTGACGAGCCCGCCGCCGGTCCACTCGATGGCTGGATTCCAGGCCATCACGCCGGGCGCGCTGGTGGTCTTGGCGGGCAGACCGAGCGGGTTGTCG
>JBNLDK010000163.1:0-10658 GCA_050304295.1 Polyangiaceae bacterium
GTGACAGCGCCGCCATTCCAGTCGAGAAGCGTGGCATAGACGTTGCCCCGGGCGCGTGTATAGATGACCGAGTTGTCGCCCCAGACCTCGAATGGGCGGGACGCATACACGGCTTCGCCGTTGACCTCCAACCAGGCGCCGATGTCTTGGGCGATCTGGATGCACTGAGGATCGAGATCCCCGCGGGCGTGCTGGGTGAGGTTGAGCAGCAAGCTCCCGTTTCGGGAGACGTTCTGCATCAGGGTCGTGATCAGACTTGCCGCGCTCGTGTATCCCGCTCCGGTCATGTAGTGCCAGTTGCCACCTTGGATGTCGAGCTCCGTCTGGAAGGGATAGGCGCTGATCTGCGATTCGGTAGCCGCCTCGGTGCTCCTGACCAGGGCGCGCTCGACGTAGGGAAGCAGCGCTGAGCTGTTCTGGAAGCTGTCGTATTGGCCGCCCACGCCCTTCATGTTCATGACGACATCCACGGGTCCCTGCTTCCAGGTCAAGGACTTGTTGTAGTAGTTCGCCAGGATCGTCGGGGCGATGGCACCCAGTCCCATGTGGACACCCAGGTCCACCTGGGAATCGCCGGCGTGGTCGTCGAAGTAGACGACGTCCGGACGATACTTGCTGATGGCGTCATCGACTCGATACATGAACTGGGTGCCGAAAGCCGAGTTGTTGCACTGCTGGTTGGAACAGTCGGTACTGTGCTGCGGCCCGTAGAGATCCGCCGGATCCAGGCCCTCCCACCATTGGCCTGTGCCGTCCGCTTCGGTCAGCAGCGCATCGAAGGGTCCGTTCTCGCCGCTGGTGTAGCGAATCGGCATCCACTGCCCCCAGGTTCGAGCCGGAGTGTTGTGGAATCCGATACCGAAGCGCATGCCCCTCTGGCGAGCGATCGCCTCCCAGGTTCCCACGATGTCCGTCTCGACTCCGACCCGGACGGAGTTCCACGGCTGGTAGGTCGAATCGAAATTGTCGAAGTTGTCGTGGTGTGAGCCCATGGCCATGAAGAACTTGGCGCCCATTTGGACGTACAGATCCATCAGTGCCTCGGGATCCCATCGATCGATCACCCAGTCGTTGCAGATGTCCTTGTAGCCGTACTCGGACGGGTCACCGAAGTGGCTGATGTGATAGTTGTAGTCAGCCGACCCGACCTGATACATCCGGTACGCGTACCAGTCGCCCTGCTCGGGCATGGACTGTGGATCCCAGTGCGACCAGGCGCCGAGCTTGGCGTCACGCCACCACTGGGGCGTCGAGTAGGCCAGGCCCAACTCGTTCCAGTCGGCCGTGTACGGGCCGGTGGCTGGGGTGAACTCCGGCAGGTTCCAGATGTCCGTGCCAGCGATGAGTCCACCCGTACCGTCCAGGCCCCCGGTCCCACCCGAACCGCCGCTGACGGATCCGCCCGAGCCGCCGCTGGGGGTTCCACCCGAACCGCCGGAGCCGCCGCTGCTCGTCCCGCCGGAGCCGCCGCTGGGGGTCCCACCGGAACCGCCCGTGGTTCCTCCCGAGCTGATGCTTCCGCCTGTCGTAAGGCCGCCCGCACTGGCCGTGCCGCCGGTGCCAGTCAAGCCACCAACGCCACCCGTTTCACCGCCGGAGCCTGGCAGGCCCCCGGTGTATGTTCCGCCAGAGTCGGAGGTGCCTCCTCCGGTCGCAGCCGAACCTCCGACACCTTGACGGGTTTCGTCGGTGTTCTCGTTCGAGGCGCCACAAGCAGCGAGGCAAGCGGTCAGGAGGAAGGGAATGTGCGAGCGCTTCATGGTGTCTTCCAGGCATTGTCTGGAGCGAGGACGGATTGTCACGCCTACTCCAGGGGAGGCGAGCGCTGCGCATCGTCTCGTCACGGTCCGTAGCGCGCGCCTCGAAAGCAACATTCGCCGCCCCGAACCGATGCTCGCCGGCCGCATGGCGCGAGTTGCGAGCACTACCCCACTCGCCGGTGGACATTGTGAACATGGAGGCGCCGCGACGGGGGTCGTGGACGGGTGCGCACTCCCGCTCCTCGTCGTCGAGGTGCGCGACGCTCACGACGACGGCAGGGTGTGACCCGCCACCCGGCTCCAGTTTGCGGCTCCGACAGGGGAGGTGATGATCCGGTTGCAGCGTGGCGGAGCTACCTGCCGTAGACGCTGACGATGCTCGCTTGAATCGCGTCGTCGGTGGCGTCGGTGGTTTCTCCCGCGATGACGGCACCTTCGGAGAAGGCGCCGGAACCACCCGAGTCACCGGCTCCACCTTCTCCCAGTCCCAGCCCACCTTCTTGCCTGAGAGGGGAATACCCATCGGGCAGCGAGGCGAGATCGATGTGAACCATGAGCGGCCCCTCCTGGGCGTTCGCCGACTTGAGTTGCCAGTGGTCGACACCGTCGTGCTTGCCGAACACCGTCACGATGTCGTGGAGGACGGCGGGATTGGGGTTCTCCCCCGTAGCGGTGCATTCTTGGCACCCCGCGCCCGAATTGCACTTGCACGTGTTGCCGGCATACACCCCTTGTTCCCAGTCGAACATTGGCCACGGGCCGTCCCCGATGCCCTTGGACCAGAAGGTCATCTTCGAGAGGGTGATCGCGCTCAACGTGCCGGGACCCGTGTAGTGGATGAGGTTTCCCGTACTGCCGTAGTTGAAGCAGCAGTTCGCGTTCACGTACTGACCGTGGAAGATGGCGTACTCGGTCTGCGGTTCCGCTCCCACTGGCATGTTGTTGGTCCTGTCCCGATTCCTGAGACATTGGGAAGTGCTCTTCCAGACGAGCTCGGGCTCCCATCCGTGCTCCAGCGCGATGGGCACTCTCGTTCCGTCAGACATCTCCCAGTACTCGATGTCCATCAGATCGCACAGCCTCGGGGCTTCGTTGTTGTCCATCGGGGAATTCTCGGCAGTATCCCCCCTCCACATGTCGTTGCCGTTCCCGGACTGGTCATACAGGGCCGTCAGTTTGCACGACGTGCCCGAACAGAATGCGTCCAAGGCGTCCGTGTCGACGAGGCCACCCGGAGCCACCACGCCAACGTCCAACTCCTGGTTGTCCGATACGCGCAGGGCCGTGAACAGCGGGCCGTCATAGGAGGCGAATAGTGCTCGCGTCATGGCGTGAGCGGCAACGAAGGGCGTGCCGGCGGCCATGGCGACATCGCCGGGAAGCGTGCTCTCGGAGCCACCAGCCCCGCCGGTTCCGCCGTCACCACCCGCGGTCCCCCCAGTGCCAGCGGTGCCGCCGGTTGCGAGACCTCCACCGGTCGCGTTAGCCCCGCCAGTCGGGCTTGCTCCGCCGGTCGGGCTTGCTCCGCCAGTGCCGTCGGTCCCGCCCACTGATCCCCCGGAACCACCGTTACCGCTCGTTCCGCCGGTTCCGCCGCTACCACCGGAGCTGACCTGTCCGACGCGGGGGGTTGGGAAATCGAGGCCCGAGCACACTGGACTGACCGATGTGCAACTCTCCGGCAGTGCCGCGACGAAGTCCCAAATCGCGGCCTTGTCCTGACTCGTGATGTCGGTGCAGTTCGCGATTCCACTCACTCGGGTGTTGTAGGTTTGCACCTGGTCCGCAACGCAGGTGGAGTAGTTTGCGACCGTGGCCGTGCAGGGCGAAGGGATCTCGTCGCAAGCAGGGATGTAGGGCGCGGCGGTCAGGCACTCCGCCTCTCGCGTTGCGCAGTTTTCCTGCATGATCGCGTCCGTTGGGGCGCTGCTGGAGATCGTGTAGGTGAGCCCCGCCGCCTTGCACAACGTCGCCTGCGGGATTGCGCTTCCCAGATAGGCATATGCGTCATTGCACAGCTGGGTGGCTTCCGCCGGCGACAGATCGCTCAGCAGTCTGCTGCCATTGATCGAGGTGACGCCGCCACCGCCATCGAAGCCAGCACCTCCGGTGGTGCTACCTCCACCCGTACCCTCGACGCCGCCCGTGTTCGTGACAGCACCACCCTCGGGACCTTCAGCCGTGCCCTTGTCGTCACCGCCATCGCGGCAAGCCACGGTTGACACCGATGCCGCCAGCAGTGTCGCACCCCCGAGACCGATGATCGTGTTCCTGTATGCCATGTTCTTCTCTCCCGTAGTGCCCCGAGGTTCCTCAGCGCCCGTATCCGGCTGCGACGATGTTGGCCTGCACCGCATCTTCCGTCGCGTCGGAGGCGTATCCCATGGTGATCGCGCCTTCGAAGAAGTCCCCGACGCCCTTGTAGCTATTGTCACCGCCAGTCCCGAGGACGATGGCGCCCTCCTTCAACATCGGATCGTATCCGTGGGGATACGCCCCGTCATACATCGTGATGAGCCCGCCGGACTGAGCGTCCCCGGCCTTGACCGCCCACTGGTGAGGTTGACCCTTCAGCGTGGCGGTCACGAAGTCGAAGTCGAGCGATGTGTTGCCGGCGTTGAACCCGGCGCCTTGTCCAGAGAAGAGCCCCTCCTCGAGATCCGCCATGACCCAAGGGCCATCTCCCTCTCCCCTGCCCCAGGAAGTGCAGTTGCCAAAGTAGATGGCTTCCATGGTTGCAGGACCGTTGTTCAGGCTGTTCCGCTCGGCGTTGCCATAGTCGAAGCAGCACTCATCGCTATAGGCTCGGCCGTTGGCCACCATGTACATGGACTCGGGCTCGTCACCTTCCGCCGTACCGGTCGCCTCGTTGTTGCGATAGCCCGTACCATTCAGGCCTTCCAGCATCGGTATGTGGACCCCGTAAACGGGGTTCCCGTTCACCGCGATGCGAATCCCTGCCGCGTCGGCTTCCTTGGCGAAATCGCCGATCCAGCCGCCGGTGGTGCGCGTGAGATCGTTGAGCTGCGGAGACTGGTCGTAGATGATCGAGATGGTGCAGGTCGTGCCCGCACAGAAATCGTCCTGGGGGACCGAGTTCGCCACCCCGCCGGGGCTCAGCAGCCCAATGTCCAACACCTCTCCGTCTGCACGCCGGACTTGGTAGAGGTTCCCGTCGTACGCTCCGTAGAGAGCGCGCACTGTGCTGTGCGCGCCAACGCAGGGAGTGTCACCAGCTTCGTAGATGTCACAAGGTCCGATGCCTGGTTCCTCACCACCCGTACCTGCACCTCCCGTGGACGGCGCTCCGGCTCCCGCGCCGCCCGTCGCCGCGCCACCGGGCGGCATGCCGCCAGTCGGCACGCCGCCGGTTGGCATCCCACCGGTGCCCGCACCACCGGCTGCCACGCCGCCCGTCGCTACGCCGCCGGTTGGCGCTCCGCCGGTCGGCACGCCACCCGTCCCGGTTCCCCCGCTTGCCACGCCACCCGTGTTGCTGGCGGCGCTACCGGTTCCCCAAGAGACACCACCCGTACTGGTGCCTCCCGCGGGTGCCCCGCCGCTCCCCGAAACGCCACCCACTGCCTCACCACCGGTTCCAGGCGGAGTCCCGCCGCTGTCCAAGGACTCGCTTGCTGGCTCCTTGTCCGACTCGCTGCCACACCCAGACGCAGCCGTGAGGACGAGTACGGAGAGAGTCATCCAGCGGAACGTGAGCCCTGCAGTCGCTGAGTGACGTGTGACGTGCGTACTATCGTTCTCCATCTCTCTTTCTCCTCTGGAAACCTTGATCCTCGCGGTCGGCTCCGGACACCGTCGTCGCTGGCTTGGGGAATTGGCTTGGTGTTGGCAACGCTGATGCTGGCTCCTCGTCCCTCAGCTCGGTTCAGCCGAGCCGACCGGCGGCATGTACCGACCAATTCCGCGAACGGAATCCGGCATTCCCGTCGCGTTTGGGACTCGGCGCGTCGACGGGATCGACACAAGTGAACTCGGGGACCAGGTCGAAATCCATCCACGTGGGCGCCAAGGCGGCTGGGGGAAACAAGTTCGCAACGGTCACCGCGTCAAGAAGCGGGAGACACCGCATACTTGTGGTTGTCTTGGAGGCTCGCGATTGTCATCGGGGATACCAAGTGTGTGTCGACACGGAGCGAGACGTCAGGGGAGAGAGCCCGCGGTCTAAAATCTTCTCCCTCCGCTGGGGCGAGTATTCTCCCTACTAGTCGTCGTCCTTCCAGAACGAGCTGGCGTCGTCGCGCACGCAGCGCTTGCTCCGCCGAGGGACTCAAATCCTGGGTGGCGGCTGGCAACTTCCAAACAGGGGTGTGCTCCGGTCCAATTCCATCTGAATGCGGTTGGTCGTCGAGGACTGTTTCGTCGCCGACCGCGACACCGGTGGTGGCGTTGTTGGGATATCCGTCGTGAACTAGGAAGCGGGCGGCGCAGACGTCGTGACCATCGAGGATCGTCGGCCTGGCGGTCACGTCCACCTCGGTGTCGGGCTCGGCCGCCGCACCGTCACCTCCCTCGTAGCAGCCAGCGGGCGCCGCCGTGAGATCGTTGCCAACGGACACGGCCGCAAGGACAGCCGCTGCACCAAGATCTGCCTGCACATCAACCTCCCAACTCACTTCCGCCGAGCACCGTCAGTGAGTGCTACCTGCTTCCCGAGAGAATGGAGAGAGCGTCGAACCCCGCCGACAGCTAGGGTGAAGGGCCCCGCTGGCGGAGGGGGCAAATATCCTCCCCCCCCCGCGACGCGGCTCAAGACTCAGCGGGCGCCCAGCAATGCGCCCTGTACGGCAGCCACATGTTCGTTCCGAGTTTCCGGCGGTCCATCACTCGAGGGCGAAGAGCCGGCAGGACCCCGGAAAGGCACTCGTCTGGGTCGGTACTCGATCTACATTGGCACGAGGTTGCCCGCGATCACCAATGCATGGCTACGGTGACGATGGATTCCCCAGGTAGGCGGAGTCCCGAGGAAGACAGCTCACCCAGATCCGTCGAGCGCTCGACTCCAGAGAAGACGGTGCGCGTGAGGTGGGAGTCCCCTGGCATCGAGCCACCCACGTCAAGTTCCACGACCGCGTCCTCGGCATTCGGGTTCACGAGGACGACGGTCAGCGCGTCCTCGTCGGGGGAGAGCCAGGCAGTAGCCAGAACGCTCTCCCCGTCCGCAACGGCCTCGACCCGCACCCAGCCCGGTCCGGTATCGCGCGCGTAGTGGCTCATCGCGTGATAGGGGTCGTTCCGAGTGAACCCGGTCTCGGTCAACGCGATCAGGGCGGCGGGGTTCTTCCCCACCGAGACCGACTCCACGAAGTTGTTCTGGAGATACACCGAGGCACCGATCGTGCTCAGCGCCTCGTGGATCAGCACAGCGGTATCGAGGCCCTCCGCCTGCATTTCCGTCTGGAAGGTCGGCAGCCCGCTCGACGCTCCGACATCGCGTAGAGCACGGAGGGCGTCGCGGTCGAGGACGTCAGGGTCCGAGTCGTACAGATGGTGAGCAATGGCGTCGACGCGCGCCAGATCGAGCTCCGCCACGAATGCCGTCGTCGACGCCACGCCGGTGGTCTCGGGCGCCGCAATCATCGGCGGGGAGGCGAGCCCCTCCAGCTGCTGCACCACCGCGGCAAGCGCCTCGTCGTACCCGGGGTACTCCACGTCGACGTCGGTACCGTCCACGTTGACGGTGTTCGTCCCCTCCCTCGGCAGGAATCCGCAGGCATCGATCTCGCTGGAGCTGGGAGGAGTCCAGTTCGGATCGTTCTGAATGCTGATGTAGGTGGGGGAAATCCCTGCGGCGGAATAGGCTTCCAGCGACGTTCGCCAGTGGGTCGCGAATTCAGCGTAATCGAAGACCCCAGCCGCCGACTGAGACAGCGTGCAGGTGTCGGGGTTGCCACTGCACGCCGTGGAGCCGTTTGCCTTCAACGCAGCCGGCGGACTGGACGAGGAGAGCAACAGGGTTGGCGTTCGACCGAGCCGCTCGGCGGCGGCGGCGACGATGCTCGCCGCGTTCGACAGGTCCGTTCCCGCGCCATCGTACTGGTTGAACAGGCGGAGCACGCCGAACCCCGACTCGCCAAACATCGCATCGAACAGCGCGGCACCAGCTGGATGCTGCGCAATCTCGCCGGTAGGCCACCCGATCCCCGCCCCAAATCCGATCAACTCCTGGTCGCGAACCGAGGTATCGACCGTCACGGTGGCAGTTGGTTTTCCGAGCGCGGCACAGACCCCTGCCGTACACGCGGTCCCGTCCGGGCACCCGCTGGACTCGCACCGCGGGAGACAAAGACCGGGCAGCGGTGGGGGACTCCCGTCGCAAAGCGCGACGGCCCCAGTCTCGTCCGCCGTCACGCAAGACGCCCCGCCAAGCGACGCGCAACCGTCGATCGAGCCGTCACACGAGGTCGTGCAAACGTGACAATGACATCGCAAGTCGCCACCACATTCGTCGTCGAAGTCGCATGCACTCAGCCAATGTGTCTGCGTGCCAACCGTGGGGCTTCCGCCGGTTCCACACGCCGCTGTCAGCACCGTCGCCGTGACAGCGACCACGCCAACGACGAGCCTCGAGGAGGAGCCAGGGAGTCGCGTTCCTCGCAGCCGGACCATTCCACCAAGCGCTCGCGGGAGGAGTCTCTTCACCTGCAGACACGACGTGGTCAGCACCGGTGCTGACCACGCGATAGCATCGGTCACGAGGGAATCCATTCGAGAGTACGCTCCTGCCAGTGCGAAGTAGTTCCGGTCGCAGCATACACCAGATTGCGGTCGACATTGCGCGAGCGCACAGACATCGCTACCCGCCGTCGCGCAAAGTGACTTCGCTCGGCGGGGTCAGCGATCACCTTCATCCCCCTGTACGTACTGGCCGCAATAAAAAGTAACCTGATAGCCCCCATTCGACTCGTGGTTGCAGTTGTGCTCCTCCACCTCATCCCACAACACAACCGCTCGCTGCCGGGTCGAAGCCAGCAGGTCGAGCACGTCGCGTTCCTTGGGATGTCCTGGCCAGAGATCGTAGGACAGCGTGGACCCCCCCACGGTATCGTTGACCGCCGAGGCGTGGCGACCACTCACTGCCTTGAGCGCGAGCGCTGCGTTCACCGCCCGATGATGGTCGACGAAGCCGGCCTCCCAACCGGCAGCCTCGCCGAGGGGGATCAGGCAACGGTTGGTCGAGTAGTACACCCCGTCGTCATCGTTGGCGGCTTCGATACGGGCATCGGCCAGCAGACTTTCCAGCGCGTCGTCGATGACGGACGCCGGGAGCGTCAACAGCTCCTCGAGCTGATCCTTGCGCACCGGCCCGGCTCGGCACACGTGGAGCCACACCAGGGCCTCGTTGGTTTCCCTGCTGTTGGCGCTCGGCGACATTCCCATCTCGTCCAGATCCTCCTTGGTCGCTACCCGATACTTCGCCTTCGGTCCCTGACCGGCACGGTAGACGAGACCGGTATCCACCAAGTCGTTGAGAATACTGCGTACGGTGATTCCGTCATCATGGGAAAAGCGCTCCAGAACCTCGGCGCGGGTGACGGTCTGACGCTGGGTCAGGAAGGAGTGGATCGCCTCCCACAAGGAGACGCCATGAGTGGTCGCGGACTCATTCAGCCGCTGCACTTTCTGTCGATAGGACCGCAATGCGAGACCGAACATGTCGGCCACGACCTTCTTGCCAAGCCCCTGGCTTTCGAGTTCGCGAACCAGGCCAAGAAATACCTGGTCGGCGATGTGCGACAAGGGCGAACGTACGCCATCGACCGTCGACAGCTGCGCAATCAGGACCATCGTCTGGCGTACAATTGCGTTGATGAGAAGCTGGGAATTCATTGGGTCCTCAGGTGCACGTTATGTTGCGTTGAGCCGACGGGCGGTGATTGGACGGATTCGAGGGGCTGGCGAGTTCACCCCATGAGAGCGATATTGCCTCCCTCAGTGGCAGAGGGGAAGGCGAGCAGATTCTCCCTGGCGTTGCCCTCGATCGGCCGCGGGCTCAGAGGGGGAGATGAACCTCCCCTGCTGAACCGGTGGATTCGAACCCCCCTTCACGGGGAAGCGCTCTGGTCGCGCAGAACGGAGACAGAAGTCGTCCGCCACGGCCCGAAGACGCGCGGCAGGACCGATCAGATTTCGAATCACCGGCCCCGTGTCGCTTCGGTGAAGAGAGCTCGCCCTCGCCGCCATCGGCTGCTTCGAGATGGCGGCAGCCAGCTCTGGATCGTGCGTACGGTCCACTACCCGGACCCGTCGGATCCGTTGACCGCCACTGCCGTTCGAGCTGCGGGGTTCCTCTCCGCTAGCGCGGGCACGACGCCTGCTGTCCTGACGGCGCGAAGCGCTGGCGGTGCACCTCTGTCGAGGTTCAGCGGCGGAGAGACCAACTCGGGGATGCAGGCGGGATCGGCCGTGTCACCGCAGCTCTGGTTGGATGCTTGCCGCGCCATGCGTCGGAATCACGATGACGCCAAGGCACGGGACTTCCGAATCGGCTTCTGCCAGGGAAGTTGCGACACCGACCAACCGCGGGGGGAGGGCTTTTCGGTCGTCGGAGGCCCGATTGGCCGCGACCCCGAGCAGGTCTGGCCGCCCACTCCGTGGCGCTTCGGGGTGGAAAGGGAGGGTGCGCGCAGGGCCCCGGGAGCAGCTCGGCCTCGGCACTCTGTGGTCGATTCCCCCCCGCATTCTGGACCGGTGTGACAGCGATGCCACAGTTCGAGACACCGCCCCCTGGCGTTTCGCACCTCGGTTTGCGACGCATGGGCTTCCGATCAACACTGGCTCGGGAATTGCAGGAAGGACTTCGGAGGAGCAAGGATGCGCGAGGGACGATTCGTTCGAACCATGCTGATGGGCAGCATCGTGATGTGGACGCCAGGGGTG
>JBNLDK010000164.1:0-13420 GCA_050304295.1 Polyangiaceae bacterium
TGGCAGGGGAGCTGGTCGTGGCGAGCCCCTTGCTCGGCGCAGAGGCTCCAGGAGTTTCGGTGGTAGCATCGGCGCGGGCGATGGTGGCGGCACTGCGCGACTTTCTGCGCTGTAGCCAGGCTTCCTATCTGCGCACCGTCCTCCTGGTCGGAGCCAACGGTGGCGAGGGGGAGGTCATTCGCGAGGCGCTCTCCACCTGATTCTGCTTGGAGCACCCAGCGGCTGAACGGATGGGTGTGACATATACCTACTTTAGCCTACAGACGGCGTGACGGGGCTCCGATGTCGTACAGCGTGTGCCAAAGATGCCGTTGTGGCTTTCATAAAATCATGGAGTATCTCCTTTTCCTCTGGACCCCGGGGGCAACCTGAGACACCTTCTGCTCTCCAGGCGGAGGGGAACTCGTGCCACACAGAGAGCGCTACTTGGTGGTTGGTGAGGATGCGGAGGGAACGTTCGAGCCCAGCTCGCATCACTCCATCGACCGAGCGAAAGCGCTCGCGCTCGGTCAGCTCGCGTACGGCTACACCTGCTGGATCATCGATCAGGTGACGGGGGAGCAGGTGTTTCCGTTGGCTGTCGAGCGGCTCACGGCGTAGCGCGCGGAACGGGGGTGCCGCGCGCTACGCCGGAGCGACCTAGCCCATGGAGCCTCGCCCGGGATCGCACTTGCACGAGCCGGCGCGCCAAAACTGGCGCTGCGACCATGCGCACGTCATCCGGGGTGTCCGACACCGATTGACTGGCGCTACTCTCTTGACCACCTCCGAGGTGGCTTCGGGTTTCGACCGCCAGTCATCGTCGCGGGTCGCGTCGATTTTCGACCAGCTTGTCTAGCAGCCTGACCCACCGCTCCATTGCCAGGATGGCGACACGCTGTCGGTCTGACGGAAAGCCGGCCCGGTGGACAATGAGCATTCCACCCAATCGCTCGGGGCTGGGGCTTTGAGCCCGGTGGGCTCTCGGACTGGAGGCTCCTCACCCCGGCATTCCCAATCGCTCGGGGCTGGGGCTTTGCGAGCACTTCCCCGCGGGCTCTGGCTCCTCACAGGGGGGATGCCCGGCATTCTGTCGATTTGGGGTTGCGTGACAAAGACGAATGATCATGTTCGTGTGGTCGGCAGGCAAGACCAGCAGCCGACGCAAAGTGAATCAGCGCAGGTGGTCTCCAAACAGCCACCCCATCCCCACCCCTCCTGACGCCCCTGCGCTGCCACGCGGCGGAGCTGTACCCAGCTTCGCCGCGTGCCCTATTTTGTCGAGCGCGGATCCACGCCCTCCGCCGTGGCTGCCGGACGAGTGCTTGCCGGAGAAGAGACTCCAACGCCCATGGTGTCGAGACTGACCCGGTCGTAGATGCTCTTCACCCACTGCAGGAAGAATTCGTTGCGGTGTGAACGCCACACGTTGTCGGGGTTCTTCAAGTCAATGCCGACGGGGACCGCGACGTCGGTTCTGCCCTTGGCGAGATCGCGTTCGTACTCGTAGACCAGCCGCTCTGGCTCGTACTCCGGATGTCCGAGATGAGCGATGTAGCGCTGGTCCCGACTCTCGAAGATGCTGTAGCCCACCTCTTCGGAGTGGGCGAGGAGAGTCACGTCACCCCGGCGTGCGGCAGCCTCGAGGTCGCTGTCCGATACGCTTGCGTGGCGACTTTGTGGGCACCAGAAGACGTCGTCCGTGTCTCCCGTGATCCGGTGCTTTCGCGCGAGGTTGCGCAGCGGGTACGCGCCGAACAGCTTCTGTTCCAGCATTACCTTCTCGCAACCCAACAGGTACCCGAGCGCCATCCCTCCCCAGCAGATCCCCAGCGTCGAGGGACAGTGGCGTCGCGCGTGCTTGAGGATCTCGCTCAGCTCCGCCCAGTACCGAACATCCTCGAACGCGAGCTCCTCGACAGGGGCTCCCGTGATCAGCATGCCGTCTAGTTCGGCGTGCTTGGTGGCCTGATCGAATGTCGTGTAGAGCTCGTCTAGGTGAGCGGTGTTGCTGCTCTTGTAGGAGTGGCTCTCGAGACGGATCCAGACAGGCTCGATCTGGATGATGCTACGCCCCAGCGGATGCAGAAGGGCCTCTTCGTAGGTTTCCGCCATCGGCATGACGTTGAGGACGCCGACGCGCAGTGGGCGGATGTCCTGGCGTTCTGCCACTTCCGGCTCGATGCACACCACCCGTCCGGCGACGAGCGCCTCCCGAGCGTGGTAGCTGGCGGGAAGAATGATGGTCATGCGCCGTTCATACCATGCTTCGCCGGGCGCCGGCGATGGGGGGGCGGGATTGGTGACCTGTCTCGACGATGACGCTGGCGAGCTGCGTTGGCCAAGATTCGTCTCTGCCCAACCGGCCCCGGAGCGCGTGAACCATGGGCTGGCTGGTGAACACTGGTTCGGGCTCTCGCTCCGAATGGGCCCCGAATGGCGGCCAGGTCAACTTCGGGAGGAACGCTCTGAATCCGGAAGAGTCGGTGGAGGGCCTGGCGAGGTCCTCCACCCAACGAGCCACTCAAGACTTGGCGAGCGCCTGGTCGATGTCTGCGATGATGTCGCCCACGTGCTCGATACCCACCGACAGCCGCACGTAGTCCGGGGTGACGCCGGTTGCCGCTTGCTCTTCTTCCGTCAGCTGCTGGTGAGTGGTGGTAGCGGGATGGATGGCCAGGGTCTTGGCGTCGCCGACATTGGCCAGATGGGAGACGAGTGCCAAGCTGTCGATGAACTTCGCGCCGGCTTCCTTGCCACCTTGGATACCGAACCCGAGAATAGCCCCGGCCCCGTTGGGGAGGTACTTACCCACCTTGCCGAACTCGGCGCTGGTTTCGAGCCCTGGATAGTTGACCCAAGCGACCTTCGGGTGCTGACTCAGGTGCTTCGCGACGGCGAGGGCGTTTTCGGCATGACGAACCATGCGCAGGTGCAATGTTTCGAGCCCCTGCAAGAACAGGAAAGCGTTGAACGGTGACATGGCTGGTCCCAGGTCGCGCAGCAAGGTCACCCGAGCTTTGATGATGTACGCGATGTTGCCCATTGGCTCGAGCGCCTTCACGAACTCGAGCCCGTGGTAGCTCGGGTCCGGCTCCGTGATGAGTGGGAAGCGCCCGCTGGTCCAGTCGAATTTCCCGGAGTCGACGATGCAGCCACCGATGCTGGTGCCGTGTCCACCAACGAACTTCGTCGTGGAGTAGACCACGATGTCGGCGCCGTGATCGAACGGGCGCACCAGGTAGGGGGTGACCGTGTTGTCGACGACCAGGGGAACCCCACCATCGTGGGCGATCTGAGCTAGGCGCTCGATGTCGAGCACGTCGAGCTTCGGGTTGCCGATCGACTCGGCGTAGACCGCCTTCGTCTTGTCGGTGATGGCGGCCCGGAACCCGTCGAAGTCGTCCGACTTGACGAACTTCACCTTCACTCCCAGTCGGGGGAAGGTATGGTGAAAGAGATTGTAGGTTCCGCCGTACAGGTTGTCGGCAGACACAATTTCGTCCCCCGCCTGGGCGATGTTGAGGAGGGCCAACGTGATGGCACTTTGCCCGCTCGCCGTCGCCAACGCGCCGACGCCGCCCTCCAGCGCCGCCAGGCGCTTCTCGAGCACGTCGGTCGTGGGGTTCATCAGCCGCGTGTAGATGTTGCCGAACTCCTGGAGGGCAAAGAGCTTCGCCGCGTGGTCCGCGTCACGGAACTGGTACGAGGTGGTCTGGTAGATGGGTACCGCACGCGCGCCGGTGGTCGGGTCGGGTTCCTGGCCGCCGTGAAGCGCGAGGGTGTCTCTGTGTAACTTGCTGTTATCGCTCATGAATTATTCCTCCAGGCGATTCTTGACATTTCCGACTGGGAATTCTTTAACTCAGTCCCGCCGGAACGTCCAGCAGGCAACGTACAACCGTCGAAACCCCTCGGGATTGCATGCGGCGAAGCGCCGCGCCGGCTCTCTGGTGGGTGGGAGGGGCGACTCGAGCCTAGCTCGGAGCCGGCTCTCCAGAGACGCCTACGGCGGGGGGCCCCCGCTCAGCGAGCGGCGGCGGTGGCGGGCACGCCTCCGAGCAATGCTTGGACGGCGGTCACCAGCGGCGCGGGGCCGTCCCCCTTGTGGAAGACCTCACCCAGCTCGCTCGCCTGGTCGAGCAGCTCGCGTTGCGCGCCGCCAGTGAAGAACACGCAGTGCGTGATCTGGCCAGTGACGACCAGCTGTCTGGCTAGCGCCACTCCGTCCCCGTCTCCCAGCTGTATGTCGAAAACGCCCACCTTGTGCGGAGTCGTCTTGGCTCGGGCCTCTGCACAGGAATTGACCACGGTGACGCTAAGTCCCTGGCGCAAGAGCAACTGGCCGATGATGTGCGCTAGCATCGCGTCGTCATCCACGACGAGGACCGTTGGGGCCTGCATGCGTGAGAGCGAATGCATCTCTGTCGAAGATGACACGCCGCCGTGGCGACTGCAACAAACCGCACCGCCGAGCGCTGCTGGGCGCCTGTCGACAGCGGGTTGTCGGACGTGCCCCGACGATGGACTCATGTAAGGGGACGCTCATCTCGGGTCGGGCGAAGTGGAACCGAATTCTCCACGTTAGCGTATTTGTATTCTTGTAGTACACAAGATTGTGCAGATCATTGCGCGAATATCCTTACTATCTTCAGTGTTGAAGTGAACGATTTCGGGGTCCATGGCTATTCTATAGTAAACGTGCTTCCAGTGCCTCGACGAGCACCTTCGGGACTTCTGTCGGGAGAGGAAGGTCAACGAGTACGGGTTCTCCTACCGAGCCTTCTCACGACGGGCAGGGCTGAGGTCTCCGAACTACCTCAAGCTGGTCATCGGTGGTGAGCGCAACCTCCCTGCGAAGATGGCGATGCGTTTCGCTCGGGGCTGTGGTCTCGACGAGCGCGCGTCGGACTACTTCTGCGCGTTGGTGGCGCACAACCAGGCGGCGACCGCCGCTGAGCGTGACCGTTGCCACTCGCGTTCGATGCGCTTCAAGCAGTATCGCTCCATCCACTGGCTCGACGCCGCCCAGGCCGAGTACTGCTCGAAATGGCACCTTCCGGCGATCCACGAGCTGGTCGCGTGGGCTGCGAGCGACGCAACGAGCTCACGGCGCAGGACTTCGTGGCCGTGCTGCGCCAGGTCGCAGAGGACTTCGATCCACGGCGGATCATGGTGGTGGTCACCGGTGGGGAGCCGCTGCTCAAACCCAACGTGTTCGAGCTGTTCACGGAGCTCCACCGCCTCGGGTTTCCTTTCGGCATGGTCAGCAACGCGGTCCTGCTTGACGAGATCATGGCCCAGCGCCTCGTCGACGTCGGTATGGGTTCCATCTCCCTCAGTTGCGATGCGCCGCCGCCGCTCAACGACCAGCTCCGCGGGGTCGGGACGTCGGCTGCTGTCCAGCGCGCCGTCGCGGCGCTCCGCGCGGCCGGGCTCGAGGGCAAGCTGGAGATCATTTCCACGATCACGAAGCCCGCGGTCGCTCGTCTCGAGGAGATGCGCGCCTGGGTTTCGTCGCTCCGGATCCCGATGTGGCGGGTGGCCCCAGTCATGCCCATTGGCAGGGCCGCTCGACGTCCTGAGTTGCTCCCTGGACCGCAAGAAATTCGGGAGATCCTCGAGTTTGTTCGTGCGGGTCGGGAGGATGGCATGCTGCCGCGCCCCGAGATGTCGGAGGAGGGCTATGTTGGCAACCGCTTCGAGGGCAACGTGCGACCCTACCTCTGCCAGTGTCGAGCAGGCACCAGCATCGCCGGGATACTGTGCGACGGCAGGATTGGTGCCTGTCCCGAGCTGGTGGACGACTTCGTGCAGGGCGACATCAAGAGGGAACGCCTGCGCGACGTCTGGCGAGATCGCTACCAGATCTTCCGCGACCGGTCCTGGACGCACCGGAGTCAGTGCGGCAACTGTGAGCACCTCGCGCGGTGCGATGGCGGCGCCATGCATCTCTACGAAGCCCTCGACTCCGAGCCGCTCCGCTGCCTGTACTTGCTAGCACGCGAAGGCGGGGGCTGAACGAGGATCTGGGCTTGACGCACCCCCCGCTCCTTGCCAGGCCCCGGGGGTGAGCAAATCTCTCTACGAGCTGTCACTCCTTGATGTCGGACTGAGTCTGCTGCCAGTGGTTGCCGTGATTGCAGTGCTAGTGGCCTGGCGGGTGGAGGTGAGCAGCACCCTCTACGCGACGGCCCGCATGCTCGGGCAGTTGGCTGCCGTTGGCTATGTGCTCAAGCTGGTGCTGACCACCGACCGGGCGTTGGTCGTGGTGGGGATCTTCGTGGGGATGGTCGTCATTGCTGCTTGGATCAGCCTGCGGCCAATTCCCGAGCAGCGGCGGCAGCAGCTCACTCGCGCCTTCGCAGCGCTGCTGGTGGCGACCCTGCCGATTCTGGCGCTGCTGCTGTTCGTGGTCATCCGCCCCCGTCCCTGGTATCTGCCCAGCTACTCGATCCCACTCGCGGGCATGGTCGTGGCCAACGCAATGAACGTGCTGAGCTTGGCTGCCGAGCGTCACACCAAGGAGCTGGCCGACGGGCGCGCGGAGCTGGAAGCACGGCGAACCGCGCTGCGCGCGGCGCTCATCCCACCCACGAACACGTTTCTCGCGGTGGGCCTCGTGTCGCTGCCGGGAATGATGACCGGGCAAATCCTGGCGGGAGTCGATCCGCTGGTTGCGGCCCGCTACCAGATCATGATCATGGCCGCCGTCTACTCCGCGGGCGCGTCGAGTGCGGCGGTGTTCCTGTGGCTGCGGCGATCGGCAGCGCGCTCCTGAGGGACTGGGGCGAGGGAAGGCTCTGCTGTTGGGATGGGGCCATCGTGGTGGCAGGCCCCCGACTGACGGGAAGGGAGACCGCCTCTGTTTGGGATCCGGCCTCTCTGCGAGCGGCGAATCTGGGGTCCGAGCCAACGAATCCGTATGGGCTCCGGTCGCGTCCAGAGCTAGGGTGCCGATGAGGAAATCATGACCGAGAAGTTGGATCCCGAGAATCTGCCCCAGCAGTCACAGGAACGGACCCAGGTGGCCGCCGAGCTCAAGCAGAAGGCACTGGCCGCTCAGGCTCGCGGCGAGCTCATCGCCGCGATGCTCTACGCTTCGGACGCTCTGATGCTGTTCCCCAACGAGCGCGAGTACCTCGACCTGGTGGATGAAATCGTCGTCTCGACGAACGATCCACTCTCGCTCGTCCCGGTCGCCACCGGCAGCGTTCACGTGGCGACGGCCGCGGTGCGCGCCCGGATTCTGATGATGCAGAAGGATCTGGCGGGCGCCGTCGAGTTGATCGGTCGCGTGGTGGATGTGGCACCAGATCTCCCCTACTTCGACTGGGTGCGCCGTTGGCTGCAGCCGCACATCATCCAGGGGCTTGGTTGGGACCACCTGTTCGAGCATGTCGTCAAAACGGGCGTTCATGTCGTGGTCAACGTGCCGGTCCCGCCGCACCCGGAGGACCCTCGCGTGGCGAATGTGCGCGCGGCGGCGGACATCTTCGTGGCGCTGCGCGCCCAGTTTCCCCAGGAGGCGTTGCTGTACTTCGCCGAGTCGATGGCACGGCGACGACTTGGCGACCCCAACGCGACGGTGGCGGTGGCCACGGAGGGGGTGCAGCGCTTCCCGAGCGATGGCCGGCTCCGGACGGCGTTGGCCAACGGGTTGCGGGATGCGGAGCGCCCGGACGAGGCGCTGCAGCACTATCGAGCTGCCCACCAGCTCGATCCGGAGGACAACGCGCCGCTGCACGACGCGGGCTGGGCATTCATGGATGTTGGCCGTCACCAAGAGGCGCTCGGTCTGTTCCAGGAACTGTTGCAGCGGCAGCCCGACTACCCCGAGGGGCAACTTTCTCTGCTCTACGCGCGGTATCGTGCGACGGGGTCAGACGCGGACAAGATCCAGCTGATCCGTTTGCGCGAAAGGGAGGGGGGACGGCGGACTCGCCAGCTCGTGAACGAGGTCGACCCGCCCGAGCTCTACTACAACTACCTTCAGGGCCCGGGGGATGCGACTGCGGCCGCGACCCGGCATCTGGTGCGAGAGCTGGGCCCCGTGCTGCGCTGCTGCGGCGCCGGGGCCAACATCAGCTATGGGTTGCGCAGCGAGTACCTCGATTCACCCAGCGTGACCATGGCGTTCGATTTTGCCGTGCGCAGCCAGGGTGGGGGGGGCGCTCGAATCGAGGTGGCGGTCGAGCAGGTGCAGACGCCCGATCCGAGAGTCGACAAGGCCCAGGTCGCCTATCGTCTCTGGAACTACGAGGGCGTGGTCGCGAGCAAGGTCTACCCGCCGGCGCAGCCCCAGGCGCAGCAGGCGATCGCAGGACTGGCAGACGCCGTGTTCCGGGTCGAGTCGTGGGACCCGGCGGCGGCGCAGATAGCGGCACAGTTCGGACCCGACTGGGTGCACGCATTCCTCGGCGTGATGACCGACCCGCCACCACCTCCGGTCCACGGTGAGTTCGAGCCTTTCATCTGGGCCTATCGCTGTCAGGTGGCCACTGCCGTCGTGCTCTCGCACCTCGGTCCCTGGGAGTCGGGGCCCGGACGGCACGCGCTCTACGCGCTGATCTACGGTCCCTCCGATTGGGTGACGGACGCCGGTCTGATCGCTCTCGCGTGGCGAGCTCGCGCGAACCCGGCGATTCGTCCCGAGGCGGAGGCCGTGTTCCAGTGGATGCGAGGGCAGATCCCCCAGGAGGGATTCACCAGTTGGGAGGCCCCGCTGGCGCACGTGTGGCTCGGCCTCGGCGATCATTCTGAATCCACCCAGCAGGATCTCGAGCGCTGGCTGGACGAGTACTACGAGGCCGTGCCGCGCAAGAACCGCGTGCGCCCCCCGGAGCGGCGCTTCGGCGGGTTGACCCTCGAGGAGTACGCCGAGTTCACCTGGGAGCGCGATCGCATCATGGGCAACGTTGCATACCAGGGCCCCGGTGCTGCGATCGTCGCCTTTGCCGGCGGTGCCCCACCGCAGGAGCTGGTCGAGCTCTGCCAGCGGTTCGGTGTCCCGCTGCGCGACCCACAGAGCGGAGGGGTCTATCCATTCATCACGGAGTGGCAGGAGATCCTCAACGAGAACGGGGAGCTACATGAGGCCTACGTGGAGTTCCAGCGCAACCTGCAGCTCCAGAAGCAGGGTGTCAGCGCCAATGAGGCCGCTGCGCTCGACAACATCCGCGACGGGAACATGGACATGCACCTGCGTATGGCTCAGGCGCAGGAGGCCCAGCGCGCCGTCGCGGAGGGGAACGCCGGAGATCCGGATCCGGAGTGTTTCCCCGGGCAGCCGGTGGCGCGACTGAGTGACTACGTGGCCATTTTGAAGGGCATGCAGTCCGGCAACATGGGCATCCTCTCGCAGTACGGGCTAGACATGATGAGCTACGGTTCGGTGGCCACGGCCTGGGGCGCCAAGATGGCGGCTGATCCGGTGCTCACGGAGAAGTTCACCCGGATGATGACCGGTTGAACCGGGGTGAGGTTCTTCCCGGTCCGGTCGAGGGCCGGGCCCGGGGTGGGTAGCGCGGAAGCGTCCCCGACTCCGGCTGGCCCAGGGCTCACTGGTGTCGAACTCGTCGTCTCACTGGCCGAGGTCCGTGCGGATTGCGGCCACGATTCGCACGTGGATGATCAGGTCGTCCTCGTTCTCGTACTCGCTGGCGTAGTTGAGGCCGTACGGCCAGAAGTGCATCGCGTCGGCGTGCAGCTGCGTGTCCCGCGGGCTGTCGATCGATGCGAGGATCGCGTTGGCGTTCGCTCCGGTCCAGATCCCGTTGCTATCGGTCATGTTTCCGAAGCCGTAGTAGCCGACGCCCAGCGTGTGTGCGATTTCGTGCATCGCGGTGGGAAGCACCATGTAGGCGCGGTCGTTGCCGAAGCTCATCCAGCCATCGATGTTCGCCTGAGCCGTGGGAACACCGGGGTCGTAGTTGACCCAGAGCTGCTTCTCGAGGTCGGCGTAGCAGTTGTAGTACGCGAGGGCCTCGTCCATCGCTGCGGTGAGCCGCGCGTAGGCATCGAGCTCGTCGGCGGAGGGGTTGTCGGCCTGATTCAGCGTGTAGGTGATACGGCCCGCGTAGGGGCACTCCGTGCCGGCGCCCCCGGCGCCCCCTGTTCCCGGATCGGTGCCACCGGTGGGCGCTCCCCCCGTGCTCGGATCGGTGCCACCGGTGGGCGCTCCCCCCGTGCTCGGATCGGCGCCGCCGGTGGGCGCTCCTCCCGTGCTCGGATCGGCGCCGCCGGTGGGCGCTCCCCCCGTGCTCGGATCGGTGCCGCCGGTGGAGGCGCCCCCTGTCGCGGGTGAGACGCCTCCCAAGGCGAGGCCACCGCTGGCTGGGAAGCCACCGGTGGAGGCGGCGGTGCCCCCCGTGGCCCCTCCAGCGCCGGTGCCAGCACCGCCGCTCGCGGACCCTCCACTCGGTGTCGAGGCCCCCGCTGCTCCCGTTCCGGTGCCCGACACGCTGCCGGTCGATGCGCTGAACGCCCCTCCGCTGTCCGCGTCGTCCTCGGTGCTCGAGCCACAGGCGAGCATCCACAGGCTGGCGATAATGACGACGGGTCGAACCGAGCGCACTGGAACCTCCTCCGCTGGAGACCTCGCACCATACCACGCCCCGGGCACGCGCTCCCGAGCGGTGACAATCGCGTTCACCCAGGTATGCTGCCCGCATGCGATGCAACGGAGCTCGAATCCTCGCCCTGGTAGGGGCTGCGTGGGTCTTGGCGGGGTGCGCGACGAAGGCACCGGAAGGACCGCGCATCGAGTCGCCGGCCGGTGAACCGAGCTACGCGGTCGCCTACCCGGATCTGGTCGCTCAGGACGCTGCGCAACTGGAGGCGATCGCGACTCGGGTGGAGGAAGCCACGGGGAAGTTCGCCGAGTTCCCAGAGGAGCTCGACGACCCGCCGTGGCCGCGGGTGCAGGCGATCATCGAGTTGGCCGATGCGGCCGGACGCAGCCGTCGCTATGTCGAGCGACATGACGAGACCGCGGCGGTGATGCAGTTCTTCGTGGTCGAGGACGATGAGCTGAAGCGTCGTGTGGGCGGCGCGGTGGTGTACACGGGGAAGCAGCAGGGCTGCTCCGATCCCGGCGTGCTCGGCGGCACCATCAACCGGGTGCTCGAGAAGACCATCGACGAACGTCTCGAAGCCCGGCTGCAGGAGGGCAACGTAGCGCACGCGGCCATCGATCGCGACGCGCCGAAACTGGGTGAGAAGAACGTGGACACGCTTCGCACCCAGGTCGACGTCGTTACCGCCGCCAGCTTCGCGGTCTACGTGGATGCGGTCCGCGTTCGGTTGGCGCTGGAGCGTCGCATTGACGAGGCCAAGCAGGTGGAGACAACGCTCGACCAGGCCGCGGAGGACTGGGAGGGACTGGCCCGCGATGGGGACCTCAGCGCGAGCGAGCGCGAGGCTGCGGAGGCGCAGGCTCGGGCAGCGCGCGAGGCGAAGGCGAAGCTCGATGAAGCGGCGACCGCGGCCGAGGGGGCCACCGACGATCTCGAGGAGCGGATCGCCGCGATGCAGGAGCAGTACCGGGAGCGTTTCTCCGCCCTCGTGAAGGCGCTGGAAGCGAAGCAGTAGTCTCGCCGCAGAAGCGGATGAGCGAGGGAGCGTGGCGCTTCTGGTTGGGTGGGCCCCGCGCTCGCGGGGCCTCGTCTCGGATTCGCCGCAGTCGGTGCTACTGGCCGCCGCAGGTGGTGAAGCCGCCAGTCAAGGTGAGGAGCGAGAGGGCCTTGAGCATGCGCGGGAAGTACTCGCCGTCGTGGTCGCTAGTGCCAGCGGGGATGGCCACGAGCTCGGCGGCGAAGGTGTCGGCGGTGGCTTGCTCGGAGGTCATGGCACCGACCGCCCAGGGGCCAACGTTGATGGCGGTGTGATCGTGGGGGCTGGGTGCCTGCTCGTCGACGTTTCCGCCGAGCTCGTACCACTGGGCGGTGTTGGCGATGCCGACGCCGTCGACCCAGTTGGTGACGCGGTCGTTCCAGCTCTTGGCTGCGGGTGTCCCGTTCCAGAGGTAGTCGGTAGCGATGCGCCAGGGGGTACGAGCTGCGTCGTCACCGTAGGAGGCGGCGCGGGTGTACGAGTCGTGGCACTCGGGGGTTGCGTCGCCGCCATCGGCGGAACCCCAGTTGCGGACCAGCCCCGTGGTCGGGTCGGAGGCGGCGGCGAGCAGCGTGTAGACATGGTCGGCGGCGTCGTTCCAGAACTGGGCGTTGCCGCCGTCGTAGGCGGCGAATGCGCGGTAGTAGGCGGGGGCGAAGTACGAGTAGTTGACGCAACCGGCGCCCATCGAATCGAACCACGTCGAGTCGCCCGGCTGCAGCACGTGCATCCCGTTGTGGTCCATGAACATGTGCTCGCGGATGGCGGAGATGATCCGGGAGGCCTCTCCGGCGTAGTTTGAGCCGCCCCAGCGGCAGTCAGCCATGATCAAGGCCATCGCGACGTCGAGGTCAGCGTCGGCGGCGGCGTTGTCGGGGTACTCGCTGTACTTGGTGTCGCGGTGGGCGTCGCAGCCGTAGCGCAGCCAGTGCATCAGCCCCGTGGCGGGCTGGGGATTGTAGGGGTCGTTGCTACCCTCGTTGAGCGCTTGCCGATAGTACGCGAGCAGTCCGTCGACGACCTGCTGCTCACCAAAGGAGACGGCGAGCAGCATGCCGTAGCCGATGCCCTCGGAGACGGTGGCGTCGAGCTTGGCGTTCTCCCAACGGACACGGTAGACGCCCCCGCCGCAGTCTTCGAGATGAATCGCGGCCCAGGCATCGTAGGCGGCGCGAGCGTCGTCCTCGGTGACCGTCGTCGGCGCTACCCCGTGGTCGTAGGGCGAGACGGGAATCCCTCCCGTTCCCATTCCACCGGTGGGCGGTGCACCGCCCGTGCCTCCGCTTCCGGTGAGGGTTCCTCCGGTCGTCACACCGCCCGTCGGGCCGCCGCCAAGCGATCCGAGACCGCCAGTGGTGACCCCACCAGAGCCCGCGGTGCCTCCCATTCCGCCGCTGCCACCGCCGGTGCCGCCACTGCTGCCGCCGGTCAACGCGCCGCCAAACGGTGGAGTGCCGCCCTCAGGATCCGTTCCACCGCTTGCCGCGCCGCCGCTACTGGGCACGGCGCCGGTCCCCCCTTCGGTGAAGGGATCCTGGTTCCCGGTACTGCAGTTGGTGAGGAATCCAAAGAGCAAGCCGAGCACTGCGATCGATGATGCCGGCAGTCGAGTCAAGGAATGCATGGTGCGCACGGATACCACTCGGGCTAGTGGGAGGGTAGACGGCTACTGGCCGCCGCAGGTGGTGAAGCCGCCGGTCAAGGTGAGGAGCGAGAGGGCCTTGAGCATGCGCGGGAAGTACTCGCCGTCGTGGTCGCTAGTGCCAGCGGGGATGGCCACGAGCTCGGCGGCGAAGGTGTCGGCGGTGGCTTGCTCGGAGGTCATGGC